>PKRI01000003.1:0-70000 GCA_017577485.1 Bacillota bacterium | reverse complement strand
GCCGGTTCGACGTGCCTTAGGTTAAGCTACAAAGGGCACACGGTGGATGCCTAGGCGCTTTGGGCCGATGAAGGGCGTGGCCAGCTGCGATAAGCCTCGGGGAGCCGCAAGCAGGCGTCGATCCGGGGATGCCCGAATGGGGAAACCCGCCGCGGGTAATGCCGCGGCACCGCCCGGTGAATCCATAGCCGGGTCGGGGGCCACCCGGGGAACTGAAACATCTTAGTACCCGGAGGAAAAGAAATCAACCGAGATTCCCTCAGTAGCGGCGAGCGAACGGGGAAGAGCCCAAACCCAGCCGGTGCCAAGGCCGCAGCCGTTGCCGGTTGGGGGTTGTGGGGCGCGACGCGGTGCGCTGCGGAGCACCACGGTTGCTGATCGGGCTAGCCGAAGCGGCCTGGAAAGGCCTGCCGTAGAGGGTAACAGCCCCGTAGGCGAAAGCTCGAGAAGCAGCCGGTCGTGTCCCCGAGTACCACGGGACACGTGGTATCCCGTGGGAAGCCGGGGGGACCACCCTCCAAGGCTAAATACCCAAAGCGACCGATAGTGAACCAGTACCGTGAGGGAAAGGTGAAAAGCACCCCGGAAGGGGAGTGAAATAGAACCTGAAACCGTGTGCCTACAAGCAGTCGGAGGGGGATGCGCTTCGGCGCATCGCCTGACGGCGTGCCTTTTGCAGAATGAGCCGGCGAGTTACGGTAGGCGGCGAGGTTAAGGGCCTGAAGGTCCGGAGCCGCAGGGAAACCGAGTCTGAACAGGGCGTTAGTCGTCTGCCGTAGACCCGAAACCGGGTGAGCTACCCATGGCCAGGGTGAAGCGCGGGTAAGACCGCGTGGAGGCCCGAACCGGTTGGCAGTGAAAAGTCATCGGATGAGCTGTGGGTAGGGGTGAAATGCCAATCGAACCCGGAGATAGCTGGTTCTCCCCGAAATAGCTTTAGGGCTAGCCTCACGTACGAGCGCCGCGGGGGTAGAGCACTGATCGGGCTAGGGGCCCACCAAGGTTACCGAACCCGTTCAAACTCCGAATACCGCGTGCGTGCTGCGTGGGAGTCAGTCGCTGGGGGATAACCTCCAGCGTCAAAAGGGGAACAACCCAGACCGCCAGCTAAGGCCCCCAAGTACAGGCTAAGTGGAAAAGGATGTGGCGCTGCCTAGACAACCAGGAGGTTGGCTTGGAAGCAGCCATCCTTGAAAGAGTGCGTAATAGCTCACTGGTCGAGTGGCGCTGCGCCGAAAATGTAACGGGGCTCAAGCCTGTCGCCGAAGCTGCGGGTTGCGCGGATCCTGCGGGTTCCGCGCAGCGGTAGGGGAGCGTTGCCTGGGCGCTGAAGCACGGCTCGCGAGGGCGTGTGGAGCGCAGGCAAGTGAGAATGCCGGCATGAGTAGCGAAAAGGCTGGTGAGAATCCAGCCCGCCGAAAGCCTAAGGGTTCCTGAGGAAGGCTCGTCCGCTCAGGGTTAGTCGGGACCTAAGCCGAGGCCGAAAGGCGTAGGCGATGGACAACCGGTCGACATTCCGGTACCACCGCGGAGCCGTTACGAGCGATGGGGTGACGCAGGAGGGTAGGCGCAGCGGGCCGTCGGTCGTGCCCGTGCAAGCCACCGAGGGGGTGGCTCCAGGCAAATCCGGAGCCACGCAACCCTGAGGGGTGACGCCGAGGGAATTGAGTACCGAAGTGGCCGATCCCACACTGCCGAGAAAAGCCTCTAGCCAGGCTCCCGGTGCCCGTACCCGAAACCGACACAGGTAGGCGAGGCGAGAAGCCTAAGGCGCGCGGGTTAACCCTCGTTAAGGAACTCGGCAAAATGGCCCCGTAACTTCGGGAGAAGGGGCGCCGCGGTAGGGTGAGGCTTCGGCCGAGCCCGAGGCGGCCGCAGTGAAAAGGCCCAGGCGACTGTTTACCAAAAACACAGGTCCCTGCTAAGCCGTAAGGCGACGTATAGGGGCTGACGCCTGCCCGGTGCTGGAAGGTTAAGGGGAGGGCTTAGCCCGCTTCGGCGGGCGAAGGTCCGAACCGAAGCCCCAGTAAACGGCGGCCGTAACTATAACGGTCCTAAGGTAGCGAAATTCCTTGTCGGGTAAGTTCCGACCCGCACGAAAGGCGTAACGATCTGGGCGCTGTCTCAACGAGGGACCCGGTGAAATTGTGCTGCCAGTGAAGACGCTGGCTACCCGCAGCTGGACGGAAAGACCCCGTGGAGCTTTACTGTAGCTTGCCATTGGATTTCGGCCGGTCATGTATAGGATAGGTGGGAGGCTGCGAACCCGGGCCGCCAGGTTCGGGGGAGCCGTCGGTGGAATACCACCCTTGGCCTGCTGAAGTTCTAACCTGGGCCCGTGAATCCGGGTCGGGGACAGTGGCAGGTGGGCAGTTTGACTGGGGCGGTCGCCTCCCAAAAGGTAACGGAGGTGCCCAAAGGTCCCCTCAGCACGGTCGGAAATCGTGCGCGGAGTGTAAAGGCACAAGGGGGCTTGACTGCGAGACCGACGGGTCGAGCAGGGACGAAAGTCGGGCTTAGTGACCCGGCGGTCCTGTGTGGAAGGGCCGTCGATCAACGGATAAAAGTTACCCCGGGGATAACAGGCTGGTCTCTCCCAAGAGTCCACATCGACGGGGAGGCTCGGCACCTCGATGTCGGCTCATCCCATCCTGGGGGTGTAGTAGCTCCCAAGGGTTCGGCTGTTCGCCGATTAAAGGGGTACGTGAGCTGGGTTCAGAACGTCGTGAGACAGTTCGGTCCCTATCCGCTGCGGGCGCAGGAGGCTTGAGGGGATCCTTCCCTAGTACGAGAGGACCGGGAAGGACGGACCGCTGGTGTACCAGTTGTCCCGCCAGGGGCACGGCTGGATAGCTATGTCCGGTCGGGATAAGCGCTGAAAGCATCTAAGCGCGAAGCCCACCCCAAGACGAGGCCTCCCATGGCGTCAAGCCAGTAAGGCCCCTCGTAGACCACGAGGTTGATAGGCCCGAGGTGTAAGGTCAGCAATGGCCTCAGCCAACGGGTACTAATCGGCCGAGGGCTTAACCTTATCCCTGCACGTCGCAGGCTGGGGCCTTCGCGGCATCGCCCAGTGCGCCGAACCCGGAAGCGCCCGTGGGATCAAACCCGATGCGGTTGGCGAATCTCGTCACAAGCCCGGCCGTTGTGGCCGGGTTTTCATTTTGGTTACACGCCGGGCCGGCGGGTCCGCGCCGCGGGCGGGCCGGGCTACAATGAAACCACCGATCCGCCGGGTACGGGAGGGATGCGCCGGTGGCTCCCAGAGGCCGCAGGGTCGCGGCCGTCGTCCTGCTGCTGGTGGCGCTTGTCGCCGGCGGCTGCAGCACGTCGTGGGCCGACTGGTCCATCGGCGACGTCCAGCCCACCCTGCCCGGGGAATCGGCGGAGAGCCTGGTGGAGGTGGACCTGGCGGCGCTGGAGCCCATCGGCGCGGCCGTGCTCTGGCGCCAGAAGTACCAGGGCTTCCTGGGCGCCCAGATGGGACCCCGGGGCGACTACACGGTGATCTACGGGTCGCTGCCCGGCGGCCTGGGCCTGGACCTTTTGGACAAGGGGGGCCGCCGGCTCTGGCAGTTCCGCTACAGCGACGCCGGGCTGAAGACCCTGCGTGCCGACGTCCGCGGCACCCCGCCCCTGGTCTCCGCCGTGGCCGGCGACGGCTCGTCCAATTCCGTGGTCAGCGTCTTCGACCTGCAGGGCCGGGAACTGTGGCGGCGGCGGGTGACCGGCAGCAGCGCGTCCCTGGTGATGTCCGCCGACGGCCAGCGCTTCGCCCTGCTGGAGCCGGTGACGGGGCGCCTGCTGCTGCTGGACGCCAGGGGCACCGAGTTGAACCAGTTCAAGATCTCCCCGGATGCCCAGGCGGCCTTCTACCGCCGCGGCGACAACCTGCTGCTGATCAACGACGCCGACCACGTGCGTTTGGTGTCGCGCTCCGGGCAGGTGCTCCTGGACCAGGACATCAGCCGCGAATTCCAGCGGTCGGTGGTGCTTTCGCCCGCCGGCGACCGGGTGGCGGTGACCACCCGCGGCTCCGACAGCACCGCCTACGTGTTCGACATTGAAGGCAACCTGCTGTGGAGCAAGCCGCTGTTCGTGGGCGGGAGCAACCAGCCCGCCTTCTCTCCCGATGGCCTGACGCTCTACATCTACAACGTGGGTGACGGTGCCGGCATCTACGGGCTGGACGCCGCCACCGGCGAGGTGACGCTGCGCCTGTTCCCCGCCGTGCCCGAGAACCGCCGGGCCCTGGTGCGGGGCATGTGGACCGCTCCCGACGCCGTCCTGGTGGACTACGTGACGGTTCCCCGGTCCGGCGGCGGTGCCGGCGAAGAGGAACACGTGCTGCTGGCGGCATCGCCCGACGCTTCCCGCACGCGCAGCATGTTCCTGGGCCGCGGCGTCGAGATCGACATCACCGACGACGGCCGCCGCCTGCTGGTGGTCCAGCGCCAGGGCCCGCCTGAAGCGCCGGCCACCGTCCTGACCGTCTACGATCTGGACGCCGCGGCCCGTTCCGCCCCTTGAGCGGCTGACCCCGCCGGCGGACAGGACGAGCCGTGTCTCCCGCGAATAGGTTCCCCTGGATGAGCGTACTGGGGACGAGCGCCGTGCGCCGAGGCCTTACCGGCATGGTCCTGCTGGCGGCGACCCTCTGGGCCGTCCCATCTCCGGCTGCGGCCGTTTTCACCGACGTGGAATCCCACTGGTCCCGTCCCTTCGTGGCGCCGCTGGCCGCCCGCGGCATCGTTCAGGGCTACCCCGACGGCAGGTTCCATCCCGAGCGGCCCGTGACCCGGGCCGAATTCGTCCGAATGATGGTGCTGGCCCTGGACCGGCCGGTGCCCGCCCAGGTTCTGGCGCACCTGCCGCCGGTTTTCACCGACATGGAGCCCGGCCACTGGTCACGGGCGTACGTGGAGGCGGCCTGGGAACTGGGCTGGCTGCCGGTGGATGCCGGGGACCAGTTCCGGGGCGACGAGTACATCACGCGGGCCGAAGTGGCGGTGATCGCCGCGCGGGCCGGCGGCGCCGGCGCCGCCTCGCCGGCGCCGCGGTTCTCCGACGCCGGCGACATCCCCGCCTGGGCGGCCCGGGCCGCGGCGGCGGCGGTGGCTGAAGGCTGGATGGACGGCTACCCCGACGGCAGTTTCCGGCCCGCCGGCATCCTGACCCGGGCCGAGGCGGCGGCGGTGACGGCCCGCCTGCTGCGCTCCCGCGGCGCCCTCTTCGACGTGGTGGGCTACCTGACCGCCGCGCCCCGTCCCATCGGCGACCGGGTGGAACTGGCCATCCGGCTCGACGGCGGCGAAGACGCGTCCATCCGGCTTCCGGCCTCGGCCGAAGCCTGGTACGGCGGGCGCAGCGTCCCGGTGGCCGAGTTGCGGGTGCTGGACGAGGTGGCGCTGGTCACCTCGGGTCCTGGTCCCGTCTACGTGGAGGCCTGGCGCGGCGCCGAGCAGGGCCGGCTGGTCATGGCGGTGCCGTCGCTGGGGCGCATCACTTACCTGGACGGCCAGGGCCAGCGGCGGAGCCGGGCCGTCCACGCCGGCGCGCCGGTGGCGCGCAACGGGAGGCCCGCCGCCCTGGCAGACCTGCAGGCCGGTGACCTGCTGTACCTGGTGCTGGCCCGGGACGGCGGCGTGCGGGCTGTGGATGCGGTGCGGGCCGACGTCCGCGGCCGGATCTGGGCGGCCGACCTGACCTGGGGGCGCCTGTTCGTGGGACCCTCATCGGGCGCGGCCCGCTGGTACCTGGGCGCCGACGACGTGGTGGTGTTCATCGACGGCCGCCGGGCCGCCTTCGGCGACCTGCGCCTGGGCGACCGCCTGCTGGCGGCCCTGGACTCCACGGGCCGGCTGCAGTACGTGGAGGCCTACCGGCGGGAGGTGCCGGCGCGATGAGGCGGCGGGTGGCCGCCCTGGCGCTGGCCGCGGCGCTGGCCCTGGTGCCGGCGGTGATCGACCCGCCTTCGGGGCCGCCTGCGGCCGGAGCCCAGGAAACTCAGGAACCCCAGGATCCCCGGGGTTCCCAGGATCCTCCCGAAGCCCCGGGCGTGCCGGCCGGCCCGGGCCTGTCGGCCCTGACCGCGGCCCGGCGCATGGCCCTCAACCTGGAAGCCATGGACACAACGGCCCTGGTGGAGGCCACCGGAGCCGACGGCGACGGCATCATCATCGCCGTCATCGACACCGGCGTGGACCCGTCGCACCCGGCGCTGGCCTTCACCACCCGGGGGCGGCCCAAGATCGTGGACTGGGTGGACTTCAGCGGCGCCGGGACCTTCGAGGACCGGGCCGCGGCCCTGGGCGGCACCCGTCCCGCCGAAGGCGACGTGCCCCTGACGCCGGTGGCCGTCAGCGATCCCGAAAGCGGCGAGATCGAAGGACCCGACGGCCGGATCCGGCTGGGCCCGGTGCGCTCTGCCAGCGGCGTGTACGCCGTTGGGCTTCTGGACGAGGCGCGCTTACCGCAGGGCGCCTTCGGCAGCGGCGACGCCAACGGCGACGGGTCGTCCCGCACCCGCTTCGCCGTGGTGGCCGTGGACACGGTGGAGCCGGGACTCTACGACACCGTCATCGTCGACGGCGACGGCGACGGCGACCTCAGCGACGAGCAGCCCCTGCGGCCTTTCCGCCTGGAGCCGGCCGTGGGTTTTCTGCGCCCGCCGGGTGACCCGGCGGCGGCGCGCACCGCCTTCGTGGTCACGGACCTGGCGCCGGACGGTTCCCTGGTCAACCTGGGCTTCGACGGCAGCGGGCACGGCACCCACGTGGCCGGCGTCGCCGCCGGCTACGACGGCGAGGCGTTCCGGGGCGTGGCGCCGGGGGCCCAGTTGATGGTGCTGAAGGCGCTGTCCTCGTCGGGCGAGGGCGCCTGGTCCCAGATCGCCGCGGCGGTGGACTACGCCTCGCTGCGCGGCGCCGACATCATCACCATCAGCATCGACGCCCTGACCGAGCCGCCGGACGCCGGCGGCATCGAAGCCAACTTCCTGACGCGGGCCGCCCGCGACTGCCGCTGCCTGATCATCATGGCCGCCGGCAACGACGGTCCGGGCATCGGCAGCGGCTCCACGCCGGGCTCCGCCTCGTCCGTCTTCGCCGTGGGCGCCTTCTACACGCCGGACATGGTGGAAGCCGACTTCGGCTACCGGCCGGCTGCGCCTGGGGTGTGGTCCTTCAGCGGCATGGGCCCCCGGGCCGACGGCAGCCTGCTGCCCAACGTGGTGGCGCCGGGCCGGGCGCCGGGGCCGGTTCCGGTGTGGGCTTCCGAGGGCGGCTACCTGGTCTTCGAAGGCACCAGCGTCGCGGCTCCCCACGCCGCCGGGGCGGCGGCGCTGCTGCTGGACGCGGCCAGGCGCCGGGGCCTCCAGGTGGACCCGGTATCGGTGGGCCGGGCCCTGGAGCGGGGCGCCCGGGCCCTGTCCGGATACAACCTGTTGGAGCAGGGCTACGGCGCCATTTCCCTGGCCGGTGCCTGGGAATACCTGCAGCGGCCCGCGCCGGCGGCGCCGCCGCCGGCGCTGCCTGAGGTCCCGGCCGACGGGGGACTGCGCTCCGGGCCGGGCGCGGTTCACCACCGGGGAACCGCCCCGGGCGGCATCACCTGGCGGCTTGGGCCGGGCGGCAGCACCGGCGACTGGCAGGTGGAGCCCTCGGCTTCGTGGCTGCTGCCGGACCGGCAGCGGCTGCGGATGGCTCCCGGCACCACCCGCCGCCTGGAAGTGTCGCTGGCGTCCCTGGACGCCCCGGGGCTCTATGCCGGTTGGGTGCGCCTGCGCAGCGGCGACGCGGCAGTGGACCTGCTGCACAGCTTCGTGGTGCCGGAAACGGCCCTGCTGGAGGGCCGGACCCTGGATCGCGCCGGCGTCCTTGTGCCGGGCACCTGGCGGCGGCACTTCATCGCCGTGCCGCCGGGGGCCGTGGGCCTGACGGCCGAGATCAGCGTGGAGGCCGCCGGTGCCGGCGGGGCGGCGGCGCGGCTGCTGGTTTACCGGCCCGACGGTACCCGCTGGTGGACCGGCAGCCTGCTGGGCACCCACCGGACCGCGGCGGGCCCCAGCCAGGTGTTCGAGATGCCCTTGCCGGAACCGGGGATCTGGGAGTTGATCGTGGAAGCCCCCTTCGTCCGGGGTGGAGACCTGGGACCGGCGTCCTACCGCCTGCGGGTGGGCGGCTCCGGCCTCACCTGGTCGCCCGAACGCTGGTGGGTGTCCTTCGGCCCAGGCGAGGCGGCGGCATCGCGCAGCATCCAGGTGCGCCGGCTGAACTACCAGGGGCCGGTGGAAGCGGTGGCCCTGGGCCCGTCCACCGACGCGCCCGAGGTGGTCACCATCAAGGAGCGGGCGTCGGTGGCCCGGCCGGCCTACCACGAACTGCGAGTGCCCGAGGGTACCGCGCTGCTGGAGGTGACGGCCTCGGCCGCCGGCGGCGGCAACGTGGACCTGTTCCTCTACCGCCGGCGGGCATCGGGGGCGCCGGAGCGGGTGGGCCGGGGCGCCGGCGACCGGCCCGGCGCCGAGGTGGTCCGGATCTGGTTCCCGCAGCCGGGGACGTACGTGGTCTGGTGCGAGACGGACAGCCGGGTGGGGATTCCCGTCCAGCTCAACGTGCGGGTGCTGCCCACCGGCACCGCCGCCATCCGCAGCCAGGCAGACGCCGGCGAGCCCGGCGCCGCCACCTGGACGATCCATGCCGGCATCCCGCGCCCGGCCGGCAGTGGGCTGCACCACGCGGTCCTGGCGGTGGAGGACACCGCTGCCGGCTACCTGCTGGGCGTGGTGCCCATCGTCATCGAGACCGGGCAGCCGTCCGTGCGCGTGGTGGTGCAGGCGGTGCCTGCCCGGCCCCCCGGCCTGGCCTGGACGACGTTGACGGTGGTGGACGCCGTGACCTTCCGCCCGGTGGCGGCCCACGTGTGGATCGACGGGCGCGTGTACGCGGCGCCCCAGGGACGCCTGATCCTGCGGCAGCCGGCGAGCTGGGCGGGTGCGGGGGCCCGCCTGCAGGTGCTGCCGGCGGCCCACGGCCGGCGCGAGTTCCAGTCGACTCCGGGCGCGGTGCAGCCTCCCTTCGGCACCGGCCGGGCGCCGTCCGAAAGCCCGGTGCTGCACCGGCGCCTGGCGGAGTTGTGGGGGCGCCGATGAAGGACCCGCGGCCGCCGCTTCTTCTGGTGGACGATCACCCCGGCGTGCGCCGGCTGATCCAGGTGGCCCTCCGGGACCTGGCGGCCGTGGACGAGGCGCCCGACTGGTCCACCGCCGTAGCCCTGCTGGAGGAGCGGGACTACCGGGTGGTGCTGCTGGACCTGGGCCTGCCGGGCGCGCCCACGCCGGTGTCCATGATCCAGGCGGTCCAGGCCCGGCGGCCGTCGGCGGCGGTGGTGGTCATCACAGGCCGGGACGTGGCCCTGAGCCCGCTGCCCCCGGGCGTAACCCTGTTGGGCAAGCCCTTCGACATCGCCGACCTGCGCCTCATGGTGGCCGGGGTCCTGGACCCCGGAACCGGCGGCGGCTGAGCAGCGTATCCTGGTCTGGGCCGGCCGCCCGGCGGGGGCGGCCCGGCGCGCCGCCTTGCGCGGCGCAGGAACTTGCCACGGCCGGCGCGTATGCTAACATGGAAAGGTACCCGGCCGACCGGGGTACGTTCACGGAATTCGCGGCTTCTCGCACCACCTGAACGCGAGGCGGAAAGCTCTCCATCCTCCACGAAAATTCGCAGCGCGGACCCGCGCCGGTAGCCGGTTCCAGATCCGATCCTTCCGTGCCCGGACGGGCGACGCGGGCCGCATGTCCCGGTTTGCAAGGAGAGAAACATGAGGCTGTTTCTCGATACTGCCAATCTTGACGAGATTCGCACGGCGGCCCGCTGGGGTATTTTAGGCGGTGTCACCACCAACCCCACCCTGGTGGCGGCGGAGGGCGTCGACCTAGAGCGGCGCATCCAGGAAATCTGCGCAGTGGTCGACGGTCCCGTCAGCGCCGAGGTCATCGAAACCGAGGTGGAGGCCGCGGTGCGCCAGGGCCAGGCCCTGGCCGCCCTTCATCCCAACGTGGTCGTCAAGGTGCCGGTGACGCCCGACGGCCTGGCGGTATGCAGCCGCCTGGCGTCCATGGGCATCCGCGTCAACATGACGCTGGTTTTCTCGCTGAACCAGGCCCTGGCGGCCGCCCGGGCAGGGGCGGCTTACGTCAGCCCCTTCGCCGGCCGCCTGGACGACATCGGGCACGACGGGATGGCGCTGGTGCGCGACGTGGTAGAGTGTTTCGCCCGACACGGCATCGAAACCGAGGTGATCGCCGCCAGCATCCGGCACCCGCGGCACGTGGCCGAGGCGGCCCGCGCGGGCGCCCACATCGCCACCATGCCGTTCAAGGTCATGCAGCAGATGATCGCCCACCCGCTGACCGACAGCGGCCTGGAGCGGTTTCTCAAGGATTGGCACGCCCGTTTTGCTGGGGCCCAATGATCTGCGGGGGAAGGATCTTCCGGGTTCGACCATCGCCCTGCGCCTGTCCGCACCCCGCCCGAACGAGGTGAACCTTTATGGACGTCGCCGAGCTGGAGCACATGACACTCCGCGAGCTGTACGCCCTGGCCAAGGAGATGAACATCCCGGGCTACAGCAACATGCGCAAGCGGGAACTGATCTACGAGATCATCAAGGCCCGCACCCAGCAGGAAGGGCACCTCTTCGCCGAGGGCATCCTGGACATCATGCCCGAGGGTTACGGCTTCCTGCGGGCGGTCAACTACCTGCCTTCCAAGGAAGACATCTACGTCTCGCCGTCGCAGATCCGCCGCTTTGACCTGCGCCCGGGCGACCTGGTCAGCGGGCAGGCGCGCCATCCCAAGGAGAACGAGCGGTACTTCGCCCTGCTGAAGATCGAGGCGGTCAACGGCTACGACCCGGAGGAAGCCTCCCAACGGCTCCACTTCGACGGCCTGACCCCCATCTTCCCCAACGAGCGCCTGACCCTGGAGCACGACCCCACCGAGATCTCGACGCGGCTCATCGACCTGTTCGCGCCCATCGGCAAGGGCCAGCGGGCGCTGATCGTCTCGCCGCCCAAGGCGGGCAAGACCATCTTGCTCAAGCACATCGCCAACGGTATCGCCGCCAATTACCCGGACGTGGTGATGCTGGTGCTGTTGATCGACGAGCGGCCTGAAGAGGTCACCGACATGGAGCGGTCCGTCAGGGGCGAGGTGCTGGCTTCCACCTTCGATGAGGCGCCCGAAAATCACGTGAAACTGGCCGACATCGTCCTGGAGCGGGCCAAGCGCCTGGTGGAGCACGGCAAGGACGTGGTGATCCTGCTGGACAGCATCACCCGCCTGGCCCGGGCCCACAACCTGGTGATCCCGCCCAGCGGCCGTACCCTGTCAGGCGGCCTCGACCCGGCGTCGCTGCACAAGCCCAAGCGGTTTTTCGGCGCGGCCCGCAACATCGAGGAAGGCGGCAGCCTGACCATCATCGCCACCGCCCTGATCGACACCGGCAGCCGCATGGACGACGTCATCTACGAGGAATTCAAGGGCACCGGCAACATGGAACTGCACCTGGACCGCAAGCTGGCCGAGAAGCGCATCTTCCCGGCCATCGACATCAAGCGCTCGGGCACCCGGCGCGAGGAACTGCTGCTTTCCGAGGAGGAACTGCGGCTGGTCTGGGCCATCCGCAAGTTCACCCACAACATGGAGCCGGCCGAGGCCCTGGACCTGATCATCGACCGCATCCGCAACACCAAGAGCAACGCCGAGTTCCTGGACCAGGTGCGCCGCGAGATGCGGGGCGAGGCCGTGGGTGCCCGCCGCAGTTGAGACGGCTTGGGTTTCGGGACGGGTGTGGTATAATCGGCCGTGCGACGTGCGAGGTGACGCTGTATGAAGGCCGGGCTGCATCCGGAGTATTACATCACGACCATCACCTGCGCTTGCGGCGCCGTGTACGAGGTGGGCACCACCAAGCAGAACCTGCGGGTGGAAGTGTGCGCCAACTGCCATCCCTTCTTTACCGGGCAGCAGCGCATCGTCGACACCGGCGGCCGGGTGGAGCGCTTCCGCCGCAAGTACGGTGATTACGCCCGGCGCGGTTGATCACATCCCGCGCCCGGCGGCGACGTCATTCCAGGAGAGCAGGGCCCCGGCGGCTCTGCTCTTTGTTCATGGTTCAGGCATGCTCTATGCGACGTTTCTGGGGTGAGCGGGAATGGAGCGCCGGTCAGGCTACGACTACGGCGGTCAGGCGGTCATCGAGGGTGTAATGATCCGCGGCCCCGAGGGCATCGCCGTGGCCGTGCGCCGCCCCGACGGCAGCATCAGCGTGCGCCGGCGGCCCTACCGGCCGCTGACGCGGGCCCACCGCCTGCTGGGGCTTCCGCTGGTCCGCGGCGCCGTGGCCCTGTACGAAGCCCTGGTCCTGGGCATCGATGCCCTGCTGTTCTCGGCCAACGAAGTTGCCGCCGCCGAGGACGAGAAGCTGGGGCGCGGCGAGATGGTGGGCACCCTGCTGCTGTCGGTGGCTCTGGTGGTGGCCCTGTTCATCGTCCTGCCCACCTGGCTGGTGTCGCTGCTGGACCCGCTCGGCCTGGGGCCCTCGGTCCACAACCTGATCGAGGGCCTGCTGCGGCTGTTGATCCTGCTGGCGTACGTGGCGTCCATCGCGCGCATGAACGACATCCGACGGGTGCTGGAGTACCACGGCGCCGAGCACAAGGTCATCCACGCCCTGGAGCAGGGCGACCAGCTGACGGTGGCGGCGGTGCGGCCCTACCCGATCCTGCACCCCCGCTGCGGCACCAGCTTCCTGCTGCTGGTGGCGCTGATCAGCGTGGTGCTGTTTTCGTTCTTCGGGTGGCCGGGTTTCTGGCAGCGGATCCTGGTGCGCCTGGCCCTGCTGCCGGTGGTGGCCGGCGTGGCCTACGAGTTCCTGCGGGCCTCGGGCCGTTCACGGTCGCCCCTGTGGCGGCCGGTGATCGCGCCGGGCCTGTGGCTGCAGCGCTTCACCACCCGGGAGCCTGACGACCAGCAGATTGAAGTGGCGATCCGGGCCCTGGAGGCGGTGCTGGCCGAAAGCGGCGAGGTGCCGGCATGAACCAGCGGCTCGACGTCCTGGAGCGGCGGTATGACGAACTGGAGCGCCGCTACGAGGAACTGAACCGCCTGATCGCCGACCCCGAGGTCATGGCCGACGCCGCCCGCTACCGGGAACTGCTCAAGGAGCACGCGTCCCTGGAAGACGTGGTGGACCTGATCCGCCGGCGCCGGCAAGCCGTGGCGGACCTGGAGGAGGCCCGGGCCCTGGAAGAGGAGGGCGCCGACGCCGAGACCCTGCGCTGGATCCAGGAGGAGCGGCGCCGCCTGCAGGACCTGATCAGCGGGCTCGACGCGCGCCTTAAGGAGGCCCTGGAGCCCCGGGATCCCAACGACGAGAAGAACGTGATCATGGAGATCCGGGCCGGCGCCGGCGGCGACGAGGCGGCCCTGTTCGCCGCCGACCTGTTCCGCATGTACCAGCGCTACGCCGACCGCCGGGGATGGAAGACCGAGGTCCTGTCGCTGCAGGAGAGCGACCTGGGCGGCATCCGCGAGGTCATTTTCAGCGTGTCGGGCCGCGGGGCCTACAGCCGCCTGAAGTGGGAGAGCGGCGTCCACCGGGTCCAGCGGGTGCCGGTTACCGAGTCGGCGGGCCGCATCCACACCTCCACGGCCACGGTGGCGGTGCTGCCCGAGGCTGAGGAAGTGGACGTGACCATCGATCCCGACGACCTGCAGATCGACACCTTCCGGGCCAGCGGCCCCGGCGGCCAGCACGTGAACAAGACCGAATCGGCCATCCGCATCACCCACCTGCCCACCGGCATCGTGGTCACGTGCCAGGATGAGAAGTCGCAGCACAAGAACCGCGAGCGGGCCATGAAGATCCTGCGGGCGCGCCTGTACGACCGCCTGGAGTCGGAACGGCGGCAGAAGGAGGCCGAGGCGCGCCGCAAGCAGGTGGGCACCGGCGACCGCAGCGAGCGGATCCGAACCTACAACTTCCCCCAGTCGCGGGTCACCGACCACCGCGGCGGCATCACCCTGCACCGCCTGGACGAGGTGCTGGCCGGCGACCTGGACCTGCTGCTGGACCAGCTGGTGGCCGCCGGGGACGGGGCGTGACGGCCCTGGCCGCCGTCACCGCCGGGCAGTGGGTTCGCCGGGCCGCGGCGGTGCTGAAGGAGGCCGGCGTGGAAGCCGCCGGGCTGGAGGCACGGGTCCTGGCCGGCCACGTGCTGGGCCTGTCGGCCGCCGACGTGGTCCTGGAGGCCGACCGGCCGCTGGAGCCCGGCCAGCGGGCGGCCGCTGACCGCCTGCTCAGGCGGCGCGTCGCCGGCGAACCGCTGCAGTACCTGATCGGCCGGGCGGAGTTCTGGTCGCTGACGCTGGAAGTTTCGCCGGCGGTGCTGATCCCCCGGCCCGAGACCGAGCACCTGGTGGAGAGCGTGCTGGAGCACGTGCGGGGGACGGCGGTGTCGCGGCCGCTGCTGGCCGACCTGGGCACCGGCAGCGGCGCGGTGGCGGCGGCGCTGGCCCACGAACTGCCGCTGGCCCGGGTGTACGCCGTGGATATCGACCCGCGGGCCCTGGCCACGGCCCGGCGCAACGTGACGCGGTTGGGCCTGGCCGGCCGCGTGACGCTGCTCCAGGGCTCCTGGTGCCGGCCGCTGCTGGCGGCGGGGCTGCGGGGTCGACTGGACGCCGTGGCCGCCAACCCGCCCTACGTGGCCCTGGAGGAGGCGGCCGGGTTGGCCGCCCAGGTGCGCTGCTTCGAGCCGCCGGTGGCCCTGTTCACCGGCGCCGATCCCCTGTCGGCCTACCGTGCCATCGTGGCCGGCGCCCCGGCCCTGCTCAAGCCTGGCGGCCTGCTGGCCCTGGAGGTGGCGCCCCACCGGGCGGGCCAGGTGGCGGAACTGCTGGAGCGCTGTCCCCGGTTGGAGGCGGTCCGCATCGACAGCGACTACGCTGGCAGGCCGCGGGTGGTGTCGGCCCTGCGGGGGCCGGCCGTCCCGCCTCGGGGGGAGCGGCGGTGAAGGTGCGCCTGCTCAGCGTGCGCGGCCTGGACCGCCGGGATCGGGACTACCGCCGGGTGCTGCAGGAGGCTGCGGCGGTGCTCCGCGCCGGCGGCCTGGTGGCCTTTCCCACCGAGACCGTCTACGGCCTGGGGGCGTCCATCGAGGTGCCGGGCGCCGTGGAGCGCATTTTCGCCGCCAAGGGCCGCCCGCCCGACAACCCGCTGATCGTCCACGTCGCCGGGCCCGACGACGCGCGCCGGCTCTGCACCCGCTGGCCCGAGGCGGCCCAGGCCGCTGCCGACGCTTTCTGGCCCGGTCCCCTGACCCTGATCCTGCCCCGCAGTTCCCTGGTGCCCGAGGCCGTCAGCGCCGGCCTGCCCACGGTGGCCGTGCGGGCGCCGGCCCACCGCGTGGCCCGGGACCTGATTCAACTGGCCGGGCCCCTGGCGGCGCCCAGCGCCAACCGGTCGGGACGGCCCAGCCCGACCCGGGCGGAGCACGTGCTGGCGGAACTGGGCGACCTGGTGGACGTGGTCATCGATGACGGGCCCACCAGCGTTGGCGTGGAATCGACGGTGGTGGACCTGACGGGTCCCGTGCCGCTGCTGCTGCGGCCCGGCGGCATCGGCGTCGACAGCCTGCGGGAGGTGCTGGGCGAGGTGGAGGTTCCCCTACCCTGGGACCCCGCTGGGGAGGGTGCCGCGGCCGATCCCAGGCTGGCCCGGTCCCCGGGCACCCGCTACCGCCACTACGCACCGTCCACGCGGCTGGTGGTGGTCCGCGCAGGACCGGCCCGCGACCTGGAGGCGGCGGTGGAGGGCGTGCGCCGGGAGATCCGGCGCCTGCGGCAGGAGGGCCTGAAGGTGGCGGTCCTGGGCGCCGACGAGGTAACCCGGGCCCTGTCCGGCGAGGCCGATGCCGTGGTGCCTCTGGGACCGTACACGGATTCGGTGCAGGCGGCGCGACGGCTGTTCGACGCCCTGCGCCGGGTGGACGACGCCGGGGTGGACGCTGCGGTGGCCCACACCTACCCGCCCCTGGGCGTGGGCCTGGCCGTCAACGACCGGCTGCTGCGGGCCGCCACCGAGGTGCGGGGAGCGGGCGCGGCGGGAGGCGGCGAGGCGGCGGCCGGGGGGAACCGCGGCGCGGCGGGAGGCGGCGGGCCCGTGCCGCGGCGGGTGCTGCTGGTCTGCACCGGCAACACCTGCCGCAGCCCCATGGCGGCGGCCTTGCTGCGGGCCCTGGCCGTGGAAGCGGGGCTGGACCTGGAGGTGCGGTCGGCGGGAACCGGCGCCCTGGAAGGGGCGCCGGCCACGCCGGAGGCGGCCGCCGCCCTGGCCCAAAGGGGCATCGCCCTGGGCGACCACCGGGCGCGGCTGCTCCAGGAGGCCGACCTGGCCTGGGCCGACCTGGTCCTGACCATGACCCGCGGGCAGCGGGATCGGCTGCGGGACGCCTACCCGCAGGCCGCGGGAAAGATCTGGACCCTGGGCGAGCAGGGCGGGCGGCCGGAGCGGGACGTCGAAGACCCCATCGGCGGCGGCGAGGCCCGTTACCGGGCCACCCTGGACGAGATCGAAACCCTGCTGCGCCGGCTGCTGGCCCGCTGGCGCGGCCAGGAAGGGACGTGATCGGGTGCGCATCGCCATCGGTTCCGACCATGCGGGTTTCGACCTGAAGGAGTACCTGCGGGCCGCCCTGGCCGAGGAGGGGTACGAGATCGACGACCTGGGCACCCACGACCGGTCGTCGTGCGACTACCCCGACTTCGCCGCGGCGGTGGGCCGGGCGGTGGCCGAGGGCCGGGCGGACCGCGGCATCCTCATCTGCGGCACGGGCATCGGCATGGCCATCGCCGCCAACAAGATCCCAGGCGTGCGGGCCGCCTGCTGCAGCGAGCCGGTCTCGGCACGGCTCACCCGGCAGGATAACGACAGCAACGTGCTGACCCTGGGCGGCCGCCTGATCGGCCCGCTGATGGCCCTGGAGATCGCCCGGGTGTGGCTCACCACGCCCTTTGCCGGCGGCCGGCACCAGCGCCGGGTGGACAAGATCCGCGCCCTGGAGTGAGGGGCGGTTACAATTGCGTTACGGGTAACCCCTCCGGTACGCATGTCTCCACCCCGGCGTTAAGGTAGTATCCGGAATGGGCCCCGGTGGCCCGTGGGGGGAGCGAGTTTGACGGGAACGACAGCGCTCATGGCGTTCCTGCTGGCGGCCGCGGTGGCGCTGGCGGCGACGCCGCTGGTGAGACGGCTGGCCATCCTGACCGGGTTTCTGGCCATGCCCAGCCCCCGCGGCGTCCACCAGCGTCCCGTGCCCCAGTTGGGCGGCCTGGCCATCTTCCTGGCTTTCGCGGCGGCGCTGGCCTGGCGCTACGGCCTGGCCGACCCCACCACCCGCAGCGTATTGCTGGGCGGCGCGGCCATCGTGGCCCTGGGCGTCGTCGACGACAAGATCCGGCTGCGGCCCGCGGCGAAACTGGCGGGCCAGGTGGCGGTGGCGGCCCTGACGGTGGCCATGGGCGTCCGGGTCGAGTGGGTCAGCAATCCCTTCGGGCCCGGCGTGGTGGCCCTGGGCGCCTGGTCCTACCCGCTGACCATGGCCTGGATCGTGGCTCTGGTCAACGTGATGAACCTGATCGACGGCCTGGACGGGCTTGCGGCCGGCATCGCCTCCATCGCCTCCACCACCCTGCTGCTGACGGCCATGCACACGGGGCTGCCGGAGTTGAGCATCGTGCTGTCGGCGGCGCTGGCGGGAGCCGCCCTGGGCTTCTTGCCCTACAACTTCAACCCCGCCCGGATCTTCATGGGCGACGCCGGCGCCATGTTCCTGGGCTTCGGCCTGGCGGTGGTATCGGTGGAGGGCCTGCTCAAGACCACCACGGTGGTGGCCCTGGGCATCCCGGTGCTGGCCCTGGGCCTGCCCATCGCCGACACCTTCCTGGCCATCGTGCGCCGGGTGGCCGCGGGCCGGCCCATCGGCGAGGCCGACCGCCAGCACCTGCACCACCGGCTGCTGGACATGGGCCTCAGCCACCGCGACGCGGTCATCGTGCTGTACCTCATCAGCGGCTGGCTGGGGATCAGCGCCTGGGCCCTGACGGCGGTGGAGACGGTGGGGGCCATCCTGATCTTCACGCTGGTCGCCGCGTCCACGTACTTCTTCGCCCGGCGCTTCGGCCTGTTCCCGCAGCAGCAGGAGAGGAACGTGAAGTCCTGAGCCGGGCCCGCGTCATGGTGGTCTTCGGCACGCGGCCCGAGGCCACCAAGATGGCCCCCGTGGTCCGGGAACTGGAACGGCATCCCGGGATGGAGCCCATCGTCACCGTGACGGCCCAGCACCGGGAAATGCTGGACCAGGTCCTGCGTCTGTTCCGCCTTCCGGTCCACCACGACCTGGACATCATGCGGCCCCGGCAGAGCCTGACCGACGTCACGGTGCGGGTCCTGGAGGGCCTGGAGCGGCTGCTCGAGGCCGAGCGGCCCGACGTGGTCCTGGTCCACGGCGACACGGCCACCACCGCCGCCGCGTCGCTGGCGGCGTTCTACGCGCGCGTACCCGTGGGTCACGTGGAGGCCGGGCTGCGCACCTACCGCAAGTACGAGCCGTTCCCTGAGGAGATCTTCCGCCGCATCACCGACGCCATCGCCGACATCCACTTCGCGCCCACCCGCCAGGCCCGCGACAACCTGCTGGCCGAGCGCATCGACGGCCGCAGCATCTTCGTCACCGGCAACACCGCCATCGACGCCCTGCTGATGACGGTGCGGCCGGACTACACCTTCCGGACCCCGGGCCTGGCCGGCATCCTGGACGGCGGGCGCCGCGTGCTGGCCGTGGAGGCCCACCGCCGGGAGAACTGGGGACGGCCCATGCACGACATCTGCCGCGCCCTGCGCCGGGTCCTGGACGCCCGCGACGACGTGTGCCTGGTGTACTCGGTCCACCGCAATCCCGAGGTGGCCGGCGTGGTCACCCGGTACCTGGATGGACATCCCCGCGCCCACCTGTTCAGCCCGCCGCTGGACTACGACGAGTGGGCCAACCTGATGGCCCGCTGCGCCTTCGTGGTCACCGACTCGGGCGGGCTTCAGGAGGAGGCGCCGGCCCTGGGCAAGCCGGTGCTGCTGCTGCGCAACGCCACCGAGCGGCCCGAGGCTGTGGCGGCCGGGACCGTGCAGCAGGTGGGCACCGATCCGGACGCGGTGACGGCGGCCATCCTGCGGCTGCTGGATGACCCCGAGGCATACCGTGCCATGGCCACCGCCCGCAACCCCTACGGCGACGGCCAGGCAGCCCGCCGCACGGTGCAGGGACTGGCCTGCTGGCTGGGCCTGTCGACGGAAAGGCCCGACGAGTGGGACGGTTGAGCCCGCCGCCTTGCCCGGCCGCCGCCCGTGTGTTAGAAAGTAGCGGGTGGGACCGCCGGTGAAGGAGTCCCGGGACGACGAGCGCCGCCGCTTCCGAGGGATGAGCGCCGCCCTCAACTTCGGTTTCAACCTTGTAGGCGGCATCCTGATCGGGTATTACGGCGGCGCCTGGCTCGACCGGCGCCTGGGCACCGACCCCTGGCTGGCGCTGGCGGGCGTCGCTCTGGGCATCACCGCCGCGTTCCGAATGCTCTGGCGGGAACTGCGGGGCGCCCGTCCCTGAAGGCGCCGCTGCGAGGCGGCACCCCCGACGAAAGGACGCAGGGGCCCATGTGGGATGTGGTGCTGGCCGGCGCCTGGGGCCTGCTGGTCGGCGGCATCAACCACGTGATCACCGCCCGCGCCCTGAACCAGATGGCGGCGGCCGGCGCCGACGCGAAGCAGGCGCAGGCGGCCATCCGAAAGGTCCAGGGCGCGTTCCAGGTGCGGCTGCTGGTCAGCCTGGCCGGCCTGGCCGCCGCCTACGGCATCTGGGGGGAGCCGCTGCCGGTGGGCGTGGCCGCCGCGGCGCTTCTCCTTGTCAACATCCTGTCACCCTGGCAGAATCAACGGCGGAGGAGGGGCGGCTGAATGTCGACGCACGAATTTGCGCTGGCTGCCTCCGAGCACGGCAGCGACGCCCTCTTTTACATCGGTCCCGCTCCGGTCACATCGGCGGTGGTCGGCCTCTGGGCGGTGATGGCGTTCATTCTCCTGCTGGCCTGGCTGGTGACCCGCCGCCTGGAGATGGTGCCCAACAGCCGCCTGCAGAACGTCCTCGAGCTGGCCATTGAAGGCCTGCATTCCTGGACCAGCCGGATCATGGGCCCGGAACGGGCCTGGCGCTACCTGCCCATTCCGGCCACGTTCTTTCTCTTCATCCTGATTTCGAACTATTCAGGCCTGATCCCGATCCTGCCGCACCTGCCCTGGTACGTGCCGCCCACCAGCCACTGGGGGGTCACGGCGGGCCTGGCGGTGTTCGTCTTCCTGTTCGTGCAGTACACCGCCGTCAAGGAAACCCGCGGCGCATACTACAAGCACCTCTTCGACCCGCCGCTGCTGACGCCGCTGATGCTGCCGCTGGGCATCATCGAAGAACTGGTGCGGCCGTTCTCCCTGTCGCTGCGTTTGTTCGCCAATATCTTCGCCGGGGAAACCGCCCTGTCGGTGATGATCGGCATCGTTGCCGCCATCCCGTTTTTGCTGCCGCTGCCCATCTTCGTCACCGCCCTTGAGATGGTGGCCGGTTTCGTACAGGCCCTTATCTTCACCACGCTCACGGCGGTTTACGTGGGGGCGGCCAGCGAGCACCACCATTGATTTGCCTGCAGGTGCCGGCTCTCCAGTTGCGGCACGTGCCCGTGGGCAGGCTGGAAGGGAGGGTTAGCTGTGATTTCGTCCATCGGCTTGTTTGCAGCCGTCGGCATCTTCAGCCTGGCGCTGAGCGCCATCGGTGGTGCCACGGCGCAGGGGCGCACGGCCAGCGCAGCTTTCGACGCCGTGGCGCGGCAGCCGGAGGCGGCCGGCAACGTCCAGTCGGCCTTGATCCTGTCGCTGGCCTTCATTGAGTCGCTGACGCTCTTCGTGTTCGCCATGATCTTCATCCTGGCGGGTCGTGTGACCGGCTGATTCCCGGAAGATCGTGCGGCCGTGGGCGGCGGCCGGGCGGCCGCCGCCCACGGTGGAGCCTGGATTCGCGGGCGCCCGCCTGGGCGCCGGCGAAAAGGGGGCCGCAAAGCAACATGGCCGAGCTGTTTAACGTCTGGGAGACCGTATGGACGGTCATCAGCTTTGCCATCTTCCTGTTTCTGCTTACGCGCCTGTTTTATCGCCCGGTCATGAAGATGCTGGAGGAGCGCCGCCAGACCATCGAATCGGGCCTCGAGGAAGCCCGCAAGGCTCGTGAGCAGGCTGAGGCGTTGAACAGGGAATACCAGGAGCGCCTGGCCGCCGCCCAGCGGGAGGCCCAGGCCATCATCGAGCGGGCCGAGCAGACCGCCGAGCGGTTCCGCCAGGAGCGGCTCCAGGCCGCCCAGGAGGAAGCCGAGCGGCTGCTGCAGCAGGCCCGGGAGCGAATCCAGCGGGAGCGCGACGACGCCATCGCCGCCCTGCGCCAGGAGGCCGCCGACCTGGCCCTGCTGGCGGCCGAGCGCATCATCCGCCGGCGGCTGGACGGCGAGGAGCAGCGGCGGCTGGCCGAAGAGGCCATCGCTGAGGTGGGTCGCGTCCAGTGAAGAACCGGACCATCGCCCGGCGCTACGCCCGGGGCCTGTTCCTGCTGGCCCGGGAGCATGACCTGGCGGAGCGCATCCACCAGGACCTGCGGGCCATCGTCGAGGCGCTGGAACAGAACCCGCGCCTGCGGGTGACGCTGGAGCACCCCCAGGTGCCTCCCGCCCGCAAGCGCCAGTTGATCGAGGCCGTCTTCGGCGGGCGGGTTTCGTCATACGCGCTCAATTTTCTCCGGCTCGTCGTCAGGAAACGCCGCGAGCCGTACCTGGCGTTGATCGCCGAGGAATTCGGCCGCATCTACGACGAAGCGCGCGGGGTCCGACACGCCCGGCTCACCAGCGCCGTCCCCCTGCCGGGTGAACTGGTGGAGCGGACGGCGCGGGAGCTGTCCAGGGCCCTGGGCGTGGACGTGCGCGTCCACGCCGAGGTGGACCCCGACGTCATCGGCGGGCTGGTGGTGCAGGTCGGCGACCGCCGCATCGACGCCAGCCTGCGCGGCAGGCTCCGGGCGCTTCGTCAGCGACTGGCAGCCGGACGTACCCAGATGGGGGTGTCGTGATTGAGCATCCGCCCGGAGGAGATCAGCGCGCTGATCAAGCAGCAGATCGAATCCTTCGAGGCCGGCGTTCAACTGGACGACGTCGGTACGGTTATCCAGATCGCCGACGGCGCCGCCCGGGTCTACGGGCTGGAGTCGGTCATGGCCATGGAACTGGTCCAGTTCTCCAACGGCGTCTACGGCATGGCCATGGACCTGGCCGAGGACACGGTGGGCGTCGTCATCCTGGGTCCCTACACCGGCATCAAGGAAGGCGACGAGGTGCGCCGCACCGGCCGCATCGTGCAGGTGCCGGTGGGCCCCGAACTGCTGGGCCGGGTGGTGAACCCGCTGGGCCAGCCCCTGGACGGCGGGCCCGAGATCAAGGCCACCAGGTTCCGGCCCATTGAGTCGCCGGCTCCCGGCGTCATCTACCGCCAGTCGGTGAATGAGCCGCTGCAGACGGGCTGGAAGGCCATCGACTCCATGATCCCCATCGGCCGCGGCCAGCGCGAGCTCATCATCGGCGACCGGCAGACGGGCAAGACCTCCCTGATCGTGGACACCATCATCAACCAGAAGGACCAGAACGTCATCTGCATCTACGTGGCCATCGGCCAGAAGGCGTCCACGGTGGCCGGCGTGGTGGAGACCCTGAAGAAGTACGGCGCCATGGACTACACGGTGGTGGTGTCGGCCACCGCCAGCGAGCCGGCGCCGCTGCTGTACATCGCGCCCTACGCCGGCTGCGCCATCGGCGAGTACTTCATGTACGAAGAGCACCGGGACGTGTTGGTGGCCTACGACGACCTGACCAAGCACGCGTGGGCCTACCGCGAGCTGGCGCTGCTGCTGCGGCGCCCGCCGGGCCGCGAGGCGTACCCCGGCGACGTGTTCTACCTGCACTCGCGGCTGCTGGAACGGGCGGCCCGGCTGCACGACGAGTTGATGGGGGGCGGCTCGCTGACGGCGCTGCCCGTCATCGAGACCCAGGCCGGCGACATCTCGGCCTACATCCCCACCAACGTCATCTCCATCACCGACGGCCAGATCTTCCTGGAAGCCGACCTGTTCTACTCGGGCATCCGGCCGGCCATCGACGTGGGCCGGTCCGTGTCCCGCGTGGGTTCCTCGGCCCAGACCAAGGCCATGAAGCAGGTGGCCCGCAGCCTGCGCCTGGACCTGGCCCAGTACCGCGAGCTGGCGGCCTTTGCCCAGTTCGGCTCCGACCTGGACAAGGCCACCCAGGCGCGGCTGGCCCGGGGCCAGAGGGTCACCGAGATCCTCAAGCAGGACGAGCGCCAGCCGATGCCCATGGAAGAGCAGGTGTGCGCCATCTACCTGGGCATCCACGGATACGTGGACGACATCCCGGTGGAGCAGGTGCGGGCCTTCGAGAGCCAGTTCCTGCGCTACCTGCGGACATCCAGGCCGGAGATCCTGGAATCCATCCGCAGCAACCGGGAGATCACGGCGGACAACGAAGAGGCGCTGAAGTCGGCCATCGCCGAGTTCAAGCGGACCTTCGGCGGGGGCAGCGGGGCATCGGCCCAGGCCGCGTCCTGACCCGCCCGACGGCAGGGATGAGCCATGGCGACGCTGCGTGACATCCGGCGGCGCATCCGCGCGGTCAACAACATCCAGCAGATCACCCGCGCCATGTACATGGTGGCGGCCGCCAAGCTGAAGCGGGCCGAGGAGCAGGCCAGGGCGGGGCGGCCCTACGCCGCCAAGCTGCGGGAACTGATCAACCGGGTGGCCGGCGCCGTCCAGGACTACAGCCACCCGCTGCTGGAGCGCCGCGAGCAGGAGCGGCGGGTGCTGCTGGTCCTGATCACCGCCGACCGCGGCCTGGCCGGCGCCTACAACGCCAACCTGATCCGCGCGGCCCAGCGCGCCCTGCGGGAACTGGAGGGCAAGGACGTCACCCTGATGGCGGTGGGCCGGCGCGGCCGGGAGTTCTTCCGGCGCACCGGCATCGCCATGGTGCGGGACGAACTGGACCTGGGCGAGACCATCGAATTTGCCAAGGCCCGGGACATCGCCCGCGCCTGCAAGGAAGCCTTCCAGTCGGGGCAGGCGGACCGCGTGCTTCTGGTCTACAGCCAGTTCGTATCGGCGGTGTCCCAGCGGCCGGTGGTGGAGACGCTGCTGCCGGTGGGCGGCGTGGAGGCGGCCACCCCGGCGGCCGGCGCCGCTCGGGCGGAGGACCCGGCAGCGGGCGACCCCTACCGCCGCGAGTACCTGTTTGAACCCTCGGCGGCGGCCATCCTGGACCAGCTGCTGCCGCGCTACGTGGAAACGGTGGTGTACCGGGCCCTGCTGGAGGCCAAGGCCAGCGAGCTGGGGGCCCGCATGACGGCCATGAAGAACGCCACCGACAACGCCGAGGAACTGGTCGAAACGCTGACCCTGCAGATGAACCGTGCCCGCCAGACGGCGATCACCACCGAGATCGCCGAGATCGTGGGCGGCGCTGAGGCCCTGAAAGGCTAGGAGGGACAAGGGATGGACCAGGCGGTCAAGGCGGCCGAGACCGAGACCAGGCGGGTCGGCCGCGTCGCCCAGGTGATCGGGCCGGTGGTCGACGTCGAGTTTGAATCGGGACACCTGCCCGAGATTTACAACGCCATCGTCATCCGCACGCCCGAGGGCGATCCCCGCAACATCAACCTGACGGTGGAGGTGGCCCAGCACCTGGGCAACAACCTGGTGCGCTGCGTGGCCATGGCGTCCACCGACGGCCTGCAGCGGGGCATGGAGGCCGTGGACACCGGCGGGCCCATCAAGGTGCCGGTGGGCCGCAGCACCCTGGGGCGGATGTTCAACGTGCTGGGTGAGCCCATCGACGGCATGGAGCCGCCCCAGGCCGAGAAGTACTACCCCATCCACCGGCCGGCGCCCGACGTCAGCGAGGTCAGCCCGGCCACCGAGATCCTGGAGACCGGCATCAAGGTCATCGACCTGATCGCGCCCTTCGCCCGCGGCGGTAAGGTCGGCCTGTTCGGCGGCGCCGGCGTGGGCAAGACGGTACTCATCCAGGAGCTGATCCACAACGTCGCCTACAAGCACGGCGGCTTCTCGGTCTTCTGCGGCGTGGGCGAGCGCACCCGCGAGGGCAACGACCTGTACAACGAGTTGAAGGAATCGGGCGTCATCGACAAG
Source organism: Bacillota bacterium (assembly GCA_017577485.1). GTDB lineage: Bacteria > Bacillota > Sulfobacillia > Thermaerobacterales > RSA17 > RSA17. Next base: position 44,586 of record PKRI01000003.1, on the reverse strand, counting down.
ACGGTGCTGGTCTACGGCCAGATGAACGAGCCTCCCGGCGCCCGCCTGCGGGTGGGCCTGGCGGGCCTGGCCTTCGCCGAGTACTTCCGGGATGAGGAAGGCCAGGACCTGCTGCTCTTCATCGACAACATCTTCCGCTTCACCCAGGCCGGTTCCGAGGTGTCGGCGCTGCTGGGCCGCATGCCCAGCGCCGTGGGTTACCAGCCCACGCTGGCCACCGAGATGGGCAACCTGCAGGAGCGGATCACCACCACCCGCAAGGGCTCCATCACCTCCGTGCAGGCGGTGTATGTCCCCGCCGACGACTACACCGACCCGGCGCCGGTGACCACCTTCGCCCACCTGGACTCCACCATCCGGCTGGAGCGGTCCATCTTCGAGAAGGGTATCTATCCCGCCGTGGACCCGCTGGCGTCCACGTCGCGCATCCTGGATCCCAACATCGTCGGGCAGGAGCACTACCAGGTGGCCCGCGGCGTGCAGCAGGTGCTGCAGCGGTACAAGGACCTGCAGGACATCATCGCCATCCTGGGCATGGACGAACTGAGCGAGGAAGACAAGCTCATCGTCCAGCGGGCCAGGAAGCTGGAGCGGTTCCTGTCGCAGCCGTTCTTCGTGGCCGAGGTCTTCACCGGCCTGCCCGGCAAGTACGTTTCCCGCGAGGAGACGGTGCGGGGCTTCAAGGAGATCCTGGAGGGCCGGCACGACGACCTGCCTGAGATGGCCTTCTACATGGTGGGCACCATCGACGAGGCCGTGGAGAAGGCCAAGACCCTGTAAGGCCGGAGGCGGCCCCGATGACGAAGCGGATTCAACTGGAAGTGATCACGCCCGAGCGGGTGGTCCTGACCGAAGAGGTCGACTCGCTGATCCTGCCCGGCCTCGACGGCCTGTTCGGCGTGCTGCCCAACCACCAGGCCATGGTGGCGGCCCTGCGGGTGGGCCCCGTGGTCTACCGCAAGCAAGGCCGGCGGGAGAAGCTGGCGGTGTCCGGCGGCTTCTTCGAGTTCGCCCGCAACCGGGCCGTGATCCTGGCCGACGCGGCCGAGACCGCCGCCGAGATTGATGTGGCCCGCGCCCAGCGGGCCGCCGAGCGGGCCCGCCGGCGGCTGCAGGAGCGGCAGGCCAACTGGGACCACGCCCGGGCCAGGGCTGCCCTGGAGCGGGCCCTGAACCGGCTGCGGGTGGCCGGCAGCGCCTGAGCCGCACCCGACCCGGCTGTGCCGAACCGGACCATGCCCGCGGCCGGCAGAACACACGCCCGACGACGCATTGTGAAGCCCGCAGGCTCGCCCTGCGGGCTTCGTGCATCCTCAAGGCTTCCCGCATTCCCCCATCCCCCCGCGCATAAGGATCGACCGGACCCTTGTCCGGGGAGGTGCCGGGTTGCTGCGGGGCCTGCTCGCCCTGACGCTGCTGGTGGTCATCACGGTGCTGGGCCTGCCGCTGTACCTGGCGGGCCTGGGCAGCGTGCCGCCGCCGGAGCCGCAGCCCGGCGCCGCCCAGGGCGACCTGCCCATCCGCGTCTACCTCCATGAGGAGGACAGGCTGGTGCTGATGCCCCTGGAGACCTACGTGCGGGGCGTGGTGGCCGCCGAGATGCCCGCCACTTTCCCGCTGGAGGCGCTGAAGGCCCAGGCGGTGGTGGCCCGCACCTACGCCGTGCGCCGCATGCGGGTCTTCGGGGGCGCCGGGTGCGACCGGCACCCCGCCGCCGACGTCTGCACCGACCCTGGCGTTCACCAGGCCTACGCCGGCGACGAGGAGCTGCGCCGCCGCTGGGGCTCCCTGCGCTACCCGGCGTACCGGCAGCGGGTGGAGCAGGCCGTGGAGGCCACCCGCGGCCTGATCCTGATGTACGACGGCCGGCCCATCGACGCTGTCTACCACTCCACCAGCGGCGGCCGCACCGAGGCCGCCGAGCATGTCTGGGGCGAGGCCGTACCCTACCTGGCCAGCGTGCCCTCGCCGTACGAAGAGCGGTCGCCGCGGGCCGTGCAGACCGTGCGTCTCTCCTGGGAAGAACTGGCCCGCCGCCTGGAACTGGACCTGGACGTGCCGGCCGCCGCCGGCAGCGGCGGGCAGGCCGTGCTGGAGGCGCTGGAGATGACCCCCAGCGGCCGGGTGAAGCGTCTCAGGGTAGGCACCGCCACCCTCGACAGCCGCGATGTCCGGCAGCGCCTCAACCTCAATTCCACCTGGTTCTCCTGGCAGGAAGACGCCTCGGGCGTGACCTTCTCCGTCCGGGGCTACGGCCACGGCGTAGGGATGTCCCAGTACGGAGCCGAGGGCATGGCCCGCCGGGGTTCCTCCTACGACGCCATCCTCGCCCACTACTACCCGGGCACCGTGCTGCGGCCCATCTTCGTGGAGTGACCTGCATAATCGCGCCAGCGGTGGCAAGAATACGCGGCGAGGTGGTGCTCCATGGAGCAGGAGGGCTTCCGCGGCCGGGCCGACCGGCTGCGGCGGGCGCTGGCCGGGACCCTGGGCCGGCTGCCGCCCCGCACGCGCCGGGGCCTGGCAGTGGCCGGCCTGGCCGCCGCCGCCCTGGCGGTGCTCATCTACCAGGCGGCCGGCCGGCCACCCGAGAACGGTTCCGCTCCCGCCGGGCAGGAGGACGGGACGGAAGCCGCCCGGCCGGAACCCCGCATCATCGTCGTGGACCCTGCCGACGCGCAGGCCGCCGGCAGTGAGGGAGCCGCGGGCGGCGGCGAGAGCGCCGAGCCGGTGCTGAGCCCGCCGGAGTCGCTGGTTTGGCCGGTGTCGGGACCGGTGACGACCGCCCACGGTTGGGGCCGCGACGCCACCATGGACGACTGGCGTTTTCACAACGGCATCGACGTCTCGGCCCCTGCCGGTCAACCGGTGCTGGCGGCGGCCGACGGGCGGGTGACCGCCGTGTATCTGGATGATGCATGGGGTTGGGTGGTGGAGATCCAGCACGCTCCCGGCTACGTCAGCCGCTACGCCAACCTGGACCGCCCCGGCGTCGCCCAGGGCGTCGAGGTCCGGGCGGGAGACCCCATCGGCACCGTGGGCGCCTCGGCGCCGGTCAAGGCTGGCCAGCCGCCCCACCTGCACTTCGAACTGCAGTGGGACGGGGAGGCCGTGGACCCGCTGACGGTGCTGCCCCAGGGTTCCTGAGCCGGCCCGGCGCCCACGCCGGCCGCCGGCCGCATCCCATCGCCGCCCCTGACGGCCCCCGCGGGGGCCGTCAGGCATTTTTCACCCCCCCTGGCATATAGATGAACCGCGATTCCCGGCAAGGGGGGCGGGGCGGTGAAGGAACACATCCACAAGCGGGTCCTCGAGGTCAGTGAGTACATCGCCCGCACCCACGCCACGGTCCGCGACGCCGCCGTGGTGTTCGGGGTCAGCAAGAGCACCGTCCATAAAGACGTCACCGAACGCCTCCCGGCCCTGGACCGGGAACTGGCCGCCCGGGTCAAACGGGTCCTCGACCTCAACAAGGCCGAGCGCCACATCCGCGGCGGCGAGGCTACCCGCCAGAAGTACCGCCGCCAGCGGTCCTGAGTCCCTCCGGCCCACGCCCGGCCTGGAGGATTCCCGTCCAAAAAGCGGAAGCATTCCCAGGCGTCTTTCATGATCCTGGGGGGGCGGATCCGCAGCATGGCGTCGCCGCGCGATCTCGGCATCGATCTCGGTACAGCCAACAGCCTGGTGGTGACACGGGACAGGGGCGTGGTGCTGCGCGAGCCGTCGGTGGTGGCGCTGGACGGCGAAACGCGGCGGGTGCTGGCCGTGGGCGAAGAGGCCCGGCGCATGCTGGGCCGCACGCCCGGCAACATCATCGCCCTCAGGCCCCTGCGTGACGGCGTCATCGCCGACTACGAGGTCACCGAGTTGATGCTGCGGGTGTTCATCCGCCGCGCCGCCGGCCGCAGCCTGTTCTTCCGCCCGCGCATCGTGGTCTGCGTGCCGTCGGGGGTCACGTCGGTGGAGCGGCGGGCCGTGGTGGACGCCGTGCTGCAGGCCGGGGCGCGCCAGGCCTACGTCATGGAAGAACCCGTGGCCGCCGCCCTGGGGGCGGGACTGGACATCGCCGAGCCCCGCGGCAACATGGTGGTGGACATCGGCGGCGGCACCTCCGACGTGGCGGTCCTGTCCCTGGGCGGCATCGTGGCCAGCCGTTCCATCCGCGTGGGGGGCGATGCCCTGGACGCCGCCATCGTCCGCTACGCCCGCCAGGAGTTCAACCTGCTGATCGGTGAGCGCACCGCCGAGGAGCTGAAGATGCAGGTGGGCACCGCCTGCATGCCCAGGCAGGTGGACGAGTACGAGGTCCGCGGCCGCGATCTGGTTTCGGGGCTGCCCCGGAACCTGGTGCTGACCTCGGCCCACGTGCACGAGGCCATGAAGGAGCCCCTGGCCGAGATCGTCGGCGCGGTCAAGGCGGTGCTGGAACAGACGCCGCCGGAACTGGCCGCCGACATCATCGACCGGGGCATCGTGCTCACCGGGGGCGGCGCCCTGCTCAAGGACATGGACGTCCTGCTGAGCCGGGAGACCGGCGTGCCCGTCCACATCGCCGAGAATCCCCTGGACTGCGTGGCCCTGGGGACCCTGCGGGCCCTGGGGTCCCTGGACCGGCTGCCCCTCTACACCCGCTGAGGGCGCCCAGGGGAGCCCCCGCGCGGCGCTAAACACCTGCCCTCCTGCACCCGATACAAGGGTTCGGGAGGGTTTCGCCCTTGATCAGGGGTCTCTACGTGTCGGCGGCCGGCATGCTCAGCCACAGCCTCCGCCACGAGATCAACAGCGTCAACCTGGCCAACCTGAACACGCCCGGCTACAAGGCCCGGCGTCCCGCGCTGGGCGAGTTCGGGCAGCTGTTGCTTCACCGGCTGGACGGCTCCGCCGTGCCCGTGGGCGTGGTGGGCCTGGGCCCGGCAGTGGCCGCCGTCGACAACGACGTCACCCAGGGAGCCCTGCGGGAGACGGGCAGGCCCCTGGACCTGGCCCTGGAGGGGCCGGGCTTCTTCGTGGTGCTGACCCCCGAGGGCGCCCGCTACACCCGGGCCGGCGACTTCCGCCGCGCTGCCGACGGCACCCTGGTGACGGCCGAGGGGTACATCGTGCTGGGCGAGACCGGTCCCCTGCGGGTGGACGATGAGCCGGTGACGGTGGAGCCCGACGGCACCGTATACTCGGGCACCCGCCGCGCCGGGCGCCTGCAGGTGGTCACCTTCCCCGTGCCCGAAAAGGCCCAGCGCGACGCGGCCGGCACCTTCATCCCCACCACCGAGTCGGGCCCGCCGGTTCCGGCGGCAGGGTACCGGGTGCGGCAGGGTTTCCTGGAGGAAGCCAACGTGGACGCGGTCCGCGCCGCGGTGGAGATGATCGACGCCTTCCGGGCCTACGAGGCCAGCCAGCGGGCCATCCAGGTCCACAGCGAGACGCTGCGGCTGGCGGCCACGGAGCTGGCCCGGCTCTCATGATCGGGTCGCGGCACCCTGAGCCGCGGGGGAGGAGGGCTCCCACGTGTACAGCCTGTGGATCGGCGCGGCGGGGATGAGGGCCGGCAGCCTCGCCGTCGATGTGGTCGGCCACAACCTAGCCAACGTCAACACCCCCGGATTCCGGGCCGGGCGGCCTTCGTTCCGGGACGAGGTGTCGCAGCGGCTGCTGCGCCCGGCGCTGCCCGGCGTGGATGGCCCGCCCCAGGTGGGCACCGGGGTCAACGTGGTCGCCGTGCTGCCCGACCCGCGGCAGGGAGCCCTGCAGACCACCGGCGATCCCTACCACCTGGCCATCGAGGGCAGCGGCTTCTTCCGGCTGCGGGCGCCCGACGGCCGCATCGTCTACACCCGGGACGGCACCTTCACCACCGACGCGGAGGGGCGCCTGGTCCACGCCGACGGCAGCCTGCTGCTGGACGACGACAACGATCCCATCGAGCTGCCCCGGTGGGCCGAGACCTTTACGGTGGACCCCGACGGCACCGTCACCGTCGAGGGCGACGGCCGCCGCCGGGTCATCGCCACCATCGGGCTGGCCATGTTCCCCAACCCGTCGGGCCTCGAGGCGCTGGGCAACAACCTGTTCGCCGCCACCCCGGCCTCGGGCGCCGAGGATGTGGTGGAGCCGGGCGACGACGGCGCCGGCGTCCTCCGCCAGGGGGCCTACGAGATGTCCAATGTGGACGTGGCGGCCGAGATGGTGGCCATGATCCTGGCCCAGCGCACGTTCCAGCTCAGCGCCCGGGTCGTCCAGACCACCGACGACATGATGGCCCTGGCCAATCAACTGGTGCGCTGAGGCCTGTCCAGTGCCGCCGCAGGGAACCGCCGCCCCTCCCGTCGAAGGAACTGAAAGGGAAGGGGCTGGGCCGTGAGGCTGTCCGCTGCCGAGATCCAGCAGATCATCCCCCACAGGCCTCCGTTCCTGCTGGTGGACGTCATCGAGGACCTGGTGCCGGGGGTCCGCGCCCGGGGCCGGAAGAACGTCACCATCAACGAGCCCTTCTTCCAGGGCCATTTCCCCGGTGAGCCGGTGATGCCGGGAGTGCTGATCATCGAGGCCCTGGCGCAGGTGGGCGCCGTGGCGGTGCTGGCCCAGGAGGAGCACCGCGGGCGCCTGGCCTTCTTCGCCGGGGTTGACGGTGTGCGCTTCCGCCGGCCGGTCCGCCCGGGCGACACCCTGATCCTGGACGTGGAGATCATCCGGGCCCGGGGCACCGTGGGCAAGGGCCGCGGCGTCGCCACCGTGGACGGCGCGGTGGTGGCCGAGGGCGAGTTGATGTTCGCGGTGCAGCCGCGGCCGTGATCGCCGCCGGCGAGAGCCTGACCGTCGCCCTGCGGCGGTTTCTTTACCGGGGCGACGACGGCTACGCCGTGGCCCAGTGTGACGCCGGCGAGGACGAGGTGGTCATCGTCGGCTTCCTGCCCCACCTGCTTCCCGGGGAGCGCCTGGAGGTCACGGGGGTCTGGGCCGACCACCCCCGCTACGGCCGGCAGTTCCGGGTGACCCACTGGGAATTTCCTTCCCCCTACGACGCGGAGGCGCTGGTCCGCCTCATCGCTGGGGCGGGCATCGAGGGCGTCGGCCCGGGCCTGGCCCGCCGCCTGGTGGAGCACCTGGGACCCGAAGCCCCCCGGCGCATCCTGGAGGATCCCGACTGCCTGCTGGAGGTGCCCGGCATCGGCCCGGCCCGGCGCGACCGCATCGCCCGGGCGGTGGCCCAGCGCTTCGAGGCCCTGGAGGCGGCCGCGGAACTGCGCCGCCTGGGACTGCCCCCCGACGTGGCCTGGCGGCTGCAAGCCCGCTGGGGCCCGGCGGCGGTGGAACGGGTGCGGGCGGATCCCTACCGCGCCCTGACCAGCCTGCCGGGCCTGCCCTTCCAGACCGCCGACGCCCTGGCCCTGCGCGCCGGCGCCGATCCCGACGACCCCCGGCGGCTGGACGCGGCGCTGCTGCACGTGCTGCAGCAGGCCACCTGGGAGGAGGGCCACGTCTACCTGCCGGCGGGTGAGGCGGCGGCCCGGGCCCTGCGGCGCCTCAGCCACGATCCCCCGGGCCGCCACGGGGATCCCGCCGAACTGATGGCTCGCCGCCTGGAGGCCCTGGCCGACCAGGGCCAGGTGGTGCTGGAGGAGGACCGGGTCTACCTGCCGCCCCTTTACGAGGCCGAGGTGGACCTGGCCGATCACCTGCGCCAGCTGCTGGCGGGCGCAGGCCTGGGGCCGGGCCAGGCACCGCCGGCGGATGGGCTCCCCGGCGGGTCCGACGAGCCTCCCGCGGGGTGGGAGATGCTGGACCCGCAGCAGGCCCGGGCGGTCCGGGCGGCGCTGACCCATCCCCTGGTGATCATCACCGGCGGTCCCGGCACGGGTAAGACCCTGACCGTCCGGGCCCTGCTGGCGGCGGCGTCGGGCCTGCCCGGAGGATGCCGGCCGGTGCTGGCGGCGCCCACGGGCCGCGCCGCGCGCCGCCTGTCCGACGTAACCGGCCAGCCGGCGGCCACCCTGCACCGCCTGCTGGAGGCGTCCCCCCAGGAGGGTGACGGCCAGGAAGCCTGGTTCCGGCGGGATGAGGACCACCCCCTGGACGGGGACCTGCTGGTGGTGGACGAGGCGTCCATGATGGACGTGCTGTTGGGGGCGGCCCTGTTCCGCGCGGTGCCGGAGGGGATGCGGGTGGTGCTGGTGGGCGACGTGGACCAGCTGCCCCCCGTGGGTCCCGGCCGGGTCCTGGGCGACCTGATCGAGGCCGGGGTGCCCTGCGTCCGCCTGGAGCGGGTGTACCGCCAGGACGAGGGATCGGGCATCACGGCGGCGGCCCACGCCGTGCGGCGGGGAGCGGTGCCGCCGGCCGACGCCGACGGGTTCCGTTGGGAGCCGTGCCGCAGCGCCGAGGAGGCCGTGGAGCGGGTGGTGGCCCACGCGGCCGCCCTGGCCTCGGCGGGGTTGTCGCCGGTCCAGTGGCAGGTGCTGGCGCCGGTGCGGCGGGGTCCCGCCGGCGTCGACACCCTCAACCGCCGCCTGCAGGCCCTGCTGAACCCGGGCCGGGGCATGCGGGTGGGCGACGAGGAGTTCCGCCTGGGCGACAAGGTCATGTGTACCCGCAACCACTACGGCAAGGGCCGGTCTGGCGTCTTCAACGGCCACCTGGGCATCGTCGCGCGCCTGGCGCCCGACGAACGGCTGGTGGAGGTCGACTTCGACGGCGACCTGGTGGCCTTCAGCGGCGACGAACTGGCGGACCTGCGCCTGGCGTACTGCGCCACGGTCCACAAGAGCCAGGGGTCCGAGTTCGATACCGTCATCCTCTGCCTTCACGACAGCCACCGGCCGCTGCTGCGCCGCAACCTGCTCTACACCGGCATCACGCGGGCCCGGCGGCGGCTGGTGCTGGTGGCCAGCCCTTCGGCGGTGCGGCGAGCCGTGATGACCGCCGGCGGTGACGGGCGCTTCACCGCGCTGGTGGACCGCCTGCGGGGCCGGCTGCCGTGACCGGCGGCGCCGGCGCGGCATAGCCTGCTGGTACAGTGACCCGCGCCGCTGGTGGGGTGGACCGCCTTGCTTCCCGAACAGGCCTGGACCGCCTGGGTGCTGGCCGCCGCGCTGATGGGCGTGCCGCTGCTGGTCGCCTGGCGCCGCCGGGCCATGCACGGCGGCCCGCGGGCGTCACCGGTCAGCATCCTGGTCGTCGTTTCCAACCGCGAGGATGAGATCGAGTCCTTCATGCGTCCCCTGCTGTCGGGCGCCGGCGCCGGGCCGTGGTCCCTGGAGTACGAGCTGGTGGTGGTGGACGCCGGGTCCAGCGACGACACCTGGGCCATCCTGACCCGCCTGGCCTACCGCCGCCCCGGGCTGCGGGTGCTGCGCTGGCCCGCGGCTGCCGGCACCGACCCCTTCCAGGCCGGGCGCCTGATGTGCCGCCACCCCGTCACCATCACCGTGGACCTGACCGACGGGTACGACCCGCGCTCCGCCTGGGCCACCCTGGCCCGGATCATCGGCGGCGTGCCGGCGGCCGGGGACCCGGGTTCCGGGTCCGGCGCGGGCACTGCCGCCGTGCCGTTCCAGGCCGACCGGGACGCGGCCGGTCCCTGACGGCGGCCGCGCTCCGGCAGCGGCCCCAGTCCTGACGCTCAGGAAGGAACTGGCAGGGCTCCCCCGAACGCCTTCCCCATGTGGGCCCACCTCCGCGAGCTGATCTTTCCCATGCCCGGGGCGTGCCTGTGGTGCGGCCTGCAGGGAGCGCCGGCCGTCTGCGGCCGGTGCCGGGTAGAACTGTCCTGGCTGCCGCCGGACCGCTGTCCCCGCTGCGGGCGGCCGGTGGCGGTGGGGCCCTGGGGCAGGGCGGCCGCCGCCGGGGCCGGGACGGCAGCCGGTCCCGTGCGGGTGCCGCCGGCCCCGCCCCGGTGCTGGTCCTGCCGGGTGCGGCCGCCGGCCTTCGCCGGCGTCACCTGCCTGGGCCTGTACCGGGGACTGCTGAAGTGGACGGTCAACGCGGTCAAGGAAAAGGGGCAGCGCTTCCTGCTGCCGCCCCTGGCCGAGATGCTGGCCCGCCGGCTGCTGGCCGACGGCGTGGTCTTCGACCTGGTGACGGCGCCGCCCCTGGACCCCCGGCGCCTCCGGCGCCGCGGCCACCACCCGGCCCTGGCGCTGGCCGACCAGTTGGCGGTGCTGTGCGGTCGACCTTTCCTGCCCGGGGCGCTGCGGCGCACCCGGGCTGTGCGGGCCCAGAGCGGGCTGACGGGTGCCCAGCGGCGGCGCAACCTGCGGGGGGCCGCGGAAGCCGTGCCGCACGCGGCGCGGCGGCTGGCCGGCCGCCGGGTGCTGCTGGTGGACGACGTGATCACCACGGGCAGCACCCTGGACGCCGCGGCCCGGGCCCTGCTGGCGGCCGGCGCGGTGGGGGTGTGGGCGGCCGTGCTGGCCGACAACGGCCCGCGCCGGGCCCTGCCGTGACGGCCTAACAAGGGTGTCCAGGCGACCGATATAATCCCGTGAGGGCAGGTGACACCGGTGCTGGCCAACTGCTCCGAATGCGGGAGACTGTACCCGGCCCTGCAGCCCGGGCTCTGCCCCGACTGCCGCCAGCAGGAGGAAGCCGAGTTCGACCAGGTGCGCCGCTACCTGCAGGACCACCCCAGCGCCGATGTGGCCGACGTGGCCGCCGGCACCGGGGTGTCGGAACGGCGGATCCTGCACTTTCTGCGTACAGGGCGGCTGCGGCTGCAGGGAACCAGCCAGGTGCTGGCCTGCCGGTTCTGCGGGGTTCCGCTGGATTCGGGGCACATCTGCCCCGCCTGCGCCGAGCGCATGCGGCGGCAGCTGGCCCCGGAACGCAAGGCGGGTTCCCCGAAGATGTACACGTTTGACCGTCGCTTGCGGGACGACGGTCATTGACCGGATCGACACGCAGGTGAAGACGAGGGTGAGCCGCCATGATGATCTCTCGGGCACAGGCCAACCAGGTGCTGAAGGTCTACCTGGAGCGGGTGAACCAGCGCCGGCAGGCCGACCCTGAGCCCGCCGAGGTCAAGGAAGGGGACCGGGTGCGCCTCTCCGAGGACGCCCGCCGCGTGGCCCACTGGGTCAAGCTGGCCAAGGCGCTGCCCGATGCCGGCAGCGAGCGGGTGGCGCGGGTCCGCGACGCCCTGGCCCGCGGCACCTACAACCCATCTTCCAGCGACGTGGCGGCCAAGATCATCGAGCGCCTGGTGACGGACCGGGCCCTGGGAGAGCAGGAGCGCCGGTGACGGCGCTGGTCGAGGTCCTGGAGGGCTACTGCCGGGTTTACGAGGACCTGCTCTCGCTGGCCCGGCAGAAGCAGGACATCCTGCTGGGAGGCCGTCCCCAGGACCTGGAGCCGGTGGTCCGGGCCGAGGAGCTGCTGCTGGCGCGCCTCGGCCAACTGGATTCCGAACTGGAAGCGGCAGGCCGGGCCCTGGCCGGGAAGCCCGGCGACGCGGGCACCCTGCCGGGCCGGGAGGACGTCCTGGCCGGCCTGGACGAGGACCAGCGCCGGCAGGTTGAGGAGGTCAGCACCCGGCTGCGGTCGGTGCTGGAAGAACTGCGCCGCGTGGTGGACGAGAACGTCAGCCTCCTGCGCGGGGCCCTGCAGTTCGTCCAGTTCAGCATCAGCGTGCTGGAGCGCGGCGCCGCCGGCGTCACCTACGGGGCCCAGGGGCGGCTGGCCCAGGGGCGGAGTCCCGTGGTGGACCGCCGCGCCTGAACAGGATCGGGGGATTCGCACATGCCGGGCACGTTCTTCGGATTGGAAATCGCCAAGCAGGCCCTGTGGGCACAGCAGCGCGGCATGGACGTCACTTCCCACAACATCGCCAACGCCAGCACCCGGGGGTACACGCGGCAGCGGGCGCTGCTGCGGCAGGCGCGGCCGCTGGACCTTCCCGGCGCAGGCACCTGGGGCGGCCAGTTGGGCGCCGGCGTGGTGGTGGAGCGGGTGGTGGCGCTGCGCAGCGCCTTCCTGGACCGGCAGGTGTGGAGCGGCGCGGGCGAACTGGCCCGCTGGACCGCCTACCGCCAGACCCTGGAGCGCATCGAGTTGATCATCAACGAGCCCACCGACAAGGGCATCCGCGGCGCTCTGGACCGCTGGTGGGAAGCCTGGGAGGTGCTGGCCGCCGACCCTGAGAGCATGGCCGCCCGGGTCTCGGTGCTGGAGCGGTCCCAGACCCTCATCGCCACCTTCCAGGACGTGGACATGCGGCTGGCGGGCCTGCAGGACGACCTGCTGGCGGAACTGCACCAGCGGGTGCAGAATGTCAACGCCCTGGCCCAGCGCATCCACCAGCTCAACGTGCAGATCATCGCCGCCGAGGCTTCGGGCCATCCGGCCAACGACCTCCGCGACCAGCGGGCCCTGGCCGTGGAGGAACTGTCCAGCCACCTCGGGGTTACCGTCATCGAGGGCAAGCGCGGCGTGCTGCGGGTCAACATCGGCGGTGTCGACCTGGTAGGGGAGCACGGCGTGCGGGCCCTGAGCCTGGACAGCTTCACCGACCCCTCGGGCCGGGTCCAGTGGCGGGTGGTTTGGGATGGCACCTCCAATGCCGTGCCGGCGCAGAGCGGCGGCATCGGCGGCATCCTGGATTTGATCAACGTCGAAGTGGCCGGCTACCGCGACGACTTGCTGGCCATGGCCAGGGCACTGGTCGACCAGGTCAACGCCCAGCATCGGTTGGGGCGGGGTCTCGACGACGATGTGCAGCGGGACTTCTTCAAGTTTGGTGACCGCCTGGACCAGTGGGAACTGGCCATCGACGACCCCCGGAATGTAGCGGCGGCTGCCTCAGGATCCGGCAGCCCGCCGCCAGGCGACGGCAGCAATGCTCGAGCCATCGCATCGCTTCGGTACGAGGCCCTGGACTCACTCAACGCCACCCTGGACGACGCCTACCGCACCTGGGTGGCCCGGCTGGGCGTGGCCTCGGCGGAGGCCCAGCGCCGGGAGGAGCACCAGCAGCTGCTGCTGACCCAGGTCAACAACCAGCGGGATCAGGTGTCCGGCGTTTCCCTGGATGAAGAGATGGCCGCCATGCTCATGTACCAGCACGCCTACCAGGCGGCCGCCCGGATGATCACGACGATCGACCAGATGCTGGAGACCCTGATCACCCGCACCGGCGTGGTCGGCCGCTGACGTGAGGAGGGCCTGAGGTGCGCGTCACCCATTCGATGTACGTGAACCACTTCACCCAGAACCTGGCCCGCAACCAGCGGCGGCAGATCCAGCTTTACACTCAGGCATCCAGCGGCATCCGCCTGCACCGGCCCTCCGACGATCCCCTGGCGGTGTCGCGGGTGATGCGGTTCGACTCGGAACTGGTGGACATAGAGCGGTTCCTCAGCAACGCCCTGGATGCCCGGGACTGGCTGGGGGCCACCGACGCGGCCCTGCAGGAAGTCCACAACGTCCTGCACCGGGCCCGGGAGTTGGTGATCCTGGCTGCCAACGGCACCCTGGCCGACACCGACCGCGAGGCGGCGGCGGATGAGTTGGGTCAGCTGCTGGAGCACCTGGTGGAAGTGGCCAATACCCAGTACAAGGGCCGGTACCTGTTCGCCGGTACCGAGACGCTGACGAAACCTTTTACCCTGCTGGCGTCGACGGACCCTGTCGATGGCCATGTCGAGTATCACGGGAATTACGGGGCCATCGAGCGGACCATCGGGCCGGGCGTCCTCCTGCAGGTCAACCAGGACGGCAGGGTGCTGGAGCACGTCCTGGAGGTCCTGGCAACAGCGGTGGAGCATATGCGGGCCAATGACGTCGCATCGCTGAGCGGTTCCGATCTGGCCGAAATCGACCGGGTCGTGGACGAGCTGCTGCGCATCCGTTCCGCGGTGGGCGCCCGCATGAACCGGGCCGAGTGGACCGTGGACCGCCTGACCGACCTGAGCCTGCAGGTGCAGGCGCTCAGTTCGGAGCTGAGGGACGCCGATGTGGCCCGGGTGCTGGTGGACCTGCGGGCAGTCGAGGTGACCCTCCAGACGTCCATGGCCGCGGCGGCCCGGATGTTCGACACCACCCTGGTCAACTTTCTCCGCTGACCGGCGGCCCCGCAGGGACCCGCCCGCGGACGGCCAACTCCAGGCAGCAGGGGGATCGGCTTGTCCGCAGACATCCGCTTCGGCACCGACGGCTGGCGGGCCGTCATCGGCGAGGACTTCACGGTGGCCAACGTGGCCCGGGTGGCCCAGGCCACGGCCGACTGGCTGGTGCAGGAAGGCCGCGCCGGCGACGGCGTGGTGGTGGGCTACGACACGCGCTTCCAGTCCCGCCGCTTTGCCGAGGAAGCGGCGTCGGTACTGGCCGCCAACGGCCTGCGGGTCCTGCTCTGCAGCGCGCCGGCGCCGACGCCGGCGGTCACCTGGGCCATCCGCCAGCACGGCCTGGGCGGCGGCGTCATGATCACCGCCAGCCACAACCCGCCCGAGTACAACGGCTTCAAGCTCAAAGCCCACTACGCCGGCGCCGCGCTGCCGGAGATGACCGCCCAGGTGGAGCGCCTCGTTGCCCACAACCGCGACGCCGGGCGGGAGCCGCGCCGCCTGGATCCCCACGACCTGCCCCGCCGGGTGGAGCCCTTCGACCCCGTCCCCGGCTACCTGGCCCAGCTGGAACGGTACGTGGACCTGGAGGCCGTGGGCCGTGCCGGCCTGCGGGTGGTGGTGGACTTCATGCATGGGGCGGGCCGGGGTTGCCTGGACCGGGTGCTGGAGCAGGCAGGGGTGGAAGTGGTGCCGGTCCGGGCGGAGCAGCGGCCCGACTTCGGGGGGACGCCGCCGGAGCCCATCCCCCGCAACCTGCGGCCGGCGCGGGCGGCGGTGGTCCTGCACGGCGCGGCGGCGGGGCTCTGCCTGGACGGCGACGCCGACCGGGTAGCCGCCGTCGACGAGGAGGGCGGCGTCGTGGACGCCCACCGGGTCTTCGCGCTGCTGCTGCAGCACCTGCACGAGGACCGCGGCCTCGACGGAACGGTGGTCAAGACCTTCGCCGGGTCGCGGATGATCCAGCGGCTGGCTCTGGCCTACGGCCTGCCCTATGTGGAAACGCCGGTGGGGTTCAAGCACGTGTGCCGGCGGGCCCTGCAGGAGACCGTGCTCATCGGCGGCGAGGAAAGCGGCGGCATCGGGGTGCGGGACCACATGCCCGAGCGGGACGGCATCCTCTGCAACCTGCTGCTGCTGGAGATGATGGTGCAGCGGGGCCGGAGCCTGGCGGGCCTGGTGGAGGACCTGATGGACCGGGTGGGCCGGCATCACTTCGACCGGGCCGACCTGCGGCTCGACCCCGGCCGCGTGGACGCCCTGATGCAGCGCCTGCGGGAGGCGCCGCCCGACGCCTTCGCCGGGTTTCCCGTGACGCATGTGGACCCGCTGGACGGGGTCAAGTTGATTCTGGGAGACCACGGCTGGATCCTCTTCCGGGCGTCGGGAACCGAACCGGTGGTCCGCATCTATGCCGAGGCCGACGAGCCGGCCAAGGTGCGGCGCCTGATGGCCGAGGGCGTGGCCTGCGCCCGGGGAACGGCGGGGTGATCAAGGAGTCGCGGATGCGGCTCCCGAATAGGGCTTCAGGGACCATCACACCCGAGAGGGGTTGGTATCCCGTGCGTCTCAGCATCACCGGCCGGAACATCGAGGTCACCGACGCGCTGAGGAACCACGTGGAAAAGAAGGTCGGCAAGATCTCCCGCTACTTCCACGGCGAGCCCGAGGCCACGGCCGTGCTCACCGTCGAGGGCGGGCGCCAGCGGGTGGAACTGACGCTGTTCGTCAACGGCATGATCCTGCGGGCCGAGGCCGAGACGCCCGACCTTTACGCTTCGGTGGACGATGCCGTGGACCGGCTGGAGCGCCGGATTCGTAAGTTCAAGACCCGGATCAACCGGCGGGCGCGCCGCACCGCCGTGGAGGTGCCGGCGGCGGCCGGGACCGAAGAGGAACCCGAGGAAGAGATGCGGATCGTCCGGGTCAAGCAGTTTGCGGTCAAGCCCATGGGGCCCGAAGAGGCGGTCCTGCAGATGAACCTGCTGGGCCACGACTTCTTCGTCTTCCGCAACGCCGACACCGGCGAGGTGAACGTCGTCTACCGGCGCCGCGGCGGCGGTTACGGCATCATCGAGCCGGTGGAGGATTGAGGACCTGCGGGTGAGCCGGCGGGTCGGCCTGCTGGTTCTGGAGGGCGGCCGTCCTCAGGCCGTCGACGCCGACGAAGCCTACATGGCGGCGCTGCGGCGGGCCCTGACCCTGGACCTGCTGGAACGGGCCCACGCCGCCGGCGCTTTCGACGCCGTCGCCCTGGGCAGCGACGACAGCGGCCTGCTGCGGGAGGCGGCGGCCATGGGCTGCGCCGTCCTGGACACCGGGGCGGGCTTCTCGCTGCCGGCGGCGCTGGAGGCGGTGGCCGGCGAGCACCGGCTGGAAGCCCTGGTGTGCATGGGCGGCGGTGCCTGCCCCCTGGCCAGCCCGGCGGACCTGGCCGCCTGGGCCGGCCTGGTGCGGTCCCGGGACCATGTCGTGGTGGTCAACAACCCTTTGTCTCCCGACGTCGTCGCCTTTCACCCCGCCGCGGCGGCGGCGTGCCTTGACCCTGCGCTTGTGGTGGACAACCAGCTGGGCGAAATGCTGCGGCGTACCGGCCTGCGCCGCGTGGTGCTGCCGGCGGCTCCCGCCCTGGCTTTCGACGTGGACACGCCTGCCGACGTGCTGGTGCTGGCCCTGCACGGCGCCCAGGGGCCCCGCGCCCGGGCGGTGCTGGAGCAGCTGCCCTGGGACCCGTCGCGCCTTCAGGGCGTGCTGGACCTGCTGCGCCGCGGCCGCGGCGATCTGCTGCTGATCGGCCGCGTCCCGCCGGGCATCGTGGCTTTCCTCAATGCGCACTTCACCGTGCGGGTGCGGGTCATCTCCGAGGAGCGGGGCATGAAGGCCCTGGGCCTGGAGGCGGCCGGCGGGGTGCGCTCCCTGGTGGGCGCCTGGCTGGAGGACGTGGGCGTGGAGCGCTTCATGGAGCGCATCACCGCTGCGGCCGACGCCGTCCTCTTCGACACCCGGCCGGCCCTGGCCCACGGCGGGCGCCGGGTCGGCGAGCGGGACCGCTTCCGGTGCGATCTGGGCCGCTGGGAGGAGATCACCGATCCCCTGGCCCGGGACCTGGCCCGCAGCGCGCGGCGGGCCCCGGTGCCGGTGGTGCTGGGCGGGCACACCCTGGTCCACGGCGGGCTGTGGGTACTGGCATCCGACCTTGCCTCCGGCCGGTTGCCGGGACCGGCACGGGAGCGGGTGCCGGTCACCACCACACGGGACCGGGTGGGGGTGCGGCCCTGACAGTTTATGGCAGTGGCGGCAGGAAAGCCAGGCATGGAAGCGAAGTTTCACCGGAAATTGGTGGACGGGCCGGTGGTGTCCTGCGGTGCCCCTGGCTGCATCCGCTCTGGAACGGGCTCTGGAGGGTTTGGTGGGGGTCGTCGCCGCCCGGGTGCGGCCGGCTGCCGACGGTTCGGTCGAAGAAGTCGAGGTGCTGGCCGAGGGCAGCAAGGCACCGGCGCAGGTCGCCGCCGACGTCAAGTCCTTTTTGTTCGCCCGGTTCGGCCTGAGCGTGGACCCGGCGCGGATCCGGGTGGCGAGGGTCCAGGAGGCGCGGGCCATGGGGATTCCCGGCATCCGGGCACAGGTGGCCAGGATCGGGGTTCACCGGCGCAGCGGCGACGTGGAAGTGGAAGTAGGCCTGCGCCGCGGTCCCGACCTCCGCGTGGGCCGGGCTTCGGCGCCGCGGGCCCGCACCTTCCTGCCGCGGCTGGCGGCAGAGGCGGCCCTGGAGGCGGCCCGGGCCGCGGCCGGCGCTGACGAGTCCTGGGCGGTCGAAGACATCACCCGCCTGGAACTGGCGGGAATCCCGGCCCTGGTGGTGGCCGTCCGCTGCGGCGGCGAGGGCCGGAAGGGGCTGCTGTTGGGGACCAGCGTGATCGACGGCGACGAGTTGGAGGCGGCGACCCGGGCGGTGCTGGACGCCGTCAACCGGCGGCTGGTACGCAAAGTTGAGTGATTTTATTTCGATAACCGGGTTTGGGGGGAGGTTGGGCCGGAGGCCGCTCACTTGCTTCCAGCCAGCGGAGAGCACCTTGCCCGTAGCGGTGGGCTGGTGCCGGGCGTGGAGGCGATCGTGATGGCGCGTCTCGTGAAGGTCGTCCTGTTCGTGCTGGCCCTGGCTCTCGCCGGCGGCAGCGCGTGGCAGATTGGCGTGGGCTAATCGACCCAGGGCCTCCGGTCCACGAATGTTCAGTCCAGGGGGCAGAAGCCATGGCGCTGCCCGAGCAAGACAAGCTGGTCCAGCGCTACATCGTCTACGTGGCCGCGGTGACCGTCCTGACCGTGGTCGTTTTTGCCCCCAGGCTGCCCAACTGGTGGCAGGTCTGGCTGTTCTTCCTGCTCATCCTGGTGACCGAATCGGTTTCGGTCCCGCTGTTCCGCCACGGGTCGTCGGTGTCGGTGAGCTTCGCCCTGATGTACGCCGCCGCGCTGTTGTTCGAGCCGCTGGCGGCGGTCTGGGCGGCCGCCTTCGGCACCGTCCGCGTCATGGACCTGCAGGGCAAGGTGCGCCTGCCCCTGGTGGTCTACAACCGGCTGCAGATGGCGCTGGCCACGCTGGCGGCCAGCCTCACGTTTCGCCTGGCCGAGGGTGACCTGACCCGCTTTGCTGAGACGAGGACCATCATGGCCGGCCTGGCCGCCGGCGTGGCGTTCTTCGCGGCCAACGTGGTGCTGGTGCTCATCGGCTTCTCCGTGGTCCAGCGGCTGCCCAACTGGCAGTCCACGTTCATTCAGGGCCTGCGCTGGGTGGCGGCCAACTGGGTGACGGTGCTGCCCATCGCCTACCTCATCGCCGCCACGTACCGGCAGATGGGCGTGCTCAGCATCGTCTTCTACAGCATCCCGCTGCTGGCGGCGCGCCAGAGCTTTCAACTCTACGTGGACGCCCGCAACCAGTACCTGGACACCATCCGGTCGCTGGCGGCGGCGCTGGAGGCCCGCGACCCGTACACCTTCGGTCACGCCGAGCGGGTGGCCCGCATGGCCGTGGAGGTGGGCCGCCAGCTGCGGCTGCCCCGGGCCGACCTGGAGGCCCTGGAGGTGGCCGCGCTCCTGCATGACGTGGGCAAGATCGGCATCGCCGACGTGATCCTGCGCAAGACCGAGGGCTACACCAGCCGCGATTTCCGCGAGATGATGAAGCATCCCATCATCGGTGCCCGCATCCTGGCCAACGTCAAGTCCCTGGACCGGGTAGCCCCCTGGGTCCGCCACCATCACGAGCGCATGGACGGCCTCGGGTACCCCGACGGCCTGCGGGGCGAGCAGATCCCCCTGGGCGCCCGCATCATCTCGGTGGTGGACGCCTTCGACGCCATGATCTCGGCCCGGCCCTACAAGCCGGCCCGCACCGTCCACGACGCCCTTCAGGAACTGGAGCGCTGCGCCGGGAGTCAGTTTGATCCGGAGGTGGTTGCGGCCTTCCGCAGGGCCATCGACGACGGGGCGCGCCTGGTGGACATCCTGGCCGGCGCCAGCGAGTTCACGGCAGAACTGCTGCGGGGGCTTGACGATGAGATCCGCGACCGCGAGCAGATCCGTCCCTACGCCAACAACCCCGGCGGTTCCTGAAGGAGCGGTGCCGTGTTTTTCTGGGTGATCCTGGCCTCGGTGGCCGTGGCGCTGCTGCGCGGCGGCCGCCTGAAGGCGCTGGCCGATCTGCCTTTCCGCCACGGATGGCTGGTGATCGCGGCCTTTGCCCTGCGGGCCGGCCTGGGATGGGCGCCCGCGGCCGGCATCGCGCTGTCGGACGCCGTGGTCTGGGCCGTCCAGGCGGTTTCCCACCTGGCGTTGCTGGCGGCCGTGGTCATCAACCGGCAGGTGGCCGGCGTGCCCACCCTGGGGCTGGGTATCCTGGGCAACGCCCTGGCCATCCTCTCGAACGGCGGCCGCATGCCGGTGTCGCCCGAGGCGGTGGCGGCGGTCAGCGCCGAGATGGGCCTGGAGAAGCTTTTCGAGGGCGGCTCGTACCTGCACCAGCCCATGGCGGAAGCCACCCGGTTATCTTTCCTGGCCGACATCCTGCCGTCGCCCGCCTGGCTGCCGGGCAACCACGTCTACAGCATCGGCGACCTGCTGATCATGGCGGGCCTGTTCGTCATGATCCAGAGGCTGGCTCTGCGCCCGCCGGCCGCACGCCCGGCCGGGACCGGGACCGGCGTGGCGTGAGCGTCCGGCCGGCCATCCGTGATACAATTGAACGCGGTGCCGACTTTGTGTGATCCGCGACGATTTGGAGCGCGGCTCCAAATCGTCTTTTGTCCAGGGAAGGTGTGACGGCCCATGCTGGGCCTGATCAAGCGCTGGCTTGACGACAACGACCGCGAACTGCGCCGCTACGGGCGCGTCGTGGAACGCATCAATCAACTGGAACCCGAAACGTCCAGGCTGGACGACGCGGCCCTGGCGGCCCGCACCGTGGAGTTCCGGCAGCGCCTGGAGCGCGGCGAGCCGCTGGACGACCTGGTGCCCGAGGCCTTCGCCGTGGTCCGGGAGGCGGCCCGGCGCACGCTGGGCATGCGTCCCTTCGACGTGCAGTTGATCGGCGGTCTGGTCCTGCACGAGGGCAAGATCGCCGAGATGAAGACCGGCGAGGGCAAGACGCTGGTGGCCACGCTGCCGGCCTACGTCAACGCCCTGACGGGCCGGGGCGTCCACATCGTCACCGTCAACGACTACCTGGCCCGCCGCGACAGCGAGTGGATGGGCCAGGTGTTCCGGTTCCTGGGCCTCAGCGTCGGGCTGGTCACCCACGGCATGGACCACGCCCGGCGCCGGGCGGCCTACCATTCCGACATCACCTACGTCACCAACAACGAGGTGGGCTTCGACTACCTGCGGGACAACATGGCCCTGTACAAGGATCACCTGGTGCAGCGGGATCTCCACTACGCCATCATCGACGAGGTGGACAGCATCCTCATCGACGAGGCCCGCACGCCGCTGATCATCTCGGGCCAGATCGACCGGCCCACCGAGCTGTACGTCAAGTTTGCCGACATCGCCCGCCGGCTCCGGCGCGACGAGGACTATACCGTTGACGAGAAGGCCCGCACCGTGGCGCCCACCGAGCAGGGCATCGCCAAGGTGGAGCGGGCCCTGGGCATCGACAACCTCTACGACCACGAGCACATGGACCTGTCCCACTACCTGATCAACGCGCTGCGGGCCAAGGAACTGATGAAGCGGGACGTGGACTACGTGGTCAAGGACGGCCAGGTGATCATCGTCGACGAGTTCACCGGCCGCCTGATGTTCGGCCGCCGGTACAGCGACGGCCTGCACCAGGCCATCGAGGCCAAGGAGGGCGTCCGCATCGAGCGGGAGACCCAGACCCTGGCCAGCATCACCTTCCAGAACCTGTTCCGCATGTACGAAAAGCTGGCCGGCATGACGGGCACCGCCGAGACCGAGGCCGAGGAGTTCCGCAAGATCTACGGCCTGGACGTCATCGTGGTGCCCACCCACAGGCCCATGATCCGGGAGGACCACCCGGACGTGGTCTTCACCACCGAGGCCGGCAAGTTCCGGGCCGTGGTGGAGGAGATTGAGGAATGCCACCGGCGGGGGCAGCCGGTCCTGGTGGGCACCATCTCCATCGAGAAGTCGGAGCACCTGAGCCGCATGCTGAAGCAGCGGGGCATCCCGCACCAGGTGCTCAACGCCAAGTACCACGAGCAGGAGGCCATGATCATCGCCCAGGCGGGGCGCAAGGGCGCCGTGACCATCGCCACCAACATGGCGGGCCGCGGCACCGACATCATGCTGGGCGGCAACCCCGCCTACATGGCGCGGGAAGAGCTGGTCCGGCGCGGCTACCCGCCGGAACTGGTGGCGGCGGCGGCCGAGCAGATTCCCACCGACGATCCCCAGGTGCTGGAGGCCCGGGCCCTGTACCGGGAACTGCTGGAGCAGTACCGGGAGCAGACCGAGCGGGAGCGGGAAGAGGTGGTCAGGCTCGGCGGCCTCCACATCATCGGCACCGAGCGCCATGAGTCCCGCCGCATCGACAACCAGCTTCGGGGCCGGGCCGGCCGCCAGGGAGACCCCGGCTCGTCGCGGTTCTACGTGTCCCTGGAAGACGACCTGATGCGGCTGTTCGGCTCCGACAACATCCGCGGCATCCTGGAGCGCCTCGGCGTGCGGGAGGACGAGCCCATCGAGAGCCCCATGGTGACCCGGGCCATCGAGAACGCCCAGCGCAAGGTGGAGAGCCGCAACTTCACCATGCGCAAGCACGTCCTGGAGTACGACGACGTGCTCAACCAGCAGCGGCAGGTCATCTATGCCCAGCGGCGACGGGTGCTGGAGGGCGAGGACCTCCGGGAGCACATCCTGGACATGATCGACAAGGTGGTCGACGACCTGCTGGCCCGGTACGCCAGCCGCGACGCCGACCCCGAGGACTGGAACCTGGCGGGACTGGTGGAGTACCTGGAGGCCAACTTCTTCGCCCCCGGGACCGTGGACTCGGCGTCCCTGGACGTGATGGACCACAAGGGCCTGCGGGAGCGGGTGCGGCGCCTGTTCCTGGACGCCTACGAGGCCAAGGAGCGGCAGATCGGGGCCGCCACCATGCGGGAGCTGGAGCGGGTGCTGCTGCTGCGCACCGTGGACAGCAAGTGGACCGAGCACCTGGCCGCCGTGGACGACCTGCGGGAGGGCATCGGCCTCCGGGCCTACGGCCAGCGCAACCCGCTGCTGGAGTACAAGTTTGAGGCTTTCGAGATGTTCCAGGACATGATCAGCCGCATCCAGGAAGAAGTGGTGCGGCTGCTGTTCAAGGTCCAGGTGCAGGCGGACCAGACGGGCGCCGCCGCGCTGCAGCGGCGGCAGGTGGCCCGGGCAGACCGGGCCGTCCACGGGCCGGTGCCGGCCATGGCCGGTGCGGGCAGCGTGCTGGAGACGGCCGGTGCCCGGGCTGCGGCCGCCGGCGCCGCCGGGCAGCCGGCGGGCTCACCGGCGGGTGCCGCCCGCCCCGAGCCTGTGCGGGTCGAGAAGATCGGGCGCAACGACCCCTGTCCCTGCGGCAGCGGCAAGAAGTACAAGAAGTGCTGCGGGCGTTCGGCTTAGAGGAGGCATGGAAAGTGCTGGATGAACAGGCGCGCCGTCTGCGGCAGCTGGCCACCCGTCTCGCGGAATTGAGGGATTCTCTTTGACCCGGCCGGCCGTGAGCGGCGCATCGCCGAACTGGAAGAAGCCATGCTGCAGCCGGGCTTCTGGGACGATCCCGAGGAGGCCCAGCGCCGGCTGCGGGAACTGAAGAGCCTCAAGGAGCCGCTGGAAACGTGCAGGCAGCTGCTGGACCGGGCCCAGGAGGCCCTGGGCCTGGTGGAGCTGGCCCAGGACGAGGGTGACCTGTCGCTGGTGGAGGACATCCAGCGGGAGACCCAGGACCTGGAGCGGCAGGCGCGGGACCTGGAGCTTTCGGTGCTGCTGACCGGCAAGTACGACCGGGAGGACGCCATCCTGTCGTTCCACCCCGGCGCCGGGGGCACCGAGTCCCAGGACTGGGCCGAGATGCTGATGCGCATGTACGTGCGCTGGGCGGAACGCAAGGGCTACAAGGTGGAAGTGCTGGACTACCTGGAGGGCGAGGAGGCGGGCATCAAGAGCGCCACCATCCTGGTCAAGGGCCCCAACGCCTACGGCTTCCTGAAGGCCGAGAAAGGCGTGCACCGCCTGGTGCGCATCTCGCCCTTCGACGCGTCGGGCCGTCGCCACACGTCCTTCGCCTCGGTGGACGTGCTTCCCGACCTGCCCGACGACGCCGACGACATTGAGATCCGGCCCGAGGAACTGCGGATCGACACGTACCGCTCCGGCGGCGCCGGCGGCCAGCACGTCAACAAGACCGACTCGGCGGTGCGCATCACCCACCTGCCCACCGGCATCGTGGTCACCTGCCAGAACGAGCGGTCCCAGCATGCCAACCGCGAGACCGCCATGAAGATCCTCAAGGCGCGGCTGCGCCAGCGCCGCGAGGAAGAGCGGCAGCGGGAACTGGCCGAGCTGCGCGGTGAGCAGCGGGAGATCGCCTGGGGCAACCAGATCCGCTCCTACGTGTTCCAACCCTACACACTGGTCAAGGATCACCGCACCGGCGTCGAGGTCGGCAACGTCCAGGCCGTCATGGACGGCGACATCGACGTGTTCATCTACGCCGTCCTGGAGCAGCGGGCCGCCGTCAACACCGCGTGATCGTGAGGGCCTGGGGGCGGGCCGCGGCCTGGACGGCGCTGGCGGCGGCGCTGGTGGGCGCGGCCGTCCAGTGGGCGGTGCCGGCGGTGATGGAGCAGGCGGCCTCGGCGGCGGCGGCGGCATGGCTGGGGGAGGGCCGCTACCGGGTGCGCCTGGAGGCGGCGCCGCGCTGGCATCTGCTGCTGGGCCGCTTCGACCGGGTGGAGGTGGCCGGCACCGACCTGGCGGTCCCGGGCGTCGGCCGCCTGGTGGTGGTGCTGGAGGACCTGGCGGTGGACCCCTGGGCGCTGCTGCTCCACCGAGCCCTGGATGCCTCCGGCGCCCGGCGGGCGGCGTTCCGCCTGGAACTGGGCGAGAACGACCTGGCTTACCACCTGCGGACCCGGATCCCCTTCGACGAGCTGGCCGTGTCGCTGCCGGGCGGCGGCTTCCGCCTGCAGGGACGGCTCCGGCTGGGCGGCGCGGCGGCGGCGGTGGAACTGGAGGGCGATTTCGCGCCGGGGGCGGCCGCCGGCGCCCAGGTGAGGCTGGAGGTGGACCGGCTGCGGGTCAACGGCGTGGAGGTCCCGCCGTTCCTGGCGGAGCAGTTGCTGCCGCTGATCCTGCGGCCCGGCCCGGTGGTGGACCTGGCCGCGCTGCTGCCGGTGCCGGTACGCATCACCGCCGTGGAGGCCGGGGAGGGCCTGCTGGTCATTGAGGGCGAAGCCGAACTCTGAGAGACGACGCCCGGAGGGCCGGGACCTGCCGGGGCCGGAAACGGCGCCAGGCGCGGCGATGGCCGCGGGCCGGCGGGTCAGGATCCTGGGCGCTCCCGTCGACGCAGTGTCCATGGACCAGGCGGAAGCCCTGGTGCTGGAGATGGCCCGGGCCGGCGGCGGGCGCGGGCCGGACGGGTCCGGCGCGCCGGGCGCCACCCACCTTGTCATCACCGCCAACCCCGAGATCCTGGCGGCCGCCAGGGACGACCGCGAACTGGCCGGGGTGCTGGAGGAAGCCGCCCTGGTGGTGGCCGACGGCATCGGCGTGGTGGCCGCCGGCCGCATCCTGGGCACCCCGCTGCCGGAGCGGGTGCCGGGGGTGGAACTGCTGGAGCGGCTGCTGGCCGCCTGCGCCCGGGAAGGGCTGCGCCCCTTTTTCCTGGGTGCCCGGCCGGAGGTGGTGGAGGCGGCGGCGGCCGAGGCGCGGAGGCGCTTCCCGGGCCTGGAACTGGCCGGCTGGCACCACGGCTACTTCCCCCTGGACGATCCCGCTCCCGTAGAGGCCGCGGCCGCCAGCGGCGCCCACATCCTCTTCAGCGGCATGGGCGCCGGCCGGGACCTGCGCTGGCTGTACCGCAACCGCCGGCGGCTGCGGGTGCCGGTGGCCGTCAACGTGGGCGGCAGTTTCGACGTCTTGTCGGGAAGGGTGCGGCGGGCGCCGCGCTGGATGCGGCGGGCGCACCTGGAATGGCTGTACCGGCTGCTGTCGGACCCCGGCCGCTGGCGCCGCCAGCTGGCGCTGCCGCGGTTCGCCCTGCTGGTGCTGGCCGAGAGGCTGCGGCGGGCGGGGCGACCGGGCTAGAGCCGGGTCCGGGCCGGTGCCCCGGTGTCGTCCGGCGCCAGGGCCTCGGCCAGGGCCGCCAGGGCCGTGCCCCGCGGCAGCGGGCCGCTGCCCGCGGGCAGTGCCCGGCGGGCCGATTCCAGGCGCCGCCCCGCCTCGGCGCCGTCCAGGGCGCCCTGGGACACCGCCGCGTCCAGCCAGGCCTCGATCCAGGCGGCCAGCAGCGGCCCGCTGACGGGTTCCGCCGGCTGCGGGGCCTGCCGGCGTCCGCCGGCGGGGCCCGCGGTTCCGGTGACGGCCTGCAGGAAGGCCCAGGCCTGGGCGTACAGGTAGGCGCCGCGGGAGCCGCGTCTTCCGGGGGCGGGCGCCGCCCCGCCGGGCGCGCGGCCGGGGGCGCCCCCGCCCGGCGTGCCGCCGGGCCAGCCCGGAGCCGGCGCCGTGCGGCGCATCCACCCGGCCTGGAGCCGCGGCGGCAGCGTCCACCCGGTGCGGGCCGCCAGGGCTTCCAGCCAGGCCTGCCGCGGCAGCATGGTCACCGCCGCCTCGGCGGCGGTCATGGGACGGTCCGGGCGCACGGTGTTGTCGCGGTAGGCCGCCGCGAACCCCGCTTCCACCAACCGCCGGGCGGCCGCCGCCGCCGGCTGGTCGGGTTCCACGTCGGCGAAGGGCGAGCGGTCCAGCAGTTCCGACACGGTGACCACGCGGTAGCCGCAGCGGTGCAGCACTTCCAAATGCCGGGGCAGGGCTTCGGCCACCGGCGCTTCCCCCGACATGTTGTAGCCGTCCTTCTGGAAGATGATCTGGCCCCGGAGGCCGTCGGGGTCGTGGTCCAGGGCCCGCCGCAGCGGCTCCACCATGGCCTCCACGTCCCGCCTGAAGGAACCGGTGGACGGCAGCCACCCGCCGCCGTCGAAACTGGCGGCCAGGTACGTATACCCCAGCCAGTCGTACAGGTCGTAGGCGGTCCAGCCGTCGCGGGTGACGTCCACGTAGTGGGGCGGGCGGGCCAGGGCCGGCTCGCGCCCCGACGCCAGGCGGATGGCCTCGTGCAGGCGGTGCAGGTCGGCCAGCGCCTCCGCGGAGCCGGAGAACCAGGCCCGGCGCCAGTACACCAGCGGCTTGGGACCGAACAGCAGGTGGCGGTAGGAGTGGTTGGAGAGCTCGTGGCCTCCGGCGGCCAGCCTCCGGGCCAGGTCGGGCTGGTGTTCCAGGCCGGCTTCCCGGTCCCGGCCGAAGGCCGGGTAGTGGTCGTAGCGGAGACCGTTCCAGTAGGCGCTGCCGGGACGGCCGGGCCGGTCCGGGTAGTTGCCGGCGGTGCTGCCGATGACGTTGAAGGTTCCGGCGGCGCCGAAGGACTCCAGGGCCTCGGCCAGCAGCATGGTCAGGCCCTGGTCCCCGCCGGCGCGGGGCGGCGCCGCCGTGGGCCCGTCGTCGAAGGTCATGGCGGCGACGCGGTCGCCGGGGGGCAGCGCCACCCGGGTCACCCGCCGCACGGGATCCAGCACCAGGGCGTCCCCTCGGCGGCGCCAGGCCTTGATCCGGCGCCCCAGGGGGCGGAAGGCGTCCAGCATGCTCATGGCTCCAGGTCAACCTGCCACTGCCGGCGCAGCCGGCCGTCGGCCCAGGCCGCCAGGCCGTCCACCGCGTTGAGGACGGTGCGGGCGGCCACCCGCGGCAGCCGGCGGGTCTCGCCCAGGCGCCGGCAGCGCACAAACTGGCTCATGGATTCGTAGAGGGGGTGGCTGCCCCTGCCCGCCACCCGCACCCGGCCCTGCTCCAGCGCCGCCCGCACCGCCGCCGGCCCGGCGCCGGGCTCCAGGTGGGGGATCTCCACCCAGGCCCGGCCCAGTTCCGCCGGCCAGTGGGCGTCGCTGCCGGCGGTGCGCAGGCGGAAGCGGCCCGAGGCGGCCAGGTCCAGGGCCTGGGTCACGGCCCGCCGGTTGCGGGCGCAGACGGTGCGGGCGTTGAAGGCCTCGATGCCGTCGACTGCAGCCAGCACCGCCGGCTCCAGGCTTGTCCTGCGCTTGAAGGGATGGGCCAGCACCGCCACGCCCCCGGCTTCGTGGATGGCCTGGACGGTCTCCCGCCAGGGCAGGCGGTCCAGCACCCCGGCCCCGGACTCCAGGGCGATGGGGCCGTCGATGAACAGCGCCAGGATGTGGCCGGCGTCGGTGGTGTACTCGGCGCCGGGGATGACCAGGAAGTCGGGGTCCCGGTTCAGCCGCAGGGCCTCGGCGCTGCCGGCGAAGCGGTTGTGGTCGGTGACGGCGATGCCGTCGAGACCCCGCCGGCGGGCCAGTTCCAGCAGCCTGGCCACCGGCACGGCGCCGTCGAAGGAGTGGTCGGAATGGACGTGCAGGTCCAGGCGCAGCACGGCGGTCCCTTCCTCAGTCGACGGCCCGGCGCAGGGATCTCCAGAGATAGGCCCAGCCCGGCCGCGGGTCCTGCCGCGAGAACACGCCGTCCACCACCCGGGGATCCAGCAGTTCCCGCAGGTAGCGCAGCGCGAAGGACGGCTTCTCGCGGCCGGTGCGGATCAGATCCCGGGCCGCCAGCAGGTCCTGGAACAGGAAGCGCATGCGCACGCCCTCGCGCCAGCCCAGGTCGGGCTCCACATCCTCGCCGGCGGCCAGGCGGTACCACACCAGCGGGATGTCGGCGCCGGCCGCCACGGCCAGGGGCAGGCTGCCCCACAGGCGCGGGTTGATCTCCATCAGGCGGAACTCCCCCGCAGCGTCCTGCTTGAACTCCACCATGGCCACCCCCGACCAGTTCAGGGCCTTGAGCAGGCGGCTCCCGAGGTCCACCAGGCGGTCATCACGGATGCTGACGGCCATGGTGCTGGGACCGCCGGTCACCGGGTACTGGCGCAGGCGGCGGTGGCAGAAGGCCGCATACACCCGGCCGTCCCGGGCTGCGGCGGCGAAGCCGAAGGAGTCGCCGGGCACGTACTCCTGGACCACCGGGTCCGGCTGCTGCCGGTGCATGGCCCGGTAGCGCTCCACGAATTCCCGGCGGTCCCGGACCACCGCGTACCGCCGGTGGGGCGGCAGGCCCAGCACCTCGCCGTTGCGGTACTTGATCACCAGGGGGTAGCGCACGCGCCGGGCCAGGTCCTCCGGGCTCTCGCCCGGCTCGGGCCGCCAGGTCTCGGGCACCGGCACACCCTCCCGGCGGGCCAGTTCCAGCAGCGCCGCCTTGTCGTCGGCCAGGGCGAAGGCGGCCGGGTCGGGCAGCAGCGCCCGCAGGCCCGACGGCAGCCGGTCCTGCCAGGCCACGGCCGTCCGCAGCGTGCCCATGGCCGCCGGCAGCCACACCGCCGGTTCCCGGTCGGCGCCCACGGCGGCCGCCAGGTGTTCCAGCCAGGGCCCGGCGTCACCCTCGGGCGGCGGCGGCACGGTGACGCGCCGGAGGGTCCAGCGGGAGTAGAAGCCGATGACGTCCCGGGGCGGGATGTCGTCGCGTTCCACGGCCACCACGGGCACACCGGCCCGCCCCAGGCAGCGGATGGCGGCCAGGGCCGTCCGGTAGCGGGCGTCGCTGACGACGGCGATCAAGCCGGGGCCTCCGCCAACTCCGCCAGGGCCTGCCGGTAGCGCTCCTCATCGGGAAAACCGTGGTGCCACCGGTAGTCGCCCTCCATGTAAGAAACGCCCTTGCCGATGACGGTGCGGGCCACGATCACCGACGGGGCGCCGCGGTGGGCGGCGGCCGCCCGGAAGGCCTCGTCCAGCGCCTGGTAGTCGTGGCCGTCCACGTCCAGCACGTGCCAGCCGAAAGCCCGCCACTTGGCGGGCAGGTCGCCCAGGCTCATGACCTGATCGCTGGGGCCGTCGATCTGGCAGCGGTTGTAGTCCACCACCGCCGTAAGGTTGTCCACCGCGTGGTGGGCGGCGGCCATGGCCGCCTCCCAGGTCTGGCCTTCCTGGCAGTCGCCGTCGCTGACGGAGCAGTACACGCGGTAATTGCGGCCGGTCACCCGGGCGGCCAGGGCGGTGCCCAGGGCGTAAGACAGGCCGTTGCCCAGGGACCCGCCGGAGTACTCGATGCCGGGCAGGTCGCTGCGCACCGACGGGTGGCCCTGGACCGGCGAGCCCAACCGGCGGAACGTCCACAGCAGTTCGCGGTCGAAGTAGCCCCGGTCCGCCAGGATGGCGTAGAGGATGGGGCAGGTATGGCCATTGGACAGGATGAAGCGGTCCCGGTCCTCCCAGCGGGGGTTGGCCGGGTCGTGGCGCAGGTGGCGGTACCAGAGCACCGTCATGAAGTCGGCCATGCCCAGGGCGCCGCCGGGATGGCCGGAGCGGGCCCGGTAGACCATCTCGATGATGTCGCGCCTCAGCTGCCGCGCCTTGGCCGGCAGCTGGTCCAGATCCATGGGAAGCGTGGTCGCTGCGGTCACCGTGTCATCACCCTCCGGCCAGCAGGGAGCGGGCCTCGGCGGCCACCCGCTCCGGCGTCAGCCGGTAGTGGGCCACCAGGGCCATGGCCTCGCCGGACTGGCCCCACTGGTCGTCGACGCCGATGCGCCGGACCGGCACCGGGCAGGTCTCGGCCAGGACCTCGCAGACGGCGCTGCCCAGGCCGCCGCAGATCTGATGCTCCTCGACGGTGATCACGCGCCCGGTGCGGGCTGCGCAGCCGGCGATGGTCTCGCGGTCGATGGGCTTGATGGTGGAGACGTTGACCACCTGGGCCGCGATGCCGTCGGCGGCCAGCAGGTCTGCCGCCTGCAGGCAGACGCTGACCATCAGGCCGCAGGCCATCAGGGTGATGTCGCCGCCGTCGCGGAGGACCCGGGCCCGCCCGAAGGTGAAGCGATAGTCCTCATCCAGGATGGTGGGAAAATTGGCCCGGGACAGGCGCACGTACACGGGGCCCTCGTCGTAGCTGGCCGCCCAGCGGGTGACGCGGTCGGCCTCCACGGCGTCGGCCGGCACCACCACCGCCATGCCGGGCAGCACCCGCATGTTGTTGATGTCTTCCAGCATCTGATGGGAAGCCCCGTCCTCGCCCACCGTGAGGCCGGCGTGGGTGGCCACGATGCGCACCGGCGCCCGCTGGTAGGCGATGGTCTGGCGGATCTGCTCCCAGGGCTTGCCCGCGGCGAACACGGCGAAGGTGCTGACGAAAGGTTTCAGGCCGTTCATGGCCATGCCGGCCGCCACGCCCATCAGGTTGGCCTCGGCCACCCCGAAGTTGAAGTAGCGGTCGGGAAAGCGCCGGCCGAACTCGGCGACCCGGGTGGAGTCGCCCAGGTCGGCGGTAAGCGCGACGATCCGGGGGTCCTGGGCGCCGCACTCGGCCAGGGCGCGGCCGTAGGCTTCCCGCAGGCTGCGCATCTCCAGGGACGGCATGGGGCACCTCCGTGCCGGCGAGTCGAAATCCGCACCCATACTACCACATCCGGCCTGCCGCCGAGCCCCCCGCCAGGCGGCGCAGCAGCGCCGCCGCCGCCAGGCCCAGCGGGATCCCCAGCAGCAGCCCGTTGACGGACCGCCAGAGGGACACGGCCACGGGCGTGAAGACGTGGGCGAAGCTGTTGATGACGCTGCCGGCGCCCACCAGCAGCCCGGCCGAGGCGAACAGGAACAGCCAGCCGGGGCGGCGCGGCCGCACCAGGATCAGGACGGCCAGGCCCGGCCAGCCCAGCAGCACCTCCTTGAAACGGGGGCGGACGCCCATCAGGTCCTGCAGCAGGTCGCGGACGGCCAGTTCCAGGGCCAGGGCGTCGCGGATGGAGGCGGTGCGCCAGACGATGAGGGCGGCTGCCGCCAGGAGGACCGCGACGCCCAGCACCTGCGGCAGCGACAGCCGGGCTCGGGGCAGCGCCCGCAGCCATGCCGCCGGCGGGCCGGCTTCCACCCAGGCGCCGCGCAGGGCCGGCGCCGCGCACCACAGCGCCAGCACCGCGATGGGGACGGCGAAGGACACCTTGACGCCCCGGAAATACTCCCAGACCTGCAGGAACTCCGGCGTCGACAGCAGTGCCGCCGCCAGGAACCCGCCGCCCAGGGAGGCCGCAACAGACCCGGCCGCCGCGGCCGCTGCAGCCGCCGGGCTCGCCCGGCCCACCGGGCCTGCCTCACCCGCCGGGCCTGCCGGGGTGGCGGCGGGTCGCTCGCCGCCGTAAAGGGCGTGCCAGGCCAGCTCCACCGTCAACAAGGGCAGGGTCAGGGCCGCCAGCAGCGCGGCTGCCTGGCGCAGCAGCACCTGACCGCCCAGCACGCCGGCGGCGGCCAGGGCCGGCCAGGGCAGGATCACGGCGGCCAGCGACGGCAGCCGGTACCGCCACAGCCCCAGGTAGCGCAGGGTGGCGGCGGCGGCCAGCGAACCGGCCAGCGCCGCCGGCACGGCCAGCACCCAGCCCGTCCACGGCGCCGGCGCCCGGTGGGCGAAGGGCTGCGCCGGTCCTACACGGAAGCCGGCGTCCTCCAGGGCCGACTTCAACCCGGCGATGAACGCCGTAGCGTCCTCCGGCCGGGGGGCGGCGCCGTTCTGGTCCTGGGCCGGCAGCAGGGGGTAGACGTGCACCGCCCGCACCTTGCGCTCCCGGACGGCGGCCAGGTGCTGGGCGATCTGCTCGGCTGCCGGCAGGCGGGGCAGGAGATCGGGCTGCACCGTGAAGACGCGGATGCCCCGGGCGCCGGCGGCCGCCGTCACCTCCCGCAGGCCCCGGGACTGGTAACCCAGCATGTCCCAGTCTTCCAGGAGGCCCACCTCGGCCTCGAGGCTGCGGATCACGGCGCCCACGTCGGCGTACCGCTCGGGATAATCCACGCCCGGGAAACCGGGCGCCGGGTCCTGCTCCATCAGGACCCAGCGGGCCGGCGGCAGCCGGCGCCAGCGCTCCAGGGCCAGGTCCAGCATCCGGGCCGTGCGCAGGGGCGGCTCGTATACGACGGGGATCACGTCCAGGCCGGCCGCCTGCACCTGCTGCAGGTCCCCGGGGTAAAAGCCCAGGGGCAGGACGCGGGCCCGGGGCGTCTGCTCCGGCACCGCCAGCACGTACCGGCCCTGCCCGGCGTGCAGCGCCGGTTCACCGGCGATGATGCCGGCGCGGGAATACGTCGTCCAGGCTTCCAGCAGCCAGCGAGCCAGGTCGCCGTCCTCGAGGACCGCGTAGGTCCAGCCTGGCCGGACGGCGGCCCCGCCGCCAGGCCCGCCCGGCAGGATGGGCGCCAGGGCTTCCAGTACCGCCGACGCCTGGGAGCCGTCGATGAGGATCAGGCGCTCCTGGTCCCGCAGGCGCAGCAGGGTGACTTCCCGCACGGCGGCCGACACGGCCCCGGCCTCCTGTGCCCGGGCCAGCAGGCGGGTCGGGTCCTCGCCCAGGCGCGCGGCGGAGCGGGCGGCTTCATGGTGGTCGATGACGATCTCGACGGTGGTGTTGGCGGCTTCCTCGGCCCAGCGGGCGGAGGCGGGCACCGCCGCCAGCAGGGCCAGCACCACGGTGATCCAGACCAGGTTGTGGAAGCGGCGATTCACGGCGCCGGCCTGCTCCCTCCGCCACGGGACCCGGGGTGTACGCAGCGGGTTGATTGTAGCACACGGCCCCGGCGGGGCAGGACAACCCGTAGAATAGAGAAGGTCTGCTGGGGTAGGAGGGACGACGGTGCAGCCCACGAGCCGCCCGGGGCGGTGGTGGCGGATCCTCTGCGCGGCGGTCTGCCTGGCGGCCACGGCGGTGGCGGCCCAGGTCACCTGGGAGCGCCACCGGGCCGATCTGGCCAACCGCACGGTGAGCCTGGCGGTCGCCGACGCCGAGGTGGACCGCCTGGCCCAGCGCCTGGGCGCCGACCCTGCGGAGATCTTCCGGCGGCTGCGGGACGCAGGCATCGACGCCGTGCTGGCCAAGGAGCGTCCCGCGGCCGGCCTGGAACAGGCCCTGGTGGTGGACCGCCGGGTGCTGGCCCGGGTGGCGCCGGCGGCCGGCGCCGGGTCGCTGCTGGAGCGGGCCGCCGCGGCGTCGGCCTCGCGGCCGGGCCTGTCCACGGTGGTGCTGGGAGCCGGCCCGTCCCTGGAGGAACTGGCCTCTTTCCTGGAGGCCAAGGGCGCTCCGCCGGAGGTGCTGCTCCGGGATGAGCAGGGCCGGCCCGTGGCCCTGGGGCTGCCCCTGGCCTCCACGGACCTGGACGAACTGGGCCTGGGCTTCGACGTGGACCGGCTGGAGGACTTGCGCCGGCAAGGCTTCCGAATTTACCTCCAGTACCGGGCCATTCCGCCGGACCTGGCTCCGGGACCGCGGGACTGGGAGGCGCTGCTGGCCCCGGCCCGGCGGCTGGAGGCGCCGGCCGTCTTCTTCAACGACCGGGAACTGCCCGGGTATCCCGATGAGCTGGAGCCGCTGGCGGCGGTCCTGGAGGGGACCGGCGCCGCCGCCGGCATGATCGAGGGGTTCGACCAGCGCGGCTTCCTGACGGTGGCCCGGCGCCTGGGTTACCGGGTCGTACGGCTGCACGCCATCCAGCCGGCGGAGCTGGCCAACATGTCCCAGGCCCGGGAAGTGGAGCGCTATCGCCTGGCGGCGGCGGAACGCAACATCCGCGTACTGCTGATCCGCGTGCACCACACCGACGACGCCGCCGCAGACCTGGAGCGGACCCTGCAGGTCACGGAGGCGGTCCGTGCGCAGCTGGCCGCGGCCGGTTTCGACTTCGGCGACCCCACCGTGGTGGTCCCGCCCCGCGTCGGGCCGCGCACGCAAACGCTGATGGCCCTGGGTGTGGCGGCAGCCGTGGTGCTGTCCGGCGACCTGGCCGGGCTGGCGCTCCCGGCCCTGGTCCTGGCCGGCCTCTGGACCGCCGGGTTCGCCGGCCTGCTGGCGGCGGCGGAGCCGCTGCAGGTCATGCGGGTGGGCGCCCTGGGGGCGGCGCTGGTGTTCCCGGTGCTGTCCCTGCTGCTGGTGGCCCGGCGGGCGCCCCGTTCCCTGGGGGCCGCCCTGGCCGCCTACGGTGGGGCCGGCCTGGCGGCCGCCGCCGGCGGCCTGTACCAGGTGGCCTTCCTGTCCCATCCCGCCTTCATGCAGCGCCTGACTCTCTACCTGGGGACCAAGCTCAGCCTGTCGCTGCCGGCGCTGGCGGTGGGCCTGGCCGTGGCCCTGCGCTTTGGGCACCTGGACCGGATCCGGGCGCTCCGGGGCCGGCGGCTGCTGCAGTCGTCGGTGCCGGTGCCGTGGGTGCTGGCCGGCGTGGCCGTGGCGGCGGTAGGCTTCGTGGTGCTGACTCGCTCGGGCAACCAGCCCCTGGTGATGCCGTCGGCCCTGGAACTGCAGGTTCGGCAGATCCTGACCGAATGGCTGGGGGTCCGCCCCCGCTTCAAGGAGTTCGCCTTCGGCCACGTGCTGCTGATCCTGGCCCTGGCCCTGGGGGCGGGCCGCGGCCTGGCGCCGGTGCTGTTCATGCTGGCGGCCGTGGGCCAGATGTCCATCGTGAACACCTTCGCCCACGTGCACTCGCCGGTGGCGGTGGTCGTCATCCGCTGGTTGTACGGCCTGGCGGCGGGCGCCGTGCTGGGCGCCGTGCTGGTGCTGGCGCTGCGCCGCCTGTGGCCGGGGGGCTTCGCCGGTGCGGGCGGCCGGCCGGGGGGACCGCCCCCGTGAGCCGGCGCGTGGTCATCTCGGGCTACTACGGCTTCGACAACATGGGCGATGAGATGGTCCTGGCGGGGATCCTGGCGGGCCTGCGCCGCCTGGATCCCGGCGTTCGGGTCACCGTGCTGTCGGCCCATCCCGCCGCCACCGCCCGGGAGCACGGTGTCGACGCCGTCAGCCGCACCCACCTGCCGTCGATCCTGGCGGCCCTGGCCCGGGCCGACCTGCTGATCAGCGGCGGCGGCAGCCTGCTCCAGGATGTCACGGGTCCCTTCAACATCCCCTACTACGTGGGCGTCATGGAACTGGCGCGGCTGCGGGGCGTGCCGGTGATGATGATGGCCCAGGGCATCGGCCCCGTCCGCGGGCGGATGGGGCGGGCCCTGGTGAGGTGGGCGGTGCGGCGGGCGGCGGCGGTGACCGTGCGGGATCCCCAGTCGGCGCGGCTGCTCGGCGACCTGGGCGTGCCCGGCGCCGCCGTCGGCGTCACCGCCGACGCCGCCCTGCTGCTGGACCCCGGCGCCGGAGCCGGGCAGCCGTCCCCCTGGGAACCTCCGGGCGAGGGTCCCCTGGCGGTGGTGGCGCTGCGGGGCCACCGCCTCCTGGACCGGCGGGCCGAGGCCGCCCTGGCCCGGGGCCTGGACCTGCTGGCGCGCCGGGAAGGGCTGCGCTACGTGTTCCTGCCCATGCAGCCGGTGGAGGACCTGGAGGTCTCGCGCCGGGTGGCCGCCGGCCTGGCCGGGGCCGCCGCCGTGATCGTGGAGCGGCGCCCGTCGTGGCCCCAGCTGGCGGCGCTGCTGGGCCGGGCGCACCTGGTCATCGGCATGCGCCTCCACGCCCTGATCCTGGCGGCGCTGGCGGGCACGGTCCCCTGCGGCATCCCCTACGACCCCAAGGTCGTAAGCTTCCTGGCCCAACTGGACCTGGAGCCTGCCGGGTCGCTGGCCGACCTGGCCGCCGGCGCCTGGGTGGACCGGGTGCTGGACTGCCACCGGCGCCGGGACCAGCTGGCGGCCCGCATCGGCCCCCGTGTGGCGGCGCTGCGCCGGGCGGCGGCCCTCAACTTCGAGCCGGCGGCCCGGCTGCTGGACCTGCCCGCTGTCTCCCCCGAGAACCTGCTGGCCCTGGGTTAAGGATCGGTTACGGTGTTCCCGCCTGTCCCCCGCCGGGGGGAGGAGATTGTCTGCCCCCGTCGAAGCCGGGACTTGCCTGTGAACATAATGCGTCGACATTCGACGTGACGTAGAGGCGGCGCCGGTCTTGATCGAGTTCATCAATGTTTCGAAGGTCTACGGGGAGACCGTGGCCCTGCTGGACGTCAACTGCTACATCGACGCCTCGGAACTGGTCTTCCTGGTGGGACCCAGCGGGGCCGGCAAGTCCACCTTCACCCGGCTCATCTACCGGGAGGAAGTGCCCACCCGGGGCGCCGTGGTGGTGGACGGCGTCAACGTGGCGCGGATGCGGCGGCGGGAAGTGCCGTTCCTGCGCCGCAAGATCGGCGTAGTGTTTCAGGATTTCAAGCTGCTGCCCGACAAGACCGTCTTCGAGAACGTGGCCTTCGCCATGCTGGTGACCGGGGCGTCCCGGCGGGAGATCAACCGGCGGGTACCCGAGGTGCTGGAGATGGTGGGCCTGGCCGACAAGCACAAGGCCTATCCCCACCAGCTGTCGGGGGGCGAGCAGCAGCGGGCGGCGGTGGCCCGGGCCATCGTCAACGAGCCCCGGATCCTGCTGGCCGACGAGCCCACCGGCAACCTGGATCCCGACACGGCCTGGGGGATCATGGAGCTGCTGCTGGAGATCAACCGCCTGGGCACCACCATGGTCATCGCCACCCACGCCCAGCAGATCGTGGACGCCCTGGGCCGGCGGGTCATCGCCCTGCGGGACGGTCAGATCGTCCGGGATCAGCTGCAGGGAGTGTACCATGCGCGCTAACGCGTGGGGCTACGTGTTCGGCGAGGCGCTGCGGAGCCTCTGGCGCAACGGGTTCATGTCGCTGGCGTCGGTGACCACCGTGGCCATCTGCCTGGCGGTGCTGGCCATCATCCTGCTGGTGGCCGTGAACCTGCAGTACATGGCGTCCTTCGTCGAGAGCCAGGTGGAAGTGGTCGCCTTCGTCGACGGCAGTGTCGACCGGGCGGCGACCCGGGACCTGGAGGCCCGCATCGAGGCGCTGCCGGGAGTGCGGGAGGCCGTCTTCGTCAGCCGCGAGGCGGCGCTGGAGCGGCTCAAGGAGCAGTTCGGCGAGCACCGGGACCTGCTGGCGGGCCTGGAAGATCCGGAGGCGAACCCGCTGCGGGATTCCTTTGAGGTGCGCCTGGCCGGCGCCCAGTACGCGGCGGCGGTGGCCGGGGAACTGGAGCGGATGGACGGCATCGAGGAGGTCATGCACCGCCAGGATGTGGTGGACCGGCTGCTGGCCATCACCCAGGCGGTCCGCACCGGCGGCCTGGTGCTGGTGGCGCTGCTGGCGGCGGCCACGGTGTTCATCATCTCCAACACCATCCGGCTGACCGTTTACGCCCGGCGGCACCAGGTCGGGATTATGAAGCTGGTGGGAGCGACCGATGGTTTTATCAGGTGGCCCTTCTTCCTGGAGGGGCTGATGCTGGGGGTGCTGGGCGCCGCGGTGGCCGGCGCCGCCGCCTGGATGGGCTACGACCTGGTGGTGGAGACCCTGACGGCGGCCATCCCCTTCATCCCCATCCTGGAGCAGCAGCCGCTGCTGGGCAACCTGATGCAGTTGCTGCTGGTCCTGGGCGCCGTCATCGGTGCCATGGGCAGCACCGTGTCGGTGCGCCGCTTCCTGCGGGTCTGAGAGGACCCCGCTGCGGGGACCCGCGGCGCGCCGCCGGGGACGGAGAGGAGACGGACGATGACCCGCGCTGAGAACGGGTGCCCGAATCCCCGTGAGGGCGCGGGGCCTGCGCCGGCCGGCCAGGTCAGGGGGGGCTCGGGCCGGCGGCGCGGCGGCTGGGGTTGGGGAAGAACCGCGGCGCGGAGGGCCGCGGCCCTGCTGGCGGCGCTGGCGGTGGCGGCGGCCGCCCTGGCGTCGTTCCTGACGCCGGCGGCGGCCCAGAGCCAGGAAGAAATCGACCGGATGCGCCGCCAGATCCAGCAGTTCCAGCAGCAGCTGGAGAGGCTGCAGAACCAGCAGAACCAGACCCGCCAGCGCATCAACCAGTTGCGGAACCAGGGCCGGCAGCTTGAGTCGGAACTGGCCCGCCTGGACCGGGAACGGAACGAGATCGAGGACCGCATCGCCGCCACCAAGGCCCGGCTGGAGGAGGCCGAGCGGCGCCTTCAGGAAGCCCAGCAGGCCCTGAAGGAAGCCGAGGAGCGCCTGGCCCATCGGAACGACCTGCTGGCCAGAAGGGTCCGGGCCATCGCCGAGCGCGGCATGGTGGGCTATCTGGAGGTCCTGCTCTCGGCCCAGGACTTCGCCGATTTCCTGTCCCGCTTCTACATGCTGCGCACCATCATCGACCAGGACGTGACCCTGCTGGAACTGGCCCGGGCCGACCGGGAGCAGGTGGCGGAGCTGAAGGCGCGGATCGAGCAGGAGCGGGAGCAGATCGTCCTGCTGCACACCTACCTGGTGGAACAGAAGCAGGAGAAGGAGGTCATCATCGCCCGGCACCAGGAGATGCTGGATCAGGTCCAGTCGGACTACGCCGCCGCCCTGGCCCTGGAGGAAGCGCTGGAGCGGGAGTCCCAGGTGATCGAGCGCGAACTCCAGCGGCTGCAGGCGGAATGGGCCCAGATGCTGGGCGACGACCCGCCCTTCTTCACCGTCTGGCCGGTGGACCGGACGGGTTATTACCGCCTCAGTTCCAACTTCGGCATGCGCTGGCACCCCATCCTGCGGGTGAACCGCATGCACAGCGGGGTCGACTTCGCCAAGCCGGCGGGCTCCAACATCTACGCGGTGGCCAGCGGCGTGGTGGTCTTCGCCGGAGTCCGGAACGGGTACGGCAACACGGTGATCATCGCCCACGGTCCCACGCTGGCCACCCTGTACGCCCACGCCGAGCGGATCCTGGTCTCCAACGGGCAGCAGGTGCAGGCCGGCCAGGTCATCGCCAAGGTGGGTTCCACCGGCCTGGCCACGGGCCCGCACCTGCACTTCGAGGTCCGCAAGAACGGCACCCCGGTGGATCCGATGAAATACCTGAATCCTTAAGCGGTTTTCCAAAGGGTTTTCTGGGGGGCTTCGGGGCGCGGCCGCCGGCGTCAGCCGGGGGCCGCGCGTCGCTTCCCCGGACCGTGGCTTGGGCAGGCCGGGGCCGGAACGCTTTCCGACCCGGTCCCGACCCGTTCTGCCCGATTTGGCGGCGCCCGGCCGGTCTGTTATTCTTCTGGCGTAAGCCCGATGTTCCCGAGCGCGTAAGGATGCGGTGACGGCGGTCCCGGCACCGGCCGGCGGGCGCCGGAGTGCTTCGTGAGGATGGTGGAAGGGCTTGACCGTGTCCCGGGCCAGGCTGGCTTTGGGCGCCCTCATCCTGGTGGCGGCCACGGCGGTGCTGACCTACGCCGCCACCGTCAACGTCTACGTGCAGCGCCTGGAGACCCGCCTCGACGCCTTCGGCGAGGTGGCCGATCATCCGGTCTTCCGCCGGCTGCTGGACGTCATCGGCTACGTGCGGCGCTTCTACGTGGAGGAGGTCCCCCTGGACCAGCTGCTGGAGGGCGCCGTGGACGGCGTGCTCCAGTCGCTGGACGATCCCTACACGGTCTACTACGACGCCGAGGCCTACGAGAGCTTCGAGATCAGCCTGACCGGCGAGTACGAGGGCATCGGCGTGGTGGTCACCACCGTGGACGAGTACGTGGTGGTCCAGACGCCCTTCCCGGGATCGCCCGGCGCCACCACCTATCCCGACAACCATGACGGCGTGTCGCCGCCGGGCCTGCGGGCGGGCGACCGGATCCTGGAGGTGGACGGGGTCTCGGTGGTGGGGATGCCGGTGGAGCGGGCCGCCTCGCTGATCCGGGGCCCCCGCGGCACCACGGTGCGGCTGACGGTGGAGCGCCCGGTGGAGGGTGCCCCGCCCCAGGTCCTGTACTTCACCATCCGCCGGCAGTCCATCGAGATTCCCACGGTCCAGCAGGCCGACATGGTCACGCCCCGGATCGGGTACCTGTGGCTGACCCAGTTCACCCCGGACACGCCGGGGCAGGTCCGGGAAGCCCTGAAGCGGCTGCGGGACCAGGGCGCCCGGGCCATCATCCTGGACCTCCGCAACAACCCCGGCGGGGACCTGTCGGCCAGCGTGCAGGTGGCGTCGCAGTTCGTGCCCGCGGGCCCCGTGGTCCACGTGGAGCGGCGGGGCGGTGAGCGGGAGACTTACTCGGCCCGCGGCGGCGGCCTGGGCCTGCCGCTGGTGGTCCTGATCAACGGCGGTACGGCCAGCGCGTCGGAGATCGTGGCCGGCGCCATCCAGGATTACGGCAGCGGCACGCTGCTGGGTGAGCAGACCTTCGGCAAGGGCTCGGTCCAGACGGTCTACACCTGGGAGGACCGGCAGGGCAGGGCCGCCGTCAAGCTCACCACGGCCCGGTACCTGACGCCGAAGGAGCGCTCCATCCACGCCGTCGGCCTGACCCCCGACGTGGAAGTGCCCGGAACGCCCGAGCAGCAGGGGGACCCGCAGCGGGATCCCCAGCTGCGGCGGGCCATCGAACTGCTGGAGCAGCGGTTGGGCGGCTGATGGTGGCGGAACTGCTGTCTTTTCCCTTCGGGGAAATCACGCGGGTGATCCTGTCGTCGCTGCCGGTGATCCTGCTGAGCCCGGCCTACGCAGGGTTCTTCTGGCTGCTGGCCGGCCTGGTGGCCCTGCAGTACCACCGCCTGGCCCGGATGGAGGAGGCCCTCTACGGCCGCACCCGCATCCAGGTGCTGCCCAGCACGGGCCGGGCGCTGGTCCACGGCCTGCTGGGCGGCGTTCTGGCCAGTTACCTGCTGGTGTTCACCGGCGTCGCCCTGGGCGGAAGCGACGTGGCCTACCTGTGGCCGGTGGCCCTGATCCTGATGCTGGTGCACCCGCGGTTCCTGTGCTTCTCCTATGCGGCCACCCTGATCTCCCTCAGCGCGCTGATCACCGGCTGGCCTCAGGTCAACATCCCGGGGCTGGTGGGCCTGGTGGCCGTCCTGCACGTGGTGGAGGGAATTCTGGTCTTCCTGGGCGGCGACCGCGACGCGGTGCCCGTCCACGTGCGCCACGGCGACGGCGGGGTGGTGGGCGGTTTCCACGTGCAGCGCTACTGGCCGGTGCCGCTGGTGGCGGTGCTGGTCATGAGCGTGCCGCCGCAGTTGATGGGCGAGGTCATCGCCATGCCCGACTGGTGGCCGCTGGTGGGCCCGCCGGGCGAAGATCTGGAGGCCCGGGGCCTCAGCCTGATGCTGTGGCCGGTGGTGGCGGCCCTGGGGTACAGCGACGTGGCCGTGAGCAGGGAGCCCCTGGCCCGCAGCCGCCGGGCGGCGGGCCATCTGCTGCTCTACAGCCTGACGCTGCTGGCCCTGGCGGTGGCGGCGTCCCGGCGGCCGGCGCTGGCCTGGGCGGCGGCCCTGGCGTCCGGAGGCCTGCACGAGTTGATGATCCAGGCCGGCCTGCGGTCGGAACTGGGCGGCCCGGCCCGGTACCGGGCGGTGCCCGGCGGCGTGCGGGTGCTGGACGTCTTCCCCGGCAGCACCGCCGAGGCCATGGGTGTCCGCCGGGGCGACATCATCCGCCGGGTCAACGGGCGCCCGGTGGCCGACCGCCAGGCGCTGGAGGCGGCGCTGGGCGAGGCGTGGCTGTTCCTGGCGGTAACCGTGGAGCGCCAGGGCAGGCTGCTGGACCTGGAAACCAGCCGTTTCCGGCCCGGCCCCGGCGCGCTGGGCGTGGTGCCGGCACCGGCTCCCGGCGACCCGCCGCTGGTCCAGATGGGGCAGTGGGGCGTGCTGGTGCGCTGGCTGCAGCGGCTGCGCCGGCGGCGCCGGCCGCCGGCGCCCGGCCCGTGAGCGGGGCCGCAGGCAGCAGCGGGCGGTCGCGGCGCGCCGCCGGGGAGTCTGGAGGTGGGCAGCATGAATGCTCCGGTACGCTTGCTTTCCCGAAATCGCTTCCTGCAGCGCCTGGCGGACTTCGAAGCCGGCTACGTGGTGGGTCACCTGGCCGGGGTGGGCGTCTGGTTCCAGCTGCTGACGGCGCTGGTCTTCACCCACGAGCAGACGGGCCAGGAGCGGCTGCTGCTGGGCGAGGCCTTCGTAGCCCCGGACTTCGCCGGGCTGATCGACGCCGAGGACCAGTTGCAGCCGCGCAACGCCTGCATCATTCCCTGGGAGCGGGTCACGGCGCTGAAAGAAGAGGGCGGCGAGCTGGTCATCGAGCTGGCCGACGGCCGGCTGCGGATCATCCCGGCCGACGCCGACCCCGGCGCAGGGTGGCTCCCATCCTGACCGGCGCGCCCCGGGCCAAACATATGTGCGTATTGCCGCCGGCTCCGTGGTATAATCCCCTCGCGCCGTCAGGTCACCCCACCGCCTGTCCCCGGAGGGATTGCATTGCCCCGCTTTCGGGTCGTCAGTGAGTTCGAGCCCGCCGGCGACCAGCCCCGGGCCATCGCCGAGGCCGTCGAGGCCTTCGAGAGCGGTGCGTCGGAGGTGGTGCTGCTGGGTGCCACCGGAACCGGCAAGACCTTCGTTATGGCCAAGATCATCGAGCGGCTGCAGCGGCCGACGCTGGTCATCGCCCACAACAAGACGCTGGCGGCCCAGCTGTGCAGCGAGTTCAAGGAATTCTTCCCCGACAACGCGGTGGAGTACTTCGTCTCGTACTACGACTACTACCAGCCTGAGGCGTACATCCCGACCA
Organism: Bacillota bacterium; assembly: GCA_017577485.1. GTDB lineage: Bacteria > Bacillota > Sulfobacillia > Thermaerobacterales > RSA17 > RSA17. Next base: position 1,303 of record PKRI01000003.1, on the reverse strand, counting down.
CCGACACCTACATCGAGAAGGACGCCCTGATCAACGACGAGATCGAAAAGCTCCGCCACTCGGCCACCAGCGCCGTGCTGGAGCGCCGCGACGTGATCGTGGTGGCCAGCGTGTCGTGCATCTACGGCCTGGGCTCGCCCGAGGACTACCGGGAGATGGTGCTGTCGCTGCGGGTGGGCGCCGAGCGCGACCGCGACGAGATGCTGCGGAAACTGGTGGAGATCCAGTACGAGCGCAACGACGTCAACTTTCAGCGGGGCACCTTCCGGGTGCGGGGCGACGTGGTGGAGGTGTTCCCCGCCGGGTTCGGGGAACGGGCCCTGCGCATCGAGTTCTTCGGCGACGAGATCGAGCGCATTACCGAGATCGACGTGCTGACCGGCGAGGTGCTGGCCGACCGGACCCACGTGGCCATCTACCCCAACAGCCACTACGTCACCCAGCGCCACCGCCTGGAGCGCGCCCTCCAGACCATCGAGGCCGAACTGGAGGAGCGCCTGGCGGAACTCAGGTCCCAGGAGCGGCTGCTGGAGGCCCAGCGCCTGGAGCAGCGCACCCGCTACGACCTGGAGATGCTGCGCAACTTCGGGCACTGCTCCGGCATCGAGAACTACTCCCGGCACCTGACCGGCCGGGCGCCCGGCGAGCCGCCGGCCACGCTGCTGGACTACTTTCCCGACGACTTCTTCGTCATCATCGATGAGTCGCACCAGACCATTCCCCAGCTGGGCGCCATGTACGAGGGCGAGATGTCCCGCAAGGACGCGCTGATCGAGCACGGCTTCCGGCTGCCCTCGGCCCGCGACAACCGGCCGCTGAAGTTCGAGGAGTTCGCGGCGCGCACGGCCCGGGTGCCCAAGCTCTACGTGTCGGCCACGCCGGGGCGCTACGAGATGGAACGGGCCGACCGGGTGGTGGAGTTGATCGTCCGGCCCACGGGGCTGCTGGACCCGGAGGTGGAGGTCCGGCCCGTGGAGGGCCAGATGGACGACCTGCTGGCCGAGATCCGCGCCCGCGTCGCCCGGGACCAGCGGGTCCTGGTGACGACGCTGACCAAGCGCATGGCCGAGGACCTGACCGACTACCTGCGGGAGATGGGCGTGCGGGTCCGCTATCTCCACTCGGAGATCGACACCCTGGAGCGCATGGAGATCATCCGCGACCTGCGCCTGGGCCGTTTCGACGTGCTGGTGGGGATCAACCTGCTGCGGGAAGGCCTGGACCTGCCGGAGGTGTCGCTGGTGGCCATCCTGGACGCCGACAAAGAAGGCTTCCTGCGGTCGGAGACGTCGCTGATCCAGAC
>PKRI01000039.1 GCA_017577485.1 Bacillota bacterium | reverse complement strand
GTACAGTTCCTCGGGCGGCAGCAGCCGTTCCAGGTAGGTGACGTCGGCCACCGCCTCCAGTGGCTTCATGCTCTCGCGGGGCAGCGGCTCGGTGACGACCACGTGGGGACGGGGCATAGGGCATCGACTCCTTACGTATCCGGAGCCGGCGGCGCGGGGATCAGGACCACCCGTCTTCCAGCCACCGGCCTGCGTCCAGGCCGACGGCCTCGGTGATGCGGCCGAGACCGTCCCGTTCCAGCAGTTGCACGAGCCCCCGGTTAATCCTGCGGGCCAGACCGGGGCCGCGGTAGATCAGGGCCGTGTAGACCTGCACCAGCGTGGCCCCGGCCCGGATCCGTTCGTAAGCATCTCTGGCTGAGAAGATACCGCCCACGCCGATGACGGGCAACCGCCCGCCGGTCAGGCGGTGGACGGCGGCGGTGATGCGCAGGGCCCGCGCCGCCAGGGGCCGGCCGCTGAGGCCCCCCGCCTCGTGGGCGGGCCGGCGCAGGCCGCTGCGGTTCACGGTGGTGTTGACGGCGATGATGCCGGCGGCGCCGTGGGTGGCGGCGGCGTCCACCACGGCCGCCAGGCCCTCCCGGTCCAGGTCCGGGGCGATCTTCACCAGCACCGGCAGCGGCGCCCGCCCGTGCTTTCGCGAAAGGGCGCGATTCTCGGCCTGGACGGCGGCCAGCAGGCGGCCCAGGGCCGCGGCCGCCTGCAGGTCCCTGAGTTCCGGCGTGTTGGGCGACGAAACGTTGATGACGGCGTACGCGGCATGCGGGAACAGCACCCGAAGGCACTCCAGGTAGTCCTCCGCGGCCCGCTCGTTGGGGGTGGCGCGGTTGCGGCCGATGTTGACGCCCACGGGCACGGGGACCGGGTGCGCCCGCCCGAGCCGCGCCGCCGCGGCGGCGGCACCCTCGTTGTTGAAGCCCATGCGGTTGATCAGGGCCTCGTCGGCCGGCAGGCGGAACAGCCGGGGCCGCGGGTTGCCGGGCTGGGGCCGCGGCGTGACCGTCCCCACCTCGATGAACCCGAACCCCAGGGCGGCCAGCGCCCGGGGCGCCCGGGCGTCCTTGTCGAAGCCCGCCGCCAGCCCCACGGGATTGGGGAACCGGAGCCCGAAGGCCTCCACCTGCAGGGCGGGGTGGTCCACCGTGAAGCGGCGGGCCAGCGCCTGCCGCAGCGCCGGCCGCGCCTCCACCGCCTCCAGCAGCCCCATGACCCGCTCGTGGGCCTGCTCGGGATCCATGCGGAACAGCAGCGGGCGAACCAGCCCGTACACCATCGGCCAGCCTCCTGCTCCCATCATCGCTGGAAGCGGCGGGCCTGACCAGAGCGGCGGCCCCGCCGGGACGCGGCGCGAAGTGGTATCCTGGGAAGCGGGCAGGGACGCAGCCGGTGCCGGCTGCTGCAGGGAGGGAACCCCGGTGGTGACCAGGCCCCGCGTGTACATCACCCGGCGCATCCCCCAGGAGGCCCTGCACATCGTGGCCCGCCACTGCGACTTCGAGGTGTGGGACCGCGACGAGCCGGTGGACCCGGCGGTCCTGGCCGAGAAGATCCGGGAAGTGGACGGCCTCCTCACCCTGCTGACCGACGCCGTCACCGAAGACCTGCTGGCGCGGGCCCGGCGCCTGCGGGTCATCGCCCAGATGGCGGTGGGCTACGACAACATCGACGTGGAAGCCGCCACCCGCCGGGGCATCGTGGTCACCAACACGCCCGGGGTGCTCACCGAGTCCACCGCCGACCTGGCCTTCGCCCTGCTCTTGGCCGCGGCGCGCCAGCTGCCCCAGGCCGAGCGCAGCCTGCGGGAAGGCCGCTGGACCACCTGGAGGCCCATGGAGTTCACCGGCCAGGACGTCCACGGGGCCGTGCTGGGCATCATCGGCCTGGGCCGCATCGGCGCCGCGGTGGCCCGGCGGGCGGCCGGTTTCGGCATGCAGGTCATCTACTACAGCCGCAGCCGCAAGCTGGACCTGGAGGCGGCCCTGGGCTGCCGCTACGTCGACCTCCCCACCCTGCTGGGCGAGGCGGACTTCGTCAGCATCCACTGCCCGCTGACGCCCGAGACCCACCACCTGATCGGGGAGCCGGAACTCAGGCGGATGAAGCCCACGGCCGTGCTGATCAACACCGCCCGGGGGGCCATCGTCGACGAGGCAGCGCTGGTCCGGGCCCTGCGGGAAGGCTGGATCTGGGCGGCGGGCCTGGATGTGTACCACCGGGAGCCGCTGCCGGCCGATCACCCGCTGCTGGGCCTGGAACGGGTGGTGGCCCTGCCCCACATCGGCAGCGCCAGCATCCGCACCCGGACCCGCATGGCCTGCCTGGCCGCGGAGAACCTGGTGGCGGTCCTCACGGGACAGCGGCCGCCGACCCCGGTCAACTGGACGGACCCGGCACCCTGACGGCTGGAGACTCACCCGTGGAGGTGCGTTCGGTGGACAGGTCACCCGACACCCTGGGGCTGCTGATCATGGCCTACGGCACGCCCGAAACCCTGGACGACCTGGAACCCTACTACACCCATATCCGCGGCGGCCGGCCGCCGTCGCCCGAGAACCTGGCGGAACTGACCGAGCGCTACCGGCTCATCGGCGAGCGGTCGCCCCTCAACGTGATCACCCGCCGCCAGGCGGTGGGGACGGCCCAGCGCCTGGCCGCCCGGCTCGGCCGGCCCGTGGCGGCGTACGTGGGCTGCAAGCACGCGCGGCCCTTCATCCAGGACACCGTCCGCCGCATGGTGCGGGACGGGATCCGGGAGGCCGTGGCCCTGGTGATGGCGCCCCAGTATTCCATCATGAGCGTGGCCGCCTACCACAAGGCGGTCCAGGAGGGCCTGGCCTCCGCCGGTGCCGGCATGGACGTCACCTACGTGGACCACTGGCACCTGCACCCCGGCTTCGTGGCCGCCCTGGCCCGGCGGGTGCGGTCGGCCCTGCTGGAACTGCCCCCGGCGGCCCGTGACGGGGCCGTGGTGGTGTTCACCGCCCACAGCCTGCCCCAGCGCATCCTGCAGCAGGGCGATCCCTACGACCGGCACCTGAAGGAAACCGCCGACGCCGTGGCCCGGGAAGCGGGGCTCCGCCGCTGGCAGACTGCGTACCAGAGCGCCGGCATGACGTCGGACCCGTGGCTGGGCCCCGACATCTGCGACGTGATCCGCGACCTGGCCGCGGAGGGCGTACCCGGCGTGGTGGTCTGCCCGGCCGGCTTCGTGGCCGATCACCTGGAGGTCTTCTACGACCTGGACATCGAGGCCCGGGACGCCGCCGCGGAGGCGGGCATCGCCTTCGCCCGGACCGCGTCCCTCAACGACGCGCCCGACTTCCTGGACGCCCTGGCCGACATCGCCGCCGGCGCGCTGGCGGCACCGGCCGCGGGTGCGGCGGGACGGGCCTGAGCCCGGTGGACGCTGTGGCGGGCGGGGAGCCGGGACCCGCGGCCGCCTCGGGCCGGCGGCGGGTGGCCGTGGTGGGCGGCGGCATCACCGGCCTCAGCGCCGCCCTGCACCTCGTGGACCTGGCCCGGGAGCACGGCCTGGACGTAGAGGTCGCCGTCCTGGAAGCCGGCGGCGACTTCGGCGGCAAGGTGCGGACCGACCGGCCGGGCCCCTTCGTCATCGAGCAGGGGCCCGATTCCCTGCTGGCCCGCAAGCCCTGGGGCGTCGACCTCTGCCGCCGCCTGGGCGTGGCGGACCTGCTGACCGGCCCCGGTCCCCACGGCGGCCGGTCGTACCTGGTGTCCCGCGGCCGGCTGGAGCCCATGCCCGCGGGGCTCATCCTGGGCATGCCGGCCTCGCCCCTGGCGCTGCTGACCACCCGCCTGGTGCCGCTCTCCGGGCGGCTGCGGGCCGCCCTGGAGCCGTGGGTGCCGCGGGGCGGCGGTGAGGACGAGTCGCTGCACCAGTTCCTGTGCCGCCGCCTGGGCCGGTCCACCGCCGAGGCCGTGGCGGAGCCGCTGCTGGAAGCGGTCCACGCCGGCGATGCGCGCCGGCTCAGCGCCCGGGCCACGTACCCGCAGCTGGTGACCCTGGAGGAGCGGTACGGCAGCCTGGCCCGGGGCCTCCAGGCCCAGCGGGCTCAACGAGCGCAGGATTCGGAAGCGGCACGGCATGCCCAGTTCATCACCCTTCGGACGGGCCTGGGCACGCTGCCGGAGCGGGCCGTGGAAGCGCTGCGCCGGGACTCCCGGGTGCGGCTGCTGGCGGGCTGCCCGGTGACTGCCCTGGAGCCCCTCTCCGGAGGCCGCTGGCGCGTGGTCACCGCCGGCGGGCAGCAGGAGCAGTTTCACGCCGTGGTGGTGACGGTGCCGGCCTACGCCGCCGCCCGCCTGGTGGCGCCGTGGGCGCCGGCCGCCGTCGAGGCCCTGGAGGCCATCCCTTACGCCTCCACGGCGGCGGTGGCCCTGGCCTTCCCCCGGGACGCCGTGGCCCATCCCCTGGACGGCAGCGGCTTCCTGGTCCCCCGCGCCGAGGTGCGGGTCATCACCGGCTGCACCTGGCTGTCCAGCAAGTGGCCCCACACGTCGCCCCCGGACACGGTGTTGATGCGCTGCTTCGTGGGACGGGCCGGGTCCGAGGAGATGCTGTCGCTGCCCGACGACGCGCTGATCGACGCCGTCGACCGCGACCTGCGGCGGTACATGGACATCGCCGGGGCGCCGGTCCTGGCCCGGGTGTACCGCTGGCCCCGGGCCATGCCCCAGTACGAGGTGGGCCACCACGGCCGGGTGCGGGCTGCCGAGGAAGCCCTGGCGGGCTTCCCGACCCTGGCCCTGGCGGGCGCCGGCCTGCACGGCATCGGCGTCCCCGACTGCATCCGCCAGGGAGGCGAGGCCGCCCGGCGGGTCCTGGGCCTCAGCGCGGGTAGCGCCGGCCCTGGCGGCCGCCCCGCGACTCCAGGCCCAGCAGGCGCCCCAGCCACGGCACGCCCCACAGGGCCGCGAAGCCGATGAAGGCGTAGCGGGCCGCGTCGGCCAGCGCCGTGTCGGGCACCACCATCCGCGTGCCTTCCCTGAGCCCCAGCACCACAGCGAAGCCCAGCAGCACCTTGGCCACCGCCCGCCATCCCGGCGAGCGTCCTTCCATCATGCCGCCCTCGCGGCAGGCCAGGTAGCCGATGCCCGCGCCCATGAGGAAGCCCACGAAGGCGCCGCCCATGGTCATGGGGCCGCTGCGGGCCAGCCAGGGCAGCAGCAGGAGCGCCGGCGGCAGCGCCAGCGCCAGCAGCGCGTCCCGCAGGGGGCTGGGCTGCATGCTGCGGGAGATGCGGCGGAACACGCTGTAGCCCATGAGGATCACCGCGCCCAGCACCAGCCCGCCGATCACGTCCAGGGGGAAATGCAGCCCCAGGTAGATGCGGGACACGCTGATGACGACCGTCAGCACCACCGCCAGCAGCGTCATCCACCACCGGCGCACCTCCATGGCCAGGGCGCCCCAAAGGACCACGGCGTTCTGGGCGTGCCCGCTGGGAAAGCCGGGCCCGGTGCCCGACTCGGCGAACAGCACCCGCACCTGCTCGGTCGAGGGCCGCGGCAGGTCGAACAGGTTCTTGGCGAAGTCGTTGAGGAAGAAGGAAATGAAGAGGACCAGGACCACCGGGAAGACCTTGCGCCGGTCGCCCAGCCAGTAGAGCAGCGGCAGGAAGATCCAGTAGAAGGTTTCGTTCCCCAGCCGCGAGGCGTTGACGAACACGGCGTCCAGGAACGGACCGCTGAAGCCCTGCACCCAGTGGATCAGGCCGTAGCCGCTGGTGGGATCCAGCATCGCTCTCCTCCTCAGCGCCGGTGGTCCGACGGGTCGTGCAAGGCATGCCAGAGGCGGCTGCGGGTGACCGGGAACCGGTCCAGCCACACCCTCCCCCCGCAGGCGTCCTCGATGGCCTGGGCCAGCGCCGCCGCCACCGGCATGACGCCGCCCTCTCCCGCCCCCCGGATCCCCAGGGGGTTTACCTCGGTGGGCGTGCAGAGGTGGTACATCCTGACCTCGGGCACCTCGTGGGCGCCGGGCAGCAGGTAGTCCATCCAGGTGGCGGTCAGCAACTGCCCCGCGTCGTCGTAGACCACTTCCTCCAGCAGCGCGCCGCCGATGCCGAAGGCGATGCCGCCCTGCACCTGTCCCTCGACGATGACCGGGTGGATCACCTCGCCGCAGTCGTGGACGAACACCGCGTCGCGGACGGTGACGGCGGCCGTGGCCTCGTCCACCTCCACCACCACGCCCATGGCGCCGTAGGCCCAGGTGTTGCCGGGCGGCTCGAAGTAGTGCTCGGCCTCCAGGGACCGGTTCCGCGCCGCCGCCTCCCGGGCCAGGGCCGCCAGGTCCAGGCGACGCCCGGGGGCGCCGCGCACGTGCACGCCGTCGTCGTCCAGGACCAGGTCCGACGGCGCCGCCTCCAGCACCTCGGCCGCCAGTTCCAGCATCAGTTCCCGCAGCCGAGCTGCCGCGGCCGCCGCCGCGGGGCCCGCCACCGCCGCGGTACGGCTGCCGAAGGTGCCGATGCCCCGGGCGATGAGGGCGGTGTCGCCGGTGTGGACGCGCACCCGTGCCGGCGACAGCCCCAGGTGCCGGGCCACCACCAGGCCCAGGGCGGTCTCGTGGCCCTGCCCCTGGGGCGATGACCCGGCGGCGGCGTGCACCAGGCCGTCCTCCCCCAGCCAGGCCCGGCAGCCCTCGAAGGGGCCGGACCCGGTACTCTCCACGTAGGCCGCCACCCCCCGCCCCACGCGCCGGCCCGGCGCCGCCGCCGGCAGGGGTCCCAGTTCAGCCAGGGCCATCTCGTAGGCCTTGCGGTAGTCGCCGCCGTCGTAGCGCACCGGCCGCGGGCCCATCTTCAGCCCGGTGGCGTAGGGCATGGCCTCGGCCGGGATGAAATGCAGGCGCCGCACCTCCGCCGGGTCGCGGCCGGTCTCCCGGGCCACCCGGTCCATGATCCGCTCCATCACCAGGGCCCCCTGGGGCCGGCCGGCCCCCCGCAGCGGCCCGGTGGGCACCGCGTTGGTGAACAGGTTCACGGCTTCGATGTCCAGGTTCTCGATGCGGTAAGGGCCGGGGATGTGGGCCACGGCATTGCCGGCCTGCACGAACGTGTAGGGCGTGTAGGCCCCCGTGTCGTGGAACAGCCGCACCCGCAGGGCCGTCACCCGGCCGCCCGCGTCCAGGGCCACCTCGATGCGGTAAAGCTGGTCCCGCTCCTGGGTCATGGCCAGCAGGTTCTCGCGGCGGTCTTCCATCCAGCGTACCGGGCGCCCCAGGGCGTGGGCCGCCATGGCCACCGCCACGTACTCGGGATAGACGTACCCCTTGGCCCCGAAGCCGCCGCCCACGTCCGGGGCGGTGACATGGATGCGGCCGGGGTCCAGGCCCAGCATCTCGCTCAGCACCCGCTGCACCCGGTGGGGCGCCTGGGTCGACACCCACACCCGCAGCCCCTGGGGCCCCGGCACCACGGCGATGGCCCGGGTCTCCATGGGCTGGGCCGATCCCCGGTGGATGCGCAGGTCGAAGCTCAGGCGCCGGTGGGCGGCGGCGAAGGCGCCGTCGGGATCGCCGGCCTGCTGCCGCAGGCGGCCGGCCACGTTGTCGGGCAGGTCCTGGTGAACCCGGGCGTGGGCCGCCAGCGCGGCCTCGATCCCCGACACCGCCGGCAGCGGCTCCCATTCCACCCGAACCCGTTCCGCCGCGTCCTCGGCCACGTACCGGTCCCGGGCCACCACCAGGGCCACGGGCTCACCGGCGAAGCGCACCTGTCCCGCGGCCAGGGCGCCGGGCATGCGGGCGTCGGGCAGGTCCGGATAGGGCAGCATCACCGGCAGCGGCCGGTCGGCGCCGGGCAGGTCGGCGGCCGTGAACACCGCCACCACGCCGTCCAGGGCCAGGGCCTCGCGGGCGTCCACCGGGCCGATGCGGGCGGCGGCGTAGGGGCTGCGCACGAAGCGGGCCACCAGGGCCCCCTCGATGGGCAGGTTGTCCACAAACCGGCCCCGGCCCCGCAGCAGGCGGGGATCCTCCACCCGCGGCGGGGACGGACCTTCAGAAGACATCGTCATCGTCACCGTCCTCCCCGGCGCCCGGCGCGCCCAGCACCAGTTCAACCAGCGGCAGGGCGTCGTCGTCCAGGAACACGGGCACCCCGGGCAGGTGAATGGCGCCGCGGGACGTGCGCACCGCGGCCACCACGTTGGTGATTTCCACGTCGTCACGGGCGGGACCGACCCACACCTTGGGCAGGTCCGACCCGGAAAAGCCTTCGACCAGCACCACGTCGGGGACGTGACGGGTGGCCGTGAGCCGGTCCAGCAGCCGGCCGAGCCGGTCCTCGTCGGTGCTGCCCGGCAGGTCGCCGGCCTCGTACAGCAGGCTGGCCTCGGGTGCAACCACCGTCAGCCACTCGCCCGGCGGGGGACTGGTGAGGCCGGTGTCCACGGCGTTCCACGACAGGCCGCCGGCCACCCGCCGGACCACCGCCACCTGCAGGCCCTCGCCGGCCAGGGCGTGGCCCAGGCGCTCCAGCACCGCGCGCCGCTGGGGACCGGGCGCCCCGGCCACGGCGAAGACCAGGGGCCGGGCCGGTTCGACGGGCAGCAGCCGCCCCGCGGCGCCGGCCGCCTCCTGACCGTCCAGCCACACCGCCCAGGCGTACTGGTTGCCGCTGAGCAGGCCCGGGCCCGGCGGCAGCAGCAGCAGGCTGTTGGCGTTCACCGGGTAGTAGAGGCGCCCCCGGTCCGGGTCCACCGCGGGCTCGGCGGTGAAGGGGCCCGGCCCCCGCAGCCGCGCCCAGACCAGGCGGGTGTACCGGGGATCGCAGGGACAGCCGGCGGTGAGCCTCGCCCGTACCACGGGCGGCACCACCCGCTCCCGGCCTGCCAGGCGCAGGAGGAAGGGCCGCACCAGCAGGGCGAAGACCGCCAGCGAGGCCGCCGGCGCCGGCGACAGGACCACCAGCCAGGTGTGGGTGTGGAGCCCTGCCAGGAAGGAGCGGCCCGGGCGGCAGTCCAGGGCGTCCACCAGCACATGGCCCCCCACCGCGCGCCACGCCTCGGCCGCGACGCCCTCCGCGCCGGGGACGGTGCCGCCGGCGCAGATCACCACGTCCACGTCCTCGTCCAGGACCCTGCGGAAGATGCCGGTCAGCGCCGTCGCGTCGGGCGCCACCGCGGCGGTATGGACCACGTCGCAGCCGGCCTGGGTCACGGCAGCGGCCAGCATGGACAGGTTGCCGTCGCCGGGACGGGCAGCGCCCGGCGCCTCGTCGCCGCCGCTGACGGACAGCAGAAGCACCCTCGGCCGCCGGAAGACGTCCACTTCGCTGACCCCCGCCGCCGTCATGGCGCCCACGGCCGGGGGCGTGATCACCTCGCCGGCCTTGAGGATGACGTCGTTGCGGGCGACGATGCCGCCGGGCGGCAGGATGTTGAGACCGGGTTCGGGAGGACGCCGCACCAGCAGGTGGCCCGCCGAGCGCTGCGCGGCGTGTTGGGGAAGGACGGCTAGGCCGGCATCGGGCACCACGGCGCCGGCCTGCACGGGCCAGGCATGGCCGCGGCGGGGTCCCGGCCCGTCGTTCCCCACCAGGGCCGGCGCCAGGTCCAGGCGGGTGGGTGCCTCGGGGGTCGCCCCGGCGCAGTCCTCGGGCCGCACCAGGAACCCGTCGGTGACGGCCCGCGGCTGCGCCGGCGCATCGGCGCGGGCCACCACGTCGCTGACGGTGACCCGGCCGGCGGCCGCCGCCACCGGCAGCCGCACCACCCCTGGCGGCTCACAGGCATCCAGCATGATCCGCAGCGCGTCCTGGATCCGCACGCAGCGACACCCCGTTCACCCCTGCCGGGTCCCGGCGAGTACAGGTCGCACCGTGGGTGCATCTCTGGCTTCACGGCATGCCGCCGCCATTCCTCCACCGGCGGGGCGGGGAAGGACCGCTTCCCGTCGAACAGCACCGGCAGAGGTGATGGTTGTGCCGCACGGGTCCGACGCTGCAGCATCCGACGCCGCGCGGCTGGCGGCCATCCGGGCGGACCTGCCCGCGCTCCAGTCCTGCACGTACCTCAACACCGGCACCTGTGGTCCCGTGCCCCGCGCCGCCGCCGGGGCGCTGGCGGCCCGCTGGCAGGCCGACGTGGAGCTGGGGCGCATCGGCGCCGAGCACTTCCGGCAGCTGGCCGAAACCATGGCCGGCGCCCGCAGCGCCGCCGCCGGCCTGCTGGGGGCCTCCCCGGAAGAGATCGTCCTGACCACGTCCACCACCCACGGGGTCAACATCGCCCTCTGGGGGTTGCGCTGGTCGCCCGGCGACGAGATCGTGACCACCGTCCACGAGCATCCCGGCCTGCAGGTGCCGCTGGCCGACGTGGCCCGCCGGTACGGGGTCCGGGTCCGGGCCGTCGCCTTCGACCCCGCCGACCCCGACGACGTGGTGGCGGCGTTCCGGAAGGCCGCCACGGCCCGCACCCGGCTGCTGGCCTTCTCCCACGTGCTGTGGACCAACGGGGCGGTGCTGCCCGTCAGGCGCCTGGCAGACCTGGCCCGCGACCTGGGGGCCTACGTCCTGGTGGACGGCGCCCAGTCGACGGGCGCCCTGCCGGTCAACCCCCGCGAACTGGGCGTCCACTTCTACTCGGTGCCCGGCCAGAAGTGGCTGTGCGGGCCCGAGGGCACCGGCGCCCTGTACGTGGCCGCCGAGGCCCTGCCGGCCCTGCAGGTGGTGTTCGGCGGCTACTTCAGCCAGCAGGCGGTGGACGCCGAAACCGTGGACTACCAGCCCAGACCGGGCGCCGCCCGCTTCGAGGGGATCTGGCCGCCCGGGGCGGCGGTGGCCGGCATGGCGGCGGCCATGGAGTGGCTGCGGGCGGTGGGCTTCGACTGGATCTGGCAGCGCACCGGCGACCTGGCCCGGCGGCTGCGCCGGGCCCTGGCCGGGGTGGGCGCGGAGGTGCTGACCCCGGAGCCGGGGGCCGGCGCACCGGTGTCGGGCCTGGTGTCCTTCCGGGTGCCGGGCCTTGACCCGGCCGAGACGGCGTCCCGGCTGATCGAGCGGGGACTGGTGGTGCGGTCCATCCCCGGTCCCTTCGCGGCCGTGCGGGCGTCCACCGCGTTCTTCAACACGGGGGACGAGATCGACGCGCTGGTGCGCGCCGTCGAGGAGATGATGCCGTGAGGCGGGTGCGGCGGCCGGGCACACCGGCGGCCGCGCCCCCGCTGGCCCTGGTGCTGGTCCTGGTGGTCATCCTGGCGGCAGGATGCGGCCTGCCGGGCGGCAGGCCCGCCGGAACCCCCGCGCCGGCCGGCCAGGAGCAGGGCGCGGCGGACGGCGGTTCGGATGCGGGCACCCCGTCGACCGGGCAGGAACCGCCGGCGCCCGAACCCTCGCCGCCGGCCGGCGAACCCGGCGGCCCCCCGGGGTTTCAACTGGTGGGGTGGCTGACCGGCCTGGACCGGCCGGTACAGGTGGTGCCCGTGCCGGGCGGGACGCCGGGCCGGTACCTGGTGGTGGAGCAGGCGGGCCGGCTGCTGGTGGTGGACGGCGACGCGGTCCGCGACCAGCCCGCGCTGGACCTGCGGGGCCGCATCGCGGCCCGGGGCGAGCAGGGCCTGCTCAGCGTCGCCTTTCACCCCCGCTACCCCGAGGAACCCTGGCTCTTCGCCAGCTACACCGACGCGGGCGGCGACACGCGGGTGGTGCGGTACGCGATGGACCCCGAGGCGCTGCGGGTGGACGAGTCCGGCGCCGTGACCCTGCTCAGCGTCGACCAGCCCTACGCCAACCACAACGGCGGGCTGATCCTTTTCGGGCCCGACGGCTTGCTTTACCTGGGGCTCGGCGACGGCGGCTCCGCCGGCGACCCGCTGGGCCACGGGCAGAACCCCGACACGCTGCTGGCCACGGTGCTGCGGCTGGACGTGGACGGCCCCCTGCCGCCCGACCCCGAGGTGGTGGCTTACGGCCTGCGCAACCCCTGGCGCTTCAGCTTCGACCGCGGCACCGGGGACCTCTACATCGCCGACGTGGGCCAGAACGCCGTGGAAGAAGTGAACCTGCTGCCGGCGGGCAGCGGCCCCCTGAACTTCGGCTGGAACGCCTGGGAAGGCAGCCGCCGCTTCAGCCGGACGGCACCCTTCAGCGACGTGACATTCCCCATCGCCGAGTACACCCACGACGGCGGCCACTGCTCCATCACGGGCGGGTACGTCTACCGGGGCCGGGACATCCCGGCGCTGGACGGCGTCTACCTGTTCGCCGACTACTGCAGCGGCGTGCTCTGGGGCCTCCGGCGCGGCGCCGAAGGATGGATCATGGAGGTGTTGGCCGACACCGACCTGCAGCCTTCGGCCTTCGGCGAGGACCTGGACGGCGAGATCTTCATCATCGACCACCGCGGCGCGGTGTACCGGCTCGAGCCCGGCGACACACCGGTCCCGGAAAGCCTGCGCCCGGCACCGTAGGCATGCGGCGCCGCGGGCGCGCGGCGCGGCGGCAGCGCAGGGAGGCAATGCGCAGCGGGGCCGCACCTCGAGGTGCAGCCCCGCGGGACCAAAGCAGTTGCGCGCTCTGGGCGTCCTTGAGCTCCAGGACGCAGCCCATCAATCGGGCGCGTACTTTTCGGCGTACTCGCGGTTCTTCTGGATGTAGCTCTTCCACTGCTCCGGCACTTCGTCCTCGTCGTAGATCGCCTCGACCGGGCACACGGCCGCGCAGGCGCTGCAGCCGATGCAGCGGTCCGGGTGAATGAAAAACTGGTCGGGGCCTTCGTAGATGCACTCGACGGGGCAGACCTCGGTGCACGACTGGTCCTTGTTGCCGATGCAGGGTTCGCAGATGACGTAGACCACGGCGTGAGCACCTCCTTCCCCTTCATCCTGAAGTCTAGGCCGGTCTCTGGCGCCCGGCTGTGACGGCTGTTACCCTAGGGTCGTGAAAATCGTCACACCCTGACGACGTTCTTGGCAGTGGGTTTCATTTTCGGGAGGGTGCCATGGCGGCCCGCGGGCCCGTACTGCGAATCACCGAACCGATCCTGGAAGGCGAAGCCCACCCCATCTTTCGCGGCGTCGAGCCGGAGGCCGCCGCCCGCGCCCTGCAGCGCGGCGTGCGCCGCGGGTACCGGCGCGGCATGTTCCTCTTCGTCGAGGGTGAGCCGGTCGAAGCCTTCTACTGCCTGCTGGCGGGCCGCGTCAAGCTGTACACGGAGGCCGGCGACGGGCGCCAGCAGATCCTGGGCATCTTCGGCGCCGGCCACCTGCTGCCCCACACCGCCGCCCTGGAACCCGGCGTCCACGGCGCCACCGCCGAGGTGGTGCGCGACACCGTGGCCATCCGCTACACCTCCGAGTGTTTCACCGAACTGCTGAACGAAAACCCGGCCATGACCCGCAACTGGGCGGGCCTGCTGGAACGGCGGGTCCAGTCGCTCCAGGACATCATCCGCAACCTGTCCCTTTACTCGGTGCCCCAGCGGCTGGCCCGGGTGCTGGCCCGCCAGGCCGAGGAAGAGGGCATCGCTGCCGACGGCGGCTACCTGTTCCGCTTCACGTGGACCCAGAACGACCTGGCCCAGTTCGTGGGCACGTCGCGGGAAACCGTCAGCCGCGCCCTGGCCGAGATGCGGCGCTCCGGCGCCCTGCGGCCCGGCGGCAAGGGCATGGTTTTCCTGGATTTGAAAAAGCTGAACGAGTACCTGTGAGCGGGACCCGTCACCCGCGGGCCGCGATTTCAGCCAGGGCCGCCAGCAGGCGGTCCAGGTGCCGGGGCTCCACGGCGCCCATGTGTCCCACGCGAAACACCTGACCGCTCAGCGGGCCCATGCCGCCCGCCACCAGGATGCCCCGTTCCGCCAGCGCCGCGATGACGCCGCCGGCCTCGAGGCCCGGTCCCGGGCGGACGGCGGTGACGGTGGGCGACGCGCAGGCGTCGGCCGCCACCGGCTCCATGCCCAGGCGGGCGATGCCGGACCGGAACTGGTCCCGCAGGGCCCGGTGCCGGGCCCAGGCGGCCTCGAAGCCCTCGTTCTCCAGGCGTTCCAGGGCCACGTCCATGGCATAGAGCAGGTTGACCGCCGGCGTGTAGGGCGCCCGCCGCTGCCGCCGGTTCCTGCCGTAGGCCGCCAGGTCCCAGTAGACCCGAGGGCTGCGGGAAGCCGCAGCCCGCTCCAGCAGGCGCGGCGAACCCGCCAGGATGCCCAGGCCGGGCGGCACCGCCAGGGCCTTCTGGGACGCCGACGCCACGGCGTCGATGTCCCAGGCGGCCGCCAGCAGCGGCGCGCCCCCCAGCGAGCTGACGGCGTCCACCAGGATCAGCGTGTCCGGGGAGGCCTGCCGCGCCGCGGCGGCCACGGCCCGCACGTCGGTGAGGGCCCCCGTGGACGTCTCGCAGTGGGTCAGCAGCAGGGCGCGGTAACCGCCGCCACTGAGCCGTTCGGCCACCGTTTCCGGGTCCGGCACCTGCCCCGGCTCCACGTGCAGGCGGTCCACCTGGGCGCCGAAGCGCTCGGCGATGGCCGCGAAGCGCTCACCGAACTCGCCGCCGGTGCACGACAGCACCCGGTCGCCCGGTTCCACGGCATGGGCCACGGCGGCCTCCAGCATGCCGGTCCCCGACGACGGGTACACGCCCACCTCGTACCCGGCCTCTTCAGGTGCGTCCAGCAGCCGGCGCAGGCGGGCGACGATGCGGTCCTGCATCTCGGCGAAGGGGTCGCCGCGGTGCGCGATGACCTGCCGGCTCATGGCCGCCAGGGTTTCCGGCGGGACCATCACCGGCCCGGGAATCAGCAGCAGGGGTTCGTCCCAGTGCGCGGTCATGGAAGATCATCCCTCGGTGCGGTAATGGCGCAAGGGATTCGCTGCCGGGGGCCAGCACCCTGCCGCCGGCCCGCTGCAGCCTGACCACCGCAAACCGGCCGGCCCCTTACGAACGACTTGAAAAGCACCGACCGGAAGATCAGCAGAGCGGCCCCGGTTGAAGGACCGGGTGCGGTGCCTGGAAGGAGCATGCCCCCTTGAAGAGCTCCCCGCTGCCGGCTCGAGCCCACCTTCCCGCGGTGCCTGGGCCCTTGCTGCGCGCCCTTTGCAGCGCGCTGCTGGCCCTGGCCCTGCTGGTGCCTCAGGCGGCACCGGCCGCCGGCCTGGAACTGGTGAGCGGCGAGCAGCCGGGGCGCGTGGAGTACGCCTACTTTCCCGCGGGCCGTACCCACCTGGCCCGGCCGCCCGTCGGCGCCGTGGTGTCCTGGGACCGGAACACCGGCCTGGCTGAGGCGCGCCTGCTGCTGGATGGCGCCGAGGTGGCGCGGTGGACCAGCGGGTCTGCCTTCGTGTGGCGGCCGAGCCGGGACCTGGCCCGGGGACGTCACGACGTGGTGCTGGAGGTGACCCTGCAGGGCCACAGCCCGCTGCGGATCCAGTGGTCATTCCAGCGCGTGGACCCGCCGTCGCGGCCCGCGGCCCGCGACGTGACGGACGACGTGCTGCCCGCCGTCAACCGGTTCCGGGCCGCCGCCGGGCTTCCGCCCATGAGCGCCGCCGACGGCCTGGCCCGGGCGGCCGTCCACCACGCGGCCTACCTGGCGGCGCGCCGCGACATCCGCGGCCTCGACGCCCATACGGAGCAGCCGGGGCACCCCGGCTTCACCGGCGCCACGGTGGGCGAGCGCGCCTACGCCTTCGGCTGGACAGGTTACCGGCCCAACGAAGGCGTGGTCCTGAGCAGTCGCGCGCTGGACCCGGCCGCCGCGCTGCAGAACCTCATCGACACGGTGTACCACCGGATCCCGTTCCAGGTGGCGGGCGCCACGGACCTGGGGGCCGGCCTGCAGGACGGCCGTTTCGTGGTCATGGTGGGACAGCCGGCCGGCGGGGCTGCCTCGCCCGGCGGGCCGGAGGCGTCGACGGCCGCCGCGCCCGGCGGGCCGGCGGGGCCGCTTCCCGCCGTCGACATCACCGTTTACCCGGCCGACGGCCAGGTGGGCATCCCCCTGGACTGGGACGGCGTCGAGGCGCCGGATCCTTACCGGCTGTTCCCCGGCGCGCGGCCCGGCGGCTACCCCATCACGGCGGTGCTGGGCTGCAGCCGGGTGTATCACTGCTACGACGCGGTCACCGTGACGGCGGCCCGCCTCTACCGGGACAGCGGCGGGTCGCTGGTGCAGGTGCCGGCGCACGTCCTGACGCCCGACAACGACCCGTACCTGCGGACGCCGCCCGCGGTGGCGCTGCTGCCGGTGGACCGCCTTCAGCCCGGCACCCGCTACACCGTCGAGATCTCGCTGCGGGTCCGGATCCACGGCGGCAGCGAGCAGTCGCTGACCAGGCGCTGGTCCTTCACCACCACCCGCGGGCAGGCCGACCGGCCGGTCCGGGCATCCTACATCCGCATCGAAGTCGACGGCCGGCCGCTGGACCTTGCCTCGGCGCCCTATTTGGCGGATGACCGGGTGCTGGTTCCCTTCCGCGACCTGGCTGAAGCCCTGGACGCCGACGTGGCCTGGGACGAAACCACCCAGACGGTGACCATGCGGCGCGCCGGCACCAGCGGCGTCACCGAGGTCGTGGTCCGGATCGACAACGACATCGCGCGGATCAACGGGACCGTGTCGCGCCTGGACGCGGCGCCGCGCATCATCGACGGCCGGACCTACGTGCCGCTGCGCTTCGTCGCCGAGGCGCTGGACGTCGCCGTCCACTGGTACGCCGACCGCCATCTGGTACAGGTGCGGACGGGGGGATAAGGCGGGCTTGCCGGGCGGTTGCGCCCGGGTGGTTGTCACGCTTTCCGTACGGGCTCGTCACGCTCCGTACGCGCGGTTGTCGCGTTTTTTCCGCGTGGGCGATGAAAGCGCGCGGCCGGGCTCTTTGGCCCGGCCGCGCAGCGCGCGTCGACCGCGGCGGTGACCCGTCGACGGCCCGTCGATGCGCGAAGACGGGGCGCATGAAAGCGCCGCCGGCGTCAGTCGTCGTCGCCCTCGACCTTGTGGCCGTAATGCATGGTGATGGACTCCACCGCGTCGCCCTCGATCAGGTAGACGGCCGACGGAGTCTTGAGCCGGATGACGCGGTTCTGCAGGTCGAACTCGGTGTCGCCCAGGTGGATCTCGTACTGGTCGCCGGCAGCGGTGGTGATGATCAACTCGCCCCACTGCTCCAGCTGGGCCTTGACGGCCTCCATCTTCATGGCGCAGCCTCCCCCAATGGATCAGCCATCGTCCAACGGCCATCGTCCAACGGCGCCCGGCACCGCTGCCGGCGGCGTGCCGCCGGGCCGCGCGGGCGCGAACGCCTTCGGAGCCGCCCGTGTGACTTCGGAGCCCGCCGGCCGCGAGGGCCCGCCTCAGCGCGGCGCGCGCTCCCGGACAACGCCGCGCTTGCATGCTGGGCCGCGCGCGCAACGCCGCGCTTGCGCGACACCCCGGCCGCGGTGTATAGTTTGCGCTGGCGGCTCCTGCTGGAATGTGTTAAACATGCGTCGCCGCTGTCCTTCGGTCCGGGGTAGCTCAGTGGTAGAGCAGCCGGCTGTTAACCGGCGGGTCGTGGGTTCGAGTCCCACCCCCGGAGCAAGCGGAAAGGCCCGTCACGCAAGGGTTTCAGCGCGGCGGGCCTTTCCAACAGGAAGCCGGGAAGCCCGTTTTGCGGGAATTTTGCGGGAATTGTTCGCGAGGGGTGGCCCGGCCACCGCTGCGAGGTGCAAAAGAGATGGGCCCGGGTGGCGGCCCGGGCCCTGCGTTCGGGAGTCGACCCCGAACGCTACTTGCTGAGGGCGGCCGTCAGGATGCTCTGCATCTTGGCGGCCGCGGCCTTCTGCATGGACGGGACCATGTGGCTGTAGGTGTCCAGCGTCAGCGTGATGCTGCTGTGGCCCAGCATCTCCTGGACCACCTTCGGGTGCTCGCCGGCCTGGAGCAGCAAGTACCACGGGGAGCTGGTCGATGACGGGGCCGAGCTTCGGGTGTTGTTTGATATCTTCAACTTCGAGTTCGACCCCGGGGACCCGCGGATCCCGAAAGAGTGGGCGGCCCGCATCGAGCTCAGGAACAACGAGGTCGGCGCCGGCGCCGTCCGCGTCGCGTTGTACCTGGCTCCGGGCGACCGGCCCGACGG
>PKRI01000038.1 GCA_017577485.1 Bacillota bacterium | reverse complement strand
CCCTCCTTCCCGGCCGGCGCCGTTTCCGCCAGCAGCCGCACCGCCGCGGCGGCCACCGCCTCGCCCACGTCGGCGGTGCCGGCAGGGTGGGCGCCGGGCGGAGCGATGTCGGCCGTCCACGGCCCCTGGGCCAGCACCTGGTCCACCGCCTCTTCCACGGCCCGGGCCTCCCGCTCCAGGCCCAGGGCGTGGCGCAGCAGCATGGCCGCCGACAGGATGGTGCCGATGGGGTTGGCGATGCCCCTCCCGGCGATGTCGGGAGCCGACCCGTGGATGGGCTCGAACAGGCCCGGCCGTCCCGGCGCGCCCAGGCTGGCCGACGGCAGCACGCCGATGGACCCCACCACCGCCGCGCCCAGGTCGCTGAGGATGTCGCCGAAGGTGTTCTCGGTGACGATGACGTCGAAGCGGCCCGGGTCCAGCACGAACTGCATGAACCCGTTGTCCACGTAGTAGGGCTCCACCTCGACGTCGGGGTACTGCCCGGCCAGGGCCGTGGTGACGCGCCGCCACAGCCTGGACGTTTCCAGCACGTTGCTCTTGTCGAACAGGGCCAGCCGCCGCCGGCGGCCGCGGGCCAGCTCGAAGCCAAGCCGGGCCAGGCGCTCCACCTCGGCCTCGCTGTAGACCATGGTGTCGTAAGCGCAGGGCCCGTCAGGACCGTCCCGGTACCCGCGCTCGCCGTAGTAAAGCCCGCCGGTCAATTCACGGACGATGATGATGTCGACGCCCCCGGCGATGACCTCCTGGCGCAGCGGCGAGCCCAGGTCCAGGCCCGGCCGAAGCCGTACCGGCCGCAGGTTGGCGAAGACCTCCAGGCTGCGGCGCAGGCGCAGCAGCCCGGCCTCGGGCCGGCGCTGGGGCGGCTCGGCGTCCCAGCGGGGACCGCCCACGGCGCCCAGCAGCACGGCGTCGCTGTCCAGGCAGGCGCGCTCCGTCGCCGGCGGCAGCGGGTCGCCCTCCTGGTCGACGGCGGCCCCGCCGAAGGGCAGGAACTCGAAAACCAGCTCGACGCCGGCGGGCTCCGAGACCGCCTTCAGCACCCGCACGGCCTCGGCTGTCACTTCGGGCCCGATGCCGTCGCCGGCCAGCACCGCGATCCGCCGCCGCCCGGGCGCGCCGCCGTCCCCTCTCCCAGACAATCCTGACACCCCCTGAGCATCGGCTGGAAAGGGCCGCCGGTCCCCGCCGCCCCCGTCACCCACCGTGGGCGGCGGAACGGGCTGCCCCCTCCCCGTGGTCCATGACCTCCCGGGCGATGCGGGCAATGGTCTCGTCGTCCACCGTCTCGCGCCGGTCGGCCAGCGCCTTGAAACGGTTGAAGGCCTCCCGCAGCGCCGGTTCCGGCAGGTTGAAGCCCAACTGCGCCAGCCGGCTGCGGAAGGCATGGCGCCCGGAGTGCTTGCCCAGCACCAGCAGCGACGACCCGCGGCCCACCTGCTCCGGCCGCATGATCTCGTAGGTGCTGGGGTCCTTGAGCACGCCGTCCTGATGGATGCCCGACTCGTGGGCGAAGGCGTTGGCGCCCACCACCGCCTTGTTGGGCGGCACCACCACGCCGGTGGCACGGCTCACCGCCTCGCTGACGGGGCCGATGGCCCGGGTGTCGATGCCGGTCTGGACGCCGAACTGGTCGGCCCGGACCTTAAGGGCCATGACCACCTCTTCCAGCGAGCAGTTGCCGGCCCGCTCGCCGATGCCGTTGATGGTGCACTCCACCTGGCGGGCGCCGGCGCGTACGGCGGCCAGGGAGTTGGCCACCGCCAGGCCCAGGTCGTCGTGGGTGTGGGCGCTGTAGATGACGCCCCGCTCCGGAGGCACGGCGGCCATCACGGCCTCGAACATGGCCGCGTAGCTCCAGGGCGTGGCGAAGCCGACGGTGTCGGGCAGGTTGATGGTGGTGGCCCCGGCCTCCACCGCCGCCTGCACCACCTCGATCAGGAAGTTGATGTCGGTGCGGGTGGCGTCCTGGGCCGAAAACTCCACGTCGGCGCAGCGGGCGCGGGCGTCGGCCACCGACTGCTCCACCATGCGCAGCACCTCGTCCGGCGTGGACCGCAGCATCCGCTCCATGTGGATGGCGGACGTGGACACGAACACGTGGATGCGGGGGAGCCGGGCGCCCTTGACCGCCTCCCAGGCCCGCTCGATGTCGGCCGGGTGGGTCCGCGCCAGGGCGGCGATGGTGGGACCCTCCACCGTCTCGGCGATGCGGCGCACCGCCTCGAACTCGCCCGGCGAGGTGATGGGGAAGCCGGCCTCGATGACGTCCACGCCCAGGGCCGCCAGGCGGTGGGCCAGGTCCACCTTCTGCTCCACGGTGAGCGCCACGCCCGGCGTCTGCTCCCCATCCCGCAGGGTGGTGTCGAAGATGATGACCCGGTTCACGCAGCAACCACCTCCTAGGGGTTGTCAGCGGGCCCTTCGCCGCCGGCGCCGCCGCCCTGGGCCAGCCAGGTCATCATCCGCCGCAGGTTGCGCCCCACTTCCTCGATGGGGTGTGCCGCCTCCTGGGCGCGGCGGGCGTTGAGCACCGGCCGCCCCGCGCGGTTCTCCAGGATCCACTCGCGGGCGAAGGTACCGTCCTGGATGTCGGCCAGGATGGCGCGCATGCGCTGGCGCACCGACTCGTCGATGATCCGGGAGCCGCGGGTGAGGTCCCCGTACTCGGCCGTGTCGCTGACCGAGTAGCGCATGCGGGCCAGGCCGCCCTCGTAGATGAGGTCCACGATCAACTTCATCTCGTGGAGGCACTCGAAGTAGGCCACCTCGGGCTGATAGCCGGCCTCCACCAGCGTCTCGAAACCGGCCTTGATCAGCGCGCTGATGCCGCCGCAGAGCACGGCCTGCTCGCCGAACAGGTCGGTCTCGGTCTCCTCGCGGAAGGTGGTGACGATGGCCCCGGCCCGGGTGCAGCCGATGCCCCAGGCGTAGGCCACGGCCAGGGGCCAGGCCGAGCCGGTGGCGTCGTTGTGGACGGCCACCAGGGCCGGCACGCCCATGCCCGCCGCCACCAATTCGCGGAAGCGGTGGCCCGGCGCCTTGGGCGCCACCATGAACACGTCCACGTGGTCCGGCGGCACCACCTGGCCGTAGTGGACGTTGAAGCCGTGGGCGAAGACCAGCGCCTTGCCCGGCTTGAGTTCCGGCTCGATGGCGGCGAAAACCTCGGGATGCCGCTCGTCGGGTACCAGCATCACGATGACGTCGGCCCAGGCCGCCACCTCCGCCGGGCTGCCGGTGACGAAGCCGTCGGCCTCCGCCCGGCGGGCGCTGTCGCCCGGGCGCACGCCGATGCGGACCTGGACGCCGCGGTCCCGCAGGTTCTGGGCGTGGGCGTGACCTTGGCTGCCGTAACCCAGTACTGCGACTTTGCGCTGGAGGATGTAGTCAGGCTTGGCGTCGCGGTCGTAGTAAATCTGAGCCATAAGACACGCTCCCCTCTCCCCATTGGCCCGGGCGCCGCGGCGGCCCGGGCTCACCGCAGCGGCTTCAGACCACCGCCGACCACCGGCGCGGCTGTTCGGCCGGCTGGCCGGGTTCGGACGGCTCCGCGCCCAGGGCGGCGGGACCCCGGCGCAGGGTCACCACACCGCCGCGGGCCACCTCGGCAACGTCGTACTCCTGCAGCACCGCCAGCAGCGCGTCGATCTTGTCGGCGGTACCGGTGACCTCCAGGACGACGGTCCCGGGACTGGCGTCCACCACCCGGGCCCGGAAGACCTGGGCCACCTGCAGAACCTCCGAGCGCCGACCGGGAGACGGCCGCACCTTGATCAGCGCCAGTTCCCGGCGCACGGCCTGATGATCACCGGCCACTTCCACCGCCATCACGTCGGTGAGGCGCTCCAGCTGGCGCGCCAGGCGCTCGGCGCGCTCCCGCGGTTCGTCCACCGCCAGGCCCAGGCGCACCATGCCGCCGCCGATGCCGCCCACGGAAAGGCTCTGCAGCGCATAGCCCCGGTTCTCGCAGAGGCCGCTGACGCGCCGCAGCAGGCCGGTGGCCTCGCGGGCCAGAACCATGACGTAATACACCGGCACACCTCCCTCCGCGTCTCGGACCCCACAGCAACGAAAAATGCCCTCCGCCCCGGCACACGCTGGTCGCGGGCCAGGGGCGAAGGGCACGCCTCGCGGTACCACCCCGTGCTTCGCCGGCGCCTCGCGGCGCCGGCCTCAGCGGGTGAGTCCCCGGCCGGGGGAACCGGGCGGGGGCTCACACCCTTGGGTTAACGACGACCGGGACGCGGGTCCCGACCGCCGGTTCCGGCTACGCAGCCCACCGGCCCGAAGGGCCGGCGTCCTCTCGCCGGAACGGCTCCGGGGCGAGTTCACCGAGGGCGCGGCGCCGGCTCACACCTTCACCCGGCTCTCTGCGGCCGCGCGCGGACGGTTACTGCTCCCCATCCTCGCCGCTGTTTGTGAATTCAAGAACGAACTCCGTGGATTTGACGTGGATTATAGCCGCGACCTCCGGTGGGCTGTCAATCCCCTGCCGCCGATTTTCACGCAAGTTCTTCCGTGGAGGCGTCGATCCACGGGTAACTGCCGAACACCCGTACCATGGCGGCGTGCCGGGCCAGTTCCTCCAGGGCGCCGGCCACCGGCGGGTCCTCGACCGCCCCCTCCAGGTCGACGAAGAACATGTACTCCCAGGCGCGGCCGGGATAGGGCCGGGAGGTGAGCTTGGTCAGGTTGACGCCCCAGCGGGCGAAGACCCCCAGGCAGCGGTACAGGGCGCCGGGCCGGTGCTCGGTGGCCAGCAGCAGGGAAGTCTTACGGCGCGCGCCCCCGGCCGCGGTGCGCCACGGCGCCGTAGGGGGGCCCGGCGGCTCCGCCGGCCCGTCCTCGGGCACCAGCACGTGGAACCGGGTCACGTTGTCGGAGGCGTCCTGGATGTCCCTGAGCAGGACGGCCAGGCCGTAGGCCCGGGCGGCCCGTTCCGAGGCGATGGCGGCCGCCTGGCGGTCCCCCTCCTCGGCCAGGCGGCGGGCGGCGCCGGCGGTGTCGTGGGCCGGCTCGGCCCGCAGCCCCAGCCGGCGCAGGAACTCGCGGCACTGGCCCAGGGCCTGGGGGTGGGAGCGCACCACCCGGATGTCCCCGGGCGCGGCGCCCGGCAGCGCCAGCAGGCAGTGCCGGATGGGCAGGTCCAGCTCCAGGACAATGCGGACGCCGCCCCGGCGCAGCAGGTCGTAGACCTCGCCCACGTCGCCGGCGTAGCTGTTCTCGACGGGCACCACCGCCGCGTCGGCGCTGCCCGCCGCCAGGGCGTCGAAGACCTCGGCGAAGGTGGGGCAGGGCAGGGCCTGGACCCCCACGTCCCCGAACAGGGCGGCCGCCGCCGCGTCGCTGTAGGCGCCCGGCTCGCCCTGGTAGGCCACCCGCAGCGCCATGCCGGTCCTCACAACTGCGGGCGGCACACGGCGCCGGTGGCCGCCGACGTCACCAGGCTGGCGTACTTGGCAAAGACGCCGTGGCGGTAGCGCGGCGGCTTCGGCGTCCAGGCGGCGCGGCGGCGCTGCAGTTCCTCGTCGGGCACGTCCAGGTGCAGGCGGCGGGCGTCCACGTCGATCTCGATGATGTCGCCCTCCTCCACCAGGGCGATGGGCCCGCCCACCGCCGCCTCGGGCGCCACGTGGCCGATCATCAGGCCGTGGGTGGCGCCGGAGAAGCGGCCGTCGGTGATCAGGGCCACCTCATCCTTGAGGCCCTCGCCCACGATGGCCGCGGTGACCGCCAGCATCTCGCGCATGCCGGGCCCGCCCTTGGGCCCCTCGTAGCGGACCACCACCACGTCGCCGGGCTCGATGCGGCCCTCGCTGACGGCGGCAAAGGCCTCCTCCTCGCTCTCGAAGACCCGGGCGCGGCCCCGCAGGTGGCGCCGGCTGGCGCCGGTGGCCTTCAGCACCGAACCTTCGGGCGCCAGGTTCCCGCGCAGCACGGCGTAGCCGCCGGTGGGGTGGATGGGCCGGTCCAGCGGCCGGACCACGTCCTGGCCCTCGGGGAACCGGACCCCTTCCAGGTGCTCGGCCAGCGGCCGGCCGGTGACGCCCACGGCGCTGCCGTCCAGCAGCCCGGCGTCCAGCAGCAGTTTCATCACCACGGGCACGCCGCCCACCCGGTGCAGGTCGCTCATCACGTAGCGCCCCGAGGGCTTGAGGTCGGCCAGGTGCGGCACGCGGCTGCTGATCTCGTCGAAGCGCTCCAGGGGCAGTTCCAGGCCCACCTCGTAGGCGATGGCCGGCAGGTGCAGCAGGGCGTTGGTGGAGCCGCCCATGGCCGCCGCCACGGCGATGGCGTTGTCGAAGGCGGCGGGCGTCAGAATGCGGCTGGGGGTCAGGCCGGCGTCCAGGACCGCCATGACGGCGCGGCCGGTCTCGTAGGCGATGCGCCGGCGCTCCTCGGACTCGGCCGGCGCCGCGGCCGCACCCGGCAGCATCAGGCCCAGGGCCTCCACCGCCGAGGCCATGGTGTTGGCGGTGAACATGCCGCCGCAGGCCCCCGCGCCGGGACAGGCCGCGCACTCCAGCTCCCTGAGTTCATCCTCGTCCATGCGGCCCCGGGCCACGGCGCCCACGGCCTCGAACACGTCCTGGATGGTCACCGCCCGGCCGCGGTGCTCGCCGGGCAAGATGCTGCCGCCGTAGAGGAAGATGGACGGCACGTTGACCCGGGCCAGGCCGATGACGGACCCCGGGATGGTCTTGTCGCAGGCGCCGATGGCGACGATGGCATCGAAGGCGTAGCCGGCCGCCGCCAGTTCGATGGAGTCGGCGATCAACTCGCGGCTGACCAGCGAGGCCTTCATGCCCTCGTGGCCCATGCCGATGGCGTCATTGACCGCCACCGCGTTGAACTCCAGGGGCGTGCCCCCGGCGTCGCGCACACCTTGCTTGACGTACTCGGCCAGTTCCCTCAGGTGGTAGTTGCATGGCTGGGCCTCGGTCCAGGTGTTGGCGATGCCGATCAGCGGGCGCTTGAGGTCCTCGTCGTCGAGGCCGGTGGCCCGGAGCATCGCCCGATGGGGGGCGCGGTGGGTTCCCTCGGTGATGACGCTGCTCCGCAGCTTGCTGCTGGTCGCCTGTACCAAGAACACCACGTCCCTTCCCGGCGCCGCGACGAAACCGTCATGGGAAGTGGTCCACGCGCGGCAAAACTTTCATGGGAGTATAGCTCCGGCGCCGGGAAGGGGACAAGGCCCGCCCCGGCGCCGCCGGGCAGCCGGCGGCGGGCCGGGTCAGCGTTCCAGCGAGTAGTTGGGCGGTTCCTTGGTGATCTGGACGTCGTGGGGATGGCTCTCGCGGTACCCGGCCTCGGTGACCCGCACGAAGCGGCCGTTGGCCCGCAGGCTCTGGATGTCGGGGGCACCGCAGTAGCCCATGCCGGCCCGCAGCCCGCCGATCAGCTGGTACACCGTCTCCGACAGCGGACCGCGGTAGGGAATGCGGCCCTCGACGCCCTCGGGCACGAACTTGGCGGCGTCATCCTGGAAGTAGCGGTCGCCGGACCCCGCCTTCATGGCGCCCAGCGAGCCCATGCCCCGGTAGACCTTGTAGGTGCGGCCCTGGTAGATCTCCAGTTCGCCGGGGCTCTCCTCGGTGCCGGCGAAGAGGCCGCCGATCATGACGCTGGAAGCGCCGGCGGCGATGGCCTTGACGATGTCGCCCGAGTAGCGGATGCCGCCGTCGGCGATGACCGGCACGCCGTAACGGTCGGCCTCGCGGGCGCTGTAGTAGACGGCGGTGATCTGGGGCACCCCGATCCCGGCCACCACCCGCGTGGTGCAGATGGAGCCGGGCCCCTGCCCCACCTTGACGGCGTCGGCGCCGGCCTCGATCAGGGCGCGGGTGCCCTCGGCGGTGGACACGTTGCCGGCGACCAGGTCCACATGGGGGAAGGCCTGCTTGACGCGCCGGGTCATCTCGATGACGCCCCGGGAGTGGCCGTGGGCGCTGTCGATGACCAGCACGTCCACGCCGGCCGCCACCAGGGCCTCGGCCCGCTCCATGTGGGCGTCGCCCACGCCGATGGCCGCCGCCACCAGCAGGCGCCCCTTGGAATCCTTGGCCGAGTTGGGGTACTTGCGGGCCTTTTCGATGTCCTTAATGGTGATCAGGCCCTTGAGGCGGAAGTGCTCGTCCACCAGCGGCAGCTTTTCGATCTTGTACCGGGCCATCAACTGCCGCGCCTGCTCCAGGCTGGTGCCCACCGGCGCCGTGACCAGGTTCTCGCGGGTCATGACCTCGGCGATGGGCCGCTGGTAATTCTCCTCAAAGCGGACGTCGCGGTTGGTGATGATGCCCACCAGTCGGCCGTTCTCGGCCACGATGGGCACGCCGGAGATGTGGTAGCGCTCCATCAGGGCCAGGGCGTCGGCCACGGGCCGGTCGGGCGTCAGCGAGAAGGGATCCACGATGACGCCGTGCTCGGAGCGCTTGACCTTGTCCACCTCGGCGGCCTGCTGCTCGATGGTCAGGTTCTTGTGGATGACGCCGATGCCGCCCTCGCGGGCCAGGGCGATGGCCAGCCGGGCTTCGGTGACCGTATCCATCCCGGCCGAGACCAGGGGAATGTTCAGGCGGACGTTGCGGGTGAACCAGGTGGACACGTCGACGTCGCGGGGCAAGACGTCGGATTCGGCGGGTACCAGCAGAACGTCGTCGTAGGAAAGGGCCAGTTCCCCGAATCTCGCAGCGGCTTCAGGATCCGCGGTCGCGGCGGCCCGGCCGTCCTCGCCCGCCGCCCACAGACCGCGCACCAGTTTCTCGGCGTCCACGGTCTCGGCACCCCCGTCGCAGCCCGGCTCCGTTTGTCGTCACCATAACAGATGGGCCCCGCCGCGGCAACGGGCTCAGGCCGGGCGGACGCGGGGGCGCCGGGCGAAGTCGTGGGCGACCTTCCAGATGTCGCCGGCGCCCATGAAGACCACCACGGCGCCGGGTTCCAGCCATTCCTCCACCAGGTCGGGAATCCGGTCGCGATCGGCGGCGAACCGCACCGGCACGCCGGACGCCGCCGCCACCGCCTCGGCCAGAGCCCTGCCCGACACGCCGGGCAGCGGTTCCTCGCCGGGCGGCGAGTAGATTTCCGTGAGGATCACCGCGTCGGCGCCGGCGAAAGCGCCGGCGAAGCCGTCCCAGAGGCTGCGGGTGCGGGTGTAGCGCTGGGGCTGGAACACCGCCACCACGCGTCCGGCGCCCGCCCGCTCCCGGGCCGTCTGCAGCACGGCGCGGATCTCGGTGGGATGGTGGGCGTAGTCGTCCACCACGGTGACGTCGCCGGAGGCCAACACCTGGAACCGCCGCTGGGCGCCGGTGTAGCCGGCCAGGCTGCCGGCGGCGGCTTCGAAAGGAACGCCCGCCGCCACGGCGGCGGCCAGGGCAGCCAGGGCGTTGGCCACGTTGTGGCGGCCGGGCACCGACAGGCGTACCCGGCCCAAGCGACGTCCCCGGTGCACCACGTCGAAGGACCAGCCGTCGGGAGCAGGAGCCGCGTCCACAGCCTGGAAGCCGGCGCCGTCGGCGAAGCCGTAGGTTTCGAGCCGGACGCCGGGCGCCGCGGTCCCGGCGGCGCTGCGGGCCACCGCCAGCGCCGTGGGGTCGTCGGCGCAGGCTAGGATCAGGCCGCCCGGCTTGACGCCGGCGGCGAAAGCCCGGAAGGCGTCCTTGAGGGCTTCGAAGGAGCCGCCGTAGTGGTCCAGGTGCTCCGGCTCCACGTTGGTCAGCACGGCGATCTCGGGCCGGTAGCGGGTGAAGGTGCCGTCGCTCTCGCAGGCCTCAGCCACCACCCAGGGCGAGGCGCCCAGGCGCCCGGTGCCCTGCCAGCGGGCCACCTCACCGCCCACCGAAACGGTGGGGTCCAGGCCGGCGTCCAGCAGGGCGCAGGCGGTCATGGCGGTGGTGGTGGTCTTGCCGTGGGTGCCGGCCACGGCGATGCCCCGGTTGGGATTGAGGATGCGGGCCAGGACGTCGGACCGGTGCCACAGCGGCAGCCCCCGCCGGCGGGCCTCTTCCAGTTCGGGGTTGTGGTCGGGCACGTCGGTGCTGCGGATGACCACGCCGGCGCCGTCCACGTGGCGCGGGTCGTGGCCGATGCGGACATCGACGCCGGCCTGGCGCAGCCGGCCGGTCCGCGACGACGGGCGGACGTCGGAACCCTGGACCCGCAGGCCCGCCTCGGCCAGGATCAGGGCCAGGCCGCTCATGCCGTAGCCGCCGATACCCACGAAATGGTAGACCAGGCCGGGATCGAACTCCCGCACCGCCGGCACGCCCATCACGGCCCTTCCTCCCGCTCCAGCGTATGCGCGGCCGGTCCCCCCGTTCGGGGGGCGCCCGCGGCGGCCACCTCTTCCCCGGCGTCCTGGTCCCCCGCGGCCTCACCCAGGACGCGGGCGGGGACCCCGGCCGCCACCACCCCCGGCGGGATGTCGCGGTTGACCAGGGAGTGGGCGCCCACCACGGCCCCGTCGCCGATGCGCACGCCGGGCAGGATGGTGCAGTTGGCCCCGATCATGACGTTGCGGCCGATCTCCACCGGCCCGGTGCGCCATTCCCGGGTCAGGAACTCGTGGGTCAGGATGGTGGTGTTGTAGCCTACCAGGCTGTTGTCGCCGATGCTGATCAACTCGGGGAAGAACACGTCGGGCATGGCCATGAGGCCGAAAGCCACGTCCCGGCCCACCCGCATGCCCAGCATCCGGTACATGGCGTTCTTGACCCCCAGCCAGGGCACGTAGCGGGCCGCGGTGATGACGATGAAGTTGCGGACCACCTTCCAGAACCCGCCGGCCTGGGGCCAGTAGTGCATGGAGTTGCGGCCGGGCGGGACCGGGTGGCGCCGCACGCGGCGCCGGCTCACAGCCGCTCCAGCGGCAGCCGCGCCGCCGCCTCCAGGTCCAGGTTGTCCACCCTGCCGGCGCGGTACGCGTAGGTGCCGGCCGCGGCGATCATGGCGGCGTTGTCGGTGCAGTACTCGGGCGGGGGCACCCGCAGCTCCACCCCCAGGCGCCGGGCGCCCTCCTCCAGGGCCCGGCGCAGCGCCCGGTTGGCGGCCACCCCGCCCGCCAGCAGCACGCTGGCGGCCCGGTACCGGGCCGCCGCCTCCAGGGTCTTGGCGGCCAGCACGTCCACCACGGCCTGCTGGAACGAGGCGCACAGGTCCGCCACCGGCAGATCGCCGCCGCGGGCCCTGAGGGCCTGGACCTCCAGGGCCACCGCCGTCTTCAGGCCGCTGAAGCTGAAATCGTAGGTGCCGTCGCCCAGCATGGCCCGGGGGAACGCGAAGGCGGTGGGGTCGCCCTGCCGCGCCAGGCGGTCGATCTGGGGACCGCCGGGGTAGGGCAGGTCCAGGAGCCGGGCCACCTTGTCGAAGGCCTCGCCCGCGGCGTCGTCCCGGGTGCCGCCCAGGCGCAGCACCCGGCCGTCGCCGGGGAGCAGCACCAGTTCCGTGTGGCCGCCCGACACGATCAGCCCCACGGCCGGCCAGGGCGGCTCGCCGGCCTCCAGGAAGCAGGCGTAGACGTGGCCCGCCAGGTGGTGCACGCCCACCAGGGGCCGCCGGTACACGTAGGCCAGGGTCTTGGCCGCCATCAGGCCCACCATCAGCGACCCCAGCAGGCCGGGCCCGCGGGTCACGGCCACCAGGTCGATGTCGGGCGGCCGGACGCCGGCCTCTTCCAGGGCCTCCTGCAGCACCGGCAGGAAGGTCTCCAGGTGGCGGCGGGAAGCCAGTTCGGGGACGACGCCGCCGTAGCGCCGGTGCAGGTCCCGCTGCGACGCCACCACGCTGCTGAGCACCCGGCGCCCGTCGGCCACCACCGCCGCCGCGGTCTCGTCGCAGGAACTCTCAAGGCCCAGGCACAGCATCCCGCCGGTCCCGTCCTCCCCGCTCCCGGCGCCAGCGCTGCAGCCGGTACTTCCACATGACGATGGCGTCCTCGTTGGTGTCGGTATAGTAACCCCGGCGGATGCCCCGGGGCACGAAATCGAAGGAAAGGTAAAGCTGCTGGGCCGCGTGATTGGACTTGCGGACTTCCAGGGTCATGCGGTCGCAGCCGCGGTCGGCGGCCCGCTCGATCAGGGCCTCCAGCAGCCGGCGGCCCACGCCGCTGCGGCGGTAATCGGGGTGCACGGCGATGTTGGTCACGTGGGCCTCGTCCATGATCACCCACATGCCGGCGTAGCCCACCACGCGCCCGTCCGTCTCTGCGACGATGTAGTAGGCGTAGGCGTTGACGGTCAACTCGCCGCGGAAGGCCTTCTCCGACCACGGGGTGGGAAACGACCGCCGCTCGATCTCCAGCACCTGGGGCAGGTCGTCCAGCTCCATGGGGCGGATCGAGGGCCGCACGGGGGCCTTGCTATCGTCCGGTGCCAATCCCCCATCCTCCTCGCGCAGGACTGGCGACGTCGGGACCCACGTACCAGGGTACGAAGTCCACAGCCGGGACGGTCCCCTGCTGCCGGGCGATGCCCAGGCCCAGCCGGGCCACGACGCTGCCCCTGGGGATGTCCATGCCCGGCGGCGCCGGCTGCACCGAAACATCCGTCGCCGGTTCCACCGGCACGCCTGACGCCGGGCCGCCTTCCGGGCCCGCCGCCAGGGCGGACGCCAGTTCCGCCGGGTCCAGGCGGCGGATACCTTCGCCCAGGACCAGCACCTTCCCCCCGGCCGCCCGGGCCGCAGCCAGGGCCCGGGCCAGGACCGGGACGGCCTCGCCTTCTTCCAGCGGGCCCAGGGCGTCGGGCGCCGGGGCGGCCGGGATGCCGGGGGCCTCGCCCCCCGCGGCCAGGCGGTAGGCCCGGGCGTACAGCCGGCCGCGCCTGGCCGGCAGGGCGGCCACCACGGCATCGCAGGCGCCGGCGGCGTTGGCGGCCAGCACGGCCAGCGAGTCCACCCCCACCAGGGGCGCCCCCACCGCCCATCCCAGGGTCTTGGCCACCATGGCGCCCAGGCGCAGGCCCGTGTAAGACCCGGGCCCGCGGCTCACGGCGATCAGATCCACCTGTTCGGGGCTCCAGCCAGCGCGCTCCAGGACCTCGGCCACGGCCGTCACCAGGCGGCGGCTGTGTTCCAGGGACTCCCGCCCCGCCACATCCACCACCGCGCCGTCGCCGCTCCAGGCGCCCACGGCCAGCCGTGAGCCGGCGGTGTCGATGCCGAGAACCCGCTTCACCGCCCGCTCGCCCCCGTCACGGCCCGGTCCAGGAGCCTTACGTAAGCTTCCCCGTGGGCTTCGAGCCGGATGCGGCGGGACCCTGCGGCGCCCGGCGCCGCGCCGCCCGCCTCTGCGCCCCCCGCCTCGCCACCGCCCGGGCCGGCACCGCCCGGCCCGGCGCCGCCCGCCGCCGGGTGGGGGCCGCCGTCGAAGTCCAGGTACACGTGGAGCCGCTGGGCCGGCAGTTCCCGGCCCAGCCGCTCGGCCCACTCGATGACCGCCACGGCGCCGGCCTCCAGGGCGTCGTCCAGGCCCAGGTCCCAGATCTCCCCGGGGTCCTCCAGGCGGTACAGGTCGATGTGCACCACCGGCAGGCGGCCCTGGTGCTGATTGATCAGCGTAAAGGTGGGGCTGGCCACCTCGTCGCCCGGCACCCCCAGGCCCTCCAGCAGGCCCCGGGCGAATTCCGTCTTGCCGGCGCCCAGGGGGCCCGAGAGCGCAAACACCTGACCCGGCCCGGCCTCGGCGCCCAGGCGCCGCGCCAGGCGCCGGGTCTCCTCCGGCGACGACGATTCCACCTCGACGCTGCGGCGCCGGGTTTCCTGTTCCCCGGCCGCCATGGACCTCACCCCGTCCCCCGGGGCGGCATGAAAGGCCGCAGCCCGGGTGATCCTCACCGGTACCGGCTCCGGGCACCGCCGGGCGCGGCCCCTGTGCCGCGGGCCGGGATCCCCGCGGGCCCGGATCCGGCCCGAATCCGGAGGTTTGGGAAAGGAGCGGCACCGTGACCGTCTCCCGCCTGCGGCGCGTACCGAAGAGAGCATACCTCAGCGCGGCCGGCCGCGCGCACCCGGGCGACGCCCGGGAACGCATCCTGCTGGCCGCGGCCGTGGCTGATCTGCGCCAGGACCTGTACGGCCAGCACTGCCTGCTGGCGGCCCTGATCGAAGCCCTGGCCGCCCGGGGATTGATCGACGAGGAGGACCTGCGGCGCCGCGTGCTGGAGGACGCCGCGGCCGGGCTGCGGGTTCAGGAACCGGACCCACCCGCCGGTCCGCCGGCCGAACCCGGCGCGGGCCCGGCATTCCGGGCCGACAGTTCCTCGTAGCGGCGCCGGATGGCCTTGAAGTCTTCCCAAACCGGCCGGCGCTTGGTAGGATCCCGCAGCACCGCCGCCGGGTGGAAGGTGGGCATCAGGTCGATGCCCCACCGCTGCCGCCAGGTGCCGCGGACCTGGGTGATGCGGGCTTCGGGAGAGATCAGCGCCCGGACCGCCGTGGAGCCCAGGCAGACGATGATGCCGGGCCGGATCAGGCGGATCTGCGCCAGCAGGTAGGGCAGGCAGGTTCGCATTTCCGCTTCGGTGGGCGTGCGGTTGCCGGGCGGCCGGCACTTGACCACGTTGGTGATATAGACGTCCTCCCGCGCCAGGCCGATGGCCGCCAGGATGCGGTCCAGCAGCTGGCCGGCCCGCCCCACGAAGGGGCGCCCCTGCTCGTCTTCCTGGGCGCCGGGCCCCTCGCCCACCAGCATCAACCGGGCCCGGGGATTCCCCTCGCCGAAGACCACGCCGCGGCAGCCCTCCCGCAGGCTGCAGCGGCGGCAGTCCAGCGCCACCCGGGCCAGCGACTCCAGGTCGTTGAACTCGGGCAGGGAGCCCGCCAGGTCCGGGTGCAGGTCGTGCGCCGCCGGGCGCTCTGCCGCCCGCCGGGGTCCCGCCGGCCTCCCGAACAGCGACAGTTGTTCCACGCCATCGCCGGGCAAGCCGATCCCCTCCGGCCAACCCTTTCCACGGGGGAAGCCCGTCCCCTGCGCCGGGCCGCCCGCGCCCGGACGCCTCCGCCGGGCGGCGGCGCCGTACGGCGGCGGCACCCAGCAGCGCCCGGGCCCCTCAAGAGGGCGCGGGCACCGGAACTTCCCTGAGGGCGTCCTGCGCAGGCGCCGGCAGCCGCCGCAGGACCTCGGCCACCAGCAGGATGGAACCCGCCACCACCACCAGACCCTCGCCGGCCCGCCGCAGGTCGCGCCGGGCCTGGGCCAGGGCGGACTCCAGGTCGCCGCAGGCCGCCGCCGGCAGGCCCAGGTCCCGGGCATGCCGGGCCAGGTCTTCGGCCGGCACGGCCCTGCCGGACGCCACGGTGACGGCGGCACAGGATACGGCCGCCTGCGCCCACGGCCGCAGCAGGCCGGCCGCGTCGCGGTCGGCGGTGGCGCCCACCACCAGGGCCACGGCCCTGCCCGGGAAGAGGCGCTCCACTCCCCGCCGCAGCGCCCGCATGCCGGCCTCGTTGTGGGCGGCATCCAGCA
Organism: Bacillota bacterium; assembly: GCA_017577485.1. Classification (GTDB taxonomy): domain Bacteria; phylum Bacillota; class Sulfobacillia; order Thermaerobacterales; family RSA17; genus RSA17. Next base: position 2,635 of record PKRI01000038.1, on the reverse strand, counting down.
GGACCGGCGGCTCGCCGGGGACCAGCGTCATGCGCCCCGGCCACCGCACGCTGCACAGGCCCGCCGCCAGGGCGGCGTCGTCGAGACCCGCTGCGGGCCGGGCCGCGGGCCCGTACCGCAGCTGGTCCACCACCGCGGCGGCGACGGCGGCGTTCTCCAGTTGATACTCGCCCGGCAGGGCCACGGTGAACTCCCGCCGGCATCCGGCGGGATCCGACAGGCGGAAGCGCCCGCCGCCGGCACCCACCTCCAGGGCCTGCCAGCGGTAGTACCGCACGGCGGTGCCCGGCTCAGCGCCGGCCGCGCCGGCCGCCTGGTCCGGCTCCGGCGTCACCACCGCCAGCGGCGCACCCGCCCTGCGGGCCGCCCTGGCCACCTGTTCCAGGGCGGCGCCCCGGGCCGCCGTGATGACCGGCGCCCCGGGCTTGATGATCCCGGCTTTCTCGGCGGCGATGGCCTCGACGGTGGCGCCCAGGCGCCGGGTGTGGTCCAGGTCCACGTTGGTGATGACCACGGCCGCCGGCCGCGGCACCACGTTGGTGGCGTCGCAGCGCCCGCCCAGGCCCACTTCCTGGACCAGCCAGGGCACCTTGAGGTCCCGGCAGTGCAGGTACATGGCGGCCGTCAGCAGTTCAAAGGTGACGGGAGGGTCCCCCAGGTCGGCGGCCACCGCCTCGGCGGCCGGCGCCACCACGTCCAGCAGCAGGTGGGCCAGGCGGCCGGCCTCGATGGGCCTCCCGTCCACGGCAATGCGCTCGCAGAAGTGGTGCAGGTGCGGTGACGTGAAGCGGGCCACCCGCAGGCCCGCCGACCGGAGCACCGCGTCCAGGCAGGCGACGACGCTGCCCTTGCCGTTGGTGCCCCCGACGTGGATGACGTGAGGAACGGCCAGGTGCGGGTTGCCCAGGCGTTCCAGCAGTGCGCGGATGCGGTGCAGACCCGGGCGCCGCCCGAAGCGGGCCGAGGCCAGCAGGTAGCGCTCTGCCGCTTTCCAGTCCGGCGCCATGGGTCCAGGTTACTGCCGGGGGCTGGAAACGGTGCGGAAAATGGCGACGACCAGCCAGACCAGCACGACCGCCGTGCCGGCGGCCATGATGGCCAGGACGGTTTCCGCCGCCCGGATCGTCGACTCGGCAGCGGCCAGCATCATGACGAATTCGCCTCCCCCGTGACCTGGCAGGATGCCGGTGACACGGCCCCTTAACGTTCGTTCCCGGCGGTGCGGGCTCCTGCCGCCGCCACCAGCGCCCGGAACAGGCGGCGCGACACGGGATCACCGGCCACCGCCATGTTCTCGGGGTGCCACTGGACGCCCAGCACGAAACCCGGGCCCGTGCCCTCCACCGCCTCCACCACCCCGTCGGGAGCCGTGGCGCTGACCACCAGCCCCCGTCCCGGTTCCAGCACGGCCTGGTGATGGCGGCTGTTGACGCGGATCACGCGGCTGCCGGCGGTGCGGTGCAGCAGCGAGCCGTCACGGATGCGGACCTCGTGGGAGGGGTGGTGATGGGGCGCCCGCTGCCGGTGCTGGATGACCCCCGGCACCTGGGCGTCCAGGTCCTGGATCAGGGTCCCGCCGCAGGCCACGTTCAGGATCTGCACCCCGCGGCAGATGGCCAGGATGGGCGTGCCGGCGGCCAGGGCCGCGCGGACCAGCGCCGCTTCCCACGCGTCGCGCCGGGGGCTCACCCTGCCGAGCCTTGGGTGGGGATGCTGGCCGAACAGGTACGGGTCCACGTCGCAGCCGCCGGTCAGCAGCAGCCCGTGGGCCCAGGCCGCCACCGCAGCGGCCGCCCCGTCCAGGTCCCCGGCATTGGGGTCGCCCTCGGCCGCCGGTGTACCCGCCTCCAGGTCTCCCGCCGCCGCGCCCGGCAGGGCGTCGCCCGGCGGCACGTCGCCCGGCGGCGCGCCTGCCGGCGGCGCGCCCGGCACCCAGCCCGGTGCCGCCGACGGCGGGGCCGGCACCACCACCGGCAGGCCCCCGGCCTCCCACACGGCGGCCGCGTAATCATCGGGCACCGCGTGCTGGAGGTGGCCCTCCCCCTCCAGTTCCGCGGTCAGCGCGATCAGCGGCCGGCTTCCGGTCCCGTCCACCCGTCGCGCCTCCCCCCGGCCCGGCGCGCCGTCGTTTCCGCCCCGGCCCCGTCGCCGGGGCCCGGCACCCCCCGGCGGTAAACCCGGACCACCCGGGGGCCGATGCGGGTGACTACCTCGTAGGGGATGGTGTCCAGCAGGGCGGCCATCTCGGCGGCGGACACTTCCTCCCGGCCCTGGCGGCCGATGAGCACCGCCTCGTCGCCCCGGCGCACCGACTCGTCCACTTCGCCCACGATGATCTGGTCCATGCAGACCGCGCCCAGCACCCGCACCCGGCGCCCGCCGATCAGCACCGAGACCCGGCCGCTCAACCCCCTGCGGAAACCGTCGGCGTAGCCCACCGGAATCGTGGCCAGGGTGGTCTCGCTCGCCGTCCGGTAGGTGCGGCCGTAGCTCACGGTCATGCCGGCGGGCACGCGCTTTACCGACGCGACCCGGGTTTTCCACGTCAGCGCCGGCACCAGGCGCAGTTCCCGCTTGAGGCAGGGCGCAGGATAGAGGCCGTAGAGTGCGATCCCCACCCGGGCCATGGTGGTGC
>PKRI01000037.1 GCA_017577485.1 Bacillota bacterium | reverse complement strand
CCCTACATCCGCTACATCCGGGCCAAGTACGGCGAGATCTACGGGATCTGACATGGGAGCACAGCGAGTCCGCAAGGGCGTCATCCCCGCCGCCGGCCTGGGCACCCGCTTCCTGCCGGCCACCAAGGCGCAGCCCAAGGAGATGCTGCCCATCGTGGACCGGCCCATCATCCAGTACATCGTGGAAGAGGCGGTGGCGGCGGGCCTGGAGACGCTGCTGATCATCACCGGCCGGGGCAAGCGGGCCATCGAGGATCACTTTGACGTGTCGGTGGAACTGGAGGAGCACCTGTGGCGGCGGGGCGACCATCAGCTGGCCGCGTCCATGCGCGAGATCGCCGATGCCATCGACATCTACTTCGTGCGCCAGAAACAGCCCCGCGGCCTGGGCGACGCCATCCGCACGGCCCGCCGCTTCGTGGGCGACGAGCCCTTCGCCGTGCTGCTGGGCGACGAGTTGTTCCACGGGGACCGGCCCTGCCTGTCCTACCTGCTGGACGCCCACGCCGAGACCGGTGAAACCGTGGTGGCGGTGCAGGAGGTGGCGCCGGACGAGGTGGACCGTTACGGCATCGTGGACCCGGACACCGGCGCCGCCGTGCCCGGGACCGGCGCTGCCGGCGGGGCAGGGGCCGGCAGCCCGCCCGGCGGGGCGCCCTCCCTGATCCGCGCCCGCGACCTGGTGGAAAAGCCGCCGGTGGGGGAGGCGCCGTCGCGCCTGGCGGTGGTGGGCCGCTACGTGATCCGGCCCGAGGTCTTCAACATCCTGGCGGACCTTCCGCCCGGCGTGGGCGGCGAGATCCAGCTGACCGACGCCCTGCGCCAGTTGGCCCGGGACCGGGCCGTCTACGCCTGTCCGGTGCCGGTGAAGCGCTATGACGTGGGCAACCGCCTGGGCTACCTGCAGGCCACAGTGGAGTATGCGCTGCGGCATCCCGAGGTGGGGGAGGCCTTTGCCGCCTACCTGCGGCGGGTCCAGGCCGGGCTGCCGGTGGGGTAGGGCCGGGCACTTACGCGGCGCCGGAGCGCGTCGTGCGCGGCCTGGCGCCGCGCCGCCGGCCGGCGGCCGGTGCGCGCCTCAGGCGTTGAACAGCCGGAAGGCGTAGCCGGTCCACGCGAATAGCAGGCCCAGCAGGATGCCGCCTGCCAGGGACGCCAGCCAGAGGGCCGCGCCGCCGGTGGGCAGGCCTACGGCCGCGGCGCCGGCGGTAAAGGGGCTGGCGATGCCCGACACCACGAACAGCACCACGTCCGGGCCGTCGGCCGACCGGCGGATGAGATCGGCCAGCAGGGGGGTCAGCCCCCAGGCGGCCCCCAGCACGGCGCCGATCCAGCGCCAGGCATAGGGGAAGATCCAGGCGGGCACGAAGATGACCAGCCAGGCCAGCAGCAGCATGGCCAGGCCCTGCAGTCCGGTGGGGGTTTCCCAGATCATGCAGGGGCAATTGGCCTCTGGCCGGCTGGATCCTGCATCATCGCCCTCCGGTTCACTCATGTGCGTTTGTCTTGTGTCAAGGCCGGTTGAATTTTGACCCACGTCGGCCGGTTGAAAATTGACCCACCTGATGGGTTAAGCCTCTTGCTCCGACTCGACGATGCTGCGCAGGAGTCCCGACCGGCGCTTTTCCCGCAGGCGGTAGCTCTCACCCCGGATGTTGATCACATGGCTGTGGTGCAGCAGCCGGTCCAGGATCGCCGTGGCGATCACCGGGTCACCAAAGACCTCCCCCCAATCGGCAAAGGTCTGGTTCGAGGTCAGCACAATGCTGCCGCGCTCATACCGCGCGGCGACCAGCTGGAAAAACACCGTGGCGCCCACCTTGTCCAGGGGCAGATACCCCAGTTCATCGATGATCAAGAGCTTGGGCGCCAGGTAGATGCGCATGCGTCGTTCCGGGGTCACGTCCCCGCAAGTGGTGGAATTCCGGTTCCTTCCGGTTTGAGGTTGGTCAGTCGGCCGCAATGTCAGCGAATGCGGCCGTTTCTCCCGATTGCTGCCTGTCTTGTTGGTCAAGCAACGCCATCGAGGCCGCGCTGAAGTAGTTCCGAGCTGCGGCCCACTCGTCGTGTTGCTCGGCCAGCACCGCGCCCAGCAGCCGCAGGACGGCCGCGGTGTTCGGGAAGATACCGACGACGTCGAAGCGGCGGCCAAGTTCACGGTTGAGGCGCTCGAGCACGTTGGTCGAGTGCAGCCTGCGCCAGTGCGCCCGGGGAAACGCCATATAGGCCAGCACATCGTCGCAGGCATCCCGGAGCTTTTGGGCCGCCTTCGGAAAGCGCAACGCCAACTGGTCGGCGACCTTGTGCAGTTGAGCGGTGGCCGCCTCCTGGTTGGGTTGCAGCCAAATCGTGTGCAGCAGGGCGACCACTTCGTCATGGGCGTGCCGGGGCACGGCGGCGAGGAGGTTGCGCACCAGATGCACCCGGGATCGCTGCCAGCCCGCACCCGCCAAGACCTCCGCGATCGCCCGCTTCAGGCCCTCGTGGGCATCCGAGATCACCAGCCGCACTCCCTGTAACCCACGCCGCACCAGGCTGCGCAGAAACTCCAGCCAGAACTCGTACGTCTCCGCCGCCCCAACGTCGAACCCGAGCACCTCGCGCTGACCGGTCTCCCGGACCCCGACGGCCACCACCGCCGCCTGGTTGACCACACGGCCGTCTTCACGGGCCTTGACGGCCTTGGCGTCAAGCCACACGTACGGGTAGCGGCCCTCCAGCGGCCGATCCCGAAAACGCGCCATCTCGGCATCAAGCTCGGCGCAGATCCGCGACACCTCGCTCTTGCTGATCCCCTCCAACCCCAGCGCCCGCACCAACTCGTCCACCTTGCGGGTGCTCACGCCCTGCACATAGGCCTCCTGCACCACCGCCCACAAGGCACGTTCCACTCGCCGCCGCGGCTCCAGCAGCCAGCTCGGAAAGTACGAACCCTGCCGCAGCTTGGGAATCCGCAACGGCACCGTCCCCACCCGCGTATCCCACGGCCGCAGCCGATACCCGTTGCGCTGCGTCTGCCGCGTCGGGGTGCGCTCGTAGCGTGCGGCACCAATCCGCTCCGTCACCTCGAGGTCCATCAAGGCCTCGACCAGAAACCGCAGCCCTTCCCGCAGTTTGTCCACCTCGGCGTCGCCCTGGTATTTGCGCAAAAGCTGCAAAAGTGCCATCCTGAAATCGGTCACCGGTCCGGTCACTCCTCTCGGATGGGTTGTCTCTCTAACCCGAAAGGAACCGGCCGGTGGCCTTTGCTGTCAATGCCCCCGAACCCGCACCACCGGCGTCAGATTTTCCACCACCACGGGGGACGCCACTTGGACGAGGGGGCGGACTACCGCAACTACACCTACGCCAAGTACGGTGCAGAGATTCTCAAGCAGCCCGAGCGCATCGCCTTCCAGATCTTTGATCAGAAGGTGCTGCACCTGCTGCGGGACGAGTACCGGATCCCCGAGGTCACCAAGGTCGAGGCCGACACCCTGGAGGAACTGGCCGAAAAGCTGGGGATCGACAAGGAAGGCTTCGTCAGGACCATCGCCGAGTTCAACGCGGCGGTGCAGGACGGCGTGTTCAACCCGTCCATCAAGGACGGCAAGTGCACCAAAGGCATCACCCCGCCCAAGAGCAACTGGGCGCTGCCTATCGATACCCCGCCCTTCGTAGGATACGCGGTGACCTGCGGCATCACGTTCACCTTCGGCGGCCTGCGCATCACCCCCAACGCCGAGGTGCTGGACACCGAGGGCGACGTGATCCGGGGCCTGTTTGCCTGCGGGGAACTGGTGGGCGGGCTCTTCTACCACAACTATCCCGGCGGCACCGGGCTCACTTCCGGGGCCGTCTTCGGCAAGATCGCCGGCAAGATGGCGGCGCGCCGCGCCCGCCAGCAGGGCCCGGCGGCCTGACGAGGTGGTCTTCATGCACATCGTGGTCTGCATCAAGCAGATTCTCGACCCGGAGATCCCTCCGGCCCGGTTCCAGGTGGACCCTTCCGCCCGGCAGGCCGTCCGCGGCAGCGCCGGGCTGGTCATCAGCCCCTTCGACGAGAACGCCCTGGAACTGGGCCTGCAGTTGAAGGAGAAGCACCCCGGCACCCGGCTGACGGCTGTGACCATGGGCGACGAGGAAGCCGTGGAGGCGCTGCGCAAGGCTCTGGCCCTCGGGGCGGACCAGGTGGTGCTGGCCGCGGACCCGGCCTTCAACGGCCTGGATTCCTACGGCACCGCCCGGGTCCTGGCGCGGTGCATCGAGAAGCTGGGCGGCGCCGACCTGGTGCTGTTCGGCCGGCAGGCCGGCGACTGGGACCACGGCCTGGTGGGGTCCCTGGCGGCCGAGGAACTGGCCATCCCCTGCGTCACCCTAGTGCGGGAGATCCAGATGGACGGCGACGGGGTTCGCCTGGTGCGGGAGGGCGAGGGCGGTGTCGACGTCATCGCCGGCCGCCTGCCCCTGGCGGCCACGGTGACCAACGCCGACTCCAACCAGATCCGCTTTCCCAAGGTCAGGGACATGATGCTGGCCCGCGGCAAGCCCATCACCCGCTGGAGCGCCCAGGACCTGGGCCTCGACCCGGCCGACCTGGAGCCCACGGCGCGGGCCGCGGAGATCGACGAGCTGTTCGTCCCCGACAGGACCTCCTCGTGCCAGTTCATCGACGGTGAGGACGGCGCCGAAAAGGCCCGGAAGCTGGTCCAGAAACTGCGGGAACTGAAGCTGCTTTAGGAGGGAACCACCAGTGGCCAAGGTTCTGGCGTTCGCGCTGACGGGGAGCGGTCCCCTTCCCCAAAGCACCTATGAACTTCTGGGCGGGGCCAGGGCGGTGGCCGACGCCGCCGGCGGGCAGGTCCACCTGGCGGTGCTGGGCGCCGGCGTCGCTGGGAAGATCGGCGACCTGGCAGCCCACGGCGCCGACCGCATCCTGGTCGTAGACAGTGAACACCTGGCCGTCTACCACCCCGACGCCTACCTGGCGGCTGCGCGGGCGGCGGCGGAAGCCAGCGGCGCCGACGTGCTGCTCCTGCCCGGCGACACCCGGGGCCGCGACCTGGCACCCAGGCTGGGCTATCACCTGCGGGCCGGCATCGTCACCGACTGCGTGGCCCTGGAGGCATCCCCGGACGGGCTCCGGTTCGTGAAGCCCGTTTACGGCGGCAAGGCCATGGCCCGGATCACGGTACGCACCGATCGCAAGGTCGCCGTCATGCGCCAGCGCAGCCTGGACCCGCGGGCACCCGACCCGTCCCGCCGGGCTGAGGTGCTCAACGTCGAGGCGGCCATCGATCCTTCCACGTTCCGCACGCAGGTGGTGGATCACATCAGCGAGGAAACCACCGGCATCCGCCTGGAGGATGCGCCGGTGGTGGTTTCCGGTGGCCGGGGTCTCGGCGGGCCCGAGCCTTTCAAGCAGTTGGAGGAACTGGCGCGGCTGCTGGGGGGTGCCGTGGGCGCTTCCCGGGCGGCCGTCGACGCCGGCTGGGTACCCCCCTCCTGCCAGGTGGGCCAGACCGGCAAGGTGATCGGGCCCGATCTCTACCTGGCCATCGGCATCTCAGGCGCCAGCCAGCACCTGGCCGGCATCACCGGCGCGAAGACCATCGTCGCCATCAACAAGGATGAGCAGGCGCCGATTTTCGGGGTGGCCCACATCGGGGTCGTGGCCGACTACAGGGAGGTACTGCCCCACCTGCTGGAAGAGGTGCGGGCGGCCAGGGCCTGACGGGTACGCCGCCCGCCGGTGCTTCACGCAAGCAAGAATCCCGCCCCGCCCGCGGCCTGCAGGCCGTGACCGAGGGTCGTTCCCCCGCACGACACTTCCTGCCGCACACGGGCGGGGCGGGGAATTCCCGCTCACTTGCAGGTCCCAACCCGCAGCATCATCCCGCGCGAACACGCCGCCCTACCACGCCGCCACGCAGCCGTCGGCCCGCGGCTCGGTGGCGCCCACCAGGACGCCCCCGTCCAAGCGGCAGATGATCTGCCCGCGGCCGAAACCACCGGGCTCCGGGTCCACCACCACGTCGTGGCCCCGGGCCAGCAGGCCCTGGATCAGCGCCGGCGGGGCACCGAGTTCCACGGCCACCCGCTTCCCTTCCTCCCAGCGCCAGCGCGGCGCGTCCAGGGCGGCCTGGGGGTTCAGCCCGAAGTCCACCAGGTTCATGACCACCTGCAGGTGGCCCTGGGGCTGCATGAAGCCGCCCATGACGCCGAAGGGCCCGATGGGCTCGCCCCCCCGGGTCAGGAAGCCCGGGATGATGGTGTGGTACGGCCGCTTCCCCGGCGCCAGGCGGTTGTCGTGGCCCGGCTCAAGGGTGAAGTTGTGGCCCCGGTTGTGGAGGGCGATCCCGGTGCCCGGCACCACCAGGCCGCTGCCGAAGCCCATGTAGTTGCTCTGGATGTAGGAGACCATGTTGCCCTCGCCGTCGGCGGTGCAGAGGTACACGGTACCCCCCGCTGGCGGCCGCCCGGGCTCCGGCGTGCCGGCCTGGTCACCGATCAGCCGCCGCCGCTGGGCCACGTACTCCCTGGACAACAGGTCCTCCACCCGCACCGACATGTACCGCGGGTCGGCGATGTAGCGCCGGCCGTCGGCGAAGGCCAGTTTCATGGCCTCGATCTGCCGGTGCCAGGTCTCGACCGTGTCCCGCTCCCCGAACTCAAACCCTTCGAGAATGGCCAGGGCCAGCAGCGCCACCAGGCCGTGGCCGTTGGGCGGGATCTCCCACACGTCCACGCCGCGGTAGGTGATCCGGATGGGCTCCACCCATTCCGGCCGGAATTCCGCCAGGTCGTCCAGGCGCAGGTAGCCGCCGAATCGGTCCGAGAAGCGGTCGATGGCCTCGGCCAGTTCGCCCCGGTAGAAGGCTTCGGCGCCGGTCTCGGCGATCAGCCGCAGGGTGCGGGCATGGTCCGGCGACCGCCACACCTCGCCGACGGCCGGGGCCCGGCCCTGGGGCGCGAAGGTGCTGAACCAGGCCTCAAACTCGGGGCCTGTGTTGTGCTGGCGGAAGGTTTCGAAGGCGCGGCGCCAGTAGCGGCCCACCACGGGGCTGACGGGGTACCCCTCCTCGGCGTAGCGGACGGCCGGCGCCAGGGTTTCGGTCAGGGGCAGGCGGCCGAAGCGGGCGGACAGTTCCGCCCAGGCGGCCGGAGCCCCCGGCACCGTCACCGGGATGAAGCCCCAGCGGGGGATCTCGCGGACGCCGGCCCGCTCCAGGGCCTCCACGGACAGCCGCCGCGGCGCGGGGCCGCTGGCGTTGAGCCCATGCAGCCGGCCGCCGGTCCAGACCAGGGCGAAGGCGTCGCCGCCGATGCCGTTGGAGGTTGGCTCCACCACCGTCAGGGCCGCCGCCGCGGCCACGGCGGCGTCCACGGCGTTGCCGCCCTTCTGCAGGATCTCCAAGCCGGCCTGGGCCGCCAGGGGCTGGGAGGTGGCCACCATGCCCCTGCGGGCGTAGACCAGTTGCCGGCGCGACGGGTAAGGCAGGTGCAGCGGATCGAAGTTCAAAGGTCCATCCCCCCACGGGCTGATGTTCAAAGGACGGGGCTCGTTCGCCTGCCGGCGGGCCGCGCTTGCCGCCGGGCCGCGCGCCGCCTTGTTGGCATGCCGGCTGACGCCTGCCCCGGCAGGAGATGCGCGGGGGCGTCCGGAAGACCAGCAAGCCCTGCGGCCGGCGCGGGGCCGGGCCGGTGTGGTGGAATGGCGACGCCGTCCCGGTGTCCAACCTGTTAGGGACGTGATGGCCATGGACGCTGCCACAGGCTCCCCCTCCCGCCCCCGGCACCCCGCCGACGCCCACGACGTCATCCGGGTGCAGGGGGCGCGGGAGAACAACCTCAAGAACATCAGCCTGGAGATCCCCAAGCGCCGGCTGACGGTGTTCACCGGCGTCTCGGGGTCGGGCAAGAGTTCCCTGGTTTTCGACACCATCGCCGCCGAGGCGCAGCGGCTGATGAATGAAACCTACAGCGCCTTCATCCAGGGCTTCCTGCCCACCACGGCGCGGCCCGACGTGGATGTGCTGGAGGGCCTCACCCCGGCCATCATCGTCGACCAGCTGCCCATGGGCGGGGGCGTCCGCTCCACCGTCGGCACGGCCACCGACGCCCACGCGCTGCTGCGCATCCTCTTCAGCCGCCTGGGCGAGCCCCACATCGGCCCGCCCAGCGCCTTCTCCTTCAACGTGGCCACGGCGCGGGGCGCCGGCGCCGTCACCGTGGAGCGCGGCGAGGGCCGGGGCCAGACCGACACCAAAACCTTTGAGGTCGTGGGCGGCATGTGCCCCCGCTGCGAGGGCACCGGAACCGTCACCGGCATCGACCCTCGCCGGATCCTGGACTGGGATAAGTCGCTGAACCAGGGCGCCATCCAGGTGCCCGGCTACCGGCCGGGGGGCTGGTCGGTGCGCTACTACGCCGAGTCGGGGTTCTTCGACCCGGATAAGCCCATCCGGGACTACACCGAGCAGGAACTCCACGACCTGCTCTACCGCGAGGCCACAAAGGTCAAGATCGCCGGGGTCAACATGACCTACGAGGGGCTCATCCCCCGCATCCGCAAGTCCTTCCTGGCCAAGGACCGGGAGTCCATGCAGCCCCACATCCGCCGGTTCGTGGACCGGGCGGTCACCTTCGTCACCTGCCCCGACTGCGGCGGCACCCGGCTCAACCAGCGGGCCCGGTCCTCGCGGATCAAAGGCCTCAACATCGCCGAGGTCTGCGCCATGCAGATCACCGACCTGGCCCGGTGGGTGCGGGAGCTGGACGCCCCGTCGGCAGCGCCGCTACGGGCCAAACTGCAGCAGGTCCTGGACGCCTTCCTGGAGATGGGGCTCGGCTACCTGACCCTGGACCGGCCCACCGGCACCCTGTCGGGCGGCGAGGCGCAGCGGGTCAAGATGGTGCGCCAGCTGGGCTCGCCGCTGACCGATGTCACCTACGTGTTCGACGAACCCAGCGCCGGGCTGCATCCCCACGACGTGCGGCGGCTGTGCCGGGTGCTGCTGCGGCTCCGGGACAAGGGCAACACGGTGCTGGTGGTGGAGCACAAACCCGAGATCATCGCCATCGCCGACCACGTGGTGGACCTGGGCCCCGGCGCCGGCCACGAGGGCGGCCGCGTGGTGTTCGAGGGGACGCCGGCGGAACTGGCGGCGTCGCGCTCCACCCTCACGGGTCAGTACCTGGCCGCGTATACCGGCACCTGACGGGCGTCACCGCTGGTCATGGGGCCCCTGACCCTGGAGGCGCTGCCGCCGCCGTCACCGCCCCGTTCCCCGGCGGCCAGGCCCGCCGCGCCTGCAGGGCGCTGACCTGGATGTCCGGGTCATTGATGTCACTTTCAGGAACGGCCCAGCAGCCAGGCCAGGCCTCGCGGGAAGGTGCGGATCCAGCTGGCGGGATCGTGACCGCCCGGTGCCTCGTAATAGCCCACTTCGTAGCCCCGGGCCTGCAGCACGTTGCGCAGGTGACGGTTGGAGGCCAGCAGCGTGGTGCCCTGGATGGGTCCCACCGGGGTGTTTTCCAGGATGCCGGCGTCCAGCCAGATGCGGACCGGACGGCGGGGAAGCTGCGCCGCCCAGCGGACCGGCCACTCGGGCTCGTCGTACGGTCCCGGGGCCAGGGGACCCGACGGGCCGGCCGGGTCACCGATCCAGAAGCTGCCCGACATGGACAGGGCGCCGCCGAAGATGTCGGGCCGTTCCAGCGCCGCGTAGACGGCGGTCAGGCCGCCCAGGCTGGCGCCGGCGATGAGGGTCTGCGACGGGTCGGTGGTGACGGCCAGGCGCTGCCGGATCCAGGGCAGCAGTTCATCGGCCAGCATGGCCACGAAGCCTGCGTTGGCGGCCAGCTCCACCATCCGCATGCCGGGGTCGATGTTGCCCACGTACACCGCCACCAGGGGCGGGATGCGGCCGGCGGCGATGAGGCGGTCCATGGGCTCGGCGAAATCCCAGGTCACCATCAACTCGGCGTCCAGGCACACCAGCAGGGGGTAAGGCCCCGCGTCGGGCCGGTAACCGGGCGGGGTATAGACGGCCGCCACCCGCTGGTTCCCCAGCCGGGTCGAAGTAAAGGTGTGTTGCTCCAGACGTCCCCGCTCGGCCGCCGGCGGCCCCGGCCAGTCCAGGGGCTGCGCCGCCGGCATGGTCAGGACCGAGTCCCAGCGCTCTTCGGGCTCGGCGGCGGGATCCCGGCCCGCCGACCAGGCGTTCTGGGGAGGCATGCGGTGGGGGTTGCAGGGGTCGGCCACCGCCGAGGCGTTCAACTGGGCCATCAGCGCCGCCGCCCGGGCGGGATCGCGGACGGTCAACCGGAATAGATCGTCCAGCGACAGGCCGGCCAGGGGATCGTCCACCACGAACTGGTAGGTGGTGGCCACGTCGTGCCGCACCTTGAGGGCCACAGCCCACACGTCGCCCGCCAGTCGCACCAGCGGCAGGGTGGGCACGCCGGCCGCCATGGCCAGCGACGAATGCAACGACACGCGGGCGGCGGGTCCGAAGTAGACGAAGGTGACCCACATATGGAGCGGGTCACCGTCGACGGGCTCCACCAGGGGACCGCCCGCCGCCTGCAGTTCCTGCCGGAGGCGGGCTTCGGCCGACCGGGCATTCTCCCGGAACATCTCCGCCCACCGCCGCACGGGGGAGTCCTGATCGAGGCCTTCCTGATACACGCCTTCCTGATCCATGCCGGCCATCCGTTTCATGGCGTCACTGTACCACGGCCGGCCGCTCCCCGTCAGGCACCCCGACGATGCGACGGGGTCCCGTCGCCGGGCCCCGTCGCTGAGCCCGGCCTCCCGGCTTAATCGCCGGTGGACATGGAGCGGGCCGGGGACCGTCCCCGCACCCGCTCCCGCCGGGTGAGGGCCACCGCCTGCACCAGCGCCGCCAGCCACAGGATGCCGATGGCCAGGTACACCGCGTCGGGCTTAAGATCCAGGGCCTGCAGCAGGGTCCGCGCGTTGGTCACCAGGATGATGCCGCCCACGGCGGTGCCCATGATCCGCACCGGTACCAGGCGGACCAGAAACGCCGCCAGGGGAGCGGCCACCACGCCGCCCGCCAGCAGCGCGCCGACGATGATCCACGGCACCTGGTGGACGTCCAGGGAAACCAGGAAGCCGGCGCTGGCGCCCAGGGCCACCAGGAACTCGCTGGCGTCGACGGTGCCCACCACGCGGGCCGGCCGCATCCGGCCCGAAGCCACCAGGGTCGGGGTGGCGATGGGTCCCCAGCCGCCGCCGCCCAGGGCGTCCATGAAGCCCGCCGTCAGGGCCAGGGGCACCAGGAAGCGGGGGCGGATGGGCCGCTCCACCACCGGCGCCGAGCGGCCGCGGAAGGCGAACCGCACCAGGATGTAGACGCCCAGGCCGGCCAGGATGGCGGCCACCCACGGCCGGGCCGCCTCGGCCGACAGCGACGACAGGGCCACGGCGCCGCAGAAGGCCGCCAGGGCCCCGGGCACGCCGAGCCAGAGGATCTTATCCCGGTCGACATTGCCGAACCGCCAGTGGGAGGCGGCGGAGAAGGCGGTGGTCCCCACCTCGGCGATGTGGATGGCGGCCGACGCCAGGGCCGGCGCCAGCCCCACGCCGAGCAGCAGGGTCGACGTGCTGACCCCGTAGGCCATCCCCAGGGATCCGTCCACCAGCTGGGCCACGAAGCCGATGGCCATCAGCACGAAGAAGCTAGGCAACGCCATCCCCCTCCCGGTCTCCCGAGCATGCTATGCCGGGAGGCACCGGGGGGCGACGGCCTCAGTCCTGCCGCGCCTCGGGACGGTGGAGCCGCAGGCCCATGCGCAGCCAGGCGATGCGGCCGTCCTGGTCTCGCAGGAACTCGCCGCGGATGCCCTTGTAGGGTCCCTCGGTGATCATGATGCGGTCCGGCCCGATCAACGCCACCGGCATGGGCGGCGGCGGGGGCGGCGGCGTCGACGACACCGCGCTGAGGTCGCCGGGATGGACCTGGAGCATCAGGCCGTCGCCGGTCCAGAGCAGCTCATAGACCTGACCCACCACCGGGCTGCGGTAGCGGCCGGCGTACCGGGCCGCCTCGCCGGCGCTGACGGCCAGGGGCTGGGGCTCACTGGCCACCACCCCCAGGAAGTGCTCCTTCACCCAGGCTGAGACCGCGTCGCCCAACCCGTGGCCCCGATCGCAGTTGGTCAGCACGGTCAGGGCGAAGCGGCGCTGGGGCACCATCCAGAAGGTCGAGCACTGCCCGTTGGTGGTGCCGCCGTGCTGCACGAAGCGCAGGCCGCCCTCGTCGCGCAGCATCCAGCCGAGGCCCATCTGCTGGCCGTCGGCCCCTTCCAGCACCGGCTCCTGCATTCGCCGCAGCGACTCGGGACGCAGCACCTGTCGCCCCGCGTCGCTGCGCCCGTCCCCCATGTGGAAGCGGGCGTAGCGCAGTTGATCCCGCACGCTGGACGCCAGCCCACCGGCCGGGTTGGACGACCGGGGGATGGGCCAGGGATGGGCCACCACCACCTGCTCCTCTTCCATGACCACGTGGCCCACGGCGAAGCGGCGCAGCATGACCTCCTTAGGGAAGAAGAAGGACTGCTCCATTCCCAGCGGCTCCAGCAGCAGTTCCCGGACGGCGGTCTCGTAGGTCTGCCCCGTCACCGCCTCGATGACCCGCCCGGCCAGGCAGAAGGCGGCGTTGTTGTAGTGCCAGACCGTCCCCGGCGGGGTCAGTTGCGGCAGCTGCGCCATGCCCTCCACGTAGCGGCGCAGGGCGTCGTCACCGTCACCGGTGTCCTCGAAGTAGTCGCCGGCCCAACCGGCGGTGTGGGTCAGCAGGTGCCGCACGGTCACCCCCTCCGCCGCGGAGGGGTCCTGGAGGCGCAGGTCCGGCAGGTAGCGGCGTACCGGCGCGTCCAGGTCCACCCGGCCCTCTTCCTCCAGGCGGACCAGCACCGTGGCGGTCACCGTCTTGGTGGTGGACCCGATCTGGAACAGCGTGTCCTCGGTGACCGGCAGGGGATGCTCGACGCTGGTAACGCCCCGGGTGATCACGTGTTCGTGGCCATCGACGATGAGGCCCACGGCCACGCCGGGTACCCGGTGCTCCTCCATCAGTTCCTCGACGCGGCGGGCCAGTTGCGACAGGCGCTCCTCGTGGGTCACGGCGACTCTCCTTTCCCGTTGCGCCGGCTCTTGCCGCCAGGATTCGGCCCGCGCCCGGCCATCCCTCCGCCCGGCGGCCGCCGGTCACCGGCCGCCGCGCCCGGACGTGCGGGGCGCCCCGGCGCAAGGGCCGGCACAGGGGGCCCCGCCCCGGCCGCGAATCCATGCCCTGCGGGAGGTGGCACGCCGTGATCGACATGCACTCCGACATCCTCTTCGACGTGGTCCGCCAGCGGGATCTGGGCCGCCGCGACGTGATCCGCAGCGACTACGGCGAGTCCTTCAAGAAGGGCGGCGTGACGGCGCTGGTCACCGCCATCTACGTGGACCAGGCGCTGCTGCCCGAGCAGGCCCTCCGCCATGCCCTGGACCAGGTGGCGGCGCTGCTGGGCGAGATCGACGACGCCGGGGGCGAGATCGTGCTGTGCCGGTCCGCCGCCGACCTGGACCGGGCCCGGGCCTCGGGGGCCCTGGGCACCATTCTGGCCTTCGAGGGCGTTGAGCCCCTCCACGGCGACCTGAACCTGCTGGACGTGTTCCATGCCCTGGGGCTGCGCTGCCTGAGCCTGACCCACAGCCGGCCCAACGCCGCCGGCGAGGGCGCCGCCTACGGCATGGAGGACCCCCGGGACAGCCGCGGCCTGACGGCTTTCGGCGAGGCGGTCATCGACCGGGCTCAGCGGCTGCGGATCCTGATCGACCTCAGCCACCTCAACGAGGGCGGGTTCTGGGAGGTCCTGGACCGGACCAGCGGGCCCGTCATCCTCTCCCATTCCAACGCCCGGGCCCTCTGCCCCACCCTGCGCAACGTCACCGACCGGCAGATCCGGGCCGTGGCCGAGCGGGGCGGGGTCATCGGCCTGAACTGCGTCAACGGCCTGGTCAAGGACTTCGACGCGGACCTGGACGACTTCGTGGCCCAGATCGAGTACGTGCGCAACCTGGCCGGCGGCGAGCACGTGGGGCTGGGCCTGGACTTCTCCGACCGGCTGTTCCAGTACCTGAGCCCGGCGGAGCGGAAGCGGCTGCCTCCCTTCGCGGCCGTCAAGGGCCTGGAGGACCACGGCCGGATCCCCGACCTGGTGGCCGCCCTGAAGCGGCGGGGCTGGAGCGACGACGCGGTGGACGCCCTGCTGGAGGACAACTTCGTGCGGGTGTTCCGCGAGGTGGTGGGGTAGCGCCCGGCCGGCCCGTCGTGGGGCCCGCGCGCCAGTGATACAATGGCCGCAAGATGACCGCCACACTGCTGGTCGCACTGCGGCCCGACGGCACCGTCATCAGCCCCGACCGCGACCGCGTGGTCACCTTCGACCGCGAGGGGCGGTTGTTCACGTATTTCCGCCGGGGCCTCACCTACCGCCGGGACCTGGCCTCCCGGCTCTATGTGCGGGGAAAGGCTCCGGGGTCGCCGGACATCCGCTGGTGGCGGCCCGTGGCCGGCGACGAGGCCCGTTCCGTGGTGGAAGAAGCCTACGGGCTGGCGGCCCAGGCCCGGTCCGGCGCGGCGGACGAACTGGCCCGCCGGCTCGACGACGAGATCCTGCGGTGGACCTGGGACGACCTTGCCCGCCAGGCGGAGGCCTACCGGGCGGCGTATCCCTACCCACCCTCGATCCTGCCGCCGGACCGCTACCTCAGCATCGTGCTCCAGGCGACCTTCGGCTGCACCTGGAACCGCTGCACCTTCTGCGCCCTGTACCGGGACCGGCCCTTCCGCGCCCGCGACGCCGCCGAATTCGAAGAGCACGCCTGGGCGGTGCGCGCCCTGCTGGGCCGGCAGTGGCCCTACCGCCAGGGGCTGTTCCTGGGCGACGGCAACGCCCTGGCCCTGTCGCTGGAGCGGCTGGAGCCGCTGGTCCGGGCGGCGCACCGGGTCTTCCCCGGCCAGGACCTGTACGGCTTCGTGGACCTCTACACCGGGCAGAAGTCGGAAGCGTCCAAGTGGCCCACCCTGGCGCGCCAGGGCCTGCGGCGCGTCTACATCGGCATGGAGACCGGCGACGACGAGCTGCTGGCACTGCTCAACAAGCCGGGCTCAGCCGCCGAGCTGGCGGAGTTCGTGGCCCTCCTGAAGCGGTCGGGCCTGTCGGTGGGCCTGATCCTGATGGTGGGCGCCGGCGGCCGGCAGTACGCCCGGCGCCACATCCAGGCCTCCCTGGCCGCCCTGGCGGCCATGCCTCTGGACCGCGACGACCTGGTGTACCTGTCGCCCTTCATCGAGGAACCCGCCTCGCCCTATCCGGAACTGCGCCGGCGCCTGGGCCTCGAACCCATGACCGAAGAAGAGATCGAGCGCGACCTGGCGGCGCTGATGGCGGCCGTCCGCGACCTGGGGCTGCGGGCCAGCCGCTACGACCTGCGGGCGTTTGTGTACTGAGAGGACCTTTGGTCCCGGCCGGGGGCGGTCCCGCAGGGTCCTTCAAGTGCCCCCGTCGCCGCCGGCCCGCCGCCGCCCGCCCCGGGCCCGCTGCCGGGCCAGGAACGCAGCGTAGGCGATGGGCACCGCGTACTGGCGGCGAAGAGCCTTCTTACCCCCCGCCTCGCCCGGCGACGGCCGCTGCTCGCGCAGGTTGGCCTCCAGAAACCAGGGATGGCCGTGGTGGTCCAGTGCCAGGTCCAGGCCCAGGTCGGCCATGCGCGGCCAGTGGCGGGACAACTCGTGGGCCACGTTCAGCGCCAGCTGCCGCAGCCGCCGCCGGCCCGCCGCCCGCAGCGACGGCGGCAAGCCGTGCTGCAGCGCCTCCGAAAGCCGCACCGTCCGCCCTCCTCGGCCCAGGTTGGTCACCGGGAGACCCGACCTGGCCACCTTGGCCACCATGCCCGTCACCCGCCAGTGGCCCTGACCGTCCCGCTGGACGGTGACCCGCACGTCGAAGGGGCGGCCGCGGTGCTGCGCCAGGTCGATGCCCCGCTGCAGGATGTACCGTCCCCCGCCGCCGCGGGCCCGCAGCCAGCGCAGCATCTCGGCGGTGGACAGCAGCCGCACCACGCCCTGCCACGAACTCACCTCATAGCGGGGCTCCCCGGCAGCCGTGGTGCGCACCCGGATGCGGTACACCCCCCTGCCGACGCTGCCGACGGCGGGCTTGGCATACACGGTCCCGTGGTTGCGGATGAAGCGCAGGGCCCGGTGGGCAGACCGCAGCGGCGTGGTGGCCGGGATGCTGCCGCCGATCTCCGGATGCCGGGCCAGCAGGCGGTTGACCAGCAACTTGTTGCGCTGGGCCGGCGGGTTGAACACGATGACGCCCGGCATCCGGTTCAGCCGTTGGAAGACCCGGCGCGTGCGGGCGCCGGTTGGGATGATGCGCCGGTAGACGACGCTGGGCAGGGGCGCGGTCACGGCCCGGTACCCGCCGCCGGTGTAGACGTACCCGCGCACCCGGCGCCGCCGGAAATCCACCCCCGCCGGCGTGAAGTAGATGAGCTTGATGCCGTGGCGGCGAGCGGCCCGGTCATAGAGGGGAAGCCGCTCCCGGGACCGGCCCTTGCGGGCCAGCGCCAGCATGCGCTCGCTGATCAACAACCCTACCCGTGGCAATGCCCCATTCCCCCCGCAGGTGGTTGACATAGTCTACGACGGCCCGGCCGGACCGGTGCGGGGGTGGACAACGCTGCCACGGCGCCCAGGAATACGCCGAAATTCCATCAAGGAGTGACGATAGCGGCGGCACGAACAATTTGGCCCGGAACAGGAGGTTTTGCCACAAAACCTCGCCACAGGCCGGCGCATCCAGCACGCCCATGCAGGCGGAGAACACGACAGATCCTGACAGCCGGCCAAATTTTCGGCTGAGGAGGAGGACGTGTTCGTGTCGTTGCTGCGCAAGGCCGCTGCCCTGGCGCTGGCCGCCGCCATGGCGGTCACGGGCGCTGCCCAGGCGGCGGCCGTCCAGGTGACCCAGCGGACCATCCTGCCCGGAACCACCTACGAAACCACGCTCTACGTCATCGACAGCGGCCGCGACGGGCCCACGGTATGGGTCAGCGGCGGCGTCCACGGATCGGAACTGGCCGGCTGGAAGGCGGCCGAGCGCATCGCCCGGTGGTCCATCGGCCGCGGGCGGCTGATCGTGGTGCCCCACGCCAACGCGCCGGCCGTCCGGCAGGAGCGCCGGTCGGCCACCGGCGACCCCGACCTGAACCGCCAGTTCCCGAAGCGGGCCGGCGAATCGGCCAAGACCCCGCTGGCCCGAGCCCTGTGGGAGGAACTGCGGCGCTACAACCCGGACTGGGTCATCGACCTGCACGAGGCCATGGGCAACAACAACCTGGATCCCGGCTCGGTGGGGCAGTCCATCATCGTCTACCCCACGTCCCGGATGGTGTCGGTGGCCAACCGGGTCATTCGCCGGATCAACGCGGGCCTGTCGTCGACGCAGAAATTCAACCTGATGCGCTACCCCGTGGAGGGCAGCCTGGCCGATGCCGCCGGCCACGTGCTGGGCGCCAACGCGGCCATCGTGGAGACGTCGCGCACGTACGGGCTGTCCACCCGGATCAACTGGCACCTGCAGATCATGCGCTACCTGCTGGAAGAACTGGACATGGAGCCCGAGACGTCGTCGGCCGCGCCGGCCGCGTCAGGCACGGCGGCCTAACCGGCCAGGTCCAGGCACAACTGCGCCAGCGCCGCGGCGCCCACACCGGTGGCGCCGGCGTCGGCCCACGGTTTCCCCCTGTCATGCCAGGCGGTGCCGGCGATGTCCAGGTGGGCCCAGGGTACCGACCCGGCGAAGGTGCCGATGATCAGGGCGCCGGTGATGGTGCCCGCGGCGCGGCCGCCGGTGTTTTTCAGATCTGCGATCTCGCTCTTGAACTGCTCGCGGTACTCGGGCCAGGCCGGCAGCCGCCAGACCCGCTCGCCGCAGGCGGCCGAAGCCCGCTCCACCGCCGCGGCCAGGTCGTCGTCGGTGCTGATGAGGGCCGACGCCTCGTGGCCCAGGGCGACGATGGCGGCGCCGGTGAGGGTGGCGATGTCGACGATGCGGGCGGCCCCGTCGGCCGCGGCTTTGGCCACGGCGTCGGCCAGGATCAGGCGCCCCTCGGCGTCGGTGTTCAGCACTTCGATGGTGCGTCCGTCCAGGGTGCGCAGCACGTCGTTGGGCTTGAAGGCCCGGCCGCCGGGCAGGTTCTCCACGGCTGGGATCAGGAAGGTCACGTTGAGGGCAGGCCGCAGGGCGGCCACCGCTTCGGCCGCCGCCAGCACGGCGGCCGCGCCGGCCATGTCGGCCTTCATCCAGTCCATGGCGTCGCCGGGCTTTAGGCACAGGCCGCCGCTGTCAAACGTGACGCCCTTGCCCACCAGGGCCAGGTCGATGCCGCCCGCCTCCCGGCCCCGGTACGCCAGGCGGATCAGGCGCGGGGCGTGCTGGCTGGCCTGGCCCACGGCGTACAGGGCCCCCA
>PKRI01000036.1 GCA_017577485.1 Bacillota bacterium | reverse complement strand
GAACTGGGCCATCGTATCTCCTCCTCCGGGTGTGTTGGTGGCTACCTCAACCCGTTCGGAGGGACGGTGGCCTATCCTGTTTGCTCCCAGGCCACCTCACTTTTACACAGCGTATCGGACGCTATTCTCTGGGCCCACCAGCGCGGGTGGCTTGGGACGGTTGCTGCAGTGTTGGTTGGCTTTCTGGGCACGTTGGCAGGCATTTTGCTGTCCATTCGGAGCCGTCTTTGAGAGTTGCTAAAGGCTTTTCAAAAGTACGTAGTGCTAGTAGCGTACGCTCTCCATGCCGTCTATGCCGGATTTGCCCTAATTCTGTTCAGCTTTGGGCGGACGACTATCCTTGGCTTCGAGCTATCGTGCGATTACGTTGGTCCTCCTGCTTCTAATGCAAGTGGCACGACGAGAAGAGGAAGAAGTGGCCCTTCGGCGCCGAGATTCGCTTCGCAGGCGCGCGATGGGTTAGCACCCTTCTCTAAAGGCCATACCCCCACGTTTGGCGGGCGTCGGGATCGGTCCAGTCGATGTCCGGCTTGCGGTCGTCCTGGCGCTCGTAGTCCTCGGATCGCTGCAGCCGTGGTTTGATCTGGTCCCAAAGGTCGGGACGCCCGTCGCGGACACGGGCCACGACCTTGCATAAGGCTTTGCGCAGCAGGGTGTACGTATCTTGCACGGCACCGGCGCCGAGCACGTGGGTCGAATCAATGACGCGGGCCGCGTCCTCTTTGATCAGGCCGGCTTTGACGGGCAGTTGCAGCACGCGTTCGAAGATGCGCCGGCCGCCGTCGACCGTCAGCAGCCGGGCGCGAAACCGGCACAGGGTGACATGATCCAGCCGCGCTTCCCGAACTTCCCTGGGTTATAGTGGAAGGTCCCGAACGAAAAGGATGTGGGGAAGTCATTCCCTATGGCGAGGCCCACCAGGTGTCCCTGCTGCGAGAGCTCGTTGAGGATTAGTCGACCCCGGGATCACCGCGGCATGCAGCAGTGCTTGTACTTGCGGCCGCTGCCGCAGGGGCAAGGGTCGTTGCGGCCCACCTTGACGCGCCGGCGGGTCCGACCCTCGAGTTGGCCCAGGTTCTCGATAATCACCCGGCCCATCCAGGCCAAGGCACCGTCGGTCCGCGCCCACGACTCCAGGCCGCCGTCGTACAGATAGGCCAGGGCCTCGGACTCGTCACCGAAGCCGTAGGTTGCGGGCGGCTCGGGGAGCGACCCGCCCTCGACCAGTTCGGCGATGAACCGCACCACATACGGGTTGCCCTTGATCGCGCGGCCCAGGTCGCGCCGTGCGGCGGCGGTGTCGCCCTCGCGTTGAAAGCGCCACAGGGCCCGGGCGTGAGTGAAAAAGGCGCTGTCGTCGTCGACATACCGGTCCAGGAGACGGCCGGCATCGTCGGTACGGCCCTCGGCCAGGAGCCAGTTCACCAACAAGTACCTGACGCCCTGATTGTCGGACGGGTTCAGCTCAATGAGGGCCTGGGCATGGGCAATGGCATCGTCATGACTCTCGGCCTCCCAAAGGGCCACGGCCAGTCGCCAGCGGGCGCGCATGTAGGGGCGGGTGTCGACCATGCGCCAGAAGTGGCCGGCGTCTTCGGCGAAGCGTTCGGGGCCGAGGGCCCGCTCACCCGCGGCGACCCCCTGCTCGAACCAGCCGATGGCCTGCTTCAGGTCGCCGGCCTCTTCGCCAAGAATGACGTAGGCGTCGGCGCAGTCGGCCGAGATCGCGAGCGCCTCTCGGGCCAGCCGTATCCGCTCCTCGGGCGTATCCGCCTCCCAGGCCCGCCAGGCCAACTCCTGGGCCCGCTCCAGCGGCGAGTCGGCCACGAACTCGGGCGGTTGGCGTCCTTCCATTGACTGCCACAGCGCGGCATTCAGTTCGTCCAACGACGACCACTCGCGCGCCTCGGCGAACTTTTGCATCGCCCGCAGGTCGCGCTCCATGGCGACCCACATCCGGCTCGGGTCGGGCAGCGGGTTGCGCGGCGCTTCTGCGGGCCGATCCTGCGGCTGTCGAGGCACGGTGTTTACCCCCTTCGGCACCGGGACATCCGGGGTTACACGCCCTCGGCTCAACGTTCGGGAGCCCGCCCGCATCATCCTGCGGGGTTTCCCCTCACCCCACCGGCAGCACGACCAGGTGTCCGAGCCGCGGGTGCCGCTCCACCCACACACGCACGCCGTAGACCTCCCGGAGCAGCTCGGGACGCAGGACTTCTTCGGGCGGGCCTACCGCCACGACACGCCCACCGGCCAACAGCAGCAGGTTGTCGCAGTAGCGCGCCGCCAGGGTGAGGTCGTGCAGCGCGACGGCCGCGGCCGCACCGGCGTCCGCCAGCCGCCGTACCGTCTCCAGCACCGACAGCTGGTAACGCGGATCGAGGTTGGCCGTCGGCTCGTCGAGCAGCAACACCCGCGGTTCCTGGGCCAGGGCCCGGGCCAACACGACCCGCTGCCGCTCCCCGCCGGAGAGGGTGTGGAAGGGCCGGTCCGCCAGGTGCGCAACCCCCGCCTCCGCCAGGGCCCGGCGAGCGACCTGCACGTCGGCCTCCCGCTCGCGGGCGTGCCAGGCGGGACCGTGGGCGAAGCGGCCCAGCAACACCGTGTCCAGGACCGTAAAGGTCAGGTCGGCCCGCGGCGCCTGGGGCACATAGGCCAGCAGCCGCGCCAGCCGCACCGGAGCCATGCGGTCGACCCGTTCCCCACCGAGGTAGACGCCGCCGGCGCTCGGCCTGAGGTAGCCGGTGCACAACCGCAGCAAGGTCGTCTTGCCCGCACCGTTGGGCCCGACGATGCCCAGGACGCCCCCGGCGGCCAGGGTGAAGCTGACCCCGTCGACCAGCCGCCGGTCCCCGACCGCATGGCAGACCGCGCGCGCCTCGAGCACGGGCGCGGCCTGCGGCGGTCCCGGCGTTGCAGCGGCCCCCGGCTCAGTCGAGGGCGAAGGTGAAGTCCTCGAACGTGACACCCTCGAAGGCCTCCGGCCAGAGGCGGCGGGCCAGTTCCTCCGCCCCCCGCAGGTTCCAGAACGACAGCGTCGTCAGGTAACGCGACGGGATCTCGTAGACGCGCCCCTCGCGGATGGCCGGCACGTCCGCCAGGCTCGGGTGCTCCAGGATCTCCGAGCGCAGGCGCCCGGCGTCGAACTCGTCGTGGACGATCACGTCGGGCGCCAGCTCGGCCACCTTCTCCAGGGAGATCTGCTGCCAGCCTTCGAGGCCGGCTTCAGCGGCGGCGTTGACGCCGCCCGCCCGTTCGATGATGTCCTGGGACGTGGTGCCCGCCCCCGGCACGTACAGGCTCGGCGTCAGGTGCAGCACCCGCGGCGCCGGTTTCCCCTGCCCTGCGGCGGCCACCCGCTCAGCCAACGCGGCGGCCCGCTCTTCGAGGGCGGCGCGCAGGGCGGCGGCCCGCTCTTCCTCGCCCAGCACGTAGCCGATGAACTCCACGTTTTCGAGGTGCTCGGCAAAGGTGTCATGCAGGTCGGTGACCACGATGGTCAGGCCGGCGGCCCGCGCCTGGGCCACCAGGTCGGGCTGGGCGAAGCCGTCGAGCAGGAGCAGATCGGGGTTGAGCCCGAGGACGTGCTCAAGATCACCGGTAACCGTTTCGGGGACCTGCTGCGCTTGCGCCGCGATGTTGCTGTAGGCCGAGCGGGCCACTTCGCTGATGGCGGCGAACCGCTCGGGACCGGCCAGCGCCATGACGATCTCGTCGAGCCCCAGCGACAGGGTGATGACCCGTTGGGGTTTGGCGGCGATGACCACGGTCTCGCCGAAGGCGTCGGTCACCTCACGGGGCCAGCCGCTCCCGGCGGCGGCGCCGGTCGACCCCTCCGGCACCGGGTCGGCGGCGAGGCTGCCCGCAGGATCGGGGGAAGGTCCACCGGCCGTCGTGTCGGCCGGGGACCCGCAGCCCGCCAGCAAGAGGGCGATCAGCACCCCGATCAGCAGCGGGCGTAACCAGGCAAGCTTGTTTTGCATGGCTGCAACCTCCTCGCTTCGGCTGTTGCCACCGGCACGTTGCGCGGACCCGGGCCGCGGCCGGCGGCACGTACGGGCGTCCCGGGCCGCGGCCGGCGGCTGGAGCGGCTAGACCGGCACGTCGAGCCCCCGGCGCTGCCGCGCCAGCAGCCAGAGAAACACCGGCGCCCCCACACAGGCCGTGATGATGCCGACCCGCAGCTCGGCCGGCTCGAGGATCACCCGGGCCAGCGTATCGGCCAGCACCAGGAAGGCGCCGCCGCCCAGAGCGGCAGCCGGGATCAGGACGCGGTTGTCGGGCCCGCTCAGCAGCCGGAGCGCGTTGGGCACGATCAACCCGACGAAACCGATCACGCCGCTGATGGCCACGGCCGCCCCCGTGGCCAGGGCGGCAGCCAGCAGCGCGAGGCCGCGCACCAGCCCGACGCGCACGCCCAGAGTCCAGGCCTCTTCGTCATTGAGCAGCAGCAGGTTCAGCGGGCGGGCCAGGGCCACCAGCACGGCCAGGCCTCCGAGGATCGGCCCCGCCGCCACGCGCACATGGAACCAGGACCGCGCCTCGAGTCCCCCGGCCAGCCAGAACATGGTCTCACGCAGCACGAACAGGTCGTCGACGATCAGCGCCAGGATCAGGCTCAGGACCCCGCCCAGGAAGATGCTGATGACCAGACCCGCCAGCAGCAAATCGCCGACCGTCCCCCGCCCCAGCCGGTGCGCCGCCCAGTAAACGGCCAGGACCGCAGCCAGGGCGCCGGCGAAGGCGCAGGCGGGCAGCAGGCCGTGCCAGACGTTGACCAGCCCGGTGACCAGGGCCAGGGCGCCGCCCAGCGCGCCGCCGGCGCTGACGCCGATGACGCCCGGGTCGGCCATGGGGTTGCGAAAGACGCTCTGCATGACCGCGCCCGAGCCACCGAGGGCGGCGCCCACCAGCGCGGCAGCGGTAAGGCGCGGCAACCGCACCTGCTGGACGATGCGCACGTGCAGCGGATCCTTGCTGGACCCCAACGCCGCCCGCGCCACCTCGCCGTAGGGGATGCGCACCGCCCCGTGGGCGGTGGCCAGGACGCAGCTCCCCACCAGGATCACGGCCAGCACTGCCAGCAGGCTGCGCGCCCGCGGCCGCATCGTTCAGCCCGCCCGCCCCGGCGCTGCCGTGTCGTGCCAGGACCGCACCGCCACGGGCGGCGGCCCCTGCCAGCCCGCGTCGGGATGCAGCAGACGGGCGAAGGTTTCGGCCACGTCGACGGTGCGCGGGCCGTGCCGGGAGCACACGCTGCCGTCGAGCACATAGACGCGCCCGTCACGCACGGCCGGAAGGTCGTGCCAGCCCGGCAGCGACGCCAGCAGCGCGGCATCGGCCGTGGCCTCGGCCAGGGCACGACCACAGGGCGCCACGAAGATCACCTCGGGCCGCGCCCGGACAACCTCGTCCCAGGGCACGACCCGCGACGCCGCTCCCGGCGCCGTCAGCAGGCACTCGCCGCCCGCCGCCTCGACCAGATCGGGCACCCAGTGACCGGAGCCGATGATCGGCTCGACCCACTCGATGATGAAGACCCGCGGGCGCGGCCGCCCCGCCACCCGGCGGCGGACGGCCGCCAGCCGCTCCTCCAGCTCCCCGACCAGCTGCCGGGCGCGTTCCGCCGCACCCAGGGCCGTGCCGGCGGTCGTAATGTTGGCGATGACATCGGCGAGGCGAAGGGCGTCGAGGGTCAACAGCCGGGCCGACGGGAGCACCTCGGCAAGGGTGGCCAGGGCCACGCGCTCGGGCACGGCGCAGATCTCACACACGTCCTGGGCCAGGACCACGTCGGGCCGCAGGCGTGCCAGCAGTTCGCCGTCGACGGCGTAGGTGGGCAGTCCGCGTGCCTGGTGCCGGGCCATGGCCAGTGAAATCTCTCGCGGCGTATCCCCGACCTCGACGAGGCTCTTCGTGACCCTCGGCAGGTGCTGCACCGAAGGCGGCCAGGTGCACTGGTGGCTGATGCCGACCAGTTGCCCGCCGAGGCCCAGATCGACGACGAGTTCGGTGGCGCTGGGGAAGAGGGACACGATTCGCAAGCGATCACCTCCCGGGATCCGCGCCAGCTGGACGCGACGGGTCCGGGAGGCCCCGGGCGGGGGATACGGCCGGCAGGGCCGGGAAACAGAAAGCCCCGGCTCCCACGAGCCCGGGCTTGGGGTTGCATTCCCTGGGGATCCTGCCGGGCGGCGACGGCCGCCGCGCGGAACCCGGGGGGGGCAACGCCTCCCGAATCGCGGGGAGTCACGTCCCGGTGATCTGGCAGGTCTCCTGGCTTCCGGTCATCGGCTCCCGGCGTCTTCCCATCGCGCGAGGCGACAGTGACATGCTGCCGGTCGCCTACCGGTCACAGTGGCGCGTCCGCGGCGGATTCACACCGCACTTCCCTATTCTCCCCGCAGGGGTCTCCCCGTGCGGGGCACCAGACCACCCACTGGCTTATGCAGTTTGGTTCCAGTGTAACGGGGCGGCGGTGGGGTTGTCTACCGTTCCTGGGCTTCGGCGTGCAGCCCCCGCAGCCGGCCTGGGGCAACATGCTGGCGGAGGGCAAGGACTTTCTCTACAACGCTTGGTGGCTGTTGCGCCAAGCCGCGCCGCGCGGCAAGGAAACTGCAAGGAATCAGGATGTCGATTGTAGTAGGTTAGGGTCGGATCGCGTCGAAACACTGGACCGTCGCCCAGAAGACCTCCCGCTGGATCGCCTCCTGCCCCTCCAGGAGGAAGTCCATCGCCGCGTAGAACGGGTTGACCCGCCGCTTGCGAGCCCCCCTACTCCGTGAGGGTTGTCCCGTTGCGTGGCAGCGGCTGCTGTCGGATGTACAAGATCGGGTGACAGCCCGTGGTTACAACACTATTGCACCGTCGTAAGGCTTGCTGCGCGTCGATGCCCATTACTTCTACGAGGCGAAGGTGGATGGTGGCAGGGTGAGTACGTCTCTTTGACGCGCCTGTCTTGCGCTGGCGGCGTCGGCCCCATGGGCATCGGCCAGGAGAAGTGGGCCAAGGTTTCACTGCGTGGGGCACGATGGCCGGGTGCCTGAGTCTGTCGCCGTAACGCCCGGTGCGGATGGAACCCCATCCGTTGCACGGCGCCGGCCCCCGCACTGTTAGTTGGCGCGATGCAAAGCACGATCGGTAACCTGTGCGGCACCATGGCCCGGTGGTTAAGTGCCCGACGTCGAGATCTCTTGCGGGCTGCGCGACTTCGTGACGAAACCCGAACCGAGATTTCAGGCTATGCCGTCGTCCCCGTCTTTAGGTGGCTGATCGCCGACGGCCAGCGACAAGATCGTGCTTGGCTTGGGCTGTGTGATCCCCATTCTGGCCCGGTGGTTCCTCCCCTACTTACGCGTTAACATACAAACCGTGCTGGGTGAATGAAGTATGACGAACGGTAGACCGCTGGCTCGCGCGGTCCTTTTGCTGTTCGCCATGTGTGCCGCGAGCACCATGCTGGTTCAGGCCTTCAACGCTAGGAGCGACGCCACGCCCCAACAGTGGACCCTCGAGGCTGCGCCGGTCACCCGTATCCAGATCACCGCATCCAACGCCGACGTGGTCCTGCTGCCGGCGCCCGGTGACGAGATTGTCGTTACCCTCACCGGCCGGCGTACCGGTGCGCAGCCCGAAGTCACCGTGGACGGGGATGTCCTGCGGGTCCGTGTGGTTCACCGCCGCCAGTTCGGGTTCTTCCGCAGGTTCCTGTCGCTGTCGGTGGCCCTGCCCGAGCGGGAGTACGCCGCGCTGCAGGCCGCCGTGGCCAACGGACACCTGATCGCCGGCCAGCTGCGGGTGGGCGACGTCCGGGTGCGGCAGGGCAAGGGTGGGGTGCGGCTGGAATCCATCCGGGCCGACCGCATCGACCTGGCCACCGGCAGCGGCGACCTGGAGCTCACTGACGTGCAAGGGACGCTGTCGGCCACGACTCGGAACGGGACCATCCGGGTCACCGCCGGCGTCCTGGAGCACCCCATGGATCTGCAGACCTTCCACGGCGACATCCGCCTGCAGGCGGCCCAGCCCACCGACGCCACCCTGGACCTCAGCACCGTCAACGGCCTCGTGACGGTCTTCGGGACCCGTCGGGGTAGGTCGTGGCACCAGGTGCTGGGCAGCGGCGACCCCATGGTCCGGCTGGCGGTGCGCAACGGCAACATCGCCGTGACGGACTGAACCATCACCGTGACGACTGAGGGGCCCGGGCCGGCGGCGCATAGAGGCGGGGCGGCCGGCGGTACATCGAGCGGGGAGGGCGCATGGAGTCCGGACGGGCCGGGCCCCTGCTTCCGGCGGCCTGGGCCCCGACCCACACCCGCGACTGCACCCCCGACCGGCACGTCGCTGAATCCTCGCGGGCATTGAGTCCACACTTCCGCGGGCCGTTCATCTTCAGTTCACAAAGCCGTGCCAGCATGCCCCAGGCTGAGTTCGTGCCGAAGGGAGAGTCCCGGATGTCCTGGGAACATCGACGGCCGCCGGCGGGCGAATCACCCGCGCGGCACAGGCTGCTGTTCCTGCCGCTGTTCATCATCGCCGGGGGGCTGCTGCTGCAGGCTTCCCTGGCAGGGCTGTTCTTCTCGCCGGCGGCCCGCGAGGCTCGCATCGCTCACCTGCTGGTGGGCGCCCTGCTGCCCTGGTTGGGCATCATCACGGCCGTAACCGCCTGGAACCTGTCCCGCCAGGCCCTGGTGACCCGGTCCCACGCCCGGCTGGCGACGCTGCTGCTGGTCCTGCTGTGGGTGCAGTTGGCCCTGGGCCACCTGCCCTCGCGGTGGAAGGCGGCCGTTCACGTCCCGCTGGGGGTATTGCTCTTCTGCCTGTCGCTGCACCTGGGGCTGCGGGCCCGCTGTGCGGGCGCGTGACCGGCTGTTCCGTTCACCGTGACCGGCTGTTCCGTTTCCTTCTCTCGAGCTCCGGCGATCTCGTTCATATTGAGTTCACACTGGCCCGCTACGATGCCCAACGCCTGAATCACCCGGTGAAGGAGGTTTCCCGACATGGCCTGGGAGCACACGGCGCGGGCCGGCGCCCACCCGGCGGGCATGCGGCGGCCCCGCGGCGGCCAGTGGGCGGTGGCGGCCCGCGGGCTGGTCAAAACCTTCGGCGACCACCGGGCCGTGAACGGCCTGGACCTGTACGTCCGGCCGGGCACCGTCTGCGGCCTGCTGGGCCCCAACGGCGCCGGCAAGACCACCACCATCCGGCTGTTGACCACGCTGCTGCGGCCCGACGCGGGATCGGCCCAGATCTTCGGGTACGACGTGGTGAAGGAGGCGGCGGCGGTGCGACGGCTGATCGCGGTCACCGGCCAGTACGCCACCGTCGACGAGTCGCTGACGGCCGCCGAGAACCTGACGATCTTCGCCCGGCTGCTGGGACTGGACCGGGCCGAGGCGCGGCGCAGGACGGCGCAGCTGCTGGAGGAGTTCGGCCTGGCGGAAGCGGCCCACCGCCCCTTGAAGCACTTCTCGGGCGGCATGCGCCGGCGCCTGGACCTGGCCGCCGGCCTCATCGTGCCGCCGCCGGTGATTTTCCTGGACGAGCCCACCACCGGCCTGGACCCGCGCACCCGCCGGCAGGTGTGGGACACCATCCGCCGCCTGGTGCAGGAGGGCACCACCGTGGTGCTGACCACCCAGTACCTGGAGGAAGCCGACGCGCTGGCGGACCGGATCGCCGTCATCGACCACGGCCGGGTGGTGGCGCAGGGGACGCCCGCGGAGCTCAAGGCGTCGGTGGGCCGGGCCACGCTGCGGGTGCGCCTGCAGGACCCCCGGCAGGTGGAGACGGCGCGGCGCGTGCTCGAGGCGGTCCTGGACGTCCGGGTCCCGGCTGCGGCCCCGGTGCCGCAGGAGGCCGGGGAGGTCACCGCCCCGCTGGCCGATGCCGGCCGCCTGCTGGACGTGCTGGCGGCGCTGCGCCAGGCGGGCGTCGACCTGACCGGCATCACCGTGCAGGAGCCCACTCTCGACGAGGTCTTCTTTGCGCTCACCGGCCGTGGGGTCAACGAGACTCCGGCGGAAGAGCCCGCCGCCCAACCGGCCGGCCGGCGACCCGCCGCCGTGGCACAGCCCAGTGGAGGGGAAAGCGTATGAACAGCACCGCCCTGTCCCAGACCCTGTCCCAAACCCTGACCATGGCCTACCGCTGCCTGCTCAAGGTGCGGCGCACGCCGGAGCAGTTGTTCGACGTGGTCTTCCAGCCCGTGGTCTTCACGCTGATGTTCACCTATATCTTCGGCGGGGCCATCGCCGGCAGCGTCCACGACTACCTGCCCATCATCGTCCCCGGCATCCTGATCCAGACCCTGGTGGGGGCGTCGGTAGCCGCGGGGGTCCAACTGCGCGATGATATGGACAAAGGCGTGTTCGACCGGTTCCGGACCATGCCCATCGCCCGCATCGCGCCGCTGGCCGGGGTCCTGCTGGCCGACACGGTCCGGTACGGCATCGCCGCCGTGCTGACCTTCGCCATGGGCTTCCTGATGGGGTACCGCCCGCAGGGAGGGATCGCCGGCATGGCGCTGGCGGCCCTGTTCGCCGTCGGCTGCACGTGGGCGATGAGCTGGATCTTCGCCTTCTTCGGCGTGGTGGCCCGGGACGCCGCCAGCGTGCAGGGGTTCTCCATGATGGTGCTGTTCCCGCTGATGTTCCTGTCCAACGTCTTCGTGCCCGTGGAGACCATGCCCCGCTGGCTGCAGTGGTTTGCCGGCGTAAACCCGGTGTCCCACATGGTCACGGCGGTCCGGCAGCTGGTGAACCACGGGACCGTCGGTGCCGACTTCGTCTGGTCCCTGCTGGGAGCGGCGGCCGTGGTGGCGGTGATGGCGCCCGTCACGGTGCGGGCCTACATGCGCCGGGCGTGAGGGTGCGGCCCGGCGAACCCGCCGGGCAGGAGGGCTTCAGCGGCAGCGGGGAGGCGACGCAATGCCGCGGGTTCTGGTGGTCGACGACGACGCCCACATCCGCGAGCTGGTCCGCCACTTCCTGGACCTCGAAGGCTACGAGGTCCACGAGGCGGCCGGCGGGGAAGAGGCGCTGGCCGTGCTGGAAACGGTCCGGGTGGACCTGGTGGTCCTGGACCTGATGATGCCCGGGATGGACGGGTGGACCCTCTGCCGTGAACTGCGGTCCCACGGCGACGTGCCCATCCTGATGCTGACCGCCCGGGGGGAAACCACCGACAAGGTCCGGGGCCTCGAGCTGGGCGCCGACGACTACCTGGTCAAACCCTTCGACCCGCAGGAACTGGTGGCGCGGGTCCGGGCCCTGCTGCGGCGATACCGCATCGCCACGTCGCAGGTGGTGGAGGTGGGGGACCTGTCCCTGGACCGGAAGACCTACCGCTGCCGGCTGGGGGATCGGGAGATTGCCCTGCCGCCCAAGGAGTTCGAGCTGCTGTTCACCCTGGCCAGTTATCCGGGCCGGACCTTCACCCGGGACCAGTTGATCGAGGCGATCTGGGGCTACGACTACGAGGGCGACGAGCGGACCGTCGACGTGCACATCCGGCGGCTGCGCGCCCGCTTCGAGCGCCCCGGCTCGCCCTTCGTGATCCGCACCGTGCGCGGGCTGGGCTACCGGCTGGAAGTGTGCCGATGAAGCTCCTGGGGTACGTGTTCAGGGTCATCCTGGCGCTGGCGGCGGCCGCCGCCTTCATCGGCGCCGTCTGGAGCGCCGCCTTCTACATCACCGAGGCCGCGGCCGCCGCCCTTCACTGGCAGCCCCATCCCCTGGCCCGCTACCTGGCTGCGTCGTACCTGGGCCTGATCCTGTTCGCGCTGGCCTCGGCCGCCATCGGGCTCTTGACCCGGGGCCGGCAGCAGCGCTCCTGGCAGGCACTGCAGCGCGCCATCCAGCAGATGGCGCGGGGCGATTTCCGCGTCGACCTGCCGGCGGACCTGGAGGAGCAGCATCACCCCCTGGCCCGGATCGCCGCCGGCATCCAGGACATGGCCGCCAACCTGCAGGCCATGGAAAGGATGCGCCAGGAGTTCATCTCCAACGTGTCCCACGAGATCGGCTCACCGCTGACGTCGATCCGCGGGTTCGCGCGGGCGCTGCGCAGCGGCAATTTGAGCGAGGAGCAGCGGCTGCGCTACCTGGACATCATCGAGGCCGAGTGTGTCCGGTTGTCCAGGTTGAGCAGGGACCTGCTGCAGTTGACCGTCCTGGACGCGGACCCGCACGCCGTGCGCCCTGCCCCGTACCGGCTGGACGTGCAGCTGCAGCAAGTACTGCTTCAGCTTGAGCCGCAGTGGATGGATAAGAAGCTGGACATACAAGCCGTGCTGGAGGAGGTCGTCATTTCCGCTGACGAGCACCTGCTCGACCAGGTGTGGCTCAACCTGATCCACAACGCCGTCAAGTTCACGCCGCTCGGGGGCCGGATCACGGTCCACCTCGAGCGCCGGGACGACCGGGCCGTGGTCACCGTGTCCGATACCGGGCCCGGCATCGCCGAGGAGGACCAGCCCCGCATCTTCGAGCGCTTCTATAAGGCCGACCGGTCCCGCCACCGCGCCGCGGGCGGCAGCGGCCTGGGCCTGGCCATCGCCAAGAAGATCGTGGAACTGCACGGCGGGACCATCTCGGTCCAGAGCCGCCCGGGCGAGGGGGCGGCGTTCACGGTGGTGCTGCCCCTGCGGCCGCCCGGCTCCCCGCCGGCGGCAGCCACCGCCGGGGAGTCGTGAGGCGGGCGAGGAACGCGCCGCCCGGCCAGGTCCCCGTCAGGGCGCCTCGATCAGCGCGCCTCCACCTGGATCGTGAACGCGTACGTGGCGTCGCCCCGTCGGTTCCAGCGGCCGAAGATGCTGTACACGTAAGTGCCCGGTTCCTGGGGCGCGGTGAAGGCGCGCTCGCCGGTCACCGGAACCTCCTGGGGCTCGCCCTCGGCCCACAGGTAAACCGCCACCTGGTCGGGCTCCCGGCCGAAGCGGAATTCCACCGTCGCTCCGGGCCCCACCCGGGCCGGCTCGAGACCCTGGACCAGTTCCCGCGGCGCCCACGTGTCGATGCAGCGGCCGCTGAGGGGGCCGCGCCAGCAGTACGAACCTCGCCGCACTTCGATGGGTTGGCCCCCGGAGGCGGCGGTGAGACCGGGCGGCTCGGGCGGCGCCGCCCCCCAGGCCACCAGTCCTGCCGCCACCGCTGCCAGCACCGCGGCGGCCAGAGCCAGGCGCCAGCGCACCTTCGACACCTCCCCGCAGGGTGTAGCCCCTCCGGTTTGACGGGCCCGGCGGCGCCGGGTTCCGCCGAGTTTCCGGTGCTGACCCCATCCGCAGAACGTCATCAACAAACGGCCGGCCCCCGGAGGACCGGAGGCCGGCCGCGCTCGCTGGTCGACGGCTTTGATCCGCCGTCTCACCCGCCCAGCGCCGCCTGGATGGCCTTCCAGACGAAGAACCCGTAGAAGACCACCAGGGCTAGCATCAGGATCCTGGTCAGCAGGCCGGGCTGCAGTTCTTTGGGCAGCAGCGTGCTGTTGAGCCACAGCACCATCAGACCGCCCACCACGAACACCAGGCCGGCTGCGTTGGATACCAGCAGCACCAGGCCCAGCGGCGTGCCCACCACGAACAGGTAGGCAAGCCACAGCGTCACGACCGCCAGGATCAGGTAGTAGATGCGGCGGATGTCGTTCTGCGCCAGGCGCCGGAACGACGGGCCCAGGCTCCACAGCAGGTCCGTCAGGTGGCGGACGGCCGCGTCGGTGGCGTTAAGCTGCGTCCCCCACAGGACCCAGAAGCCGATGAACAGCACCCAGTACCAGCCGAAGCCGCCCAGGTACTGCGCCACGGCTTCCGCCTGCCGCGCGGCCACAGCCCAGCCGTCCACCTGCGTGCCCTGCGGGATCAGGCCGGCCGCCAGCAGCACCGACATGTACATGCCCACCAGGCAGCCGACGAAGTAGAGGGTCCACTGCTCCCAGCCGGCGTACCGCATCCACGCCCGGAAGCGGCGCAGGTTGTCTTCCGTGATCCGGAAGACCTTGCCGGTTTCGGCCACCTCGATGCGATGGCCGCCCACCAGGGTGGGGATGTAGCCGACCTGGCTGCCCATACCCCAGCCGCGGTCACGCATCCAGTTGGACGTGGCCATGTTGAAGATGCCGCCGCTGGCGGCGTAGGCGGCGAACCCGCCCAGCAGGATCCAGTCGACGGTGCCGCCCTGCGCGGACGGCAGGTAGCCGAAGTTGAAGAACCCGGCGGCGATCTTGCCCCACCACTCGCCGGGCACCAGCCAGATGTTGAAGACCAGGAGACTGAGGAAGATGAAGGCGATGGCGACGGTCGACACACGGGCCAGCGTGCGCTCGACCCGCTGCCCGAAAGACACCACCAGCATGACCAGGACCATGGCGGCGATGCCGAGCCCGACGACCCAGGCCTTGTCTTCCTGCCCGGGCATCCTGCCCAGGGCCATGGCGGCCAGGGCCGTGGCCGACGACAGCGCCCAGCCCGGCCCGATGGAGACCACCGTCAGCAGGATCCAGATGGGACCCCACAGCCAGCGGCCGGGAGCCAGGCGCATGAGCCCCACCATGACGGGTTCACCGGTGTACAGCGTGTAGCGCTGGCTCTCCAGGTTGAAGACCGTCTGCAGGACGCAGGCCACGGTTACGATCCAGAGCAGCTGCGGCCCGTACTGGATCACGGCCGCGGGACCCAGCAGCCACTCGCCGCTGCCGATGGAGACGCTGAGCAGGATGGCGCTGACGCCGATCATCTTCAGGAAGTTGCTGAAGGTGAAGGGCGGCGGCGCCGGCAGTTCCGAGACCTCCATCGGCGGGCCCAAGCCAACGCGAACCTTCTCGGCGCCCGAGTCCCTTCCAGGACTGGACATGCTCCACCCTCCCTCTGGGTATTTCTGAGAAAATGTTACGACCGCCCCCAATATGATCCTGTCGTCGCCAGGGGCGCCCCGTTTGTTCTTTTTCGTTAGCCAGTTACCGGAAATGATCGGGATCCGTGCATCGAGAGCGGTGCGGGCGAGCCGCTTCCAGGTGTGCACGAGGGGCTCCGCCCATGCCGGGCTGGGACCGGGGGCGCCTGCCCACGACCGCCGTCACGGCAGGGAAGGCCGCCGCCCGGGTTGAACGGTCACGGTGGGGTAACCCCCCGCGTGCGAGACCTGGACCCGCGGCGGCGGGGTCCGCAGGACCAGGGTCCGAGAGGGGATCCGCAAGATCGCCGGCCTGGCAGCCTCTCATGGCGGCGCGAAAGCTTTCCCGCAGGCCGTGGCGCTGCCCCCGGACCGCCTGGAGGCGGCGCACCGGGCGCTGGTGGAACGGTTTGGCCCGGATCGGGTATTGACCGACTTCCGGGACCGCATGGCCTACGCCTACGACGCCACCGGCATCAAGTACCCGCCCGACGTGGTGGTCTTCCCGCTGAGCACCGAGGACGCAGCCGACGCCGTCCGCATCGCGGCGCACCACGGCCTCCCCATCGTCGCCCGCGGCGGCGGCACCAACATCAGCGGCGGGACGGTCCCGATCCGCGGCGGGCTCTGCCTGGCCCTGAACCGCATGGACCGGATCCTGGACATCGACCCGGAGAACCACACGGCCACCGTGCAGCCGGGCGTGCGCAACCTGGCTCTCCAGGAGGCCCTGAAGCCGCACGGGTTCTTCTTCGCCCCTGACCCCTCCAGCCACCGGGTTTCCACCATCGGGGGCAACGCCGGTGAGAACGCCGGCGGGCCGCACTGCCTCAAGTACGGCGTCACGGTGAATCACGTGCTGGGGCTGACGCTGGTCCTGGCCGACGGCTCGGTGGTGCGGCTGGGCGGGCCGGAGCAGGACCGTCCCGGGTTCGACCTGGTCAGCCTCCTGGTGGGATCCGAGGGCACCCTGGGCATCATCACCGAACTGGTGGTGCGGATCCTGCCGCTGCCTGCGGAGGTCCGCACCCTGCTGGCCGTGTTCGACGACCTGGAAGTGGCCATGCGGACGGTGTCCGACATCATCGCCGCCCGGGTGGTTCCCGCGACCATGGAGCTGCTGGACCGGGGCACCATCGAGGTGGTGGAGCGCTTCGCCCGCGCCGGCTACCCGGAGGATGCCGAGGCCGTGCTGCTGATCGAGGTGGACGGCCCCCAGGAGTCGGTGGCTGAGGAGTTGGACCGGGTGGAGGCCATCTGCCGCCGCAACGGGGCCCGGGACCTGCGGATCGCCCAAAGCGAGGCGGAGCGGGAGGCCCTCTGGCTGGGACGCCGGGCGGCGTACGGCGCCGCGGGCCGCCTCAGCGCCTATGTCTGGACCCAGGACGTGACGGTGCCCCGGGACCGCCTGGTGGAGATGCTGCGGGCCTGCCAGGCCATCGGCCGGAAATACGGCATCCGCATCATCAGCGTGGCCCACGCCGGCGACGGCAACCTGCATCCCCTCGTGGCTTACGACCCCCAGGACGCCGACCAGGTGCGCCGCGTGAAGGCTGCCGACCGGGAGATCCTGGAGGCCTGCGTGGCCCTGGGTGGATCCATCTCGGGTGAGCACGGCATCGGGCACGACAAGCTTCCGAATCTGGAGTTGCAGCTGGGCCCGGACCTGCTGGGCCTGATGTGGTCCGTGCGCCGGGCCTTTGATCCGGACTTGCGCCTCAACCCCGGCAAGGCGGTGGCGGCGCCCAGCCGGAACGTGTAGCCGCTGGCCGCATTCCGGTCGGGGAGGCAGCGGAGCGGGAGGCACCGGACGATGCCGGAAGGCGGAACCACTGCTCCCCAAGCGATCCTGCAGCCGGCTGGGCTGGACGAACTGGCCCGCCTGCTCCGTGAGGCCCGGGGCGGTCCAGGGCTGGCGCCGTGGGGCGCGGGCAGCCAGTGGGCGCGGTGGGGCCGGGTGCCGGGCGCTGCCCTGGACCTGCGGGCGCTGCCCGTCGAGCCGCGGCTCAGCGCCGCCAACCTGACGGTGACGGTGCCGGCCTGCTGGCGCCTGGAGGAATTGGACGCGCTCC
Organism: Bacillota bacterium; assembly: GCA_017577485.1. GTDB lineage: Bacteria > Bacillota > Sulfobacillia > Thermaerobacterales > RSA17 > RSA17. The sequence continues at coordinate 3,437 of PKRI01000036.1, read as the reverse complement.
TGGCCCCCCACGGCCTCTGGTACCCCATCGACACCGGCGACGGCGGCGCCGCCACGGTGGGCGGGCACCTGGCGGCGGCCACGTCCGGCATCCGCCGAACCGGCCTGGGGCCGGCCCGGGACTGGGTCCTGGGCATGCGGGCGGTGCTGGCCGACGGCCGCGAGGTGCGCATCGGCGGTGAGATGATCAAGAACGTGGCCGGGTACAACCTGCACCGGGTGCTGGTGGGGTCGCTGGGCATGCTGGCCGTGCTGGTGGAGGCCACCCTGCGCATCGCCCCGCGGCCCGAGCGCCACGTGACCCTGCGGGCCCGGTTCGAAACGCCTGCCGCCGCGTGGGGCGCCCTGTCGCCCCTGCGGCGCCGCGCCAGCACGCTGGTGGCCGCCGAGTGGCTGCGGGCAGGGGACGGCGTGGAAGTGTTGCTGGCCTTTGAGGGCCCGGCGCGGGCCGTGGACCACCAGGCGGCCGAGGCGGCCCGGGAGATCCGGAGCGCTGCGGGCCTGGCGGTTCCGGCGGGAGGCGGTGACGGCGGCGCCGCCGCGGCAAGGGGCGGCGACATGGCGGTGTACGGTGGCGAGGGGGTCACCGTGGTCGAAGGTGACGCCGCTGCGGTGCTCTGGGACGCCCGCCGGGAGCGCCTGCTGAGCCCCGCCGCGCTGCGGCTGCGGGCCGGCGTGCGCCCGTCGGATTTGCCCCGGCTGTGGGCCGCTGTGGCCGAGGTCTTCGCTGGCCGGCCCTGGGACGGGATCGCCCGGGGCTACGGCGGCGTCGTGGAGATCGTCGTGCCGGCGGGCGGAGACGCTGCCGGCGGGGATTCTGCCCGCGGCGAGGCCTCCCGAGGCGCCGGCCAACCCGGCGAGGCGGCAGGCTGCGCCGCCCTGGTGCTGGACCTGCGCCGGCGGGCCGAAGCCCTGGGCGGCTACCTGCAGGTGCGGGGCGCCCTGCCGGGAACCGTGGAGGACCTGCCCTGGACCAGTGCCTCGCCGGACGGGCACCTGCACCGCCGCCTGAAGGCGGTGTTCGACCCGGCGGGCGTGCTGGCCGGGGCCCACTTCCTGCTGCCGGAACCCGCCGAGCCCGCGGCTGCGGCCGCCGCCGCTGCGGGCGCCGCGACCGCGCGGGGCATCGCCGGCGAGAAGGGAGGGTCGGCAGGTGGAAACCTTTAGTCCCGCCCATGGCGCGGATGCCGGAGCCGCCTCGGGCGTCACTTCCGGTGCAGCCCCGGGGGCTGCCGCCCGTGCCGGCGGTGGGGCCGGCTACAGCGCCGCCGCCCTTCGGCAGTTGGATCACTGCAACAAGTGCGGCTTCTGCCTGCCCGCGTGCCCGACGTTCATCGAGACGGGGCTGGAGATGGCCTCGCCGCGGGGCCGCCTGGCCATCGCCGAGGAGGTCATGGCCGGCCGCATGCCCCTCAGCGACTACGTGGCCCAGCACATGTACCTGTGCCTGGGTTGCCGAGCGTGCGAGGTGGCCTGCCCGTCCGGCGTCGAGTACGATCGCGTGCTGATGGACACCCGCCATCTCCTGAACCGGGCAGGAATCGAGGCGCCGGGCAGCCGGGGCCTGCCGCGGTTCCTGTTGAACACCGTGGCCGATCCCGACCGGCTGCGGCTGCTGAAGGCAGCGGTGCGGGCTGCCGAAGCCCTGGGCCTGCGGTCCCTGGCCCGCCGCCCCGCCATCCGCCGCCTCCTGCCGGCCCGCCTGCGGGATCTGGAATCCATGCTGCCGGACCAGGCCGAGCAGGTGCGGGCGCTGAAGGCTCCGCAGACGCCCAACGGCGGGAGCGCCGCCGGGACGGGCTCCGCGGCGACCGCCCCGGCCGCCGAAGCCGCCGCCGGCACCGCCGCCGCGAGCACCCCGGCGGTCACCGTGGCCTTCTTCCCGGGGTGCGTCCAGGAGGCGCTCTTCCAGGGAACCAACGCCCGCACGGTCCGCGTGCTGGAACACTTCGGCGCCCGGGTGGTTCCGGCGCCCGGGTTCGGCTGCTGCGGTGCTCTGCACGGCCACTCGGGGGACCTGCACCGGGCCAGGGAGTTGGCGCGGCGCAACATCGAGGCATTCGAGCGCAGCGGCGCCCGGTACCTGGTCAACAATGCCGGGGGATGCGGCGCCTTCCTGAAGGAGTACCCGCGCCTCTTCGAGGACGACCCCGACTGGCTGCCGCGGGCCGAGGCTTTTGCCGCCCGGGTCCGTGACGCCTCCGAGATGCTGCTGGAACTGCCGGGGCCGCCCGGGTGGCAGGGCGTTCGGCCCACGTCCGGCGGGCCCGCTGCCGGCAGCGGCCCGCGCCTGGTGGTCACCTACCAGGACTCCTGCCACCTGCGCAACGTGCAGCGGGTGTGGCGGCAGCCCCGCGACATCCTGTCCCGGCTGCCGGGCGTCCGGTACGTGGAGCTGCCCGGCGCGGACCAGTGCTGCGGCTCGGCGGGGATCTACAACGTGACCCACCCCGACATGTCGCTGGCGATCCTGGACCGCAAGATGGACGGCGTCAAGGCCGTAAACCCGGACGTCATCGTGGTGGCCAACCCGGGCTGCCAGATGCAGATGCTGCTGGGTGTCGACCGCCACGGCCTGGGGGGCAAGGTGCGGGTCATGCACCTGATCGACTTGGTGGCCGAGCAACTGGGGCTTTGAGCGGCTGGTGCCCGCGGCCCAACCCTGGGGGGCATCCCGCCGGCGGCGGGGCCGGTTCGAACATGAGCGGTTTCGACAGCGTGTTCTTGACGGGGCACGCGGCGGCGGTGCGGTGGAGGCGCTCCAAGTCCTCCGGGGACAGCGGCCCCTTCAGGATGAGGGCGTAACGAAAGACGGTTTCCTCCGGCCGCGTGCGGTCCATAGCCACCGACACCTCGACGTCTTCCAGCGAGATCCCGTGGGTGCGGGCGTACGCCCGGGGAGTCATGTGGATGCAGGTGGCCAGCGCGGCTTCCAGCAGGTCGTGGGGACGGAACCCCCGGCCGGAGCCTGCCCGCCGGGCGCTGGCGTCTACCCGCTCCCCTCACCAACTCCGGTGATGGCGGGACAGGGGTCATGCCCAGCGGCCGGTGCCCGAACTTGGAAGGAGGAAAGCCCGTTGCGACACGCACTGTTGATGACCTTCCTGGCCACCATGCTGCTGGCCATTACCGGCTGGCGTCGGGCAGCATCCTGGTTCCCGCCGTGCTGCACGGGACCCTGAACGCGCAGGTGGGCGGGCTGCCGGCGGTGCTGGTCGCCGTGGACTCGCCGCTTCTAGGCGGCCTGATGGGGCTGGGCGGCATCATCGTCCTGTGGGCCGCGGCGCTGTGGATCCTCCGGCGCAGCGACGCCCCGGAGTGCTGACTCAACCCGACCCGGCGGGCGGCGCCGGCGCCTCGGGCGCCCCCCCCCCCGCCCCCCCCCCCGGCCCCCCCCACACCGCCGCCGCCTTGTACACCCGTCCCGCGGGGCAGGGG
>PKRI01000035.1 GCA_017577485.1 Bacillota bacterium | reverse complement strand
GACGACGGGTGACCGAAAGCGGCGCCGGGTCCGATGACCCGGCGCCCCGGCATTCTGCGCGGGTGGGAGATGGCGTCCGTCTTCGCTGCCGGTCCCATTTCCCGATGATATGATTCAAGAGCAGGCCGGGAGGGGTGGCACCTCTGAATGGGTCCGGAAAGGCGTTGAAGACTCCGGTCCTTGAACCCGACGCAGGCATGGGGCGGATGGAACGCCGGCGCCTGAGCGTGTGGCAGCGCCGCCTGTCCTGGCTCTCGTGGATCCTCATCGTCACCGGCCTGCTGCTGATCCTGACGCCGGCGCTGCAGACGGGCTACTCCATGCTGGTCCAGGCCCGGCTGCGGGCGGCCCTGGAACAGGAAATGGCCGGCGCGGACGGTGAAGCCGGCGACCCGCAGGCCGCTGGTTCCGCCGCGGTGGGCGGCCTGGTGGGCCTGGCCGACCGCGTCTTCGACACCATCGACCCCATCTTCAGCCGCGCCGAGGACGACCCCGCGCTGGCCGGCGAAGGCGTGCCCGGCCTCCCCACCCGCGAGATCCTGGCCGGACCTGCCCGCATCATCATCGAGAAGGCCGATGTGGATGCCGTCGTGGTCGACGGCACCACCGTCCGGCACCTGCGGCGGGGGCCCGGCTTCTATCGCGAGGGATCGCTGCCCAACCTGGGCGGCAACGTGGCCATCGCCGGCCACCGCACCACCTACGGCGCCTGGTTCCGGCATCTGGACCGCCTGGAACCCGGCGACCTGATCCAGTTGGTCTACAAAGGCCAGATGTACAACTACGAGGTGCAGTGGGTGCGGGTCATCGCCCACAACGACTGGAGCGTCATCGACCCCACCGGGGAGCACGTCCTCACCCTCACCACCTGCCACCCGCCGGGTTCCAGTGCCTACCGCCTGGCCGTCCGCGCTCGCTTTGTCGGTACCAGCGAACTGCCGCGAGGCGGCATCCAGTGACCCCGGTGCCGGGCGTGGGGCCAGTCTCCCCACAAGCATGATCCTGTTGCGCCAGCCGCTGGAGGCAGCGATCCGGGGGCGACCCCGGCTCATTAATCTTCCATTACGAATTGCACAATGTCCCGCCGTTAACCTGAGAGGAAAGGGAGGGTAACCCCGGAGAGGGGTCCCTGCCCGTCCGGGCGAGGTTTCAACCCGGCGACAGGTGGGGGATTCGACACCGATCACGTCAACCTGGTCGTGGGCGTACCGTGCAGAGGCTGTGAAGCCCGGCCTTCAGGTGGTCACTTGGGCCGGGGGGAGCCAGTAGTGAACCCGGCTGCATGGGCAGCCGGGTTTTTCGCGGTGCCCACCGGAGGGGTTCGGGGTCGGGTGGACCTGGCGGAGGGCCGATCCGGAGACCAAACGAGGATCCCAACGAGCAGAATGGGGAGCGAAGCAGAGTGCGTGAGCGCATCGGCATCAAGGTCCCTGGCTCCAGGCGCACCCGGGAGGCGGTGCGGGGCGCGGTTTCCGTTGTCACCGCCATCATGCTGCTGGGTTCGCTGTTGTTCGGGGTGGCGACACCCGCCGCGTACGCGGTGGACCCGATCGATGTCGAGACGGTCGGGCCGGGCGCTGCCCCCAACGCGTTTAAGGTGGAGTTCTATGGAGTCGAAGAAGTCCAAGGCGGCTATAAGTGGAACTACAAGGTCACCGTCACGGTGCCCGACGGGGTTCCTGACGACGAGGTGAAGGACCTCAGCCACTGGGAACTGTACTTCTGCCTCGACGAGGACGAAGTGCAGGGTGCGTCCCACAGCGCCTGGGAGGTCCTGAAAGGCGGCCAGGGTTTCAAGTGGGAGGTAGAAGTGAAAAAGAACGGGCAGCCCGTGGACTTCTGGTTCATCCTGAAGTCCGCCCGCGCTGTCGAGGACGTCCAGTTCGGCATCAAGGCGGGGACGCCGACGTACACGGGCTTCATCATGGGCCCTTCATGCAATCCCCCGGACGAGCCTGAAGAGCCGGAGGAACCCGAAGAGCCGGAGGAACCCGAGGAGCCGGAGCAACCCGGAGACCCCACCGGCAAGGTGATCAATCTATAAGAAGCACCAGCAGTTAGCCCCTCGAAGGCGCCACCTTCGAGATCTGCCCTGCCGTTACCCTCTTCGTGGAGGGTGGCGATAATGCCGGGAACAGCGACTGCTTGACCGTCACCGATAACGTCATGGAGGTCGACGAGCAAGCAGGCGAAGTGCCCGACGAAGACCTCACCAAGGGCAAGATCGTGGTCTCCGGCCTCGCGCTCGGCACGTACGTCTTCCGGGAAGTGAAGGCGCCCGAGGGGTTCCTGCCTACGGATGAGGAAAAGGAGGCCACGCTGACCGAGAACGATCCGACGCGTACCGTCATCTTCTACAACGAGCCCATTCCGACGGGCCTCCTGACCGTCTTCAAGCGTGACGGCAAGACTCTCAAGAGGATCGGCGGCGCCGAGTTCAAGATCTGCCCGGTGGACACCACCGCCGACTGCCTCCGGGTCATCGACAACAACGTCGACGCCACCGACGACCATGTCATGGATGAAGACGAGACGGTCGGCGTCATCGTGGTCTCCGGTCTCGAACTGGGCCTCTGGAAGGTATCGGAGGTCAAAGCTCCCCCGACCTACGAGAAGACGGACGATGAGCAGCAAGTCGAACTCACGGAGAACCAGCCGAACCGGGACGTGACCTTTGTCAACAACAAGGAGAGCACGCCTGATGACCGGCCGCCGTCGGGCCGGCCGCCCTCCGGGAACCCCGAGCCGCCCGGCGACTCGGAGGTCCCGGGTACGCCGGAGCAGCCGATCCTGATCGAGGAGGAGCCGCTCGCAGCAGGGCCGGAGGAACCGCCCGCCGCTGGGCCGGAGGCTCCGGCGCTGCCGGTGACCGGTGGCAGCGCGGCCGGGCTGGTAACCGCGGGCATGGCGGCACTGGCTGCGGGGTTGGTGCTGCGGAGGCGGTGGTCCTGAGCCGCAGCGGTACGCCGCGGCGGTGGCGGTAAAGACGTGCGCCGCTGGACGGGGCGGGCGCCGGGTGCAGGTCCGGACGCCCGCCCCGATGCGTTAGACTGTCATCAAGATTGGTGCCGGGTTCCACATCCGGTACCTTGATGGCAACAGGGGGTGGGCCGCATGGCGCCGCGCCGGCGAGGGTTCTTGATGTTGCTGGGCCTGGCGGTTGTGGCCGGGGCGCTGCTGGGGGGCATGCAGTTGCTGGACGGAGCGGCCGACCTGGCCGCCGCCGCGGGGGGCGCCGCAGCACCCGCAGGTGGGGCCGACGCCGCCGCAGCGGAGGATGTCCTGCCTTCCGCCGCCGGCGACCCTGAGCAGGACGGCGTTGAGGTGGTCGCCGCTTCCGGCGGGGGAGCGGTGAGCGCCGCGCCGGTGGTCCCCGGCGAGGAGGTTCCGGCAGGCGAAGACCCGACGGTGGCAGGTGCGCCGCCGGCGGAACCCGCTGGGCTTCCGGAAGCCGCCGAACCGGATGATCCCGTCGAATCCGCTGAACCGTCGGCGCCGGAGGAGATCCAGCGCGACCCCTTCGCACCCGTGGCCCGCATCGTCATCCCCAGGGCCGGCGTCGACACCGGCGTGGTGGCGGGCACCACCCCGAAGCACCTGGCCCTGGCGCCGGGCTTCTACCCCGAGGGCTCCCTGCCCCACCTGGGCAGCAACGTGGCCATCGCCGGCCACCGCACCACCTACGGCGCCTGGTTCCGGCACCTGGACGGCCTGGAGGCCGGCGACTCCATCTACCTTATCTATGACGGCGTTCTGTACCGCTACGAGGTCCAGCGGGTGTGGGTTATCGCCAACAACGACTGGAGCGTCATCGCCCGGACCCCCGACCACGTGCTGACGCTGACCACCTGTCACCCGCCCGGGTCCAGCGCCTACCGGCTGGCTGTGCGGGCCCGCTGGGTGGAAACCGTCGACTTCCGGGACCGCGCCCTGCTGTGAGCAGGCACGGCCTGTCAACATCTGCCGCCGGCAAACGATAACTAGGGTCGCAGGCACCGTCAGCCGTCGGGATGCCGTGCACGAGGAACGGGGCCCTGCTTCCGCAGGGCCCCGTTCCCGGGGTGGTAAGTGGGCGCTTGCCTTGGCTCTGTTCTCTGGCGGAATCTGGCCTTGGCTTGCGTCAATGTTCAAACCCGATTCAGTTCTGCAGCGCGGCCTCAACCGTCAATTCGGTCACGCTCGCGCTGCGCGACAGCGACACCTTGGCGCCCGCGGACGTCCCCTTGACCGGCCGGTCGCCGAAGTTCTGGCGCACGTAGGCGGGCCGGCTCAGGGACGCGTCCGGCGTCGACTCGAAGGTGGGGTCCACCGGCACCCACCCGTAGGCCGGGTCGAAGTACTCGGCCCACTGGTGCCGGACGCGCTGGGCGAAGCCCTGGGTGGTCAGCCGGCGCTGGGAGTCGAGGAGCACGTACCCGTTGACGACCCGGGCCGGCACGCCGGAGGCCCGCATCAGGGCCACGAAGAGGCTGGCGAATTCCTGGCAGACGCCGGAGCCTGCCTCGTAGGCCGCCAGCGCGCCCTTGTTGGCGGCGGTGGAGGAGGCGTTGTAGCGGAGCTTGCCGCGCACGTACCGGAAGACCGCCTGCGCCTTCTCCTCCACGGTGGCCGCGCCTTCGGTGACCTGGGCCGCCACCTTGCGCAGGGTCGGGTGATCGGCCTCGATGGTGGGCTCGCCCTTGAGGTAGAACGCGCGCTCCGCCTCGCTCAGCGAGTATTGGCCCGCCTCAGGCCGCTGGTACGGCTTCAGGGCCAGGACGTAGCGCTCTTCGATGGTGACCGACTGGCCGGCGGGAACCCTGACTTCGAAGTGGGCGGTGCGGGTGTCTCCGTTCTCCTCGATCTTCACCGGCTGGGGGGTGAACGACTCCGACAGCAGCGACTGGTACGGCGACGACGAACTGCTGATCAGCGGGATACTGAGCTTGACCGTCGCGGGGCTGGACGAGGGGTTGGAGACCACCGTCTGGATGGTCAGGGTGACTTGACGTTCGGCAGCTGCGGCCGGTACGACCACTGCCGCCAGCAGGATGCAAGTGACCGTCAATACGGCCACTGCGTACCGGATCAACCGCATCGGAGACCCTCCGGGGTTGATCCGACAGGGCTCGACTTCGGCAGCCTGGCGATCCCGGACTCTCAGGCCTTGGGACCCATGGCTTTGCGCCCCCGCCTCTCGACGGGTTTGCCCTTATCGGATCGAGGCTCTTTGCTGGCGCGTGGACCAGCTTTGCTTCCATCATGTACCTTGGGCACCGGCGGGGCTATAGGAAAGGTGGGCCATTCTGCTGGGAGCGGAGGCCTATCCTCATGGTCCCAGAGGACCATTTCTGGGACTGTGGGCCTGCTGCCCGTCGGGTCAGGGACCGGGGCGGGTTAGGGCCGGGAACGGAGGGCCGGGATCGGCCGGCGGTCGAGGATAAACCAAAGGGGCGCCGCCGGATGCGGCGCCCCTTCCGTCCGAAGCTTTGGAACGGCCTTCGCGAGGCGGTGTTACCAGAGCTTCCTGACGTTGGCGGCCTGCGGGCCGCGGGCCCCTTCGACGATGTCGAATTCCACCTGCTGACCTTCCTCGAGGGTCTTGAAACCTTCCTCGTCGATGGCCGAGTAGTGGACGAACACGTCGGGACCGTCGGGCCGGGAGATGAACCCGTAGCCCTTCTCGTTGCTGAACCACTTGACGGTTCCGCGGTACACTTGCGTACCCCCAATCAACCGCGCCAGGATCCGCTGCGCGGTCGTGCCCACGATATCACACGGGGACCGGCGGCGCAATAAAAAAACGCGGGGACAGGCGCCGCGGATCGCGGCGAAAGGTGTGGCGGGCCGGCTGGAGGAAACAACCGCTTGATGGAACCGCTGGAGCCGCTGGCAGCGCAAGTGACCGCCCGCTATCCCGACGGCAGCGTCAAGGCCGTCTGGAGCGCGTCGCCGCTGGCCTCGTCGGGCACAAGCCACCTGGTCGCCGCGGTCTGGACCCGCGACGAGCGCGTGGTGGGGCCGCTGCGCTTCGCGCCTGGCGACGTGCTGGTGGAGCGCTTCGACGAGGACCGCTGGTTCAACGTGTTTTCCGTCTGGGACGGGCGGTCCAGGGACCTGCGGGGCTTTTACGTGAACCTCTCCACGCCGGTCCGGACCGGGACGGGCCCGGGCGGCCTGGCGCTGGAGTACACCGATTTCGGCCTGGACTACGTGGTGACCCGTGGTCAGGTCCTGGAACTGGACTTCGGCGACTGGCAGGCCGCCGCGCCGCGGCTCGGACCGGACCACCGGCGGGCCGCCGCGGAAACCGTGGAGGAACTGCGCCGCCGGCTGACGGAGCCGGGTCCCGAGGCGGCCTGGTCCTGGCTGCTCCAGCACCTGGCCGGATGCGCCGCCGGGCCGGGCACGGAGTTCCTGGCCGAGGCCGCCGGTCGCTGGGGCGTGCCGCTGGTCTACCGCGACCGCATCCAGTTTTGGTCCCCGGCCGATGTGGACCACTGGCTGGCGCTGTACCGGCGCGGCCAGCGGGTGGCCGAGGCCATCTACGTGCTGAAACTGCCCGGCGGCGAGACGCTGCTTCACACCAAGGCCTTTTATCCCGACGGCGTCTACCGGCTGCCGGGCGGCGGCATCGCCCGGGGCGAGACACCGTGGGACGCGGCCGTGCGGGAGGCGGCCGAGGAAACGGGCCTGGCCACCCGGCCGGCCGCGCTGCTGGGCTACGCCGACGTGGAACTGGTGGCAGGCGAGGCCCGCGTGGCCATGCCCAACTACATCTTCCTACTGGAGCCGGTGGAGCCCGGCGCCGACCCGGTGCCGTCGCCCGACGAGGACATCAGCGGCTTCCGCCGGGTGCCGTGGCAGGAGCTGCCGGCCGTGGCCGGCGCGCTGGTGGGCCTCGAGGGAGGCTGGCGGCACTGGGGGCGCTACCGGGCCATCGGCCACGTGCTGGCCTACGAGGCCATCCGCGCCGGCCGCCGGTGGACGTGAGCCGGTGCGGCCGTTGAGGGTCGACGTTCGTTGATCGTCAAGGCGAGCGGAAAGGGGTCTTCAGCTGTGGGCAGGGCGCCCGACTTCCTGAAAGGTGTCTTCGCCGCCGTCACCACGCCCTTTGATGACGACGGCCAGGTCTCCATCGACAATTTCGAGCGCAACATCAAGATGTGGCTCGTTTCGCCCCTGCACGGGTTCGTGGTGCTGGGGTCCACCGGCGAGTTCGTGCACCTGGACTACGACGAGAAGTTGAGGGTCATGGAAGCGGCCGTGCGGGCCGCCGAGGAGCGGCCGGTGATTGTGGGCACCGGCGCGCCGTCCACCCGGGAGGCGGTGGCGCTGTCGGCGGCCGCCGCCCAGCTGGGGGCCAAAGCGGTGCTGGTGGTGACGCCGTACTACTTTGGCCCCACCCTGGACGATCGGGCCCTCATCAAGCACTACCTGACCGTGGCCGAGTCGGTGGACGTGCCGGTGATCCTCTATTCCTACCCGCGCCTCACCGGCGTCAGCCTCAGCGTGGAGGCGGTGGTGGAACTGGCCGGCCACCCCAACATCGCCGGCATCAAGGATACCAGCGACGACCTGGCGCGCCTGGCCCGGCTGGCGGCGGAAACGCCGCCGGACTTCGCCGTCCTGACGGGCTCCGCGCACCTGCTCTACGCGGGGCTGCAGGCGGGCGCCGCCGGCGCCATACTGGCGGTGGCGGGCGTGGCGCCCTGGGAGTGCTGCGAGATCTACGACTTGTGGCGGCAGGGCAAGCATGAAGAGGCCGCGGCCCTGCAGCGCCGCCTGGACGTGGTGGAGCGGCTCATCCGCAGGCACGGCATCGGCGGCCTGAAGGGCCTGATGCGCATGGTCGGGTACTACGGTGGCGCGCCCCGGCCGCCTCTCCGGGCGGTGGACGAAGAAGACCTGGACGCTATGAGGGCCGCCTTAAAGGAAGTGCGCATGCTGGGCTGCTGAGGAGGACGCGGCAATGGACGACATCAACGCGCTGCTGGACTGGTGCCGGGAACACCACGACGAGGAGATGGCGGTCATCGGCCGTGTGGTGGATCACGACTCGCCCACGTCCGATAAGCCCGCGCTGGACCGGCTGGCCGCGGTGCTGGAGGAATGCCTGGAGGAAGCCGGGGCGGATCGGGTGACCCGGTATCCTCAGGATGACGCCGGGGATCACCTGCTGGCGGTCTGGGACTTTCCCGCCCGGGAAGAAGGCCGTGAGGACCTGTTCGCAGGCGATGACCGGCCGGCGCTGATCCTGTGCCACTACGACACGGTCTGGGGCCCGGGCGACGCCGCCCGCCGGCCCTTCCGCATCGAGGGCGACCGAGCCTTCGGCCCCGGCGTGTTCGACATGAAGGCGGGGCTGGTGCAGGGCATCTTCGCCGTGCGCGCGCTGGTGGAGACGGAGCGGGAAGCGTGCCGCCCCGTGTGGATGCTGATCACCTCCGACGAGGAGGTGGGCAGCCGCACGTCCCGGACCCTGATCGAGGACCTGGCGCAGCAGTGTGCCTACGTGCTGGTGCTGGAACCGGCCGTAGGGCCCACCGGCCTGCTGAAGACCTGGCGCAAGGGCGTGGGCGTGTTCCGCCTGACGGTGCGCGGCCGCGCCGCCCACGCCGGCGCCGACCACGCCGAGGGCGTCAGCGCCGTGGAGGAACTGGCGCACCAGATCCTGCGGCTGCAGGCCATGACCGACCACAGCCGCGGCACCACCGTCAACGTGGGCGTCGTCCGCGGCGGCACGCGGTCCAACGTGGTGCCCGATTCCGCCGAGGCCGAGATCGACCTGCGGGTCATGACCCGGGCCGAGGGGGAGCGGATGACCGCCGCCATCCGGGGGCTCAAGCCGGTGCTGCAGGGCACGACGCTGCGGGTGGACGGCGGCATGAACCGGCCGCCCATGGAGCGAACGCCGGCCATCGCCGCCATGTTCGCGGTGGCCCGCCGGCTGGGGGCGGAGATCGGCCTGGACCTGGGCGAGACCGGCACCGGCGGCGGGTCCGACGGCAACCTGACGGCCGCCCTGGGCGTTCCCACCCTGGACGGCCTGGGCGCTGTCGGCCACGGGGCCCACAGCCTGGACGAGTACATCCTGGTGCACCAGGTGCCGCTGCGGACGGCGCTGGTGGCGCGGTTGCTGGAGGTGCTGTAGGCGGTCGCCCGGCGGCCGGGGGACGCGCCGCCGGGGGCGACCCGGGCCCCGCTGCCCTCAGTTGACCCGCAGCACCACCTTGCCCTTGCTGCGGTTGTCGCCCATGTAGGCGTGGGCTTCGGCCACCTGCGTCCAGTCCATGACCCGGTCGATGACGGGCCTGAGCCGGCCGTCGGCCAGGCGCGGCAGGGCGAACCGGGTGAACTCGGCCACCAGCCGGGCCTTGAACTCCCGCGAGCGGCTGCGCAGGGTGGACCCCGTGACCTGCAGGCGCTTGCTCAGGATGGGGCCCAGGCGCCCGTCCGCCAGGCGCGTGCCGCCCATCATGGCGATGATCACCAGGCGGCCGTCGGGGGCCAGGACCTCCAGGTTCTGGTCCCAGTACGGCGCGCCCACGCAGTCCAGGATCACGTCGACGCCGCGGCCGCCGGTGGCCTGGATCACGGCCTCGGCCCAGGGGCCCTCCCGGTAGTTGAAGCCCGCCTCAGCCCCCAGGTTCAGGCAGAGTTCGATCTTTTCCCGGGATCCCGCGGTGACCAGGGCCCGGGCGCCGTGCTCCCGCACCACCTGGATGGCCGCGGTGCCCACGCCGCTGGCGCCGGCGTGGATCAGCGCGTACTCGCCCGCCTGCAGCCGTCCCAGCCAGATCAGGTTGAGGTAGGCCGTCAGGAAGGCTTCGGGCACGGCGGCCGCCTCTTCCAGCGAGAGGTTGTCCGGGACGGGCATGGCCAGGTCCCAGGGCACCGCCGCCAGTTGGGCATAGCCGCCGCCCGGGACCAGGGCCATCACCCGGTCGCCCGGTTTGAATTGGCGGCAGGCGGGCCCGGCGGCCTCGACCACCCCGGCCAGTTCCAGGCCCAGGATGGGGGAGGCGCCCGGCGGCGGCGGGTAGCGCCCCTCCCGCTGCAGCAGGTCGGCGCGGTTCAGGGCCGTGGCGTGGACCCGCACCAGCAGTTCGTCGTCGGCGGGTTCGGGGTCGGGCCAGTCGCCCAGGGCCAGCACCTCCGGCCCCCCGAAGCCGCGGGTGATGACGGCGCGCATCGCAGCAACACCCCCGGCCGGGGGTTCCACCCAGGGGACGGCCGTCCTCCCCGTCACCTCGGAAATTTCCAAGAGGGAACGCGGCCGGCGGCGCCGAAAGCCGAGCCCATGGCTGGTCGCTGCTGGCAACGCAGGGCGGCGCTGGCGGCCGTCCTGGTGGTCCTGGCCTGCGCGGCGCCCGCCGCGGCGCACGCACCGGTGTTTCTCTGGGACGGCGCCGGCGGTGACCGGCGGCCCGTCCTCATCCCCGATGTCATGGAGCGTTCCCGGGCCTTCTACGGCCTGGTCGGTCAGGGGGAGGTCCACCGCTTCCGCTTCGTGGCCGACGCCGGCGATCAGGTGCCGGTGGACCTGCTGGTGCCTGCCGGGCAGGCGGCCGCGGCGGGCGCGTACGTGCGGCTGCCCGGGGGCGGCGAGGTGCCCCTGGAGCCCGTGCAAGAAGCGGTGTTTCAGGGGTTCACCCAGATGCGGCTGGTGCGGGTGGCCCGGCTGCGCCTGACCGCGCCCGAGACCGGGCTGTACGAGATCCACGTCTACCCGGCCGAGACGCTGGCATCGACGGGGCCGGGCCCGCGGGTCAAGTACCTGCTGGCGGTGGGTGAGCGGGAAGGTTTCGGCCTGCTGGACGTGTTCAAGGGGCCGCTGTGGTGGTTGGAGGCGCGCCTGTGGCTTTGGCGGTGAGCGACAAGGCTGAGTCCCACCGGCGCCGCCGGCTGCGGCGGGCGGCGGTGGTGCTGGCGGTGCTGCTGGGCCTGGTCCTGGCAGGGGCGGCCGGCGGGGCGTACTGGCTGCTGTGGCGGCCGCTGCCGCAGCTGGACGGCGAGCTGGCGGTGCCTGGGCTCCAGGCGCCGGTGCTGGTCCTGCGCGACGAGTACGGCGTGCCCCACGTGCGGGCCGAGAACCTGCACGATCTGTTCTTCGCCCACGGGTATGTCCAGGCCCAGGACAGGCTCTGGCACATGGACGTTTCCCGCCGGCTGGCGTCGGGGCGGGTGGCCGAGGTGGTGGGCGAGGCGGGGCTGCCCTCGGACCGGCTGTTCCGCACGGTGGGCCTGCGGCGGGCCGCCGAGGCGGAGTGGGAGGTGCTGGGTGGCGAGGCCCGGGCGGCGCTGGAGGCCTTCGCCGCCGGGGTCAACGCCTACATCGAAGCCCATGCCGGGCGGCTGCCCCTGGAGTTCCGGGTGCTGGGCTACGTCCCCGAACCCTGGACGCCGGTGGACAGCCTCAGCATCGGCTACTACATGGCCTGGTACCTGGGCGGCAACATGACCGAAGAACTGTTCAACGCCGCCGCCCTGAGCCGCCTGGAACTGCCGCTGGCCGTGGACCTGACGGCCCGTCCCGAGATCCCCGGCCCCACCATCGCCGGCGTGCCCACCGCGGCGGCGTGGCGCCAGGCGGCGGCGTCGGATCCGGTGGGCGGCGCGGCACGCGGCGCGGCGGAAGATCCCGGGGGCGGCGCGGGCGTCCCGCCCGGTTCGGTGACGGCCCGGCGCGTGCTGGAGTTCCTGGTGGACACCCCGCTGGCCCTCACCGCCGCGTCGCTGCCCGATCCGCTGGCGGGCAGCAACAACTGGGTGGTGGCGCCGCGCTTCAGCGAGACCGGGCGGCCGCTCCTGGCCAACGATCCCCACCTGGCCGTGGGCCTGCCGGCCGTATGGCATCAGGTGCACCTGGAGGCTCCGGGGTATCACGCCGCCGGCGTGTCCTTCCCGGGCGCGCCGGGAGTGGTCGTGGGACACAACGAGCGCATCGCCTGGGGCGTCACCAACCTGGGCGCCGACGTCCAGGACCTTTACATCGAGATCCCCCATCCTGAGGACCCGTACAGTTTCCTCTACGAGGGCGCCTACGAGCCGGCCCGGGTGATCCGCGAGGAGATCCGCGTCAAGGGGCGGGACGAGCCTGAGGTGCTGGAGGTGATCATCACCCGCCACGGCCCGCTGATCTCCGGCGTGGTGGAGGTGGAGGTGGGCGCGGCGGCCCCCGACTACCCCCTGGCCCTGCGCTGGACTGCCCTGGAGCGGCACCACATTTACGAGACCTTCTTCGACGTGGCCCGGGCTGCCGACTGGGAGTCCTTCCGGCAGGCGGTGTCGCGCTTCTCGGCGCCGGGGCAGAACTTTGTCTACGCCGACGTGGAGGGCAACATCGGCTACACGGCCACGGGCCTGGTGCCCATCCGGGCCCGGGGCAGCGGCCAGCGGCCGGTCCCCGGTTGGGTGGCCGACTACGAGTGGACGGGGTACGTGCCCTTCGAGGAGATGCCCTCCCTCTGGAACCCGCGGCGCGGCGTCATCTGGACCGCCAACAACCGCCCGGCCGGCATCGACTACGGCCACTACCTGGGCGCGTCGTTCGCGCTGCCGTACCGGGCCATCCGCATCGGCGAGGCGCTGCTGGGCCCTGAGGGCGCGCTGCTGCCGCCGGACGCGGAGGCGCCCGGGTCGCCGTCGTTCAGCGTGGGCCAGATGGCCCTGCTGCAGGCCGACACCTACAACGCCCAGGCCCGGGAACTGGCGCCGCTCCTGGAGGAGGCCCTGGCCCGGGTCGAGGACCGCGCCCGCAGCGCCGGCGTGGACCCCGCCCTGGCGGCCGAGGCCGCGCGGCTGATGCGGGTGTGGGCCCGGGAGCCCTTCGAGGCGCCCGACGCCGCCGGACCGCTGATCTACCACACCTTCTACGAGCGCCTGCTGGAGCGGACGTTCCGGCCGCGCATGGGTGACGGGTTGTACGAGGCCTTCCTGAAGGCCGGCCAGCCCACCGCCGCGCTGGACCGCCTGATCCGCTACCGGCCCGACAGCCGGTGGTTCGATGACCCGGCCACGCCCCAGCGGGAGACCCTGGACGACGCCGTGGCCGCGGCCTTCGTGGACGCCGTGGCGGCCCTCAGCCGGGACTACGGGCCGGACCCCGAGAGCTGGAACTGGGGCGACGCCCACACCATCACCTTCGCGCACCCGCTGGGGGTGGTGCAGCCGCTGGACCGCCTGCTGAACGTGGGCCCCTTCGCCGTGGGCGGCAGCGGGCTGACCCCCCAGGCCGCCGGCTTCCGCTGGGAGGACGAGGGCGGTTACCCGGTGACCACGGCCGGGATCTGGCGGCAGGTGGTGGAGGTGGGCAACTGGGACGCGTCCACCCACGTGGTGGCGCCGGGCCAGTCCGGCCACCGGGTGAGCCCCCACTACGCCGACCAGGTCGACCTCTGGCTGCAGGGCCGGCAGCACGCGCAGTTGTTCTCGCGGGAGGCGGTGGACGCCGCCGCCGTGCACCGCCTGCGCCTGGTGCCGGCGCGGTAACCGGCCCGCCGGGCGCGGCACCCGTCCGGGCGCCGGGCGGGGCATTTCCCCAGGGAAATTTGCGTTCCGCCTGCAGGAGTTTTGATGTCCACCCCGTAGTTACTGGCCGGTCAGTAACTGACTGGTCAGTCACCTGAGGCGGCAGCCACTGCAGCCCAGGCGGCCGTTGGTGACGCCCCGGCGGCAAGCGGCCCGCATGGGGGCAAACCATGGGGGAAAGCATGGACAGCAAGCGCATCAGCGACACCCGGCGCCGCATCCTGGACGCCGCCTTCGGCGTCTTCGCCGAGAAGGGCTACCACGCGGCCACCATGGACGAGATCGCCGAGCGGGCCGGGGTGTCCAAGGCGGCGGTCTACCTGTATCACCCGTCCAAGCAGGCCCTGTTCACCACCATCCTGCAGGGGCGGCTGGAGCAGTTCCGGGTGCTCATCGACGGGGCGGGGCTCACCACGCCGGGCGGCCGCGCCGCGGACCTGCGCCGCATTGCCGAAGAGGTGGTGGCCCGGGCCCTGGCGCCCATCAAGGAGGACCGCCAGGCCGTGCCCCTCTACCTGGAGTACCTGACGGCGGCCCTGCGGGGCGACGCCGAGGCCGGCGCCGGCCTGCGCCAGCTGTACGGGGAACTGCGCAGGCGCGCCCGGGAGCTGCTGGCCGACCTGCAGCAGCGCGGCCTGATCCGCGACTCGGTGGATCCCGGGGCGGCCGGCGCCGCCGTCATCGCCGTCTTCGAGGGCCTGGCCCTGCAGGCGCTGCTGGATCCCGAAGCGCTCCCCTTTCGCCGGCTGGTGCGCCTGCTGTCCGACCTGATCATCGACTGGCTGGTTCCCGAGGAGTGAAGGCACCTTGTCCAGCACCCGACGTCGACCTCGTCGTCTTGCTGTGCTCCTGACGGGAGGCACGATCTTCGCCCTGGCGGCCCTGGGGGCCGGGTGCTCACTGCTGCAGGCGGGCAATGAGACCGGCGGCGGGGGCGGTGATACGACCGCCGGCGAAGAGGCCCTGCCGGTCCTGGTGGCGGAGGTCCAGCATCGCGATCTCAGCGCCGACCTTCGGCTCAGCGGCACCCTGGAACCCGACCGCACCGCGCCCCTGGTGTCGCTGACCGGCGGCCGGGTGGCCGAGGTGCTGGTCGATGAGGGCGAGACCGTCCGGGCCGGCACCGTGGTGATCCGCCTGGACGCCGGCGACCTGCCGTCCCGCCTCCAGCAGGCCCAGGCCAGCTACGACCTGGCGGTGGCCGGGCTGGAGCAGGCTCGCCTGCAGCTGGAGCACGCGCAGCAGTTGTACGCCCGTACCCAGGCCTTCATGGAGAGGGGCCAGGCCACCCGCTGGGACGTGGAGGACGCCGAGCACCAGCTGCGCATGGCCCGCCACCAGGCCGAGGTGGTGGCGCCCCAGCAGGTGGAGCAGGCCCGGGCCGCCCTGGACGTGCTGCGCCGGCAACTGGAGGAGACGCGGATCACCGCGCCCATCGCCGGCACCCTGGCCCGGCTGGACGCGGACGTAGGCTCGCCGGTGGCGGCCGGCCAGCCGGTGGGCATGGTGGTGGACGCGTCCCGGATGCGGCTGGTGGTCCCCGTGTCGGAACTGCACATCGGCCGCTTCCGGCCGGGCGCCGCGGTGGCGGTGACGGTCCCGGCGGCCGGTGTGGAACTGACCGGCGAGGTCGTCTTCGTGCCCGACATCCCGGCCCAGGGCCAGTTGTCCTACCCGGTCGAGGTGATGCTGGACAACGCCGACGGCCTCCTCAAGGCGGGCATGACCGCCGAGGTGGTGGTGCCCCTGGACCGGCGGCAGGGCGTGGTAGCGGCGCCCGTGGACGCCGTGGTCAACCAGGGCGACGAGACCTTTGTCTACGTGGTCGAAGACGACAGGGCCCGGCGCCGCCCGGTGGAGACGGGCATCCTGGACGGCTCCTGGGTGGAGATCGTTTCGGGGCTCGAGGCCGGCGAAACCGTCATCGTGACGGGCCAGGAGAACCTCTTCGACGGCGCCCGCGTGCGGCCGGTGGGTGAGGCCGCGCGATGAACATCACGCTGCTGTCGATCCGCCGCCCGGTCACCGTGGTGATGGCGACGCTGGTGGTGGTGCTGCTGGGCCTTGTGTCCCTCGGCCGGCTGCCCGTCGAGCTGTTTCCCGACCTGTCCTTTCCCATTGCGGCGGTGGTGACCGAATACCCCAACGCCGCGCCCCAGGAGGTCGAGTCCCTGGTCACCCGGCCCCTGGAGGAGGCCCTGGCCAGCGTGGACCGGGTGCGGTCGGTGTCTTCCGACAGCGTCGAGGGCACGTCCATCGTCATCCTCGACTTCGAGTGGGGCACCGACATGGACGTGGCCGCCCTGGACGTGCGGGAGCGGGTGGACCAGGTGCTGGGCCTGCTGCCGGACGAGGTGGAGCGCCCCGTCGTCTACAAATTCGATGTGCGGGCGGCGCCGGTGCTGCTGCTGACCATCGGCGGCCAGCGCTCGCCCACGGAACTGCTGCGCCTGGGCCAGGACGTCATTGAACCGCGGCTGGCCCGCATCGAAGGCGTGGCCCAGGTCACCGTCAGCGGCGCCCCGGACCGTGAGGTGCGGGTGACGCTGGATCCCGCCCGGCTGGAGGCGTACGGCCTGACCATGGACGCCGTGGTGTCGGCCCTCCGGGCCGGCAACCTTGACCTGCCCGGCGGCTCGGTGACCGAGGGCGACCGCAAACTGCTGATCCGGACCACGGCTCGTGTGAAGAGCGTCGAGGAACTGCGGGACCTGCCCATCGCCACCCCCGCCGGCGTGGTGCGGCTGGGCCAGCTGGGCCGGGTGGACCTGACCCTGGGGGAGCAAGAGTCCGTCAGCCGCCTCAACGGCCAGCCCGCCGTGCAGATCTCGGTCGTCAAGGAACCCCGGGCCAACACGGTCCAGGTGGTGCGGGAGGTCCTGGCCGAGCTGGCCCGGCTGCAGCGGGACCTGCCACCCGACGTCGAGGTGGCGGTGGTCCAGGACCAGGCCGAGTTCGTGCAGCACTCCATCCGCAGCGTGGCCACCAGCGGCATCACCGGCGGCGTGCTGGCGGTGGCGGTGCTGTACCTGTTCCTCCGCAACGTGCCGGCCACGCTGGTGATCGCCACCGCCATCCCGATCAGCATCATCGCCACCTTCGTGCCCATCTACTTCAGCGACATCACGCTGAACCTGGTGTCGCTGGGCGGTCTGGGCCTGGGCATCGGCATGCTGGTGGACAACGCCATCGTGGTGCTGGAGAGCATCTACCGCCGGCGGCAGGAAGGGGCGGCGCCCGACGAGGCGGCCCTGACAGGCACCGGCGAGGTGGCCACGGCCATCGCCGCTTCGACCCTGACCACCATCGCCGTGTTCCTGCCGGTGATCTTCGTGGGCGGCTTCACCGCCCAGGTGTTCGAGCAGCTGGCGCTGACGGTGACCTTCTCGCTGGTCATCTCGTTGATCGGCGCCCTGACGCTGGTGCCCATGCTGGCCTCGCGCCTGCTGGCCCGCCAGGCGCGGGCAGGGCGGGACCTGACTGGGCCGGCGGTGGCCGGCGGCGAGGATTCCGTCCCCCGGAGGGGCATGGCCGCCTGGATGGAGGGTTTGGTGCGGGCGGCCCTGCGCCGGCGGGCTCTGGTGGTGGCGGTGGCCGTGGCGGCCGCCGGCCTGACGGGCGCGGCGCTGTCCCGAATGGGCACCGAGTTCCTGCCGGCGCTGGATCAGGGCCAGGTCACCATCACGGCGCAGCTGCCGCCCGGTTCCACTCTGGCCGCCGCCGACGACGTGGCCCGGCGCCTGGAACAGGTGGCGGCTGCAGTCCCCGAAGCGGAGAGGGTGGTGACCCAGGTCAACGAGGGGTCGGCCAGCGTGACGCTGCACCTGGTTCGCCGGGGGCAAAGGCAGCGGTCCGCCCAGGAGATCAGCACCGAACTGCGGCGCGCGACGGCGTCCATCCCCGGCGCCGACATCACCGTCAGTGAGCCTACCGTTTTCGGCGCGGCAGCCTCGACCAGCATGGCCCAGATCGAGGTGCGCATCACCGGCCCCGACCTGACGGTGCTGGAGGACCTGGCCCAGCAGGTGCTGGACCGCATGGAAGACATCCCGGGGATCGTCGAGCCCGACACGTCCTTCGAGCGCGTGCGCCCCGAGGTGCGGGTGGTGCTGGACCGTGAGCGCCTGGCGCGGCTGGGCATGGTCCCGGCCCAGGTAGGGGCGGCGGTGGAGGACGCCTTCAACGGCGTCGTGGCCTCCCGGCTGGACACCGGCGGAGACCCGCTGGACGTGCGGGTGGTGCTGGACCCGTCGGCCCGCCGGACCGTCGACGACGTGGCGTCGCTGCGGCTCAACGGTCCCGCGGGGTCGGTGCTGCTGGGCGAGGTGGCGCGGCTGGAGCGGGGCTTTGGCGCCCAGACCATCACCCGCGACGACAGGGAACGCTCGGCTTCGGTTTACGCCAGCGTGGCCGGCGCCAGCCTGGGCGAGGTCAGCACCGCCATCGAGGAGGCCCTGGCCGGCCTGGAGGTGCCGGCCGGCTACCGGGTGCGCCTGGCCGGCGAGACCCAGCGGATGTACGAGGCCTTCGACGACCTGGGCTTCGCCCTGGGGCTGTCGATCGTGTTGATCTACATGATCCTGGCCAGCCTGTACGAGAACTTCCTGCATCCCCTGGCCATCATGCTGGCGGTGCCCTTCGGCCTGGTGGGTTCCGTGGCGTCGCTGATCCTGACCGGCCGCAACCTGAGCGTGGTGGCCTTCATCGGCGTGATCATGGTGGGCGGCATCGTGGTCAACAACGCCATCGTGCTGGTGGACTACGTGAACCAGCTGCGGGCCCGCGGCCTGGAGCGGGGTGAGGCGCTGGCCCGGGCGGCCGGCGTGCGGCTGCGGCCCATTCTCATGACCACGCTGACCACCGTCCTGGGCATGCTGCCCCTGGCCCTGGGCATCGGCGAGGGGTCCGAGGTCGAGGCGCCGCTGGCGACGGTGGTGGTGGGGGGGCTCACCCTTTCGACCCTGGTGTCGCTGGTGCTGGTGCCGGTGGCCTACACGTACCTGGAGGACCTGGTGGGCTGGCTGCGGCGGCTGCGCCCCGGCGCGCGCGCCGCGTGACTGGGCAGCCGGCGCGTGCGGGTGCAGCCGGCGGCGGGTGGAGGTCCAGCCGGCGCGTGCAGGGCTCAGGCAGCATGCGTGTACGGGTTGGAGGCGGCGGCGGGCGCCGGCGGCAGGAAAAGGATCGCGGCGGCACCGTGTCAAATCGGCTTGGGCACCGGGCAGCGGCCCGGGCTTTTGGGAGACCCGCCTGACGCCGCGGCTTTGGGCCGCGAGACCTGCCGAGCGGGGGCCGAACCATGGTGCCGGACCTGGTGCAAGAGGCTGCGGCTACCGCCGGCGTCGCCACCGAACCGCGGGACTGGTCGGTGGTCGGCGACTACACCCACCTGGTGCTGGCCTCGCCGGACCTGGTGCTGAAGTTCTGGCGCAGCGAGGCCAAGCAGCGGGTCGACACCATCGCCCACCGCCTGGCGGCGTCCCAGGTGCCCGTACCGCCGCTGCTGGCCGCGGGCCACGTGCGGGCCCCGGCGGACGGCTGCCTGACCTCCCGGTTTCCCGTGCGCCAGGGCCAGATGGTGCCGTTCTCGCTGTACCGGCGGGTTCCCGGCGCCCGTCCCGCCGAGGAGGCGTCCGCCGGGTGGAGCGCCGCCGCGCGCCGCCGGGCTTACCGCCAGGCCGGTGCCTGGCTCAGGGCCCTGCACGACGTGCGCTGCTTCGAACGGGCCGGTCCCCTGGCGGCCACGGGGGGCGACTGCCAGGGCGTGGCCGAAGACTGGTGCTCGTTCCTGCTGGACACCATCCTGCGCTGGGACGTGGAGACCGCCCGCCACGCGCTGCCCCGCCAGGACCGGCGCCTGCGGCGACAGGTGCGGAACTGGCTCATCGACCAGCTGCCCCGGGCCGCGGGGGCGGTGGACCGCCTGGTGCTGTGCCACCGGGACTACTCCTTCCGCAACCTGCTGGCCGGGCCCGACGGGGACCTGGTGGCCGTCATCGATTTCGAGAGCGCCGTGGCCGGCGACCCCGTCTTCGACTGGCACCGCATCGCCGCCGAGTTGCTTTGCCGCCGGCCCGACGAGGGCTGCTGGCAGGCGTTCCTGGAGGGATACGGGGCCGGCGACGCCGAACCCGCCCGGGAAGAGCGCCTGCTGGCCTACCTGGGGCTGTACGGGGTGACCGCCATGGGATACGCCCTGCGGGAAGACGACGCCAAGTTTTACGCCGAGGCGGTGCAGTTGATGGCCTGGGTGGCGGCCCGGGTTGCGTGACGCCCTCCTGGCGGGCCTGGCCGCCGAGATCGCCGGGTGCCGGCGGTGCCCCCGCCTGACGGCGTTCCGCGAGGCGGTGGCGGCGCAGCCGCGGCCCGCGTACCGGGGCCAGCGGTACTGGTCCAGGCCGGTGCCCGGTTTCGGCGACCCTGCCGCCCGCCTGCTGGTGGTGGGGTTGGCCCCGGCCGCCCACGGCGCCAACCGCACCGGCCGCATGTTCACCGGCGACAGTTCCGGTGACTGGCTGTTCCGGGCCCTCTACCGGGCGGGGTTCGCCAACCGGCCCGAATCCCGTCACCGGGGCGACGGCCTGGAAGTGCGGGACTGCTTCATCACGGCCTCGTGCCGCTGCGCGCCGCCGGGCAACCGTCCCCTGGTGGAGGAACTGGCCGCCTGCCGCCCGTTTCTGGAGCGGGAGCTGGCGCTGCTGGAGCGGGTGCGGGTGGTGGTGGCCCTGGGCCGCATCGCCTTCGACACCTACCTGCGGGCGCGGCGGGATCAGGACTGGGGCTGGCCGGTGCCGTGGGGTTCCGTGCGGGACGTGCTCGTGCCAGCCCGGGCGGCACCGGGGCCGCAAGCCCGGGGGTCGGGACGGCAACATCCCGGTCCGGGGCCCTAGGCGGCAGGGACGGCGCGCCGCCCGGGCTTCGTCGAGCCGCCGCACCGGCGTCGTATGGGGCGCCTGCTTGACCCGCTCGGGATCCTCGCGGGCCTCGCGGACGATCTCGGCCAGCGCCTCGACAAAGGCATCGAGCGTTTCTTTCGATTCGGCGTCGGTCGGCTCGATCATCATGGCCTCTTCCACGATCAGCGGGAAATACACCGTCGGCGGGTGCATGCCGTAATCGAGCAGGCGCTTGGCGATGTCGA
>PKRI01000034.1 GCA_017577485.1 Bacillota bacterium | reverse complement strand
CCAGCGGCGGCCGGTACTCCACAGGCGTGAAGGGCGCCCGGGCATCGGGGTCCTCCCAGAGCCGGGTGTGCAGCACCCGCGTCCCGGGGTGGTTCTCGTCCCAGCAGGGGTACTGGATGCCGCCTTCCCGGTCCAGTCGCTCGTAGGTGATGCCGGCGTGGATGGGGGAGGCCCGGCGGATCTCCTCCCAGACCTCCCGGGCGTCCATCCGCTTCCACCCGGGATCCAGCCGCGAGGCGATGTCGTTGAGGATCTCCAGGTCGTCACGGGCCTCGCCGGGCGGCTCCAGGCCCTTGCGCACCCGCTGGATGCGGCGCTCGCCGCTGGTGAAGGTGCCGTCGGTCTCGATCCAGGAGGCGGCCGCCGGCAGCACCACGTCGGCGTGCTCGGCGGTGGCCGTCAGGAACAGGTCCTGCACCACCAGGAACTCCAGCCGGTCCAGCAGCGCCTCGATGCGGTCGCTGTTGGCCTCGGACCGGGCCGGGTTCTCGCCGATGATGTACATGCCGCGGATCTCGCCCTGTTCAATGGCCCGGAACATGCCGGTCACGTGGTGGCCCCGCTTGGGCGGGATGGGCCGGCCCCACAGTTCCTCGAACCTCCGGCGGTGCTCCTCGTTCTCCACGTAGAAGCCGCCGGGCAGCTTGTCGGGCAGGGCGCCCATGTCGCCGCCGCCCTGGACGTTGTTCTGGCCCCGCAGCGGGTTCAGGGACGAGCCCCAGCGGCCCACGTGCCCCGTCAGCAGCGCCAGGTTGATCAGGGCGAACACCGTGTCGGTGCCGTTGTGGTGCTCGGTGACGCCCAGGGTCCAGTTGAGGCTGGCGCGCTGGGCCCGGGCGTACTTGCGGGCCACGGTGCGGATGTCCTCGGCCGGGACGCCGGTGATCTCCTCGGCCCGCTCCGGCGGGTAGGCCATGACCACCTGACGGTACGCCTCGAAGTTCTCGGTGCTGCCCGCCACGAAGTCACGGTGGTACAGGCCCTCGGTGATGATGACGTGGGCCATGGCGTTGGCCAGGGCGATGTCGGTGCCCACGCGGACGGGCAGGTAGTGGGCGGCGCGCCGGGCCATGCCGATGCGGCGGGGGTCGATCACCACCAGCTCCGCGCCCCGGGCCAGGCCCTCCTGCATGGCCGCCCAGACAATAGGATGGCATTCGGCCGTGTTGCTGCCCCAGACGATGATCAGGTCGGCGTCCCGGTACTCGTCGTAGGAGCCGGTGGCCGCCCCCGTTCCGAACACGGTCGCCAGACCGGCGACCGAAGGGGCGTGTCAGCCGCGGTTACAGCTGTCGATGTTGTTGGACCCCATCACCAGGCGCGCGAACTTCTGGGCCATGTAGTTGAGTTCGTTGGTGGCCTTGGACGACGACAGCATGCCGAAGCCCCGCCCGCCGTGGGTCCTGCGGATGCGGTCCAGCCCCTGGACCACCACCTCGAGGGCCTCGTCCCACGACGCCTCCTCGAGGCGGCCGCCCCGGCGGACCAGCGGGCGCGTCAGCCGGTCGGCGCGGTGCACGTAGCGCCAGCCGTTGACGCCCTTCACGCAGGCCCGGCCGCGGCTGAAGGGGCTGCCCTTGTCGCCCCGCACCTGGGTGATGGTGTTGTCGCGGATCGACACCGTCAGCCCGCAGCCGACGCCGCAGAAGCTGCAGACGGTGTTGACCTGCGCCGCCTGCGTCACAGCAGGCCCCTCCTCGTGACCTCGGGTGAGCGCTTGCGTCGAGTACCGTCTCCCGGCCCCGGCGGGCCGGTGAGCTAATGCTTCGTTTCCGGCCCGCGGAATCCTGGCGGCCGGCCCGGTAAGGCGCCGGGAAGGGGTTGCCGGCCGGCCCCGGACGTGATAACATTCGCGCCAACAAGTTGAGGAATCGCACGCCGACGAAGGAGGAAAGTAGCCCGCCGCCTCCCTCCAGGGAGGGAGCGCCGTGGACTGGAAGCGCTCCCGGGCCGGGCGCCGGGTGAAGTTCCCTCCGGAGGTGCCCGCTGAAGTCGACCCGCAGCCGCACCGCCGGGCGGTGCGGAGCCGGAGGCCGCGACCGCGCGGAGCCGGCGGCAGGGTCGGTGCGTAGGCGGAGCCGGGCTCTCCCCCCGTTATCCAGGGAGCGGGTATAAGGCCGGCGCGGCCGGTCCGTACCCGTTACGAGCGGGCCGGTCACGGCCAAGCAGGGTGGTACCGCGGGAAAGCGCTTCTCGTCCCTCGAGGCGAGGAGCGCATTTGTTTTCCGGGCGTTTCTTCCGGATGTTTTCCGCAGCGGCCGCCGGACCGGGCGAATCGGCAGCGATTCCCTCGAATCTGCGGGGAGGTCGCGGAACGATGCAGGCACTCAAGGTTTACAGGGGGGCGGGCAGGACCTGTCCCGTCCCCATCGCGCCGGGCCTGGAGATCGGCGGGGAGGAGATCATCGTCATGGCCGGGCCCTGCACGGTGGAGGACGCCGGTACGCTGTTCAAGACCGCCGAAGCGGTGAAGCGCAGCGGGGCCAGGATGCTCCGGGGCGGCGCGTACAAGCCGCGGACGTCGCCCCATGCCTTCCAGGGCCTGGGCGAGGAAGGGCTGATCCTGCTGGCCGAAGCCCGCCGGCGCACCGGCCTGGCCGTGGTCACCGAGGTGCTGGACCCGCGCCTGGTGGAGAAGGTGGCGGAACACGCCGACATGCTCCAGATCGGCGCCCGCAGCATGCAGAACTTCCCCCTGCTGGTCGAGGTGGGGCGCTCGGGCAGGCCGGTGCTGCTGAAGCGGGGCATGGCCGCCACCATCGAGGAGTGGCTGCTGGCGGCGGAATACATCCTGTCGGCCGGCGGCGAGCGGGTGGTGCTGTGCGAGCGCGGTATCCGCACCTTCGACGACTACGCCCGCAACACCCTGGATCTGGCCGCCATCGCCGCCGTCAAGGAGAAGACCGGGCTGCCGGTGGTGGTGGACCCCAGCCACGCCGCGGGCCGCGCCGACCTGGTGCCCCGCCTGGCCCGGGCCGCCGTGGCCGCCGGCGCCGACGGCCTGCTGATCGAGGTGCACCCCGACCCCGACTCCGCCCTGGTGGACGGGCGCCAGTCGCTCTCAACCGGGGCGTTCGACCGCCTGATGGGCGAACTGGCGGCCATCGCCGCGGCCGTCGGCCGCCGGCTCCGGCAGCCGGCGAGCCGGAACACCACCGGCCAGAGGCAGGCTGGCGCGGCCGCTTCGTAAGCCCATCGTCATCCCACGGGGCTGGAGGTCGCAGGGCGCGGCCGCTCCAGACCGCGCCCTGCCGCTTCATGATGCGGGCCGGCTGCACGATAATTCCGGTAAACTCTGGAGAATGTCCCGTGGTGGGGAAAGGAAGGCTCCCGCCGTGTCGTGCCTCCTGGGTCCTGACGGAGGCCGCCACGGTGCTGGTAGCTGCAGCCGTGCTCGTGGTGACGACCGCTTCCACCGCGCAGGCCGCCGCGTTTTGACGGTGGCGCGCGGCGGGTGCACCCTTCGTGCGGCAGCCTCACGCCCGCAGGTATGGCGAGCGGGCGAGGCAAACCTTTCCTTAACGCCGACGTTGGAGACTTTGAGCACCTGGAGCAGCGCGACCCGGCCGCGGGCTGCCGCCCGAACCGGGCCGCTGCCGCCTGCAGGGAGCGATGGTCATGGGTGGGGAGAAGCCGGTGCAGGACTTCGACGTCGTCGTCGTCGGCAGTGGTGCGGGCGGGGTGACGGCGGCCATCACGGCCGCCAGGCACGGCCTGCGCCCGGTGATCATCGAGAAGGGGGCGCTGTGGGGCGGTTCGTCCGGCCTGTCGGGCGGGGGCATGTGGATCCCCAACAACCCGGTGTCGGTGGCCGCGGGGCTCCAGGACAGCTTCGAAGAGGCCCTGACCTACATGGACACGGTCATCGGCGACGTGGGACCGGCCAGTTCCCGGGAGCGCAGGGTCGCCTTCCTGAAGAACGGCCCCGAGATGGTCCGCTTCCTCCAGGAGGAAGGGGTCACCTTCGTCCCGGCCATGGAGTACCCTGACTATTACCCGGACAAGCCGGGGGGCAAGATCGGGCGCTCCATCGAGGCCACCTTCTTCGACCTGCGCAAGCTGGGCCCGCTGGCTGCCACCCTCCGCCGGTCGCCGGTGCCGATCCCCTTCTACTCCGGCGAGGCCCACCTGCTGCCCAAGGCCTTTACGGAACCGGTCTATTTTTACAAGGTCATCGGCCTGTTCCTGCGGGGAGCCTGGTTCCGCCTGACGGGCCGGCAGATGGTGGGCATGGGCGGCGCCCTGCTGGCCCACCTGATGTACGTGGCCCAGCGCTACCAGGTGCCCCTCTGGCTGAACACGCCCTGCCGGCGGCTGCTGGTGGAAGGCGAGCGGGTTGTGGGGGTTGAGGTCCTCAAGGACGGCCAGCCCCTGGAGGTCCGCAGCCGTGCCGTCATCCTGGCGGCCGGCGGCTTCGACCACAATGCCGAGATGCGCAAGCAGTACCACGGCATCGACGGCATCTGGAGCGTCGGCAACCCCGACAACACCGGCGACCTGATCCTGCAGTGCATGGAGTTGGGGGCCGACATGGCCCTCCTGGACGACGCCTGGTGGGGCGCCGGCACGGTGGACCACCAGGGCCAGATCGGTTTCATCCTCTGGGAGCGGTCCATGCCCCACTGCATCGTGGTTGACCAGGAAGGCCGGCGTTTCACCAACGAGTCGGCCTCGTACGTGGACTTCGGCCACGACATGCTGGAGCAGAACCGGAAGACCGGCGGCAAGGCCATCCCTTCCTGGCTGATCTTCGACAGCCAGAACCGCAGCCGCTACATCTTCGGCATGGCCATGCCGCGCTTCACGCCCCGCGAGTTCATCGAAAAGGGTTACTTCATCAAGGCCGGCACCCTGGAGGAACTGGCCCGCCGCTGCGGGATCCCGGTGGACAACCTGCTGGCCACGGTGGCCCGGTTCAACGAGATGGCCCGGAACGGGGTCGACGAGGACTTCGAACGGGGGCGGACGGCCTACGACAACTACTACGGCGACCCCACGTACCGCAATCCCAACCTGGGCACCATCGAGCGCGGGCCCTTCTACGCGGTGAAGGTCTACCCCGGCGACCTGGGCACCAAGGGCGGCATGCTGACCGACGAGTACGCCCGGGTGCTCAAGAACGGGCGGCCGATTCCCGGTCTGTACGCCACCGGCAACTGCTCGGCCTCGGTGATGGGCCGCACCTACCCCGGTCCGGGCGCCACCCTGGGGCCGGCCATGACCTTCGCCTACATCGCGGCCAAGCATGTGGCTGCGGAGGCCGGTGCCGCCGGCTCCGCCTGAGCGGCCGGTCAACCCAGGGCGGTGTCCAGGTAGAGCATCACCATGATGCCCAGCATGGTGCCCAGGGTGGCGGCCCGCTCGTGGCCGCGGCCGTGGGTTTCGGGGATGATCTCGTCGCTGATCACGAACAGCATGGCCCCGGCGGCGAAGCCCATGGCGTAGGGCAGCAGGGACTCCACCGTATGCACCGCCCAGGCCCCCAGCAGGGCCATGGGGACCTCCACCAGACCGGCCCGGATCCCCGCCACCGCGGCGTAGAAGCGGCGGTGGAACCCGGCGTTGAGGGCCGCCACCGACACGGCGAACCCCTCGGGGATGTTCTGGATGCCCATGGCCAGCATCAGCGTCAGGGCGCTGCTCAGGTCACCGGAGCCGAAACTGACGCCCACGGCCAAGCCTTCGGGCATGTTGTGCAGCGTGATGGCCACGATGAACAGCAGCACCGACGCCTTGCGGGTCCCGTCCGCAACGTCGGGACGGGTGCGGCCGGTGATCAGCACGTGCACGTGGGGCACCCAGCGGTCGGCCTGGTCCAGGACCAGCGCGCCGGCCGCCAGCCCGATCAGCACGGGCCACACGCCCCCGTGTTCGATGCCGGGCAGGATCAGGCTGGTGAAACTGGCCGCCAGCATGATGCCGGCGGCGAAGCCCAGCGCCGCGTCCAGGGCCCGCTCCGAGGGGTTCCGCCAGGCCAGCACCAGCAGCGCCCCGACCAGGTTGAGGACTGCGATGACGACCCCGCCGGCCAATCCCTGCCAGACGGGGTGGTCTCCGGCGATGCGCAGGATGATGTCTTCCACGGTAGACCCTCCGGCCAGCCTCTCAGGATCAGCCCAGGAACTCCTCCACCACCCGGCAGAAGCGCTCCGGGAACTGGGCGATGAAACCGTGCCCGCCGCCGGGGAAGACCTCCAGCCGGGCCCCCGGGATCCGGGACGCCAGGATTTCCGAGTTCTTAGGCGGGACCAGGATGTCCCGGTCGCCGGTCATGACCAGGGTGGGCGCCTGGATCCGCGGCAGGCGGCCGTAACTGTTGAAGCGCAGGATGGCCGCCAGTTGCCGCCGGTACGCATCGGCGGGCGTGGGCCAGCGGCCGGCCCGGCGCCAGTACTCCTCGATCTCCTGACGGTGCCGCGCCGCAAATTCGTCGGGAAACAGCAGCTTCAACTGGCGCTCCCTGAAGACCTCCGGCGGTACGTTCCGGGCGCTGAGCCAGGCCAGCGCCCGGGGCGCGGGCGGCACCGACCGGATGCCGCCGCACGTGGTGCAGGCCAGGACCAGCCGCTCCACCCGCTCGGGGTGGTTGAGGGCCAGTTCCTGGGCGATCATGCCGCCCATGGACACGCCCAGCACGTGGGCTCGCCGGATCCCCACGGCCTCCATCAGCGCGGCGGTGTCGCCGGCCATGAGGCGGATGGAGTAACGCCCGCCGGGCTTGTCGGTGCGCCCGGCGCCGCGGTTGTCGAAAAGGAGCAGCCGGTAGCGGCGGGACAGGCGCTCCACGATCCGCGGCGGCCACCAGTCCAGGTTGGCGCCCAGTCCCATGATCATGACCAGGGGAAAGCCCTGGCCGTGGACCTCGTAGTAGATGCGAAGGCCGTTGGCCTCCACCGTCGGCACCGACGCTTCTCCCCTCCGGGCCCGCAGCCCGGTCCCGGGGCCCCGTACGGAGGGCCCGCAAACGGGCGGGTTCCGTCCCGGCCCCGTGCGTCGCCGCAATGTCGTGAAGAATTCATTTGATTACATTGGCCCGGCCGAGGGCGAAGCCTCCCGGTCCATCCCGTGGGTCTCGCGGGGCCCGGCGGGTGCTGCGGGTCCCGCGGGTCCCGGCGGGTGCTGCAGGTCCCGCGGGTCCCGGTGCCCGGGCGGCAGGTGCGGCGCCGCCGGGGTCAAACCACGGGGGAAACTGATCACGAACCAGGAGATGACTGCGGCCCAGGAAAGGGGAGTCTGCCGTGACCGCAGCGGCCCTGCAGGTGGCCATCTTCTCGGACTACGTCTGCCCCTACTGCTATCTGGGCGCCGGGCTGGTGGACCGGCTCCGCCGGGAGGCCGGGCTGGAACTGGAGGTCACCTGGCTGCCCTTCGAACTCCACCCGGGCACGCCGGCCCAGGGTAGGCCCCTGACGGACCTGTTCCGGCAGCCCGAGGCGACCATCCGCTGTGTGCACCAGGACCTCAAGGCCCGCGCTGCGGAACTGGGCCTGCCCATGGAACCCCCGCTGGTGCTCTACAACACCCGGGCCGCCCACCTGCTGGCCGAGTACGCCCGGGACCAGGGCCGCGGGGACGCCGTGCACCGGGAATGCTTCCGGATGAACTTCGTGGAGGGGCGCAACCTGGCCGACCCGGACGTGCTGCGGGAGGTGGCCCGCCGGTCCGGGCTCGATCCCGAGGCGGCGCTGGCCGCCCTGTCCGACCCCGTTTACGAGGAACGGCTGCAGTGGTCGGCCCAGCAGGCCGCCGCCGCCGGCGTGACCGGCGTGCCCACCTTCATCGTCAACGGCCGCTGGCGCATTGTCGGCGCGCACCCGTACCCGCAGATGCTGGCCGCCTTCCGGCGGATCCAGGAAGAGGCGAAGGAACAGGCCCCCGGGGAGCACTGAGGCGGTGACCCCGGCCCGGGCCGCGCTCCCCTACGCGCGCTGCGCCTGGACCTCGGAGATGGCTGCCAGCGTGACCCCGAACACACCGTGGGCCAGGGCCGACAGCGCCAGGGCCGCCGCCCCGCCCAGCCGGAACCCGATCAGCGGCAGGACCAGCACGCTGGCCAGCCAGATGAAGGCGCCGTACAGCACGCCCCGGACCCAGGCCGGCCCGGGCAGGTGGGGCCCCACGACCCGGTACAGCAAGCTCCAGCCCAGGGCGGCCAGCAGCAGGACGACGCGGCCCGCCCACGCCTGGGCCGGCGAAGCTGATGCGGGCAGCAGCAGGCCGCCGAAGAACGAGGCCACCGGGCCCATGGAAAGCCCCAGCAGCGGCGCGGCGATGTAAACGAAGGCGTTGAGGGCCAGCCACGCGGCCGCCCCCGCCGCCAGGGTCTGGGCCTGGCTTACCCGGCTGCGGACTTCCATCCAACCACCCTCTCACCGCGGGAACAGGGGGGAGCCCCGGCAGGGCGGGCGCTCCGTCCCTTATCCTGCGGCGAAAGGGCGGGAATTAGACTTTCCAAGGCCTTGCGGGGCTCTGGTGCGCTACGCCGCGGGCGTCGACCCCGCACCGGCCGGCTCGTCGCGCCAGCGGCGGATGTACCGCCACGCCGCCACGGCCGCCGCCAGCACCCACGCCTGGGCCAGGTACATGTTCACCGGCGCCAGGAGCAGGGCCACGAAATTGACCAGGCCGTGCAGCAGGACGGCATAGACCACCAGCACCGGCCGGCCGCCGCGGACCGCCGCCAGCACCAGCAGCGACAGGGCCACCTGGATGGCCAGGGCGCAGGCGCGCTCGACGCCGGCCAGCAGGAACAGGGCCGGGGGCGTCGACAGCAGTTGGGTCTTGATCAGTTCTGCCCCCGCACCCATCTGCGGGGCCACCAGCGTGTCGAAGGTGCCCGAGTTGATGGCGAGGCTCAGCATCAGGTTGTTGACCGCCGGCAGGCCTGCGAAGAACATCGCCTCGATCCCGCCGTGCCCAAGGCCGTAGGCGATGCCGTGCTTGCGGTCCCACATGCCCTCCAGCGGCCAGCTGAAGGCCAGGTACCGGCCCACCTCTTCGAAGATCCCGGCCGACAGCGACAGCCACAGGGTCATGACCACCGTGCTGGCCATCAGGGACCGGTACCAGGCCTGTCCGTCCAGGTAGCCCAGCAGCCATCCCCGGGCAATGAACTGGAAGATGACGAACACGGCGGCGCCCACCACCACCGCCCGCATCGAGGCGCCGTGCCGGCGGCGAAAATGGACCATCAGCGTCACCGGCAGCAGGAACGACAGCAGCGCCGTGACGGCCATGCCCGCCATGGCGGCAGCGCTGACCATGCCTCCAACCCCTTCCAAACCATGTGCAGGACCGGTTCCGGGTGGGCGGCGGAAATTCCTGTCACGAGGGTGGGGTGGTGCGCGCCACCCGCGGAGGTCACCGCCTGCGGACAGGCTGGGCCGTCATGCGCTGGAGGCTGTTCTGCCAGTTGGCCACCACCGCCTGCTCGGCGGCGGCGGCATCCCGGCGGGTAAGGGCCGCCAGGATGGCCTCGTGCTCGGCTACCGACTTCTCACCAGCCAGGCTGCTGCCGAAGTAGGTGGTCTCCAGGCGGAGCAGCTTGAGCTTGAGGCTCTCGAGGATGGCGGCCAGTTCGGGGTTCCGGGCGCGCTCCACCAAAACCTGGTGAAAGTCGCGGTCGGCCGCCGAAGCCGCCACGGCGTCGCCCTGGGCCAGGGCCTCGGCCAGGCGCTGGTTGGCCTGGGCCATGGCCTCCAGGTCGCCGGGGGTCAGGTGGGGGAAGGCCAGCCGCACCGCCAGCGCTTCCAGGGTCCAGACGATGGGGTAGAGGCGCTGGGCCTCGCCGGGGTCCAGGGGGGCCACCCGGGTCCAGCGCTGGGCTGAGGTCTGCACCAGGCCCTCGTCCTCCAACCGGCGCAGCGCCTCGCGCACCGGGGTGCGGCTCACCTGGAGCTTGCGGGCCAACTCGTGGTCCCGAAGCTGCTCGCCGGGTTGCAGGATTCCTTGGATGATCCAGTCCCGCAGCGTGGCGTACACCTGCTCCCGCAGCAGCCGCCGCTCCACGGGACCTGCGTCCTCAGGCAGGGGCAGGGCCAGGACCTCCTTGCGCTGCTATCTAACATATCATACATTAGTCACCAATCGGGTGCCCACGACGTCGCTGCGGCCGGCGTGGGTTGCGAAAAACATCACCCGATGGGGTGGGAGGGATCGAAATGCGCGCATTCCTGAGGACCCGAGGTGCGGCTGCCCTGCTGCTGGTCCTGGCGCTGCTGGCCCTGGCGGCCTGCGGCGGTGGATCCGGCACCGGCGGCGGGGACAGCGGCAGCCAGGACGGCTCTTCGGCAGGCCCCGCGCCGGCCCCGGGGAGCGGCGAGGAAAAGGGCGGCACCCTGGTCATCGGCCGGACCGGCGGTGTCGACAGCCTGGATCCGGCCCGGACCATCGCCGGCCCGGCTCATGAGGTCTTCCGCCTGATCTTCGACACGCTGGTGCGCCGCAGCCCCGGCGGCGGTTTCGAAGGCGACCTGGCGGAACGCTGGGAGGTGTCCGACGACGGCCTCGCCTGGACCTTCTACCTGCGGCAGGACCGCGTCTTCTCCAGCGGCAACCCGGTCAACGCCGACGCGGTGGTCTTCTCTTTCCAGCGCATGATGTCGCCGGAGGTGCCCGCCGCCGCCTTCCTGGGGCCCGTCCAGGCGGTGGAGAAGGTCGACGACCACACCGTGCGCTTCATCCTGGCCGAGCCCTTCGCGCTGCTGCTGGACATCCTGTCTACCGAGTACTTCGGCATCGTGGACCCGGCGGCCGTGGAGGAGTACGGGGACGATTTCGGCCGCAAGCCGGTGGGGTCGGGTCCCTTCGTCCTCAAGGAATGGGTCACCGGTGAGCGGATCGTCCTGGAGCCCAACCCCCTGTACAGGACCTCCCGCTCCGACGTGGAGAACCAGGGGCCGCCCCATCTTGACCAGTTGATCTTCCGGGAGATCCCGCAGGTGGAGACCCAGCTGGCGGGCCTGCGCAGCGGCGAGATCAACATGATCACCGGGCTGCCCGCGGAGCAGGCGGTGCTGTTCGAGAACGACCCGAACTTCCGGGTCCTGCGCGGGCTGGGCGGCATCAGCATCGCCTACCTGAGCTTCGGCATGGTGCCGGCGGAGGACGGCGGGGTCAACACCTTCAAGCCGCCCTTCGACGACATCCGCGTCCGGCAGGCGGTGGCCCACGCCGTCGACATGGACACCATCGTCGACACGGTCCTCTACGGCTACGCCACCCGCAACAAGACGCCCCTGCCCACCGGGGTGTTCGGCTACGACCCCAGCCTGGGTTCCCTGGTGCCCGACTACGACCCGGAGGCGGCGGCGCGGCTGCTGGACGAGGCGGGTTGGACCATGGGCCCCGGCGGTGTCCGGCAGAAGGACGGCCGGCCCCTGGCCATCAACTTCTGGAGCCTGAACATGGGCAGCGCGCCGCAGATGGCCCAGATCATCCAGAACCAGCTGGAGCAGGTGGGCTTCGACGTGGAGATCACCCTCCTGGACGTGGCCACCTACGTGAGCCAGGCGCCCACCGGCGACCTGGACCTGGAGATGCTGGACCAGGGCTGGCCGGCGCCCAACATCCTCAACAGCATCGTCGGCCTCGGTTGGGGCGTGGGCCTTTACAACAACCCGGACCTGCTTGACCTGCTGGCCCGGGCCCAGAGCGAGGCCGACGACGCCCGGCGGGCTGCGCTCTACCGGCAGGCCCAGGAGGTGCTGCTCAAGGATCTGGCCCTGGTGCCGATGTATACGGCCACTGTGCCCCTGGTGACCAGGGCCGAGGTGCAGGGAATCAAGTTCGACGCCCTGGGCGGGCCCCTGTTCCACGACGCGTACGTGGCGCCGTGATCGGCGTGCGTCGCGCCGTGAACGCATAGTCGACGCGGAAGCCGTGCAGCCGGGAACGTCGCTCCGAAACATCGCCTGAAGTCACCGAAACGGGCAGAGCCGGGAGAGGGGAGTCCATGGGTCGCTACATCGCGGTGCGCCTGGGTGCCGCGCTGGTGACGCTGGTGGCCGCCAGCATGCTGATCTTCGTGCTGCTGCGGGTGGCTCCCGGCGACCCGGCGCGCCTGATGTACGGCCTGACTCCCCCTCCCGACGCCCAGCTGGAGGAGATGCGGGCGGCCCTGGGCCTGGACCAGCCCCTGCCGGTCCAGTACGCCCGGTACATGGGCGCCGCGCTGCGCGGCGACTTCGGCCGCAGCTACCGCAGCCACGAGCCGGTGGGATCCATGATCGCCGAGCGCTTCCCCCGCACCCTGCGGCTGACCCTGGCCGCTCTGGTCATCGCCACGGTGGTCGGGGTGGCGGCCGGCGTCGCGGCCGGCGTCCGGCGGGGCTCGTGGCTGGACGCGGCCACCATGGCCGCCGCGGTGCTGGGCGTGTCGGTGCCCAGTTTCTGGTTCGGCATGGTGCTGATCCTGGTGTTTGCGGTGGGCCTGGGCTGGTTCTCGGTGGCGGGGTCGAGCACCTGGCGGGACGTGGTGCTGCCGGCCGTCACCCTGGGCATCAGCGCCGCCGCCGTCATCGCCCGGGTCACCCGGGCCGCCATGGTGGAGGTGCTGACCCAGGACTACATCCGCACCGCCCGGGTCAAGGGCCTGGCGGAGCGGGTGGTGTACTTCCGCCACGCCCTCAAGAACGCCCTGATCCCCGTGGTCAGCATCGTCGGCCTGCAGATGGGCTACATGTTGAGCGGCGCCATCGTGGTCGAGAACGTTTTCGGCTACGCCGGCATGGGGCAGCTGGCGGTGTACGCGCTGAACACCCGGGATTACCCGGTGATCCAGGCGGTGGTCCTGGTGTCGACCACCTGCTTCATCCTGGTGAACCTGGCCGTCGACCTGCTGTACACGCTGCTTGATCCGAGGATCCGGTACGCATGAGCCGCAGCGCTTCCCTGGCCGGAGACACCGCCTGGACCCGGCCCGGCGCCCGCCGGCGCGGCCGGCTGTACCGCCTGCTGGGCGGCAGCATGTCGCTGGCCCTGGGCGGCGTTCTGGTGGGCCTCTTCGTGCTGATGGCCCTGCTGGGCCCGTACCTGGCGCCCCACGACCCCCTGGCCATGGACCTGAGCGCCCGGTTCCAGAAGCCCAGCGCCCAGCACTGGGCCGGCACCGACCAGTTCGGCCGCGACGTGTTCTCCCGGATCCTGCACGGGGCGGGCACCAGCCTGCTGGCCGCCGTCACCGCCGAGGCCATCGCCCTGGCGGCGGGCACGCTGATCGGCCTGCTGTCGGGCTACGTCCGGGGGCGGTTCGACCTGGTGGTCCAGCGCATCCTCGAGATCCTCATGGCGGTCCCGGGCCTGCTGCTGGCAGTGGTCATCGTGGCGGTGCTGGGACCCGGCCTGCAGAACGTGATGATCGCCGTGGGCCTGGCGGGGATCCCCACGTACGCGCGCCTGGTGCGGGGGCAGGTGCTGGCGGCCGCCGAGCAGGAGTACGTGGAGGCGGCGCGGGCCATGGGCGCCGGTTCCCGCCGCATTATGCTGCGCCATATCATGCCCAACATCGTCGCACCGGTGCTGGTGGTGGGGACCATGGGGCTGGCCGGCGCCATCCAGGCCACGGCGGCCCTCAGTTACCTGGGCATGGGCGCCCAGCCGCCGGACCCCGTGTGGGGGACCATGGTGGCCGAGGCCCAGGTGTTCATCTACAACGCCTGGTGGCTGGCGGCGGCGCCCGGCGCGGCCATCGCCCTGGCGGTGCTGGGCTTCAACCTGCTGGGCGACGGGCTCCGCGACGTGCTGGACCCCAGGACCCGCCGGTGAGACCGGCAGCCGGCAAGACCGGCAAGACCAGATTTGAGAGACCGGCAAGACCAGATTTGAAGGAGGGCGTTGCATGGCCCGTTGGACCGACGCCGTCGCCTCCTACACCCAGGACCTGATGGAGAAGGTCAGGACGCCGGGCCTGTCGCTGGGCATGGCCGAGCATGGCGAGCCCATCTACGTGCGGGGTTTCGGCTGGCGCGACGCCGAACGGCGGGAGCCGGCCGATGCCGACACCATCTACCCCATCGCGTCGGTGACCAAGTCCTTCACCGCTGTTGCGGTCATGCAGCTGCAGGAGCGGGGCCTGCTGAAG
The DNA here is from genome assembly GCA_017577485.1 of Bacillota bacterium. GTDB lineage: Bacteria > Bacillota > Sulfobacillia > Thermaerobacterales > RSA17 > RSA17. The sequence goes on along the minus strand of PKRI01000034.1, from coordinate 8,873 downwards.
GTCAGCGATCCGGTGGTCAAGTACCTGCCGGAGTTCCGGCTGCGGGACGCCGCCCACGCCCAGGCCGTCACCCTGGAGCACCTGCTCAGCAACACGTCGGGGCTGCCGCCGCTGGTCTCGCTGTACGGCTCGCTGAAGCGATCCCTGGAGGCGGACCCCAACCTCTCCCGCTTCCTGCTGCCCGAGCGGCTGCCCCAACTGCCGTACCTGGACACCTACGAGGACCTGCTGGACTTCATCGCCGAAGAGGCCGGGGATCCCCTGGGCCCGCCGGGGACGGTGTTCAGTTACTCCAACGACGGCTTCGCGCTGCTGGGCGCCGTGATCGAGCGGGTGTCCGGCATGCCCTACGCCGACTACGTCAGGGCCAACATCCTGGAGCCTGCCGGCATGACCCGCAGCGGCTTCGACCCGGCGTGGGTCCAGCAGCAGGCCGGGGTGACGCAGCTGTACCACATGGCCGTCAACCCGCCGGAACTGATCCACGCGCCCGGGTGGTGGGAGGCCCCCGCCATGGTGGCCGCCGGCTTCCTGAAGTCCACGGTCAATGACATGCTGCGGTACCTGGAGATCTACAGAACCGGCGGCACGGTGGGCGGCGAGCGGATCCTGAGCCCCGAAAGCGTCCGGGCCATGACCACGCCCCGCATCCCCTGCGGGCCCAACATGTGGTACGCCTACGGCCTGATGATCACGCCGTACCAGGGCATGACGCTGGTGGAGCACGGCGGCAACCTGAAGGGCGCCGCCTCCTGGATCACCTGCATCCCGGAGCGGGGCCTTACCGCCGTGGTGCTCAGCAACCTCATCATCACGCCGGCGGCCCGCATCACCCTGGCCGCCCTCAACGGCCGCCTGGGACTGCCGCTGGCCACGAACCGTTTCGAGGACCGGGACCATCCCTGCCCGCCCGAGACCCTGGCCATGTACGAGGGGCATTACCCCTCGGCCGAGGGCGTGGTGCTGACGGTGCGCGCCGCCGGGGACGGGCTGATCCTGCAGATGATGGGCGCCGAGGTCAAGGCCCGCTGCATCGGGGAGCACCTGTTCGCCTTTGAGCAGCACGGGGACCTGGCCACCGTGCGGTTCGTGCCCGGTCCCGACGGGCGGATTTGGGCCGTGCTGAGCGGCTTCCGGTTGATCCGGAAGGCCGCCGACGCCGCCGCCGAGGTTGCAGCCGCCGATGCGTGAGGAGCAAGGCAGGCACGGGCAGGCGAGGCGCGAGGACCTGCAGGCCGGCGCCGCGGGGATGTGGCGCTGGCTGGACTTCCTGCCGGTGAAGCCGCCCGTTCGCTACCCGCTGCCGGTGGGAGGCACGCCCCTGCTGGCGCCGCCGGTGCTGCGGGAAGAGTTGGGCCTGGACCTCTGGCTCAAGGACGAGACCCGCGGCCCCTCCGCCTCCAACAAGGACCGCGCCACCGCGCTGGTGATCCAGCACGCGCTGGGGGAGCGGGCGGGTGCACCGGCGACGATCAGCTGCGCCTCGACCGGCAATGTGGCGGTATCGCTGGCGGTGGGAGCGGCGGCGGCGGGGCTGCGGGCGGTGATCTTCGTGCCCTCCCAGGTGGACCCCCACAAGCTGGCCCTGATGCGCCTGGCCGGCGCCACCGTGGTCAAGGTCCGGGAGGGTTATGCCGCGGCCTTCCGGTTGTCGCGGCAGGCGGCCGAGGCCTTCGGCTGGCACGACCGCAACACCGGCGTGAACCCCCTCACCGTGGAGGGCAAGAAGACGGCGGCCTTCGAGATCTGGGAGCAGTTGGGCGGCACCATGCCCGACGTGGTGGTGGCTCCGGTGGGCGACGGGGTGACCCTGGCGGCCCTGGACCGCGGCTTCCGCGAGCTGGCGGCCGTGCCGGCCGCGGCGCCCGGTGGTGCGGCGCCCGGTACGGCTTGCGGTGCGGCCGGTGCGGCCGGTGCGGTGCCCGGTACGGCGGCCGGTGCGGCCGGTGCGGTGCCCGGCCCGGCCACGGGCGCCCCGTCCCCCGGCGTGCGGCTGCCCCGGATCATCGGGGTTCAGGCCGCCGGCGCGGACCCGGTCCGCCGCGCCTGGCTCTCGGGCACCGACCGCATCGAACCCCTGGAGCCCCGCACCATCGCCGACGGCATCGCTGTGGGCGCCCCCATCTACGGCGCGGAAGCCCTGGCGGCAGTGCGGGCTTCCGGCGGCGGCTTCGTGGCCGTGAGCGACGACGAACTGCTGGCGGCCGTGGCCCGCCTCGCCTCGCGCGCAGGGGTGCTGGCTGAACCCGCCGGCGCGGCGGCCTTCGCCGGTGTGGTCCGGGCGGTGGCCGAGGGGCTCATCGCGCCGGGGGAGCGGGTGGTGGTCCTGGTCACCGGTTCGGCCCTGAAGACCCCCGGCCTGGTCACGGCGGCCCTGCAGGCGGGTGCCCCCGAGCCCGGTCCGGTCGTCGAGATCCCCGCCGACCTGGATGCCCTGCGGGAGGCGCTAGACCTGCGGGCCTGACCCGGGCGCTCCTTACCCGGCCGCACGCCGGCCCGGCCGCGCTTTCCCGGCCCTTCACCGGCGCCGCGGGGTCGACAGGGTGCCGAAGCCGGCCCCCAGTTTCAGCTTGGCGATGTAGATGATCTGTCCCACGTGCTCCGAGGTGTGGGTGGCAGCGAAGAAGACGATGTCCGCCAGGGTCTGCGTCCGGCCCCGCACCTCCACCTGGCGGTCCAGTTGGGCCGGGTCCATCTCGGCCAGCACCCGGTCGGCCTCGGAGACGGCATCGTCCAGGATCTGCACCAGTTCCTCCCGCGTGCGCGGGCGGCGGTCCTCGAATTCCGCGTCGCGATCCCGCCGGTCCGGCGCGCCGCCGATCAGGGACCCCACCCGCTGGTGCAGGTGACCGGCGATGTGCAGGACCAGGTTGGCGATGGCGTTGCTGTCGTCGTTGGGCCGCCAGTTGACGTCCTCATCGGAGAGCATGAGGATGCTCTTCCGGGCCTTCTCGCCCTGGGTCCGCAGGGTGTTGCGGGCCATGCGGATCAGGTCCTGAGGCTCCATAACCGACCTCCTCTCCCGGCGGCACCTGGCGATAGGCACCAATTTCAGGTCCACTTCGGCCCGCTCACCCGGATTCCCAGCGGCGAGGGCTGAATTTGGGCCTGGTTATGTCGCCTCGGCCTGATTTCTGGGCCTTCTGTCAACAAGCAGGTCCGATTTTGGCGCTGCGTGTCCCGTGAGCGGCCCATGCCGCCCGCACAGGTCCGAAATTGTCCCTCCGCAACAGCGGCCGCCGCGGGGGCAGCGCTTCAGGATTCTTCCCGGGGTGCTTCCCGCGGTTCTTCCCGGGGCTCCAGGTCCAGCGCCGCCGAGTTGATGCAGTAGCGCAGGCCGGTGGGTTCCGGCCCGTCGGGGAACACGTGGCCCAGGTGGGCGTCGCAGCGGGCACACAGGACCTCGATCCGGCGCATCCCGTGGCTCAGGTCCTCCCGGAAGCGCAGGGCCTGATCGGACACCGGCTTCCAGAAACTCGGCCAGCCGGTGCCCGAGTCGTACTTGGCGTCGGAGTCGAACAGCGGTGCCCCGCAGCACACGCAGCGGTAGAGGCCGGGTTCCTTGGTGGCCCAGTACTTGCCCGTGAACGGCGGTTCGGTGCCGCACTGCCGGGTCACGTAGTACTGCTCGGCGGTCAGCCTCCGCCGCCACTCCTCGTCGGGCAGGACCACCCGGTCAGCCGCCCCGCCGGCCGTCCCATCGCGGGTCCGGTCGTTTCTCGTCACGGGCTTACGCCTCCTTTCAGCCGCCGGCCGAACCGGCTCCGGAACTTGGCCAGCTTGGGGCTGATGACCGCCTGGCAGTACGGCTGCGTCGGGTTCCGATAGTAGTAGCGGTGGTGGTACTCCTCGGCGGGGTAAAAGGCGGTGAAGGGTTCCACCTGGGTCACGATGGGGTCGTCCCAGACGCCGGCCGCCTCCAGGTCGCGGATCACCTCATCGGCGGTCCGCTTCTGCTCCTCGTCGTGGTAGAAGATCACCGACCGGTACTGGGTGCCCACGTCGGGGCCCTGCCGGTTCAGCGTGGTCGGGTCGTGGACGCCGAAGAAGACCTCCAGGATCTCGCGATACGAGATCACCGACGGGTCGTAGGTGACCTGGACCACCTCGGCGTGGCCGGTGGTGCCGGTGCAGACCTGCTCATACGTCGGGTCGGCGACGTGCCCGCCGGCGTAGCCGGGCACCACCTCGACGACGCCCTCCAGTTCGGCGAAGACCGGCTCCAGGCACCAGAAGCAGCCGCCGCCCAGGGTCGCCTTCTCCATGCCGCCGCACCTCCTTCGGCGGTCTCGGCCGCGCGCTCTTTAGCCATGCACCGCCGCGGGGGACCTCATGCCTCGACGGGCCAGGGCAGGAAGCCGCGGCGGGCCGGTGTAATCCTGTACGAAACGGTTGGCGAGGTGAACCGGTTGTACCTGCCCAGCGCCTTTGCCGAAACCCGGGTGGACGTCCTGCACGATCTGATGCGGGCTCATCCCTTTGCCACCGTGGTGGTCCAGACGGCGGAGGGGTTGGACGCCACCCACATGCCCGTGATCCTCAAACCCGACCCGGCCCCGTACGGCACCATCGAGGCGCACATCGCCCGCGCCAACCCCATGTGGTCCGCGTACAACCCGGCGGTTGAGGCCCTGGTCATCTTCCAGGGGATCGAAGGCTACATCACGCCCTCCTGGTATGCCACCAAGGCGGAGACGGGCCGCGTGGTTCCCACCTGGAACTACGTCGTGGTCCACGCCTACGGTCCCCTGCGCGTCATCGAGGACCGGGACTGGCTGCTGCGCCACGTGTCGGAATTGACGGACATCTGCGAATCCGGACGGGTCGAACCCTGGGCCGTCAGCGACGCGCCCGCCGATTTCACCGAGCAACTGCTGGGCGCCGTCGTCGGCATCGAGATCCCCATCACGCGGCTGCTGGGGAAGTGGAAGATGAGCCAGAATCGTCCCGCCCGGGACCGGGAGGGCGTGGTGGCCGGCCTGAGGGCTCAGGGCGATGAGCGGTCGCTGGCCCTGGCCCGGGCGGTGGTCGAGGCCAACCGCGGCGCCGTCACACGTTAAAGCGGACGTAGATCACGTCGCCGTCCCGGACCACGTAGTCGCGGCCTTCCAGCCGCAGCAGGCCCTGCTCCCGCGCCGCGGCCCAGGACCCCGCCCGCAGCAGGTCCTCCACAGGGACCACCTCGGCGCGGATGAAGCCCCGCTCCATGTCGGAGTGGATCTCGCCCGCCGCCTCGGCCGCCCGGGTGCCCTGGCGGATGGTCCAGGCCCGCACCTCGTTCTCGCCGGCCGTGAAGAAGGTGATGAGCCCCAGCAGGCGGTAGGCCGTGCGGATGACCCGGTGCAGGCCGGGTTCCTCGACGCCCAGTTCCGCCAGCATGGCCCGCCGGTCTTCCTCGTCCAGTTCCGCCAGCTCTGCCTCGATGGCGGCCGAGACGGCCACCACGGGGACCTCGCCCCCGGCGCCGGACACCTGGCGCGCGTGTTCCACCAGCGCCTGCACGCCGGGCACCGCCATGGGATCGGCCAGGTCGGCCTCGCTGACGTTGGCCACATACATCAGCGGCTTCATGGTCAGCAGGTGCCAGGTGCGGGCGGCCGCCTGCTCCTCGTCGTCCAGGGCCACGGACCGGGCGGGGCGCCCGGCTGACAGCGCCTCCAGCAGCTTGCCGGCGGTGCGGGCCCGCAGTTCGGCGTCGCGGTCCTTGCTGCGCGCCACCTTCTGGTAGCGCTCGTGCTGGCGCTGGACCGTCTCCAGGTCGGCCAGGATCAACTCGGTCTCGATGATCTCCACGTCCCGCAGGGGGTCGATGGACCCCTCCACGTGGCTCACGTCGGGGTCGTCGAAGCAGCGGACCACGTGGGCGACGGCGTCCACCTCGCGGATGTGGTGCAGGAACTGGTTGCCCAGGCCCTCGCCCTTGGAGGCGCCCCGCACCAGGCCGGCGATGTCCACGAAGGTGACGGTGGCGGGGACCAGGCTGCGGGGCCGGTAGAGGGCGGCCAGCGCGTCCAGCCGCGGGTCGGGGACGGGTACCACGCCCACGTTGGGTTCAATGGTGCAGAAGGGGTAGTTGGCGGCCTCGGCCCCCGCCCGGGTCAGGGCGTTGAACAGGGTCGACTTGCCGACGTTGGGCAGGCCTACGATCCCGACGCTGAGTGCCACGGCGCGGCGGTCCCTCCCTGGGAGCCCCTTTCCGGGCGTCGTGCCCGCCCGGGTCGGGGGTACCTCTCCGGGTGCCCCCGGCACCGTCGGCGGTGCCGGAGCCCCTGGCCCAGCATCATACCGCGCAGGCGCAGGCCGCGCCAGGGCCGGAGGGAATGGCCCGGCGCCGGCCGCCCGAGGGCAGGAGAGCATGGCCGGGCGCCGGCCTCGGCGGCAACATCCGCGCGCTGCCCTACCGCTGGAACCTGCCGCGCACGTAGGGCTCCGGCCACGCCACCTCGTGCCCCAGCCGGTGGGCAGCCGCCAGCGGGAAGTACGGGTTGCGGAGGAGCTCCCGCCCCACCAGCACCACGTCCGCCTGGCCGGTGCGGACGATGGAGTCCGCCTGCTCCGGGCTGGTGATGAGCCCCACGGCGCCGGTGGCGATGCCGGCCTCCCGCCGGATCCGTTCGGCGAAGCCCACCTGGTAGCCCGGGCCGAGGTTGGGGATGTGCTGCAGGGGCGAGAGGCCGCCGCTGGAGACGTCGATCAGGTCCACGCCCCAGGCCCTCATCCAGCGGGCGAGTTCCACCGCCTCGTCGATGTCCCAGCCGCCCTCCACCCAATCGGTGGCGGAGATGCGCACCCACACGGGCCGGTCGGCCGGAAACGCCTCTCGGACCGCCTCGAAGACCCGCCTCAGCAGGCGCGCCCTGTTCTCCAGGGGGCCGCCGTACCCATCGGTGCGCTTGTTGGACAGCGGCGAGAGAAACTCGTGCAGCAGGTACCCGTGGGCGGCGTGGATCTCCACCGCGTCGCAGCCGAGTTCACCCGCCCGCCGGGCCGCCGCCCCGAAAGCGGCCACCACCCGGTCGATCCCTTCCTCGTCCAACTCCTGCGGCGTCACCCAGTCAGCGTCGTAAGGCAGCGCGCTGGGAGCCACGGCGGGCTCCGGTCCCCGGCCCTTCTTGGGGGACCAGGCCTTGCGGCCGGCGTGGGCGAGCTGGATGGCGAAGGCGGCGCCCTGCCGGCGCACGAACCGGGCGATGCGCGCCAGGGCCTCGGCCTGGGCGTCATTCCACAGGCCCAGGTCATGTTCCGAAATGCGTCCCCTGGCCTCCACCGCCGTGGCCTCGGTGATGACGAGTCCGACCCCGCCCGTGGCTCGGGTGCCGTAGTGGACGAGGTGCCAGTCGGTGGGCATGCCGTCGTCGCCCGCGATGTACATGCACATCGGGGACATGACGAGGCGGTTGCGCAGGGTCATCGCCTTCTGCGTGAAGGGCTCGAACAGGTGCGGCATCGCGACGAACCTCCTTACTGCATCGGTCCACGACGGGCACCGCCAGCAGGCTGTACTTCTGCACGACCCCGGCGACCTCTTCCCGGTCCGTGTGCACGTGCACCGAGTCGGGCTGCATGCCGGCGAGCTGCGACGGGTGCCGCCGCCGGGGAAAAGCTGGTCTCTGGTTGCACCCCCAGCAGGTGAGGGGAGAGGGGAACCGCCCGGACCGCGACCGGCTGTGGCTGAGAGAATGGCCGGGGGCAGGCCGCGCCGGCAACATCAGCGGTAGAGCGCCGCCGTGGCCTGCAGCCGCTGCCGCACCGACTCCCGCAGTTCCGCGGGCTCCAGGACCTGGCAGTACTCGCCCCAGTGCAGGATCCAGCCCTCCAGTTCCGGGGTGTGGGCCACCTCCAGGTGCAGCAGCAGCGTACCGTCGGGCTGCGGTTCCACCCGCTGCGTCGGGTGCCACCGCCGCTCCGCCACCTGACGGGACACGGGCGGCAGGAAGCGCAGGCGGACGGCCACCGCCTCGTCGCCCCGGAACACCTGCCAGGCGCTGCGCATGAACTCCTCGGCCGAATAGGTCGGAGGGATGACGAACGGCTCATCCAGGACCGTGACGTCCCGCACCCGCTGCAGGGCGAACATCCGGATCCCCTGGCGCTCGTGGCAGTGGCCGATCAGGTACCAGCCCCCGCGGGCGAAGTACAGGTTGTAGGGATCGACCTTCCGCACGCTCTCCTCGCCGCGCGAGACGCTGTAGTAGCGAAGCTGCAGACGGCGCCGGTCCCGTACGGCGCCCATGATCTTCTCCATCAGGCCGGCCAGCCGCTCGGGGTCGCCCAGCACATGGCTGGGGGCGAAGGTGACCACCCGCTCCAGTTCGGCCTGATCCACCAGGACCTCCTGGGGCAGCAGGCGGTCCAGGAGGCTGAGGAAATTGTGCACCACCGGCGCCAGGGGCGATTCCCGGTGCTCCGACATCAGGCGCGCCACCACCATGAGGGCGGCGATCTCGCCCTGGCGCAGCGTCAGCGGGGGAAGTTCGAAGCCCTCCTCGGTGTACACGTAGCCCCTGCATTTTGGCTCGTGGCGGATCGGCGCCCCGAACACGTCGCGAAGATAGGCCAGGTCACGTTCGATGGTGCGCCGGCTGACCTCCAGTTCCCGGGCCAGGTCCGCAATGGACGGGCAGCGCCCCTCCTTGATCCTCTGATGGATGTGCCAGAGGCGGTAGAAGACCGGGCGCCCCGGTGGATTCCAAGACGTCGGTACCGCATACGGCTCCGTCAGTGCCCGAGCGGCACGTTCGCTTCCCCGGGATCCAGCAGGCGTGCTGTTCACCGGCTATGCCGCCGGCGGGATCCCGCGGCGGGCCCCGCGGCCGGGCCTGCGGCACCCCCGCCAGGAAACCCCCGAGCCCCCCATCCTGGATGCCCCGATC
>PKRI01000033.1 GCA_017577485.1 Bacillota bacterium | reverse complement strand
GCCACAACTTCAGCCTCGACACCAACCACGACAACCGGCTGGAGCCGGGCAAGCGGCCCTATCACACCATCATCCCCGGTTTCCTCACCAGGGGCGACCGGCCCATCGGGCCCTTCGGCGTCATGGGCGGCTTCATGCAGCCCCAGGGCCACCTGCAGGTGGTCATGAACCTGGTGGACTTCGGCCTCAATCCCCAGGCCGCCCTGGATGCGCCCCGCTGGCGCTGGGTGGAGGGCCGGCGGGTGGAGGTGGAGCACGGCGTCCCGCACCACGTGGCCCAGGGCCTGCTGGAACGGGGCCACGACGTGCAGGTGGCCGCAGACTCCACCGCTTTCGGCCGGGGCCAGATCATCTGCCGGCTGGATACCGGCGTCCTGGTGGGGGCCACGGAGCCGCGCACCGACGGGCACGTGGCGGCGTGGTAGGGTGAAGCGCGTGCGGCTGGAGGGCCCGCGAGTCGTCCTGCGGGAGTTTGAGTTGTCCGACTTCGAGGCGGTCCACGCCTACGGGTCCGACCCCGAAGTGGTGCGGTTCATGGTCTGGGGCCCCAACGAACCGCCCGACACCGAGGCCTTCATTCGCCACGCGCGGGAGTTGGCGCAGCAGGAACCCCGGACTTCCTTCGAGCTGGCCGTCACCCTGCGGGAGAGCGGCGCTCTGATCGGCGGCTGCGGCCTGCGGGTCAACCGCACGCTGGTCGGCGACGCCGACATCGGCTACGTGCTGCACCGGGATTACTGGGGCCGGGGACTGGCCGCCGAGGCGGCCGGCCTGCTGCTGCAACTGGGCTTCGGGCAGTTGGGGCTCAGCCGCATCTGGGCCACCTGCGACGTGGAGAACCGCGCCTCGGCCCGGGTGCTGGAGAAGATCGGCATGCAGCGGGAAGGCCGGCTGCGGCGCAACCTGCTGGTCCGCGGGCGGTGGCGCGATTCCTACCTGTACGCCATCCTGGCCGACGAGTGGCGACAGGCCAGGGATGGGCGAAGTCCCTGAACGAAGTCCCTGAGCAGCGGGGCGGCCGGTCGACGAGGGGATGATGCGCCGGGGGCCGCGGGTTGGGACCCGCGGCCCCGCCGGCGCGCTGCGCTCACTCCAGCATGACGTTCATGTACTTGTACTCCAGGAACGGCTCCAGGCCGTGGTGGCCGCCCTCCCGGCCCAGGCCGCTCTCCTTGACGCCGCCGAAGGGCGCCTGCGGGTTCGACAGCAGCGACTCGTTGACGCCCACCATGCCGTACTGCAGCGCCTCGCCCACCCGCACGCTGCGGCTGAGGCTCCGGGTGAAGATGTAGGCGGCCAGGCCGTAGGTGGTGTCGTTGGCCCGGGCGATGACCTCTTCCTCGGTGCGGAAGGTGAGGATGGGCGCCACCGGGCCGAAGGTTTCCTCCTGCATGATCTTCATGTCGTCGGTGACCTGGGCCAGCACCGTGGGGGCGTAAAAGACGCCGCGGTCGTAAGGGCTCTCCGTCAGCCGGTGCCCGCCGCAGAGCACCGCGGCGCCCCGGGACCGGGCGTCGGCCACGTGGCTCTCTACTTTCTCGTAGGCCTCCTCATTGATGAGGGGACCGATGTCGGTGCCGGCGTCCAGGCCGTTGCCCACCTTGAGGGCCTTGACGGCGGCCAGGAACTTCTCGATGAAGGCCTCGGCCACCGACTCCTGCACGAAGACGCGGTTGGCGCAGATGCAGGTCTGGCCGGCGTTGCGGAACTTGCTGCCCACGGCGTGCCGCACCGCCAGGTCCAGGTCGGCGTCGTCAAAGATGATGAAGGGAGCGTGCCCGCCCAGCTCCAGGCTGACGCGCTTCAGCTGCTGGGCCGACCCTGCCACCAGCAGCTTGCCCACTTCCGTGGACCCGGTGAACGACAGCTTGGCGACCTTGCGGTTGGTCAGGAACTCCTGGCCGATGGCGGGCGCGTCGGTGGTGGTGATGATGTTGACCACTCCGGGCGGCAGTTCCGCTTCCAGCACCAGTTCGGCCAGGGCCAGGGCGCTGAGGGGCGTCTCGGGAGCGGGCTTCACCACCACGGTGCACCCCGCCGCCAGGGCCGGCGCGATCTTGCGGGTGATCATCGACGACGGGAAGTTCCAGGGCGTGATGGCCGCCACCACGCCCACAGGCTGGCGGATCACCCAGATCCGGTGCTTCTCCGAGTTGCCGGGGATCCACTCCCCGTAGATGCGGCGGGTCTCTTCGGCGTACCAGTTGACGAACTCGGCCCCGTTGATGACCTCGGCCCTGGCTTCCCGGAGCGGCTTGCCCTGTTCCTGGGTCAGCAGCCGGGCCAGGTCGTCCACGCGGTCCATGATCAACTGGTAAAGGCGGCGCATGGCCCTGGAGCGCTCCAGGGCAGGCATGCGGGACCAGACGGGGAAGGCCTCGTAGGCCGCGTCGATGGCGGCCCGGGCGTCTTCGACGCCGGCGTCGGGCACCGTGCCCAGCACCTCGCCGGTGGCGGGGTTGGTCACCTCGTACCGCCTGCCGCCGGCGGCCTCCACCCAGCGGTTGTTGATCAGCATCTGATAGGCCTTCATGCCCACTGCCTCCTCCAGAGGATTGAGCCCGGTCACCAGCGGCTGATGACCATCTTCACCTGGGTGTAGAAGCGGACGCCGTCCTTGCCCGTGGCGTGCAGGTCCCCGTAGAACGAGTCCTTCCAGCCGGAGAACGGGAACCAGGCCATGGGGGCGGCGACGCCGATGTTGACGCCCAGCATGCCCGCCTCGATGCGGTAGCGGAACTCCCGGGCCGCCCGGCCGCTGGTGGTGAAGATGCTGGCGGCGTTGCCGAACCGCGAGCGGTTGGCCAGGGCCAGGGCGGCGTCCAGGTCGGGCACGCGGATCACGCTGAGCAGCGGGCCGAAGATCTCGTCCTGGGCCACCCGCCACGACGGGTCCACGCGGTCCAGGATGCACGGGCCCACCCAGAAGCCGCCGGGATCGCCCTTGAGGCGGGCCGGGCGGCTGCCGTCCAGCACCACGCTGGCGCCCGCCCGCCGGCCTTCGTCCAGGTAGCCCAGGATCCGGTCGCGGGCCTCGGGCCTGATCACCGGCCCCATGTCCACCTCGGGATCGGTGCCGGGTCCCACCACCAGGTCCCGGGCCGCCGCGGCCAGCCGTTCCAGCAGCGGGTCGGCGGCGTCGCCCACAGCCACCAGGACGCTGCCCGCCAGGCAGCGCTGCCCCGCCGCGCCGAAAGCCGAGCCCAGGATGGCCGGCACGGTGCGGTCCAGATCCGCGTCGGGCATCACGATCAGGTGGTTCTTGGCCCCGGCCAGGGCCTGCACCCGCTTGCCGGCCGCCGCGGCCTTCTCGTAGACCGCTTTGGCGGCAGGCTGCGAGCCGACGAAGGACACGGCCCGCACCTGGGGCGCGGCGATCAGCGCGTCCGCCGTCTCGCGGCCGCCGTGGACGATGTTGAAGACCCCGTCGGGCACGCCCGCCTCCATCAGCAGTTCGGCCAGGCGCACGGCGGAGAGGGGCGTGCGCTCCGAGGGCTTGAGCACGAAGGTGTTGCCGCAGGCCAGGGCGATGGGGAACATCCACAGCGGGATCATGGCCGGGAAGTTGAAGGGGCAGATCCCGGCCACCACGCCTACCGGCACCCGAACCAGTTCGCTGTCGATGCCCGGGGCCACGTCTTCGGCCATCTCGCCCAGCAGCAGCGTCGGCGCCCCGCAGGCGAACTCCACCACCTCGATGCCGCGGCGCACCTCACCCCGGGCATCTTCCAGGGTCTTGCCGTTCTCGCGGGTCACCAGCAGGGCCAGTTCCTCGAAATGCCGCTCCAGCAGGTCGCGGAAGCGGAACATCAGCCGCGCCCGCTCCACCGGGGGCGTGGCCCGCCAGGCCGGGAAGGCCCGGGCGGCGGCGGTGACGGCGGCTTCCACCTCGGCGGGCGTGGCGAAGGGCACCCGGGCGATGACCAGGCCGGTGGCCGGGTCGTAGACGGGATCCCAGCGTTCCGCCGCCGACTGCCGCCAGGCGCCGTCGATCAGCAGGGGTACCGGCTTCGCGTCCTGCACGGCCTGCACGGCCGCACTGCTCACCGTCCGTCACTCCTCCATGTAGGGCTGGACCTCGGCCAGCGCCTCGCCCATGATGCGCAGCATCTCCTCCACGTCGCCGCGGGTGACGTTGAGGTGGGGCGCCACCCGCGCCACGTTGCCGTAGAGGCCGCCCTTGCCGATCAGCAGACCGCGCTTGCGGGTGGCTTCCAGCCAGCGGCCCAGCAGGTCCGGAGCCGGCCGCTTGCCGCCGTGCACGAACTCCACGCCGATCATCAGCCCCTTGCCGCGCACGTCGCCCACGCAGGGGTAGCGGTCCTGCAGGTCTTTGAGCCCGTCCATCAGCAGCCTGCCGCAGGCGGCCGCGTTTTCGGCCAGGCCTTCCTCCAGGATCACCTCGATGACGCCCAGGGCGGCCGCCGTGGACACGGGATTGCCGCCGAAGGTGGAGATGGTGGCGTGCTTGAAGGACTGGGCGATCTCGTCGGTGGTGATGGTCCAGCCGATGGGCAGGCCGTTGGCCATGCCCTTGGCCGAGGTCATGACGTCGGGCTCCACGCCCCAGTGCTCGATGCCCCAGAGGTAGGTGCCCGTGCGGCCCCACCCGGTCTGGACCTCGTCGCAGATGAAGATGCCGCCGTAGCGGCGGACGATGGACACGACTTCCTTAAAATACTCCGGCGGCGGCGTGATGAACCCGCCCACCCCCTGGATGGGCTCGGCCACGAAGGCCGCCACGCGGCCGCAGGTGGCGGTCTGGATCAGTTCCTCGACATCTTTGGCGCAGCGCAGGTCGCAGGCGGGGTAGGTGAGCCCGAAGGGGCAGCGGTAGCAGTAGGGGCTGGCCAGGTGGTGGATGCCGGGCACGGGCGCGGCGGCCCGGTAGGAATGGGTGCCGCCCATGCTCATGGTCAGCATGGAACGGCCGTGATAGCTGTGGCGCAGGACGATGACGTCGTCGCAGCCGGTGTAGAGCCGCGCCACCACCATGGCCGTCTCGTTGGCCTCGGTGCCGCTGTTGGTGAAGAAGCTGCGCTTGAGCCGGCCGGGGGCCAGGTGGGCCAGTTTCTCGGCCAGGAGCACCTGGGGTTCGTTGATGTAGAGGGTGGAGGCGTGCTGCAGCGTCTGCATCTGCCGGACCGCGCGCCCGGTCACCTCCGGGTGGCAGTGGCCCAGGCCGACGGTCAGGATGCCGCCGAAGGCGTCCAGGTACTGGCGGCCCTCGGCGTCCCACACGTACTTGCCCTCACCCCGTACCAGGACCAGCGGCTCCTCGTACAGGGTCGCCAGGTTGGGAAACAGGTACTCACGCTGCTTCCGGCGCAGGTTTTCGGCGGTATCCGCCGCGGGATGCTGGCTAAGCATGCCGTTCTCCCCCCGTATCCTGTCCGACGAAGTATTTCCGGCCGGGGGCGGCGTTCCCTGGTGACACCGTAGCCCCGCTGCCGGTGACAGGCTGTCGCGGGCCGCCGGGCGGTCCCGCGGCCGGTTCCCGGCCCGCCTGGCCGGAAAAGCGCAGGAGCGACCCCAAATCTGTCGAAAGCGGAAGATGCGCCGCGCCTCCCTGCACGGCGGCCGCAGGGTCCGGCGCCGGCGCAGCCGCGGGCACCGGCCGGGCGAAGGAGGTGTGGGGGAGTTGTCCTCGGGTACGGCTGCCGGGCGCCGGGGGGACCCGGCGCCGGTCACCGTGCGGGACCTCCTGAGCCTGCCCTGCCTGGCGCCGGCCGAGGTGGCCGCGGGCGCCGCCGGGCTGGACCGCCCCGTGCGCTGGGTCCACGTTTCGGAACTGCTGGACATTTCCCGCTGGCTCATCGGCGGCGAGTTTCTCCTGACCACCGGCATGAAACTGCGCGAGATCAGCCCCGCCCAGCAGCGGGCTTACGCCGAGTCCCTGGTCCGCTCCGGCCTGGCGGCCCTGGGCCTGGAACTGTTCCTGTGGCTGCAGGAACCCCCGGCCCCCCTGGTGGAGGTCTTCGAGAAGGCGGGCGTGCCGCTCTTGGTGTGGCGGGCGGACCTGCGCTTCGGGGCCATCACCGAGGAGGTCACCCGCCGGCTGCTGGAGCGGCGCGGCTCCGGTCCCCGCATCGACGAGGCGGAATTGACCGAGGAGCTGCTGTCGGGCAACGTGCTGGAGCCTCTCCTGGCCGACCGGCTGGAGGCCGCCGGCCTGGAGATGAACCAGTGGTGCACGGTGATGGTTTTCGCCCGGGTGAGCCGCAGCGGCGGCCAGGACGCCTCCCCGCCCGGGCCCGAACTGGTCAGCGCGGTGCGCAGCGCCGTGCCGCCGGCCCGCAGCGGTTCCGGCCCGCTGCATGCGGCGCGGCTGGGTTGTTCGAGCCGGGGCAGGCTGGTGAAGGTGGTGCTCACCGGCCCGTCGCCCGAGGCCCTGCTGGCCGGCTGCAACCGCGCCGCCGAGGCCGTGCGCCAGGCGGCGGGCTTCGCCCCGGGCCTGCGCCTCCTGTGGGGGGTGGGCCGGCCCCGCCGGAGCCTCCACGAACTGCCCGGGGCCCTGCGGGAGGCCGTGGCCGTCATGCGCTTCCGGGCCCGAACCCGTCACGACAGGGCGGTGGACCTGGATGAGATCCGCCTGGCGCGGCTGCTGCTGGCCACGCCGCCCACGGAACTGCGCCAGTTCGTTCAGGAAGAACTGGGCCCGGTGCTGGCCCTACCCCCGGCCGAGGCCCAGGAGTTGAAGCGTACCCTGGAGGCCCTGCTGCAGGCCAATTTCAACGTGTCCGCGGCCGCCCAGCGCCTGCACCTGCGCCGGCAGAGTCTCTACCGGCGCATGCGGAAACTGACGGCGCTGCTGGGGCCGGGCCTGGACCGCTGCGAGCGCCGGGCCACCCTGCTGCTGGCCCTGCGGGCCCACGAACTGCTCTGGTCCGACGGGGACGACCCCCGCGACGCCCTGGCGTCGTACTGACCGGCCGGCGAGGCCGCCGGCGCGGCCGCCGGCGGGCGGCGGTCCGGACGCGGGCCGCCGACAACCTGTCGCGTCCACGGGCTTCACAATGTCGGCAGGAATCGCCGCACGCCGGCGCGGAACTTGCCCCTGCTTTCAGATCGGAGGGATGGTGCATGGGTGCGGTTCGGTTTGCCGGCGGCGGGGACAGCCCGGCCCCGGCAGGCGGCGCCCGGGGACAGGACCTGCTGGAACGCCGCCGCCAGGCGGTGCCTCGGGGCGTGTGGAACTCGACCCCGCTGTTCATCGACCGCGCCGAGGGCGCGCTGGTCTGGGACGTGGACGGCAACCGGTATATCGACTTTGCGGGCGGCATCGGCGTCCTGAACGTGGGGCACGGCCGTTCCGAGGTGACAGGGGCGGTCCGCGCCCAGGCCGAGCGCTTCACCCACACCTGTTTCCACGTGGCCATGTACGAGGGGTACGTGGCCGTGGCCGAGTGGCTCAACCGGCGGACCCCCGGCACCCACGCCAGGAAGACGCTGCTGGTCAACAGCGGTGCCGAGGCGGTGGAGAACGCCGTGAAGATCGCCCGGGCCTACACCGGCCGGCCGGGCATCATCGCCTTCGAGAACGCCTTCCACGGCCGCACCATGATGGGCCTGTCGCTGACCGGCAAGATCAATCCGTACAAGGCTGGTTTCGGCCCGTTCCCCGGCGAGGTGTACCGGGTCCCCTATCCCGACCCGTACCGGAATCCTTTCGGCGATGTCGATCCGGTGGACGGGGCCCTGGCGGCCCTGGAACGCCTGCTGGTGACCCAGGTGCCGGCGGACCGGGTGGCGGCCGTCATCGTGGAGCCCGTTCAGGGTGAGGGCGGTTTCGTGGTCCCGCCGCGCGGGTTCCTGGCGCGGCTGAGCCAGTTCTGCCGGCGTCACGGCATCCTGCTCATCGTGGACGAGATCCAGACGGGCTTCGGGCGCACGGGCCGCCTCTGGGCCTGCGAGCACGAGGACGTGGTGCCGGACCTGTTCCTGACGGCCAAGTCCCTGGCGGCGGGCATGCCGCTGGCGGCGGTCACCGGACGGGCCGAGATCATGGACGCGCCCGCAGAGGGCGGGCTGGGGGGCACCTACGGCGGCAACCCCGTGGCCTGCGCCGCCGCGCTGGAGGTCTTCCGCCTCTTCGACGAGACGGACCTGCTGGAGTCGGCCCGCCGCGTCGGCGCGGCGGTGCTGGAGCGCTTCCAGTCCTGGTACGACCGGTTCCCGCTGGTGGGGCACGTGCGGGGCCTGGGCGCCATGGTGGCGGTGGAACTGGTGCGCGACCGGCAGACGAAAGAGCCGGCTTCCGACGAGGCCTCGGAGATCGTGCAGCTTGCCTGCCGGCGGGGCCTGATCGTGCTCAAGTCGGGCCTTTACGGCAACGTCATCCGCTTCCTGGCGCCCCTCAGCATTCCCGAGGATCTGCTGCAGGAGGGGCTGGACATCCTGGAGGGCGCGCTGGCCGAGGTGGCCGGCCGGGGCGCCGGGCGCTGACGGGAGGAGCCGCGGGTCATGGACCAGGCTGCCGGGGCATCGCAGCATCCCGCGTCGTACTGGGCCGCCACCGCCGTCGGTGACCGGGACCGCCCTGAACTGGACGGCGACCTCAGCGTCGACGTGGCCGTCATCGGCGGCGGCTTCACCGGGCTCTCGGCGGCCTATCACCTGCAGGAGTTGGGCCTTAAGGCCGCGGTCCTGGAGCAGCACCGCGTGGGCTGGGGCGCCAGCGGCCGCAACGCCGGCATGCTGATCCCCGGGTTCAAGTACGGGTTCGCCGAACTGGCGCAGCGCTGGGGTCTGGAAGGCGCCCGGGCGCTGCTGCGCCTGAAACTGGAGTCCGCCGACCTGGTGGAGCAGATCATCACCCGGCACAACATCGCCTGCCACTGGCGCCGGTGCGGTTCGCTGGCGGCGGCCTGGAAGCCCTCCCACATGGAGGAGCTGCGCGAGGCCCAGCGGTTCAACGCCCAGCAGTTGGGCTACGAGACCTGGATCGTCGAAAAGGACGACCTGGCCACGGAACTGGACAGCCCCGTTTACCACGGCGGCAAGGTGGATCCCCACGCCTGCGGCTTCCACCCGCTGAATTATGCCCTGGGCCTGGCGCGGGCCGTGGAGGAACGGGGCGGGCTCATCTTCCACGGCTCGCCGGTGCGGGGACTCCAACGGGCCGGCGACGACTGGGTGCTCCAGACCCCCCGGGGCCGCGTGCGGGCCCGGCACGTGGTGGTGGGCACCAACGGCCATACGCCGCCGGTGGTGCCGCGGCTGCACCGGTCCATCATGCCCGTGGGCAACAACGTCATCGTCACCGAGCCGCTGGACGAGGAATTGGCCCGGCGGCTGATCCCCAACGACCGCATGGTCTACGACACCAAGCGGCTTCTTTATTACTTTCGCCTGACGCCCGACCGGCGCATGTTGTTCGGCGGGCGCGGCGTGCTCTCGGGCCGCGAGGGGCCGCCGTCCTTCCGGGTGCTGCAGCGGGCCATGACCCGGATTTTCCCGGACCTGGCCGGCGCCCGCATCGAGTATGCCTGGGGCGGCTACACCGGCTTCACCCTCGACTTTTTGCCCCACATCGGCCGCACCCGCGACGGCATCTGGTTCGCCCTGGGCTACTGCGGCAGTGGAGCGGCGCTGTCGACCATGATGGGCCGGCTGCTGGCCCTGGACATCGCGGGCCGGGAGCGGTCCCGCTATCCCCTGGAAGAACTTGACCTGAAGCCGATCCCGCTGTACGGTGCCCGGGGGCTCGTGCTGCGGGCCGCCACGCTGTACTTTAAGTGGAGGGACTACGTGGACTGAGCGGGCCGGGTGGGCCGGGGCCGTCACCCGGACCTTCGGCGGAGCAGGGGAGGGGGAGCGCGCTACGTGACCGGCGCGGTGAGGCGATCCCGGTGGGGACTGGCGCTGATGGTCCTGCCGCCCGTGCTGTGGCTGGTCCTGCTGCAGGTCGTCCCGCTGGCGCTGATCCTGGTCTACAGTTTCTCGCGGCGCACGGCGTACGGCGGAATCGAGTACACCTTCACGCTGGCCAACTATACCCGCTTCCTGCAGCCCATCTACCTCAAGGTCCTGTCCGACTCCCTGGCTGTGGCGTTGATCACCACCCTGATCGTCCTGGTGGTGGCGTATCCCTTCGCCTGGCATCTCGCGCGGCAGCCCGCCGAGCGCCGCGGCCGCCTGCTGCTGCTGGTGGTCATCCCCTTCTGGACCAACAGCCTGATCCTGACCTACGCCTGGAAGGTGATCCTCAGGGCCGACGGGCCGGTCAACCAGATCCTCACGGCCCTGGGCCTGGCGCCGGGGCCGGTGCAGTTGCTGTACACGAAGCCGGCGGCCATCCTGGGCCTGGTTTACGTGCTGCTGCCCTACATGATCCTGCCCCTTTACCTCAGCATCGAGAAGCTGGACCCGTCCACGGTGCGGGCCGCCTACGACCTGGGGGCGGGGCCCGTCCAGGCTTTCCGGCGCGTCATCTTCCCGCTGACCCTGCCGGGGGTGGTGGCCGGCGCGCTGCTGGTCTTCATCCCGACCCTGGAACTCTTCTACATCTCCGACCTGCTGGGCGGCGCCCAGATGGTCCTGGTGGGCAACCTGATCCAGCGCGAGTTCCTGGAAGCGCGCAACTGGCCCTTCGGCGCGGCGGCGTCCATCATCGTCACCGGCGTGACCCTGCTGCTGGTCTGGGTGTACGTGCGCTGGTTCAGCCCCGGCGGCGTGGAGGAGTTGATCTGACGTGGGCCGGCGGCGCTGGGGGGACCGCCTGCTCAGCATCCACGCCTGGGCCGTGTACCTTTTCCTGTACGCCCCCATCCTGGTGCTGGTGGTCTTCAGTTTCAACGACTCGCGGTTCTCGTTCTGGCGCGGTTTCACGCTGCGGTGGTACGCGGCCATGTTTCAGAACCACCAGATCATGCGCGCCCTGGAGAACAGCCTGGTGGTGGCGGGGTGGACCATGCTGGCGGCCACGCTGCTGGGTACCCTGACGGCCTTCGTGCTGGTGCGGCACCGTTTCCCGGGCAAGTCGCTGCTGGAGGCGCTGGTCTACGTGCCCATCATCCTGCCGTCGGTGATCATGGGTGTGTCGCTGCTGGCGACGTTCGTCCTGGCGGGGCTGCGGCCGGGGCGCACCGCCATCATCCTGGGCCACGTGGCCTTTGCCGCCTCCTTCGCCACGGTGGCCATCCGCGCCAGGCTGGTGGGCTTCGACCGCAACCTGGAGCGGGCGGCCATGGACCTGGGCGCCGGCCGCTGGCAGACGTTCCGGCACGTGACGCTGCCGCTGGTGGGGCCGGGGATCCTGGCGGGCGCGCTGCTGGCCTTCACCCTGTCGCTGGACGACGTGGTGATCACCTTCTTCACCGCGGGGCCCGGTTCCACGACCCTGCCGCTCTACATCTTTTCCGCGGTGAGGCTGGGTGTATCGCCGGAGATCAACGCGCTGTCGACGCTGATCCTGGTGGTGACCGCCGGCGTGCTGATCCTGGCGGATTGGGTGCGCCGGTGGGGCGTGAACCATGTCAAGCCCGCGGCCGGCGCCGCGGGCCGCGGGGAACCCGAAGAACCGGAACGGATGGGGGGAGATGGCGCATGAAGACTGGAGGGCTGCGCCGGCCTGCGGCGCTCCCAGTGGTCTCGCTGCTGGCGGCCGCCCTGCTGCTGGCGGCCTGCGGCAGTGGCGGCGCGGGCGGTGGTTCCGCCGGCGGCGGCGAGAGGGTGCTCAACGTCTTCAACTGGTCGGAGTACCTGCCCGACTCGGTGCTGGCTGCCTTCGAGGCGGAGTTCGGGGTGCGGGTGAACTACGACGTCTACTCCTCCAACGAGGAATTGATGGCCAAGCTCCAGGCCGGCGGTCAGGGTCTCTACGACGTGGCGGTGCCCAGCGACTTCACGGCCGCCACCATGATCGAACTGGGACTGGTGGAGCCGCTGGATTTCGACCGGCTGCCCAATGTGACCCAGTACCTGGTGGACGACCTGCGCGACCCGGTCTACGACCCCGGCGGCCGCTACACCGTGCCGTACATGTGGGGTACCACCGGCCTGGCCTACAACACCGCCCAGGTGGGCAAGGAGATCACCGACTGGGCCGACATCTTCGACCCCGCCTTTGAGGACCGCATCCTGCTGCTGGACGACATGCCGGAGGTCATGGCCATCGGGCTGTGGATGAACGGTCTTGATCCCAGCAGCACCGATCCGGCCGACATCGAAGCCGCCCGGCGGACGCTGGAGGAACTGATGCCGCTGGTCAAGGCCTTCGACAGCGACACCCAGAGCGACTACCTGCTGAGCGGCGAGGTCTGGATCGCCCAGGCGTACAGCGGCGAGGCGGCGCTGGCCATCATGGAGGACCCGGACATCACCTACGTGCTGCCGGCCGGCGGCTGCAGTTACTGGGTGGACGTGATGGTCATCCCGGCCGGCGCGCCGAACCCGGACCTGGCCCACGAGTTCATCAACTTCCTGTACCGGCCGGAGATCGCCGCCCAGATCGCCGAGGAATACCCGTACGCCACGCCCAACGGCGAGGCGCTGTCGCTGCTGTCGGAGGAGGTGCTCGGCAACCCGGCCGCCTACCCGCCCGAGGACCAGCTGGCCCGGTGCGTCTTCCTGACCGACCCCGGGGAGGCCAGCGAGCTCTATGCCGAGGCCTTCACGGAGTTGAAACTGCGGGCGACCGAGTAGCGGCCGGCCGCCTGCCGCGGGTGGGGAGTCCGCCCGGCGCACCCCGGTGACGGGAGCGCCGGGCGGCCCCATCCCCGGTGTCCCCCGCCTGGTTCCAGTTCCCCGCTTGCCAGGGAACCTCTGGTACAGGTAAAATATGACCGAACCCCATGGTCGACCCGAGTCGACCCAAGGTTTCCGGGAGGTATCCGGTCATGCCCCTGGGTGGGGCTGTAGCCCTGCGGGACGCCGGCGGCAACGCCTGAAGCCGGACCCGCAGGCGCGTCTGGTCGAACCTGCCGAACCGGGCAGCCCTCTACCCCTCTCAAGCCTGCAAGCACAAGCCATCAAGAAGAGCCTCGTCGACCTGTCGATCCGAGACTTTGCATCCTTTCGTGATTCGTGTACGTCCAGGGAGGACGTTTCCCGTGACCGCCCGATTTCGCATCGTCAGCGAGGCGGACGATCCGGCTGTAGAAAGGTTTCATGATCTCCTCGAACGTACGTTTGCCGACAAGAACCTGACCTCTGACCTGGAAACCCTGCGGTGGCAGGTGCGCAACCGGGTGAACCACCGCCGGATCCACTTCCTGGTGGTGGCCGAGGAGCGCCGGCGGCTGGTGGGCGGCACCCTCTTCACCTATGTCATCACCGCCAACACCGCGTTCTCGGACTACCTGGTCCTGGAGCCGGCGGCCCGCGGCCGCGGCCTGGGCCGGGAGCTGTTCAACCGGCGGGCCGACATCCTGCAGAAGGCGGCCAACCTGTTCGGCCGGTCCCAGTGCCTGGGCGTCATGATCGAGGTGGCCAACCCGCTGCGGATGACGCCGCGGCAGCGCCAGGCCGAGGCCATGAGCGCCCTGGATCCCGTGCAGCGGCGGCGGATGTTCGCCCACATGGGTTTCCTGCAGGTGCCGGTCAACTACGTCCAGCCGCCGTCCCGTCCGGGCGGCAAGGCCGTCAAGTATACCGACCTGCTGTTCCACCCGATGGATCCCGAGGTGCGGCGGACCCTGACGGTGCCGGCCCGGGCGCTCTATGAAACCGTGGCCGCCGTGTGGGCCGGCGTCCCGGCGGCGCGGCCTTACCTGCGGCGGCTGCGGCAGGAACTGGGCGACGACGCGGTGCCGCTGGTGCCGGTGGCGGGGCTGAACCAGCCGCTGCCCCAGGCCCAGGGCCAGGAAGGTCAGTGACCATGGGGGGCACGCTGCGGGTCGTCACCGACCCCCAGGACCCGGCCGTCGAGGCCTTCGCGGACCTGGTGGCGCGCACGTTCCCCGATCCCGACCTGGTGGTGACGGCCGAAGGGGTGCGCCGCCGGGTGGCCGGCCGCGTGACCCCGGAGCGCATCGACTTCCTGCTGGTGGCCGAGGAGGACGGCCGCCTCACGGGCGCCGCCGCCTTCTGCTACCTGCCGGGACCCGACGCGGCCTTTTCGGGGTACCTGGTGGTGGACCGCACGCAGCGCGGCCGGGGGTGGGGCCGCCGCCTGTTCAACGAGCGGGCGCGGCTGCTGCGGGAGGCGGCGGCGGGCCTGGGCCGTCCGGGCCCCCGGGCCCTGTTCATCGAGGTGGCCAACCCGCTGCGGCTGCCGCCGGACCGGCTGGCCGCCGAGCGGGCGGCGGGGATGGATCCGGTCCACCGCCGGCGGATCTTCCGTCACTTCGGATTCCAGCAAGTGGCCGTGCGCTACGTGGAACCGCCGGCCCGACCCGGTGGGCAGCCCGTCACCTACATGGACCTGCTCTGCCTGGTTACGGATCCGGAACTGCAGCGGGCCGGCTGGCTGCCGGCGGGCATGGTGCTGGAGACGCTGCGCCACGCCTGGCCCGGCTACATCGACGCCGAGGCGTACCTGGCCGATCTCAGGGCGCAGGTGCAGGGCGACCGGATCCCCCTGGTCCCGGTGGAAGGCATCGAAGACGACGCCCCGGGCGCAGGCCGGAAGGTGGGATCCCCGTGATTTACATGCCGGCCTTTTCGGACCTCCTGACCTTCATGCGGCTGCCCCACCGCAAGGACCTGTCCGGCGCGGACCTGGCCATCATCGGCGTGCCCTTCGACACCGGGGGGTCCTTCCGCATCGGTGCCCGCTTCGCGCCGGGCGCCATCCGGGCCGCGTCGGGCGGCCTGCGCCGCTACCATCCCTATCACCGCCTGGCCCCCTTCGAGGTGCTCCGGGCCGTGGACTTCGGCGATGTGGCCACCGTGCCCGGCTACGCCCGCGAGAGCGCCGACGCCATCACCGAACAGCTGCGGCAGGTGCTCCACCCCGGGTGCGTCCCCATCTTCCTGGGGGGCGACCACTCGGTGTCCTACCCCGAACTGCGGGCCCTGGCGGCCGTCCACGGGCCGCTGGCGCTGGTCCACTTCGACGCCCACACCGACACCTGGCCCAGCCAGTACGGGCAGCCCCTGGGCCACGGCACGCCCTTCCACCGGGCGCTGGAGGAGGGGCTGCTGCTGCCCGGGCACAGCATCCAGATCGGGCTGCGGGGGCCGCTGCCCGCCCCCGGCGACGAGCACCTGCCGTCCCGGGCCGGCTTCGAGGTGGTCCCCATGGACGAGCTCACCCCCTTCGACGCCGGCGCCCTGGCCGCCAGGATCCGCCGCCGCGTGGGGGACCGGCCCGTGTTCCTCAGCTTCGACGTGGACGTGCTGGACCCGGCGTGCGCGCCGGCCACGGGCACGCCGGAGATCGGGGGCCTGCTGACGCGGGAAGTGCTGGCGGTGCTGCGGCGCCTGGTGGGGCTGCGCTTCGCCGGCTTCGACGTGGTGGAGGTGCTGCCGCACCTGGACCCCGCCCAGGTTACCGCCATCACCGCCGCCAACCTGGTTTTCGAGTTCAGCGCGCTGGTGGCCGCCTCCCGGCCGGCCCGCGGCGCGCAGCCGTCCTGAGCCCGTCCCCGCGCCCCACCCGGCAAGTCCCGCCCGCCGTCCCGCGTCACAGTGTCCCCAGAGGTGTTGTCACCCTGCCGCGCAGGTGGGTGCCGGGAGCCGACGAAATCCTCCACCGCTCGACCCTGAATGGCGCAAAGGATGGGTGGAAGGGCTTTGGCGATCCGCATTGAGGAGATCACCGATCCTGCCCATCCGGCCCTGGGTGGGCTGGCGCATCTCCTCCGCACCACCTTCGCCGATCCCAACCTGGTGCTCAGCGAGGCGCAGGTACGGGCGGGCGCCGGCCGCCGCGAGGCCGACCGCACGGTGCACGTGCTGGTGGCGCTGGACGGCGATGCCGTGGTGGGCGGCGTCTTCTTCAACTACGTGCCGGCGTCCCACTGCGGCTTCTCCGAGTACCTGGTGGTGGACAGGGCGTACCGCCGCGCGGGCATCGGCCGCGCCCTGGTGGAGGCCCGCCGGGCCACCCTGGACCGCCAGGCCCGGGCCCACGGCGCGCCGGGCGCCCGGGGCGTGTTCATCGAGGTGGAGAGCCCGGAGCGCACGCCCGCCGAGTTCCTGGAGCGCGAGCGCCAGACGGCCCTGGACGCCTGGGACCGCCTGCGGGTGTTCCACCGGTTGGGCTTCTTGCGCGTGGACATCACGTACCGCCAGCCGCCCCTGGGCCCGGACAAGGACCCGGTGGACTACCTGGACCTGCTCTTCTGCCCTTGGGACGAAACGGTGCGCCGGCAGCGGCTTCTGCCGCCGCGGTGGATCATCGACACGGTGCGGCCGGTCTGGCGCGCCATGTCGCCCCACCGCCATCAAGAGTTTCTGGAGTGGCTGGAAGGCCTGCTGGGACCCGACCCCATCCGCCTGGTCCCGCTGCTGTCCAGTTCAGACGGGGAGGACAAGGAGTGGCAGTCAACCCGCGAAACCTCCCGGGAAACCGCAGCCGGGAACTCCTGGAGCTGAAGGAACGCCACGTCGCGCCGGCCTTCTTCCACGTGACGCCGGTGGTGGTGGAGCGGGCCCAGTACCCGGCCACCCTCTACGACGTGGACGGCAACCGCTACATCGACTTCGCCGCCGGCATCGGCGTGCTCAACGTGGGGCACCAGCACCCCGAGGTGCTGGCCGCGGCCCGGGAGCAGATGGAGCGCTGCACCCACCTGGGCTTCCACGTGGTGGTCTACGAACCGTACCTGCGCCTGGCCGAGGCCCTGGACCGCATCTACCCCCGGACCACCGCCGACGGCAGGACGGAGTCCTTCACCACCAAGTCGGTGTTCTTCAACAGCGGCGCCGAGGCTGTGGAGAACGCCATCAAAATCGCCCGGGCGGCCACGGGGCGCGAGTTCATCATCGCCTTCACGGGCGCGTTCCACGGCCGTACCTACGGCGCGCTGACGGCCACCGGCAAGACCAAGCCGTCGCGGCTGCCGTTCCTGGCGTCGCTGCCGCCCCACATCGTCCACGCGCCGTACCCCTACCTTTACCGGGCGCCGGTCGCCTTCGCCTCCGAGGACGAGGCGGCGGCCTACTACCTGGGTCAGGTGCAGCACCTGCTGGACACCGTGGTGGCCCCGGAGCGGGTGGCCGCGGTGCTGATCGAGCCCATCCAGGGCGAGGGCGGCTTCATCGTCCCGCCGCGGGCCTTCATGCAGGGGCTGCGGCGCCTGTGCGACCAGCACGGCATCCTGCTGATCAGCGACGAGGTCCAGGCCGGCATGGGCAGGGCCGGCTACTGGTTCGGGATCGAGCACCACGGCGTGGTGCCTGACCTGATCGCCACCTCCAAGGCCCTGGGCGCCGGGTGGCCCCTGGGCGGGGTGGTGGGCCGGGCCGAGATCATGGACCGCGTGCCTGCCTGGGGGCTGGGCAGCACCTTCGGCGGGCATCCCGTGGCCTGCGCGGCGGCCCTCAAGTCCATCGAGATCATCGAGCGCGACGGCCTGCTGGAGCGGGCCCGCACGCTGGGCCGGCGCCTCTCCGGGCAGTTCCGCGCGTGGCAGGAGCGCTTCCCGTTCATCGGTGACGTCCGGGGCGTGGGCGCCATGCAGGCCTTCGAGGTGGTCCGCTCCCGCGACAGCAAGGAACCGGACGCGGATCGGGTGAACCGCATCATGGACGCGTGCTACCGGCACGGGCTGATGATGATCAAGGCCGGCCTTTACGGCAACGTGATCCGCACCCTGGTTCCGCTGACGATCACCGAGGCTGAGCTGGAAGAGGGTCTGTCCATCCTGGAGCACGTGCTGGGACAGGCTCTGGATTGACGGGGGAGACGTCCATGGCTGTTCGCGGGGGTCCGGCAGACCCGCCCGACGGCCGCATGGTGCGGCTGGAGAAGGTCACCAAGCGGTTCGGCGACCTGCTGGCGGTCAGGGGCATCGACCTGACGGTCAACCGCGGGGAGTTCCTGACGCTGCTGGGGCCCAGCGGCTGCGGCAAGACCACCACGCTGGGCATGATCGCCGGGTTCGAGGTGCCCGACAGCGGCAGCGTCTTCGTGGGCGGGCGCGACGTGACCTACGAGCCGCCCTACCGGCGGCCGGTCAACACCGTGTTCCAGAATTACGCCCTGTTCCCCCACATGACGGTGTTCGAGAACGTGGCCTTCGGCCTGCGGATGCGGCGCCTGCCCGGCGACGAGATCCGCCGCCGGGTGCTGGGCATGCTGGAGCGGGTGGGCCTGGCCGGCCTGGACCGGCGCTATCCCCGGCAGCTTTCCGGCGGCCAGCAGCAGCGGGTGGCCCTGGCCCGGGCCCTGGTCAACGAACCCGCGGTGCTGCTGCTGGACGAGCCCCTGGGCGCCCTGGACCTGAAACTGCGCAAGCAGATGCAGGGCGAGTTGAAGCGCCTGCAGCGGGACCTGGGCACCACGTTCATCTACGTCACCCACGACCAGGACGAGGCCCTGACCATGAGCGACCGCATCGCGGTCATGAACCACGGCTGCATCGAGCAGGTGGGCACGGCGGAGGAGATCTACGAGCGCCCGGTCAGCCGCTTCGTGGCCGACTTCGTGGGTGAGATCAACCTGCTGCAGGCGCCGGTCCGGGGGTGGGACGGCGGCCGCCTGGTCATCGAGGTGCTGGGCCGCCGCCTGGCGGTGCCGGGCCAGCGGGTGCCGGTGGATGCCGGCACCGGCTCCACGGTGCTGGTGGGCCTCAGGCCCGAGCGGCTGCGGGCGGCCCAGCCAGGGGACCAGGACGCCGCCGCGGCGCGGGTGCAGGACGTGACCTTTGCCGGCGCCTTCGTGCGGCTGCAGGTGGTCGCCGGGGGCACGCCGCTGCAGGTGACGACGCCGCTGGGCACGCCCCTGGCCTCGGCGGCGCCGGGCACCGAGGTGTTCCTGGCCTTCGACGAGGGCGACGTGGTGGTGCTGCGGGACGACGACGATGACGGCCCGTCCGGGGAGCAGGGCGGGCCAGACGATCCCGGCGGCAGGGACGCGGGGGCGTAGCCATGGGCCGGCGGTCGCCGTGGCGGCTGCTGGCCCTGGTGGGCCCGCTGGCCGCGTGGCTGCTCATCTTCGAAGTGATCCCGCTGGTGCTGGTGCTGGCGGTGAGCTTCATGCGCCGCGGGGTCCAGGGGCCCATCGAGGTCACCTTCACGCTGGAGAACTACGCCCGCTTCGCCGACCCCCTGTACGTCCGGATCCTGGCCGACTCCCTGTGGATCGCCCTGGTGACCACCGCCATCTGCCTGCTGGTGGGCTACCCCTTCGCCTACTACGCCTGCCAGCAGCCGCCGGAGCGCCGCGCGCGCCTGCTGGGCCTGGTGATCCTGCCCTTCTGGACCAACATGCTGATCCGCACCTACGCCTGGATCGTGCTGCTGCGCAGCAACGGCCTGGTCAACAACGTGCTGCGCGGCGCCGGGGTCATCCAGCAGCCGCTGGAACTGCTCTACACCCGGGAGGCGGCGGTGCTGGGCCTGGTCTACGCGCTGCTGCCCTTCATGATCCTGCCCCTTTACGCCAGCATCGAGAAACTGGACTGGCGCCTGGTGAAGGCCGCCCAGGACCTGGGGGCCAGCCCCGCCCGGGCCTTCTGGCGGGTGACGCTGCCGCTGACCATGCCCGGGGTGGTGGCCGGGTCGGTGCTGGTGTTCGTGCCGTCGCTGGCGCTGTTCTACATCTCGGATCTGATGGGCGGTGCCCGCGCCGTGCTGATCGGCAACCTGGTCCAGCGCCAGTTCACCCAGGCCCGCGACTGGCCCTTCGGCGCCGCGGCCTCGGTGATCCTGACGGTGGTCAGCCTGCTGTTGATCTTCGTCTACGTGCGCTACCTGTCGCCGGACCAGGGTGAGGAGGGACCGCGGGCGTGAGCGCGGGACGGCGCGGCGGCTGGCTGGCGGCCCACAGCCTGCTGACCCTGGCGTTCCTGTGGGTGCCCATCGCCATCCTCATCGCCTTCAGCTTCAACACGTCCCGGGTGAACGTGGTCTGGCAGGGCTTCACCCTGGACTGGTACGGCGAGTTGTTCCGGGACGTGGAGGTGCTGCGGGCCACCCGCAACACCCTGGTGGTGGCGGCGGCGTCGACGCTGCTTTCCACCATCCTGGGCACCATGGCGGCCTTCGCCCTGACCCGCCACCGCTTTCCGGGCCGCCGCATCATGGAGGCGCTGCTTTACGTGCCGGTGGTGCTGCCCGAGATCGTGCTGGGCATCAGCCTGCTGGCCACCTTCCGGCTCCTGAGCATGAACCTGGGCCTGCTCACCGTCATCCTTTCCCACGTGACCTTCTGCACGCCCTTCGTGGCCCTGGTGGTCCGGGCCCGGCTGCACGGCCTCGACCCCAGTCTCGAGCGGGCGGCCATGGACCTGGGCGCCGACGAGTGGACCACCTTCCGCCGGGTCACCCTGCCGCTGGTGCTGCCGGGCATCGTGGCGGGCGCGCTGCTGGCGCTGACGGTGTCCATCGACGACTTCATCATTACGTTCTTTACGGCCGGACCCGGCTCCACCACCCTGCCGCTGCACGTGTTCTCCATGGTCAAGTTCGGCGTGAGCCCCAAGATCAACGCGCTGTCCACCCTGATGCTGATCATCACCCTGGGCCTGGCATGGGGATCGGATCGGATCCGGAGCCGGTCGGCGGGCCGGGACGGCGCCGCGGAGGCGGGTCCCGCGCCCTATCTCGACCTGACACGTTAGGGGGAAACGGTGCCATGAGTCCGGCAAGACACCTGCGGATCGGGAGGGGCCTGGGGCCGGCGCCGCTGCTGGTCCTGGCGCTGGTCCTGGCCCTGCTGACGCTGGCGGCCTGCGGAGGGGGGGCCGGGGGCAGCGGGTCCTCGGGAGGGTCCTCCGGTGGAACCTCGGGGGGACAGGGTGCGCCCGGCGAACTGCCCGACGAGGAGAAGGTCCTGCACCTCTTCATCTGGACGGAGTACATGCCCGACGACGTCATCCGGGATTTCGAGGCCGAGTACGGCGTCCGGGTGGTGGTGGACAACTACTCCAGCAACGAGGAGATGCTGGCCAAGCTCCAGGCGGGCGGCCAGGGCCAGTACGACGTGGTGGTGCCGTCGGACTACACCATCGAGATCATGGTCCGCCAGGGCCTGCTGGAGCCGCTGGACCGCAGCAAGATTCCCAACATGGCCAACCTGGCCGAGGAGCACCGGGATCCCAGCTACGACCCCGGCAACCAGTACACGGTGCCGTACATGTGGGGCACCGCCGGCATCGCCTACAACAAGGCGTACGTGGATCCCGAGCCCACGTCGTGGGCCGACATCTGGGATCCGAAGTACGCCGGCCGCATCGTGCTGCTGGACGACAGCCGGGTGATCCCCGGCATGGCGCTGCAGCTGCTGGGCTACTCGATGAACGAAACGGACCCGGCGCGGCTCGAGGAAGCCAAGGCGAAACTGCTGGAACTGGCGCCGCGGGTCAAGGCGTATGACAGCGACAGCCCCAAGTCCCTGCTGATCTCGGAAGAGGTCTGGCTGGGCGTGGTCTGGAGCGCCGAGGCCGTGCTGGCGGCCCAGGAGAATCCCAACATCGCGTACGTGCTGCCCAGGGAGGGCGGCAACCTCTGGAAGGACAATCTGGCCATCCCTAAGGACGCGCCCCATCCCGGTTGGGCCCACGTGTTCATCAACTACGTGCTCCGGCCCGACGTGGGCGCGCGGATCGCGGAGGCCTTCCCCTACGGGACGCCCAACGCCGAGGCGCTCAAGCTGCTGCCGGAGGAGATCCGCAGCAATCCCGCGGCTTACCCGCCGGTGGAGGCCCTGCGCAACGCCGAGGTGCTGGTGGATGTGGGGGACGCGGTGGCGGCGTTCGACCGCATCCTGACGGAGATGAAGGTCGCGGCCGGCCAGTGAGGTAGGCGATTGACGGTGTCGATGTCCTTGAGGCCAGGCTGGATCGTGCGCAAGCGCCAGGCCTTCGGCCGCCGGGGCGCGGCGGCCGCCAAGCATCCCGCGGCCACGGCCGCCGCGCTGGAGATGCTGCAGCGCGGGGGCAACGCGGTGGACGCCGCCGTGGCCGCCGCCTTCTGCTCGGGCGTGGTGGAGCCCTGGATGAGCGGCGTGGGCGGCGGCGGCTTCATGGTGATCCGCCTGGCCTCGGGGCGCACCGTCGCCATCGACTTCGGCATGCAGGCGCCGGCCGCGGCGGCGCCCGACATGTATCCCCTGGCCGAGGGCGTCGCCGGCGACCTGTTCCCCTGGCGCCGGGTGCAGGGGGACGTGAACGTCCACGGGCCCCTGTCCGTGGCGGTGCCGGGGGCGGTGCCGGGGCTGTGCCTGGCCCTGGAGCGCTTCGGCCGCCTGGACCTGGCCACGGTGCTCCAGCCCGCCATCCGCGCCGCCGAGGAAGGGTTTGAAGTCGACTGGTTCACCACCCTGGCCATCGCCGTCGACGCGGCCACCGTGCGGCGCTACCCGGAGACGGCGCGGGTGTTCCTGCCCGGCGGCCTGCCGCCGGTCCCCGCCGACTCGCCCACGCCCCGCCGGCTGCGGCAGCCCGACCTGGCCCGGACCCTGCGCATCCTGGCCGAGCGCGGGCCCGAGGCCTTCACCCACGGCGAGATCGCCGAGGCCATCGTGGCGGCGGTCCGGCGGGACGGCGGCATCCTCTCGCTGGACGACCTGGCCGGCTACCGGCCCATCGTGGTGGAAGACGCCCCGGCGTTCCCGTACCGGGATGCCCAGGTCTTCACGTCGCCGGACCCCAGCGGCGGGCCCTTTGTGGCGGAGATCCTGGGGGGCCTGGCTTCGGTGCCCATGGGTGCCCTGGGACCGCGCTCCGTGGACGCGTGGGACGCCCTGGTCAGCGCGGCGCGGGCCGCGTACGGCCGGCGCTTCGCCGGGGCGGCGGGCGCGGGCGGCGCGGCCGGCGGGCCGGCCGGCGTGGTCGGTCCTTTGGGTGCGGTTGCGGCCGATAACGGCGGTGCCCCGGCGCCGGAACCCCATGAGTCCACCACGCACCTGTCCGTGGTGGATGGCGACGGGAACCTGGTCAGCCTGACCAGCACGCTGCTCAGCCGCTTTGGATCCCGCTACACCGTGGAGGGGACCGGGATCCTCCTCAACAACGGCATGTTCTGGTTCGACCCGGAGCCGGGAAAGCCGCTGTCGGTGGCCGGGGGCCGGCGCCCCCCGTCCAACATGGCGCCGGTGGTGGTGGTCCTGGCCGACGGCAGCGCCTACGCCGTGGGGTCCAGCGGCGGCCGCCGCATCATCGGCTGCAACGCCCACCTGGTGGTCAACCTGGTAGATTTCGGCATGCCCCTGCAGCGCGCCCTGGAGGCGCCTCGCGTTGACTGCACCGGTCCCCACGTGCTGGTGGACCAGCGCCTGGGCCGCCGGATCCTGCACGGCCTGGCCCGCCGCGGGCACCCGGTGGTGGAGGTGGAGGAGTCCTTCTATCCCCGGTTCTTCGCCAGTCCCACCGCCGCGGGCATCGACCCCCACGGCCGCTTCGTGGCGGCGGCCGACCCGTTCTTCTCGGCCACGGCCGGCGGGTTGTAGCCGCGGGGTGCATGGGGTCCATGGGTCGTGGGCCGGCGCCAGGCACTGGCAGCCGAAGTCTAAGGCACTGCCAGCGCCTTATCCATGCGGAAGATGTGGGTCCGGTGCGACACAAGGCATTCCGGATGCCTTAATCTGGCACCTCCTGGACTTATGTCAACCAGGTGCATGGGAATAGGGTATTTCCGGCTCCTTAGCATGCCGGACGCCCCGAGTCTTCCCGAATTAAGGCGCTGTGGTCGCCTTGACTGTGCCGCAGCCGGGTCCTCCAGGGCCAGGAAACCCGCCACCGCTGTACAACCCCTCGGGAACCACGGCACGCGGAGCGGTGATGGGGGGAGATGGCCATCCTCAAGGAATTCAAGGAATTTGCCATGCGGGGCAACGCCCTGGACCTGGCCGTGGGCGTCATCATCGGGACCGCGTTCGGGAGCGTGGTCACGTCGCTGGTCAACGACATCATCATGCCGCCCATCGGCCTGGTGCTGGGGCGGATCGACTTCCGGCACCTCTTCGTGGACCTCAGCGGTGCCGGTTACCCGACGCTGGCGGCGGCCCAGGAAGCCGGCGCGCCGACCCTCAACTACGGCATGTTCATCCAGACCGTGCTGGACTTCCTGATCGTGGCCTTCGCCGTGTTCCTGATCGTGCGCGCCGCCAACCGCCTGCGGGCGCCTCGGGGGCAGCAGGAGGAAGCGCCGCCTTCGACCCGGGAGTGCCCCTACTGCCTGTCGCAGATCCCGCTGCGGGCCACGCGCTGCGCGTACTGCACCGCCGAGGTGGAACCGGCGGCCGGCGCGGGTGCGTGAGGGGTGCAGGCCGGCAAGGCGCCGAGGGGCGGCCGCGGTAAGGCGGTCAAACCGCACCCGGGCTGCTCCGCCGCACCCGCGCGGTGGCCCACGGACCTCCCCAGGCCTGTCGCCCGGTTCTCGGCGGCCCAGAGGACCAACGGGTGGTGGGTCGAGCCGCAGGGGAAGGGTCCTGCCCATGGCGCTGCAGACTGCAACCCTGCCGAGTTCCGAGGCTTACCGCCGGCTACGGGGGAGGGGAGGCGCCACCGGCGACATATCGCCCTGCACTGCCGGCAGCCCCGGGGCTCACTGTTTGTTGGCGCCGGAGATTCAGTGTCATGTTGAAGCGAGTAATAGCATTAGCACGGTAAACCTGAGCGATGGTGCTCTCATC
>PKRI01000032.1 GCA_017577485.1 Bacillota bacterium | reverse complement strand
GTCGGCCACCCCGTTCCGTCCCCTTGGGGCCCCCCCCGGCCCCCCCGGCCACCGGCCGGGGCACGCCTCCTCCCGCATGCGCCCGAAAGCCGGGTTGGTGACGCCGCCGCGCCCGGGCCTTGCGCGCTGCCCGGGCCGACGCTTCCCGCAGGGCCTCTGCGTCGGCGTCCAGAGCCAGACGGAACCGGTCCGGGCGGCTGCGGGCCAGGCGCAGCTCGTGGCGCCCGTCGCCCGCGCCCAGGTCGACGGTGACATGTTGAAAACGCGCCATGAGCGCCCGCAGCTCCTCCGAGGGAACCAGGATAATCTTCCGGTTAAAGGGAAACCGAATTTGTCCAGCGAATTCGTGGTCTGACCAACGGAACTCCAATCTCAGTGCCTCACGGGGGTACTGGGACCCTCCAGACACTCCGGGCAGGAGCGTGAACGTGTTGCAGAGCGTCCCCAACAAGGTGGATGTGGTGGTCATCGGCGGCGGCGTGCACGGGGCCAGTGCCGCCTATCACCTGGTCAAGGCCGGATTCGAGGTAGCCCTGGTGGAGAAGGGCAGCATCGGCTCCGGGGCTTCGGGCGTGTCCGGCGGCATCATCCGCTGCCATTACACCAACGAGCCCATGATTCGCCTGGCCCTGCGGGCCGCGCAGCGGTGGCAGGGGCTTGAGGCGGAGTTGGGCCGGCCCGTCGGTTACGTGCAGAACGGCATGCTGCTGATGGTGGACGAGGACGACGCCGGGGTGATGGAGGAACTGGTGGCGCGCCAGCAGCGGATCGGCGTGGACACCGAAATCATCGAGCCGGCGCAGGTCGAGCGATACATTCCCGGGTTCCGGACCGACGGCCTGGCGCTGGGCGCTTTCGAGCGGCAGGCGGGATATGCGGATCCTTACGCCACCGCCAACGCCTTTGCCGCCAGGGCTCAGGAACTGGGCGTCCACGTGCTGGTGGAAACCGAGGTCACCGGCATCGAACTGGACGGCTCCAGGGTGCGGGGTGTGAAAGCCGGCGGGCATTCCATCCAGTGCCGGTACGTGGTCAACTGCGCCGGTGCCTGGGCGCCCCGGATCGCGGCCATGGTGGGCGTCGACCTGCCCATCAAGCCGGGGACGCTGAGCATGATCGCGGTGAACCCCCGCAACCCCGCATGGACCCGAACGTCGCCCACCTGGGTGGACATGCCCCACATGACCTACTGCAGGCCTGACGCCTCGGGTCTGATGCTGGCCGGAGGGGGGCGCCTGGAGAACGAAACCCTGACCACCGAAACACCCGACCCGGATGCCCCCGCGCCGCGGCCCAGCGACCTGTTCGAGGCCGAGATGCACGACAACCTGGTGCGCCGCTGCCCCTGGGCGGAAGGGATGCAGCGGGTCCGCGCATGGACCGGCATCGACGGCCATACGCCCGATCATCATTTGATCTTCGGCCCCGTGCCCGGGATCGACGGATACCTGCAGGTGGCCGGCGGGGGCGGCAATTCCTTTAAGCTGTCGCCTGCCACCGGCGAGGCCGTGGCCGAGTACATCTCCACCGGCACCTGCACCTATCTGGACCTGAACGCCTTCAGCATCACGCGGTTCCAGGAAAACCGGCTGTTCCGCGGTGGGTACCGGATGAACATCGTGGGCTGACCACGCCGCCGGCGGCTCGACGACCGGGCGAAGGCGGTGCCGCCGGCGGCACGCTCGCGCTGGCGGCACGCTCGGGCCGGTGCCTCGCTCGGGCCGGTGCTTCGCTCGGGCTGGCGCCGCGCTCGGGCCGACGGCACGCTCGGGCCGGAGCAGCGCTCGGGATCGAGCCGGAGGACCCGGCCGGCCCAACGGAGGAAGTGCGAGGCGGGCCTTGCGAAAGGGGATTCCTGGTCGCGTGAAGCTCAAGAGAGAGACCGAGCCCCGGCGTCATCAACTGGTCCAGCAGCGGCTGCTGGACATGATCCTCAACGGGGAGCTGGCGCCGGGTGACCAGTTGTTGCCCGAACGCGACATCGCCAAGGCCCTGGGTGTGAGCCGGCCGTCGGTCAGGCAGGCCATCTCATCGCTGGCGTCCCTGGGACTTGTCCAAGTCACGCCGCGCGGCTCCTACGTGACGGCACCGGATCTCGGCACCGTCCTCATGCCGGTTCTGGTGGCCATGGTGCGGAACGGGCATACCTACTGGCAGTTTCTCGAGTTCCGCATGCTGCTGGAGGTGGAGGCGGCCAGGCTCGCGGCCGGGCGGCGCACCGTCGAGGATCTTCACCGGCTGGAATACTGGCTGCGAAGCCTCGAGGAAGCGGTCCGCCAGCAGCAAAGCGCGCTGGAACCGGACTTTCAGTTCCACCTGGCGCTGGCTGCCGCATCGCACAACGATTTGCTCCACCAGATGATCGTGGCGCTGCTGAACGTCGTCCGGCACGAGGCCTATGCGCCGCTGCTGGAGGCGGTGTACGCGCCCCCGGGGGAGTTAGCGGCCTGGGTTGACCGGTCGCGGGAGATCGTGGCCGCCATCCGCGATCAGAACACGGAACTGGCCGCGCGGGCCATGAGGAGCTACCTGGAACGTGTGGCCGAAATCACCCTGGGGCACTTCGCCGCCCGGCAGCAGCCGCCGATGACGTCCCGGTGAGTCCTCCCGCCGGGTGAGCACGCCAGCCGCCAGGCACGTCCCATCCGGCCGGAGCGGCTGTGAAGGTCCCTGCAGGCCGTGTTCCGCCCTACCAGCCTGCTCTTCGCTTCCCGGATCTCGACATTCGGGACGACTTTAGGACGTCTTGTTCGGAGGACGACCGCGGCCTGCCCCCCAACCGGCACTGGCCCACCGACACCCTGGACCGGGTGGGCGGGGCGTCATCAACACCGGCGCCCGGCTGGCTGAGGCCATGATCCGGGAGATGGACGGGGACTGGGGCCGGCGGTCCGGGGGTAAGCCGGTGCGGTAAGGCGCCCGTGGTTCCCTAAGTAGTCGTCCGGGCAGCTTTCCTGGATGTTAAGGCGTCGAGGACTCCCTATTCCGGCCCGTTGCGGGTGAAGGAGCCGGCATGACCGGCCAATAGGGCGCGCGGAGTGCCTTGACTGGCCAGGGGTGCCCCCTTCTCTCGGAAATAAGGCGTCAGCAACGCCTTCACGGCCCATGGGGGAACCCCACGGCGTCACCCGCTCCGGACCGGCCTCCGGGGGCATCCCTGACGGCCGCCGTTTCCGGTGCAACCGGGTCGCCGTCACAGGAAGCCGCTCAGGGTACCAACGGAGCCGGAGCGGGAGGGGCAGGCAAGCGCAGAACCGGACCGCGCGGGACTGGGTCGCAGGACCCGGGCGCCAGGACCGGGCCGCAGAATCGGGCGGCGGCACCGGGCAGGGGACGGGCCCTACTCCAGCAGCACGGCGTAGGCCCGCACGGGGAAGGCCGCCCCGCCGCGGACTTTCACGGGGGCGGCGTGCAGGAAGGCGCCGCGTTCCGGCAGGGTCGTGAGGCCCGTCAGGTTCTCAACGATGGGGATCCCGGCTTCCAGCAGGATGGTGTGTACCGGCCGGGTGCGGTCTGCCATGTCATCGATGTTGGCGGAGTCGATGCCGACCAGGGCCACCCCCTCATCGCGCAGGAACCGGGCCGCCTCCGCGGTGAGGTAGGGGTTCCGCTCGATGTACCGCGGTTCGCCCCAGTGGCGGTCCCAGCCGGTGGCCACCAGGACCGCACGACCCTGGAGCTGCCCGCCCAGGGGGCGGAAGGTGTCCACGCCGGCGACGGGACGGTCCGCGGGCTCGTTGACCCGCACCACCACCGCCGGCACGTGGGCCAGGCGCTCCAGCGGCAGGTCCGGCAGGTCGTCGCCCCCGGCGAAGCGGTGGAAGGGGGCATCCATGTAGGTCCCCGTGTTGCCCGGCATGGTCACGAAGGTCAGGAGGAAGGACGTGCCTCCCGCATAGAAGCGCCGGCTGTCTTCCCGGGCCACCAGGGCCGTGACCACGGGCGAAGGCAGCCCTGGAAACATGGGCATCCCCGGCTCCACCACATGGCTGAGATCGATCCTGCGGACCTGCATGGCAACCACGCCCCCCTGCGACTGGAAACGATTGGACCACCTGCGGCAGATTCGGCACGGTGGGCGGGATCCCTGGTCCCGGGGCCGCACGGGTCTCGGTGCCGGTGAGGGGCCCGTGTGCCGTCGACGGCGGCCCGCCGCGGAAGCGCCGCAGGAAGTCCACCAGCTGCCGGGTCATTATCGAGGCGGCGGGGCAGGTCGGTGACGGTGGAACGCCCCGGCCGTCAGCAGGAGAAAGTGGGGTGTAAACAGGGCTCGCGTGAGGGCAGCGCACGCCGCTTGCTGCCGGCTGCGCGGCTTCCGTAGACTGGAAGCGGAGACTCGAACGGTCTGGGGAGGGGACGGCAGCCATGACGGCGGACGGGGACCGCTGCCACGCGCTGGTGGTGGGGGGTACGGGCATGCTGGCCGCGGCCACTTTGGAACTGGCCCGGGAGACCGCGTGGTGTCCGTCATCGCCCGCAACCCGTACCGCCTGCATGATGCGGCGGCGCGGCTGCCGCGCCCGCCGGCCGGCAGCCTCAACCTCATCGCCCTGGACTATCACGACACGCCGGCCCTCCGGGCGGCCCTGGAGCAGGCCGTGCGGGACCACGGTCCCATCGAACCGGCGGTCTGCTGGATCCACGGCACCGCGCCCGAGGCTCCCGGGGTGGTGGCCCAGTACACCGGCACCCCCGAGCGACCCGGCCGGTTCTTTCACGTCCTGGGCAGCGTCGCCGCCGACCCGTCGCGGCCCGATCCCGGCCGCCGCGCCGCCCTGGAGCGGGCGGGCCCTATTCTGTACCGCGAGGTCATCCGGGGCTTCGTCATCGATGCCGGGCGCAGCCGCTGGCTGACCCACCGGGAGATCAGCCAGGGCGTGCTGGAGGCCATCCGCGCCGATCGGCCCCGGTCCATCGTGGGGACCGTGACACCCTGGCCGGCGCGCCCGTAGCGCCCCGGGCTGGGGCCCGCTCAACCGGCATGGACCCGGCCGCGCGACGCCCGGCGACGGTCCAGCCCCTTCAGGACCAGCCATGCCAGGATGCTGCCCGACACCGTCGACACCAGGAAGCCGGGCACGAAGGCCAGCACGCCCACCGCCCGGCCCATGACCAGGTGCGCCACCGGCACCGAGGCCAGGGCCCCCAGGATCCCGGTGCCGATGACCTCGCCGGCGATGGCGGCCCCGTAAGTGCGGAAGCGCCGGTACGCCCACCCCGCCAGGAACGCCCCGATCATGCCGCCGGGGAAGGCGAGCGGCGTGCCCAGGCCCAGGGCGTTGCGCAGGATGCCGACCACCAGGGCGATGGCCGTGGCCGTCCACGGGCCCAGCAGCACGCCGGCGACCACGTTCACGGCGTGCTGGACGGGAAACGCCCTGGCCACGCCCGCCGGGAACCAGATCAGGTGAGCGCTGAGGGTGGCCAGCGCGGCCAGCATGCCGGCCAGGGCCAGGTGGCGGGGGGTGAGGCGGGACCCCTCCCGGCCGGCGGGAATGGGATGAGGCTGCTCCGGACTCATCGCTGGCACCTCCTGCCGGGCTCGACCACCAGGCGGCCCGGGTTGGTGGGACCGTGGCCGGCGCCCAGCGCCAGGGCGTGGGCGATGGCCTCGGTGATGAACTGCTTGCCGTAGCGGATGGCCTCCAGCGGTTCCATGCCCCGGGCCAGGGCGGCGCAGATGGCGGCCGAGAAGGTGCAGCCGGTCCCGTGGGTGTGCCGGGTGTGGATCCGCGGCGCCTCCAGGTGGATGATCTCGCGCCCGTCGAAGACCACGTCGATGGCCCGGTCCCCGGTCAGGTGGCCGCCCTTGACCACCGGGTAGCGGACGCCCAGGGCATGGAGGTCCCGCGCCGCCTGCTCCATCTGTTCCAGTGTTTCCACCCGCCGGCCGACCAGGGCGCCGGCCTCGTGCAGGTTGGGCGTGGCGATCAGCGCCAGGGGCAGCAGCTGCTCCCGCAGGGCGCGGGCCGCGTCGGGGTCCAGCAGCACGTCGCCGGACTTGGCGATCATGACCGGGTCCACCACAAGGCGGGTGATGCCGTGGCGGCGGACGGCGCCGGCCACGGCCTCGACGATGCCCGCGGTGCCCAGCATCCCCGTCTTGACGGCGTCGACCCCGATGTCCTCGACCACGGCGTCCAACTGCTGGATGATGAAGTCCTCGGGGACCAGGTGCACGCCCCGGACACCCAGGGTGTTCTGGGCCGTCAGCCCGGTGATCACCGACATGCCGTAGACCCCGGAGGCCAGGAAGGCCTTGAGGTCGGCCTGGATGCCGGCGCCGCCGCCCGAGTCGGACCCGGCGACGGTAAGCGCCCGGGGGACCACAGCACGGGAACCGTTGGGCAATGGCGTGCCTCCTCTGCCAAGCGTCGTTCCAGGGTCGCGGCGCCTTCTCACGGGACCCGGCCGCTGCACGCCGCCCGGACGGCCAGGGCCAGGTCGTGCACGGCGCGGCTCACGTCGGGAGCGCGCAGCACCGCCGATGCCACCGCCACGCCGCAGGCGCCCGCGGCGATGACCGCGGCGGCGTTGGCGGCGTTGATGCCGCCGATCCCCACCACCGGCACGGGCAGGGCGCGAGCCACGGCGCCCACGCCCTCCGGGCCGATGGCCGGTCCCGCGTCCGGCTTGGTGGCCGTGCCGTAGGCGGGACCCACGCCGAGATAGTCGGCGCCCGCCAGAACGGCGCGGCGGGCGCTGTCCAG
Source organism: Bacillota bacterium (assembly GCA_017577485.1). Lineage (GTDB taxonomy): Bacteria > Bacillota > Sulfobacillia > Thermaerobacterales > RSA17 > RSA17. The sequence goes on along the minus strand of PKRI01000032.1, from coordinate 19,067 downwards.
GTCGTCCGGGGAAAAGCCGATGACCGCGTCAGGACCCAGCAGGCGCCGGGCCTCGGCCACCGGGATGTCGGACTCGCCCAGGTGGACCCCGCCGGCGCCGGCCAACCAGGCCACGTCCACCCGGTCGTTGACGATGAACAGCACGCCGGCCGCCTCGGCCAGGGGCCGGATGCGGCGGGCAGCCTCCAGCACCTGGCCGCCGTCCCAGCGCTTGGCCCGCAGCTGGACGGCGCCGGCGCCCCCCTGGATCACCGCCTGGGCCACGTCCAGCAGGGAACGCCCGGCCAGGGTGTCGACGTCCAGGATGACGTAGACCCCAAGGGCTTCGGCCAGGCGGGAACGGCCGGGCACCCGCCGGAGACGGTCCAGCGGCGCTCCGCTCACGAGACCACCTCCACCCGGAGGGAGTCCAGGTCGCCGGGCTCAAGCCGGTAGAGGGCATCCAGCAGCGCCGCCTGGAAACTGCCCGGACCGGCGCCGCCGGGGCCGCCCGCGGCCCGCTCGCCGGCCAGGGCGAAAGCACCCAGGCCTGCGGCTGCCGCTTCCCAGGGGCGATCAGGAGCGCAGGCGGTGAAGGCGGCCACCGCCGTGGTGGCCATGCAGCCGGTGCCGGTGACCGCCGCCATCAGCGGGTGCCCGTGGTGGATGCGGATGATGCCCTGCGGCCCGGCTACCCGGTCCACGGGGCCGGTGACGGCCGCCACCGCTCCGGTCCGTTCCGCAAGGCGCCGGGCGGCATCTTCCACGGCGGCATCCTCAAGGCTGCCGGCGGCGTCGACCCCGCGCACCCGGCCCCCGGTTCCCGCCAGCAGGGCGATCTCGGCCTGGTTGCCTCGGATCACGGCCACCTGCACCTGGCTGAGGATCCGCTGGGCGGTGCGGGTGCGCAGGCCGGTGAAGCCGTACCCGACCGGATCCAGGATCACCGGCCGTCCCGCGGCGTTGGCCGCGCGGCCGGCGGCCACCATGGTGTCCGCGGCGGCTGGGGTGAGGGTGCCCAGGTTCAGCACCAGCGCGTCGGCCTGGGCGGCCACCTCTTCCACCTCCTCGGCCGCGGCGGCCATGATGGGTGAGGCGCCCAGGGCCAGGGTGACGTTGGCGGTGACGTGGGCGACCACCATGCTGGTCATGTGGTGGACCAGCGGACGCCGGCGGCGCAGGGCGTCCAGAAGGTGGCCAAAACGGGCAGCGTTTGCAAGGGCGGGACCGGGACCGTCCATGTCGCCTGCAGCCTCCTCGTGCAGCGCCTCGAGTCCGGAACCGGTGCCGGGCGCCGGGCCGCCGCCGGGAGGCGCCGGGCCCGGGACCGCGCCGTGCGGCGGGTCCCGGGTCAGGCCTAACGGATCCCGGTGGAAGAACGGCGCCGCCGGCAGCGGCCGGCGGCGCCCTCGCGCACGAAAAGGATCGCTTCCCCACGCCGGCATGATCCGGATCGGGTGATAGGGGTCGGCAGCGGATTCGGCTGCCCTCTCAGCCCGGCTCCCCGGACTCCCCCAGCTTTTTTCACTTGGTAACCACCGTTCGCCAGGGCGGGCACCGTTCCTGCCGGCTGCCGGCGGCAGGCGCGCGTTCACCGCCGGCGCACCCCGTCCAGCCCATTGACAGGGTGCCGCCGGCAGATCATAGCGGCTGGAGAGCGAGGGCATGATCGCCCGCCGGGCGCTGGAGCACGTGGGCAACCGCACCCGGGCCGTGTACGAGATCACGGCGGCGGGACGCAAGGAGTTCAGGCGCCTGCTGGCGGAGGCCTGGCGGACCCCGTCCCGGACCCTGCCCAGCACCCTCTACACGGCCATCGGCTTCCTGCATGACCTTCCGGTGGAAGAAGTCCTGGCGGCCATCGACCACCAGATCGCCGGCCTGGAGAGGGCTCTGGCCGAGTGGGACGAGGGCGAGGCCGTCAAGGCCCGCTACGGGGACCCCACGGGCATCCAGAAGCTGCTGTTCGAAAACGGGCGCGCCCATTTCCATGCCGACCTCCAGTTGCTCCGGGCGATCCGGGAACGGCTGCCCAGCCTGCCCCGGGCCGGCTGGGAAGTTCCCCCGATGGACGAGGAGGGCTGGCAGTGACTCCCCTGATCGCGGCCCGCGGGCTCGTCAAGCGCTATGGCGGCCGTGCGGTGGTCGACGGCATCGACGTCGACGTGTACCCGGGCGAGGTCCTGGCGGTCATCGGTCCCAACGGTGCCGGCAAGTCCACCACCCTGGAGATGATCCTGGGGCTCCGGGGCGCTGACGGCGGCAGCGTCACCTACTGGACGGGGGGCCCGCGGCGCCGGGAGGACCCGGGGCGCTGGATGGGCGTCCAGCTCCAGGACACACCGTTCTTCCCGGGCTTGACCGCCGCTGAGAACCTGCAGGTGTTCGCCGCCTTCTACGGCGTCCGCGTGACCCGGCAGCGGCTGGACGACAACCTGGCGGCCTGCGGCCTGGCGGAAGCCGCCCACACCGAAGCGGCCCGCCTTTCCGGCGGCCAGCAAAAGCGGCTGGCCATCGCCGCCGCCCTGGTGCACCAGCCCAAGGTGGTATTCCTGGATGAGCCGACGGCGGCCCTGGACCCCGCGGCGCGCCGCGAGATCCGCATGCTGATCCGGCGCATCAGCCGGTCGGGGACGGCGGTGGTCTTCACGTCCCACGACATGGAAGAGGTCGAAAAGGTGGCCGATCGGGTGATGTTCGTCAGCGGCGGCCGGGTGCGGGCCGCAGGCACGCCGCAGGCGCTGACCGCCGCCTACGGCGTCGCCGACCTGGACGAACTGTACATGAAGTTGGCCGTGGAGGAGGTTTCCTGACCATGGTGGTTACCTTCCGGGCGCTGCTGGCCGGTGCGCTGCGGGACCGCATCTCGCTGTTCTGGTCCGTGGCGGTGCCGCTGCTGCTGCTGTTGGTCCTGGGTTCGCTGTTTCCTGAACCCGCGTACCGGCGGAACCTGGTGCTGGGGCTGGTGGCCTTCGGCAGCCTGAGCTTCGCCATGTCGGGGACCGGCTTCGAGGTGATGCGGCAGCGCGGCCGCGGGGTCTACAAGCTGCTGCGGGCCACGCCCTTCCCGGTGGCTGGCTTCGTCGGCCTGCTGGCCGGCGCCCGCGGCCTGATCACTCTGGTGGGCGCGATGCTGGTGGCCGGCGTCGGGAGCGCGGTCCATGGGATCGACTGGACCCCGGGCGGGATCCTGCTGGCGCTGCCGGTGCTGGCCGCGGGCACCGCCTGCTTCACGTGCCTGGGCTTCGTGCTGGGCAACCTGGGCGACAACGAGAACCAGGTGGCCATGTACAACAACCTCTTCCTGCTGCCGCAGATGTTCGGCAGCGAGATGTTCTACTCGCTGGACGGGGCACCGGGTTGGGTGGCGGCGGTCCGCCGGTGGCTGCCCGCCGGCCGCTTCATCGACGCCCTGCGCGCCGCGGCGGGCGGGGACGGGGCCGCGCTGGTCCCGTCCCTGCTGGTCCTGCTGGCCATGACGGTCCTCATCCTGGGGCTGGCCGCGGCCACCTTCCGCTGGGATCCCGGGGACCGCAGGCACTTACCCGCGCTGCGCCGCGCGTGAGACCGGCCTGCAGGGTGGGAGTGGAGTTCCGCTTGCTGGAAGGGTGCTGGCTGCAGCTGCTGGAGCGCCCGGCCCCGCCGGGTTCGGGAGACGGATCGGGTCCGGACCGTGCTCCAGCGGCGTGGGCTCCCGGGGGCGATCGGCCCGGTGGTGCGGTTTGGTGTGGCGGATCTCGACCAGGTTCGCTCCCGCCTGCAGGAACAGGGGGTCGACACGGGACCTGTGCACACGGTGCCCGGCGCCGTCCGCTACTGCGAGTTCCCCGACCCCTTCGGCAGCCGGCTCAGCCTGTACCAGGTGATCCAGGGCGACCAGGCTGCACCTGCAGCGGCACGGTTCGTGCGGTGTCCAGAACTCCATGGTGCGACCATCTGTTCCTGTTCCAATCGTAGGAAGGCCGGCGTCGAGGGTGCGACCGCGCCGGCATCCGCGGCACGAGGAACGAGCGCAACAGGGAAAAGGGAGAGAGGCCGGGGGCAAGGAAGCGGCCCCAACAATAGGAAATGGAAGGGGGCGTCCGAAATGACCGGGGAGCACTGTCCCCACTGCGGGCGGCCGGTGGAGACGCCGGCGGGCGTGTGCCCCCACTGCGGCGTCCGTCTCAATCCCTACGCCCTGACGACCAACCCCTTCGACCGGGCCGCTAGCGTCGGCTCGTCCCTGCGGCGGGCGCGGGACCGGCACCCCGCAGCCCGGGTGGCGGTGACGCTGGCGGTGGTGGTCGCACTGGGGCTGTTCGCTTGGGCCCTGCTGCAAGGGGTGTGGCGGTAAGGACTTGCGGCCCGGCGACCCGCAGGGCCTCGCCGGCGGTCCCACCGCGGCGCGGGCGATGCCGGCGTCCTGAGGCACTGGCGGCAGGTCATCGGCTCACGGCCTGGAACGGGTCATTGGGCGCCCCGACAAGCTTCCCGACCATTCGGCCGGCGTCATACCAGGTGGGCGGGCCCGGTGACGATGAGCGACCGTTCCATCCTGTTGGCAGCCTGCTGGAGCATGGGCCTGACGATGCTGCTGGTCGAGGGCGTCCGGCCGCTTCTGCCTGTCCTTGCCCACGACCTGGGTGCGTCCCCTGCGCTGATCGGCGTGATGGTGGGCGCCTTCGCCGCAGTACCGCTGTTCCTGGCCATCCCCATGGGCTACTGGATCGTCTGGACGGGCACGGGACGCCTGTCCCCCCTGGCCGCGGTTGGTCTGGGTGGGGCGGTGCTGCTGGTGGCCCTGTGGCCCACTTACCTGGGGCTGTTGCTGAGCCAGTTGCTGCTGGGGATCAGCCACCTGGCGTTCGCCGTGGACACGCAGACGACCGCCACCAGCGTCGGTGACCCCCGGGAACGGGTGCGGTCCCTGAGCCTTTACACCACCTTCATCTCCGGAGGACAGCTGGTGGGCCCCCTGCTGGTGGGCATCCTGACCGACGCTTTCGGCTACCGCGTAACCACGGCGCTGATGTCGATCCTGGCCGTGCCGCTGCTGTTCACCGCGCGGCACATGCGTCCCGGTGCCGGTGACCTCACCGCGGCTGCAGCCGCGCCTTCGGCCGCTGACGCCGGCGGGGCGGCGCCGGGGGGGCGCGTCCTGGTCATCCTGAGGGAGCCGGTGGTGTGGCTGTCCATCTTAGGCGGATTCGCCGTCATCTTCGAGATGACCGTGCGGCAGTCGTTCCTGCCGCTCTACGTGGAAGGGCTCGGGTATTCCAGCACGACGTGGGGCAGCCTGCTGTCGGTTCGCGCAGCGGCGGCGATGCTGGGCCGCGTGCTGATCGACCGGTTGATGGCCAGGGCCGGGGGGCAGCTGCGCCTGATGGTGGCCGCGTTGGTGGTGACGGCGGTGGGCCTCGGCGCCGTTCCCTTCGTGTCCAGCGTCGCGGGGCTGTTCGTGCTGTCGATCATTGTCGGCGCCGCCGCCGGGCTGGTGCTGCCGCTGAGCATGGCACTGCTGGCCGAGGGCGTCGAGAAGGACGTCCGCGGGCTGGCCGTTGCGGTGCGCCTGACCGGAAACCGGGTGGCCCAGCTCCTGAGTCCTGTGGCCGTCGGCTTCATCGCCGAAGTCCTGGGCATCGGCGCGGCCTTCTACGCGGCGGGTGCGATCCTGTTGTTGGTCGCAGCCGTCATCGGGCCGTTGGGCCGGAGCGATCCCGGTAGCGAGCCGGCAGGGGATCGTTCCGGACAGCAGGAACAGCGGCGAGTGTAACGAATTATACATTTCCGGGGCCGAGAAGCTCGCAAAGCGAATCATTTGCAGCCGGCCCGCTGCCAGCCGGGGATCAACGGCTGCCCCACGGCTGTCGCGGCATCATGGTCGTCCCCACATCCCGACGGTTTGGTGAGCGTATGTCCGGCAAGACCGTGAGCGCGGCGCGGCGACCGAAGCTGGGCGTGATGCTGCTGGAATGATCGGCATCATCAGGGTGCTCACCATCGACGACCCCGAGCTCCTTCAGGCCCACGGCCGCCTGCTGGAACAGGAGTACGGTTTCAGGACCTTCACCCGCTGCATTCCCGATCAGCCCCATGGGATTTACGACGAGGCTTCGGAAACGCTGGCCCGGCCCAAGATCATCGCCCTGGCCGAGCAGATGGCGGCGGCAGGCTGCCGGGCGATCTTGATCAGCTGCGCCAACGATCCCGCCCTGGACGAGGTGCGCGCCCGGGTGGCCGTACCCGTGGTGGGAGCGGGGTCGGCGGGCGCCGCGGTGGCCCTCGCCCTGGGCGGCAGGGTGGGCGTGCTGGACATCACGCCGGATGTGTCCCCGGCCATTGCCCGCATCCTGGGGGACCGGCTGGTGGCGGTGGCGTGCCCGGAGGGTGTGACCAACACCACGCACCTGCTGGAGCCCGGAGCCCGGGAGCGGGCGGTGGCGGCGGCCCGGGAGCTGGTCCGGCAGGGTGCGGAGGTCATCCTCTTCGGCTGCACCGGCTTCGTGACCGCCGGTCATCTTCATCCTCATGCGCCGGTCTGGCCGGCGGCCGGCCGAAAGCCTGAGCCGTGGGGCTGCTGCGGACAGCGGGCATGAGACAACGGTCGACGAGCGGACCATCGGGCGGGTGCTGGCCACAGGCTTCATCCTGTACCTGGTCGGCGGCGTGATCCTGGCGGTGGTGGCTGGGTTCCTGTCGGACATGTCCGCGGGCCAGATCGCGCTGTGGGTCGTGTACGCGGCGGTGGCCGCCCTGGTCTCGGAACTGATCGTGGGCCTGTCGGCCATGCATGCCGGGTGGTTCCCGGCCTTCGCGGTGACGCTGATCTTCCTGGTGTTGGGTATGCTCATGGGATTCCCCGCCGCGCCCCTGGCCCTGCTGGCCGGGTACACCGCCTCCACCGGCCCGGCCTTCGCCGACCTGGGTTACGACCTGAAGGCCGGCTGGGTGCTGCGGCGGCGCGAAGGGAGCGGGCCTTCGAACTGGACGGCCGGCGCCAGCAGTTCCGCGCCGAGGTGGTCGGGTTTGCGGTGGCGCTGATCGTGGTGGCGCTGGCCTGGCCCACGTACTTCGCGAACGATCTGCTGGCCCCGGTGGACCGGGTGTTCGCGGCCACCATCCAGGGCGGCGTGGAGGATCCGTCGATCCTGCGGAATATGGCCCTGGCCGCGATCCCCGGCGCCTTGATCCAGTTCATCGGCGGTCCGGCCCGCCAGATGGGCATCCTGTTGGCCACCGGCTTTCCTGATCAACATGCCGTGGGCCGGCTGGGCGGTGCTGGCCGGCCTGCTGCTGCGCGTGGTGATCACGCGCCGGTTCGGGGCCGAGGCCGAGACGCCCCTCAACATCACGGCCGCGGGTATTATCGCCGGCGACGCGCTCTACAGCTTCTTCAGCTCGATCCTCAGCGTCGGGTGAGCGGTGGCGGCTCTGCAGGACCGCGTTGGCCATGGCCGGGTTGGCGGGCGTCGCGCCCGCCAACCCGGTTGTTCTTGGCGGTCGGTGCGAGGGTGCGGCGGCTGTGCGGGCGGTGTTGAACACCCAGGGGATGGGGATAGGCGATGAGCACGCAGGATGCGGCGGCAAGGATCTTGACCACGTGCCTCGGCCTGCAGCGCGGCGAGCGCCTGGTGGTGGTGACCGACACCGGCAGGGAAGCCATCGGGCACCGGTTTTTCCAGGCCGGGCGGGACCTGGGCGCCGAGGCGGTGCTGGTGACCATGCCGGAATTGGAGGCCGACGGGCAGGAGCCGCCTGCTGCGGTGGCGGCGGCCATGGCCGCCGCCCAGGTGGTGGTGGCGCCCACCACCTGGTCGCTGACCCACACGGCGGCGCGCCGCCGGGCCTGCGAGGCCGGCGCGCGGATGGCGACCATGCCGGGAATTACCGAGGACATGCTGGAAGAGGGAGCCATTGCGGCCGACTATGAGGCGGTGCGTCGCCTGAGCGAAGCGGTGGCGCGCGTGCTGGACGGGGGCCGGTCGGTCCGCCTGATCACCGGCGATGGCCGCCAGCTGGTGCTGGACATCAGCGGGCGCCGCGCCATTGCGTCTACGGGCGTTTACCGCGACCCGGGCCGTTGGGGCAACCTGCCCTCGGGCGAGGCCTATCTGGCTCCGGTGGAAGGCAGCGCCCGCGGCGAGCTTGTGGTCAACGGGTCGGTGTCGGGGCTGGGCGTGCTGCGCGAGCCGCTGCTGCTGCGCATCGAGGATGGCCGCATCGCCGCGGCCGAGGGGCCCGATGCCGACCGACTGCTGGCGCTGCTGGACCAGAGCCCCCAGGGACGCATGGTGGCGGAACTGGGAATCGGCACCAACGAAGCCGCCCGGCTGACGGGAAATGTCCTCGAAGATGAAAAGGTGTACGGCACCGTCCACATCGCCTTCGGCAGCAACGTCGGTTTCGGCGGGACCATCGAAGCCGGGATCCACATCGACGCGGTGATCCTGCGGCCGCGACTGTACGTGGACGACATGTTGGTGGTGGGGGACGGCCGCGTCTACGCGTAAGGGCGGTTCGGCAGGGTTCAACCCGGCAGGCCCGGCGACCCCGGCAGAGAACGGTCCTCGTACCGACCGATTACAGGACCGGTGGTTCCTGGTGCCGCACCGCCGACGGCCGGGAGGCCGGGCAACGGCGGTCCAGCCGGTGGAATGGGGGATGCCGCATGGCGGATCCGCGCTATCCGATCGGACGGTTCCAGTTTGACGCCGACCGGGCGCCGGAACTGCGCGCCCAGTGGATCGAGGACCTGGCCCAGGCGCCGGCGCTGCTGCGCCAGGCGGTGGCTGGGCTCAACGACCGGCAGCTGGACACGCCGTACCGCGAGGGCGGCTGGACCGTCCGGCAGGTGGTCCATCACGTGGCCGACTCCCACCTGAACGCCTACGTGCGCCTGCGCCTGGCCCTGACGGAAGAGCGACCGGTGATCAAGCCGTACAGCGAGAAGGCGTGGGCTGAATTGAGCGACGCCCGCACGGCGCCCGTGGATTCGTCGCTGGCGCTGGTCGAGGGACTGCACCAGCGCTGGGTGGCCCTGCTGCGGAGTCTCAGGCCCGATGATTTCGCCCGCACCTTCCAGCATCCGGAGACGGGCGAGCAGTCGCTGGACCGGTTGGTGGCCTTTTACGCCTGGCACGGGAAGCACCACGCGGCGCACATCCGGTCACTTAGGGAACGCATGGGGTGGTAAAAGACTCAGGAGGTCCGTGGAATGAAGATCAGCACGATCCTCGACCAGATCGACCTGGGGAGCATGGCTCTACCTGAATTCCAGCGCGGGTACGTTTGGAACCGCGATCAGGTACGGGGACTCATGCAGTCACTGTACCGGCGGTATCCTGTCGGCAGCTTGCTGGTTTGGGTTACCCGTTCCGAAACGGCACCCGTGCGTGGTGAAGAGAACCCTCGCCCAGGCCTCGTGGAACTGATCCTTGACGGACAGCAGCGGATGACGACGCTCTACGGAATCATTCGCGGTAGACCGCCACGGTTTTTTGACGGAAACCCCAGCACCTTCACGGGTCTCTACTTCCACCTGGATGATGAAGTTTTCGAGTTTTACTCCCCCGCCAAGATGGCGGACAACCCTCTATGGATCAACGTCACTGAGTTGATGCAGAAGGGCATCGGCGGGTTCATCGCACGCATCCACGAGAACCCGGACTTGAGCCCCCGACTGCCCATGTATCTCGACCGACTGAACCGGCTGGCCGGGATTCAGGACATCGACCTGCACATTGAACGGGTAACTGGCGAGGATAAGTCGCTGGACGTGGTCGTGGATATTTTCAACAAGGTCAACAGCGGCGGAACGAAGTTGTCGCAGGGCGACTTGGCCCTGGCCGAGATCTGCGCCCGTTGGCCGGAGGCTCGTGAAGAGATGAAGAAGCGACTCCTCAAGTGGCGCAGGGCCGGCTTCAACTTCAAGCTGGAATGGCTCCTGCGCGTGGTCAACGCCATCGTCACAGGGGAAGCTATGTTCCAGGCGTTGCGCAGCGTCGACACCGCTGCCATTCGCGCCGGGCTCCACCAGGCGGAAAAGTCGGTTGACTACCTGTTGAACCTGATTTCGTCCCGGCTCGGGCTCGACCATGATCGAGTCCTCGGCAGCCGTTACTCGTTTCCGCTGCTGGCGCGATATCTGACGCAGAAGGAGGGCCAGCTCGACCACCGGGAGCGGGATCGTCTGCTTTACTGGTATGTGCACACGTTTCTGTGGGGCCGTTACGCGGGCTCCACGGAAACCGTGCTGAACCGGGATCTGGGTCTGATTGAGGAACGGGACGGAGCGCTCGATCGATTGATCGACGAACTGCGGCGGGTACGGGGCGATCTTCGGTTGCAACCCGAGGACTTCCTGGGATGGAGCCAGGGAGCTCGCTTTTATCCGCTGATGTATATGATGACGCGCGTTTGGCATGCTCGGGATTGGTACTCGGGGATCGAACTCAGCAACCATCTGCTGGGCAGGATGACATCACTGGAACTGCATCACATCTTCCCCAAGTCACTGCTTTACGAGCATGGGTACAAGAGGCGCGACGTCAATGCCATTGCGAACTTCACCTTTTTGACCAAGGAGACCAATCTTAGGGTCTCCAATCGAAATCCGGCCGAGTATTTGCAGGAGATCGCCGAGCGTGATCCCAGCTTGCTGGAATCGCACTGGATTCCTACCGATCCTCGCCTATGGCGGGTGGAGAACTATCTCGAGTTCTTGGCAGAGCGCCGGCGCCTGCTGGCGGACGCGGCGAATCGTTTTCTGGACAGCCTCCTCCACGGCAACATCCCCGAATCCCGGCCACCTGAGGCGGACGGCACGGTGTCGGCCGTGGATGTGGGCATTCCGGCGGCGATGCTGGGAGGCGTGGCCGGCGAAGAGGAAGAGCGTATGCTCATCGACCTGAACGTGTGGGTCGTTGAACAGGGGCTTCCGGAGGGCGAATTCCTCTACGAATTGGTGGGCGCCGGAAGCAGTGAACCCCTGGCCATTCTCGACCTGGCCTGGCCCGAGGGGCTCCAGCCAGGGTTCAGCGAGCCGGTGGCGGTCCTCCTCGATGAGGACCACCACGTACACGAGGTGGCCAACCGCGCCGGATTCCGCTATTTCACCGACGTCGCCTCGTTCAAGGATTATGTGCTGCGGGAGATCATCGCATCGGAAGCGGCCTCAGACTAGAGGGGGAAGCGCAGGCCAGTTGTCGGCGCTGTGAGGGTCCTGGCGGGAGAGCCAGGGACCGCCACGTTTCGACCTCGAGAACGGATCTGCGGGCGGAGGTGTCCTGTTGGACCGCTTGTCCGCAGCGGTGGAATTCGCCATCCGAGCCCATGGGGGTCAGACCCGGAAGGGTAAAGACGTGCCCTACATCACGCACCCGCTAGCCGTAGCGCTGTCGCTGGCCCGAGCCGGCTGCGCGGAGGACGTCGTCATCGCCGGCCTGCTCCACGACGTGGTGGAAGACACGTCGGTCACCCTGGAAGAGGTCCGGGACCATTTCGGCCCGGCGGTGGCCGAGATCGTGGCGGCCTGCAGCGAGGACAAGCGGCTGCCCTGGGAAGAGCGCAAGGCGCGCATGCTGGAGACCCTGACCCACGCCCCCCTGGCGGTCAAATTGGTGGCCTGCGCCGACAAGCTCCACAACATCCGGGACCTGCGGGCCGACTACGAGCAGGTGGGGGACCGCGTCTGGGACCGCTTCAACCGCGGGCGCCAGCATCAGGAGTGGTACTACCGCGGCCTCCTCGACGCCTTCGCCGAGGAGATCCGGGATGGGATTTATCCGACGCTGTTCCGGGCGCTGGCGGAGGAAGTGGAGGCGCAGTTCGGCGGTACGCACGTCGAGGATGCAGGTCCGGAGGGCTAAGGGGAGCCGGGCGAAAGGTCGACTGGGCTGTCCCACGGCCCCACCGTCCGAACAAGCGGAGGTCGCCGGTGCGAAGCCCGGCGACCTCCAGCGCACGTTGACCTTTCGCATCCGAGGCCTAGCGACTGCGGTCCAGTGCCGGGACCTGCTTACGCACGATGTCGAAGACGGCCGCGCCGATGATCTCCAGCGCCTGCGGCGCTGTCGGACTCCCGACCCCACCGCCTCACACCACCGCCCGCGCCGCCTCGCGCCCGGCAATCCGCCCGGAGAACAGGCACCCGCCCAGGAACGTTCCCTCCAGAGCCCGGTAGCCGTGCATGCCGCCGCCGCCGAAGCCCGCCGCCTCGCCGGCGGCGAAAAGGCCCCGGATGGGCTGCCCGTCCTGGCCCAGGGCCCGGGCCGACAGGTCGGTCTCGATGCCGCCCAGGGTCTTGCGGGTGAGGACCCACAGGCGCACGGCGATGAGGGGTCCCGCCTTGGGGTCGAGAAGACGGTGGGGTCTGGCCACCCGCACCAGGCGGTCGGCCCGGTAGGCCCGGGCGTTGTGGATGGCCATGACCTGGGCGTCCTTGGTGAAGGGGTTCATCACCTGCAGGTCGCGGGCCCGCACCTCCTGCTCCAGCGTGACCAGGTCCACCAGGGGCTCGCCCACCAGGTCGTTCATCTTGCGCACCAGTTCGGGCAGCGTCGAAGCCGTGACGAAGTCGGGACCGCGGTCCAGGAAGGCCTGGACCGGCCCCGGCGCGCCGGGCAGGACTCGGGACAGCAGCAGTCGCACGTTCCGCCCGGTCAGGTCGGGATTCTGCTCGGAACCCGACAGCGCGAACTCCTTCTCGATGATCCGGTAGGTCAGGATGAACCAGGTGTGGTCGCGGCCGGTGCGGCGGATGTGGGCCAGGGTGGCCAGGGAGTCGAAGCCGGGGAACAACGGCGGCGGCAGCCGCCGGCCGTAGGCGTCGACCCAGAGCGACGAGGGTCCGGGCAGGATGCGGATGCCGTGGTTGGTCCAGATGGGGTCCCAGTTCTGGATGCCCTCGGTGTAGTGCCACATGCGGTCGCGATTGATGATGCGGGCCCCGGCTTCCTCGGCGACGGCCAGCATGCTGCCGTCGACGTAGTCCGGCACGCCCGCCAGCATGCGTCCGGGCGGGGGACCCAGCCGTTCAGGCCAGTACCGACGGACGAGATCGAAGTTGGCGCCGATGCCGCCCGAGGCGATGATCACCGCCTGGGCCCGGAAGTGGAACTCGCCCACGGCCCGGCGGGAGCTGGGCCGGCCCCGCGGCACGGAACTGGGCTCCAGGACCTGGCCATACACCCCGTTCACGGTCCCGCCGGCAACCGACAGGCCGGTGACCCGGTGCCGGAAGCGGAACTCCAGCAGCCCGCGGGCCTCAGCCTCGCGGGCGCGGCGCACGAAGGGCTCCAGCACGCCGGGCCCGGTTCCCCATGTGATGTGGAAGCGGGGGACGGAGTTGCCGTGGCCCCGGGCCATCCCGGCGCCGCGCTCGGCCCAGCCCACCAGCGGGAAGAAGCGGATGCCCAGGCTGCGCAGCCACGCCCGTTTCTCGCCGGCGGCGAAGTCCACGTAGGCCTCGGCCCAGCGCCGGGGCCAGTGGTCCTCGGGGCGGTCGAACCCGGCTGAGTTCAGCCAGTCCTGCCAGGCCAGGTCCCGCGAGTCCCGGATGCCCAGCCGGCGCTGCTCCGGCGAGTCCACCAGAAACAGCCCGCCCAGGGACCAGAAGGCCTGGCCGCCCAGGGACTGCTCGGGCTCTTGGTCCAGGACCAGCACGCGGCGGCCGGCCGCGGCGGCTTCGGTGGCCGCGACAAGCCCGGCCAGACCCGCGCCGACGACGATGATGTCGGTTTCAGCGGTGAGGGGCATTGGGGACTCCCTCCAGTGGTGGCGAGGTCTGGTAATTGCAGGATCTTCGCCATCCGGTGCCTGCATGTCCTTCAGCGGTAGATCGTCCTCAGCGGTACTGCGGGTACGAAACGTGGGGTCAGGGCGGAAGCGAGCGATGCTAGGCTAGCGTGGTCATTGGCGACAGGCTGGGGGCATCTGTTTGAGGATCTCGACCAGGCACCGGCGATACGGCTCCCGCCAGTGCATCACCGGAAAGGGCAGGAAGTCACGGGGTGTTGCCGTCAACCCAGCCTTCTGGACGGCCCTCTCGACGGCCCACTGGATCAATTTCGGGGTCGAGACTTCACCGCCGCCACCAGCGCCCGTGGTCAAACGCTTACTGCGAGTTCAACAGATACCGCGCCAGCTCATCGTCCTTATCCACCACCAGCGTGGTGTGCTCGCCGAGGGCCTCCGTATACACCTGCAGCGAGTTCCAGAAGGCGTAGAACTCCGCGTCGCGGCTGTAGGCCTCGGCGAAGATGCGGGCGGCCTCGGCGTCGCCGGCGGCGCGGATCTCGGCGGCCTCGCGGGCGGCCTGGGCCAGGATCTCCGCCACCTGCCGGTCGGTCTCCGCGCGGATCCGCGTAGCCTCGGCCTCGCCTTCGGCCAGGTAGGCCTGGGCTACCTGCTGCCGGTCCGACGCCATGCGGGCGTACACCGACTGGGCGTTCTGCTCGGGCAGGTCGATGCGGCGGATGCGGATGTCGTGGACCCGGATGCCGAACTCCCGCGCCCTGGCGTCGGCCTCGGCGGTGGCCGCCGCCATGATGTCGTCGCGGGCGAAGCGGATCAGGTCGTCGTAGGTTCGGCTGGCGATCTCGTTCAGGGTGACCGACCAGACGATGTCGTCGAGCCGGTCCTGGGCGCCCTGGATGGACCCGACCTTCTCCAGCAGCAGGGCCGGGTCGGCCACCGACCACTTGGTATACGAGTCCACGATGACCGTCTTCTGGTCGCGGGTCAGCGCCTCGGTGGTCCGGGCGTTGTAGTCCAGCAGGCGGTCCTGGCCGGGCAGCAGCACCACCCGCTGCAGCACGGGGATCCGGATGTACCACCCCGGCTGGTCTACGGTCCGGACCACCTGCCCGAACTGGCGGACCACCGCCTGGGTCTTGGTATTGACCTCGAAGACGAAGAAGTTCACGAACAGCACAACGGCGGCGATGATGAGGGCGGCGAAGCCCAGCGCCCGAGCTCCCCGGGACATCACTCCGACGCCCCCCTCAGGGGAAAGTGCTGCAGCACATTGCCGTCATCCTCGACGATGATGACCTCCCGCAGTTTGGGCAGCACTTCCGCCAGCATCTCCAGGTACAGCCGCTTGCGGGTTACCTCAGGGGCGCGCTGGTACTCCTCCAGCAGGGCCGTGTATCGCGCCACCTGGCCCCGGGCCTCCTCGATGCGGCGCACCCGGTAGGCCTCGGCCTCCTGGATCATCTTCTGGGCCTCGGCCTGGGCCGCCGGCAGCCGCTGGTTGGCGTACCGCTGGGCCTCGTTGATGGTGCGCTGGCGGGTTTCGCGGGCGTCGACCACCGCCTTGAAGTCGCCGGCCACCTCGTCGGGCGGCTCGATGTTCTGCATCTGGACGGAAATCACCGTGATGCCGGTCCGGTACAGGTCCAGCAGCTGCTGCATCTCCTGGTGGATCTCCAGCCCCATCTGGGTGCGGTCGACGGTGAGGACCGCGTCCAGGTTGCGCTTGCCCACGGCCTTGCGCAGCACAGCCTCCGCCGCTTTGCGGACCGTGCCCTCCGGGTCCTCGACGTTCTTGTGGAACAGCAGCACGTCGGAAATCCGCCACTGCACCGCCGCCTCGGCCCAAACGATGTTTTCGTCGCCGGTCAGCATCAGCGCTTCCTCGGGCCGGTCGGCGTACTCGGCGGGCCGGTTGGGCTCGCCGGACCGGACGGTGCGGTAGCCGATCTCGGTCCGCTGGGCCCGCAGGGACGGGTAGATGTAAGCCCGCTGGATCACCGGGATCTTGAAGTGGAGCCCTGGCCCCACCACGTCGACACGGCGCCCGCCCATGGTCTCCAGGATGGCCTCGGAGTCGGTCGGGACGATGAAAAACGACGTCAGGATCACGTAGACCGCGAAGGCGGCCACCAGGATGAGGGGCACCCGGCCGGCCCACCGGAGCATGCGGGCGGAACCGGGCACGGGAGGCACACCGGGGCCGGTGCTTCCGGGGCTCGATGACAACGCACAGGCTCCTTCCAGGCAGTGAGATGCAGGACCATTATAATAGGCTCAAGCGCAGGGGGGATGAGGCGGCAGCCACGCTCCGGGCAGGATGTGGGACGTTCCAATGGAAGACCCTGCTGTCGTGCTCCCGTCCCGGCTCGTACCCAGGCTGTGGAAACCTGGCTGCAGTTCTGGTGGCCGCGGCCCTGCTGGCGACATCACTTGTTTCCAATCTCGCCCGGCCCGCCGGCACGGTTTATGCCGCTTCCGAGCCACCCGTCTCCATCATCCTGAACGATCGCCTGCTGCCCGTTGACGTTCCTCCGCAGATCATGGGCGGCCGCACCATGGTTCCCATGCGGGCCATCTTCGACGCCCTCGGCGCCGCGGTGGCGTGGGATCAGGCTGCCCGGACCGCGACCGCGCAGCGCGGAAGCCGCGTCGTCCGCCTGACGGTGGGCGACCGGACCGCCCAGGTGGACGGCGCCCCGGTCACGCTGGACGTGCCGCCGGTGCTGGTGGGCGGCAGGGTCCTGGTGCCCCTGCGTTTCGTCAGCGAGGCCTTTGGCGCGCACGTCCAGTGGGACCCGGCCGCGCGCACCGTCACCATCACATCGGCAGGGGCCGCGGTGGATGCCGGCGCCGGGGCGCTGCCCGCGGGCAGTTTTCCTGCTGGCGCCTCGAGATCGACGGCCCGGTGCCGGCCGCGGTCAGCGCCATGGTCCGGGACCGGCTGCCGGACGCCTGGCGAGCCGTCGCCGACGCCCTGGGCGTACCCGCGGGGCAGCGGGCTTACCCGCGGGTCATCCTGCTGGGCAGCCGCGACCTGTACCGCCGGCGGCTGGTGGAAGGGGGCACCCCTCTGGCGCGACTTTGACACTTGTGGCCCCGTTGCAGTGACACGTGATCCCGGAGACCCGCATGAAATGGGGATTTTCCGATGGCGGGAGTAGCGTTCGAGCCAATTCTGTAGTGCCACGTTTTACAGTTTGTGGCTTGTCCTGGTGCTGGATAAGGCGGTACAATGGACATGCCATGTTCGTGCGGACCAAGACCTTCCGCAACCAGGACGGCACGACCCGTACCTACCTGCAGCTGGTCGAGAGCGTGCGGGAAGGCGGCCGCCCCCGCCAGCGGGTCGTCGCCAACCTGGGGCGGATCGAGGAGCTGGAGGCGGGCAAGCTCGACGCGATCATCGCCAGCCTGGCGCGCTTTTCGCAGAGCACCTGGCGGCGGCTTGAGCAAGAGGCCGAGCGGCTGGTCGTGCGCTGGTCGAAGTCGTGGGGGCCGGTGCTGGTCTTCGAGCGCCTGTGGCGGGAGGCGGAGCTGGATCGGGCCTTCGTGGCCCTGCTTTCCGACCGCAAGCTGGCCTTCGACGTGGCCGAGGCGGTCTTCGTCATGGTGCTCAATCGGCTGACGGACCCGGCCTCGAAGCGGGGGCTGGTGCACCGGTGGCTTGAGGGCATCTACCGGCCGGAGGCGGAGCGACTGCAGCTGCATCACTTCTACCGGGCGCTGGACGAGCTTTGTGCCCACAAGGAGGCGCTTGAGGACCGGCTGTTCGCCCGTGCCCGGGACCTGTTCTGGGCCCAGGTGGACGTGGTGTTGTGGGACACGACGTCGTCGTACTTCGAAGGTGACGGTCCGGAGGGGTTGGCCGCCTACGGCTACTCCCGGGACAAGCGGCCGGACCGGCCGCAGCTTCTGGTGGGCGTGCTGATGACCCGGGACGGCTACCCGATCGGGCACGAGGTCTTCCCCGGCGATACCGCCGACAAGGCCACGGTCGAGACGGTGCTGACGACGCTGAAGCGGCGCTTTGCCCTGCGGCGGGTGATCTTCGTCGCCGACCGGGGCATGGTGAGCCGAAAGCTCCTCGCTGCCATCACCGAGGCGGGGCTTGAGTACATCGTCGGCCTGCCGCTGAGGCGGCACCGGGAGGCGGAGGCGATCCTCAGCCATCCGGGTCGGTACCGGGTCGTGGGGGAACAGCTCCGCATCAAGCACATCGCGCGGCGCGGGGTCCGCTACGTGCTCTGTTCCAACCCGGTCCGGGCCGAGCACGACCGCCGGGCCCGGGAGGCGGTCCTTGACCACCTACAGCAGCGGATCGCCCACGGTGAGGGCAAGCAACTCCTCAAAAACCGCCTCGTCGCCCGCTACCTCAAGACCCTGCCGGAAGGCGCGCTCGCCGTCGACGAAGGTGCCGTCGCCCGGGCCGCGCGCTACGACGGCAAATACCTCCTGCGCACCAACACCGACCTTGACCCCGAGGCCGTGGTCGCCGCCTACAAGGACCTGTGGCGGGTCGAGCGCGCCTTCCGCACGCTCAAGTCCACCCTCGACCTGCGGCCGATGGATCACTGGACGCCCTCCCGCGTCCGCGGGCACATCATGGTGTGCTTCTTGGCGCTGGTGCTGGAGAGCGTGCTCCGGCAGAAGCTCCGGGCGCAGGACCCCGAGGCGTCCTGCGACGAGGTGCTGGCCGACCTCGAACGGCTGCACGCCGTGCGGGTCGACCTCGACGGCGAGGCCTACCTCACCCGCACGGAACTGCCCGGCAAGGCGTATCTGGCCTTTCAGGCCGTCGGGCTGCGGCCGCCGCTGCGGGCTCAGCCGCTGCCACGCGACGCGACGACCCCCACCGAGTAGCGTAGTGGTACGCGGGACTCGTGTGCCCGAAAACCCTTGAAATCACGGGATTCTTGGAACGAGTGGTGTCAAAGTCGAGTCAGCAGGCCAACGGGATCTTCTCGACGTGTGAGGCGTTACCCACCAAGCCACGGTCGGGACGAGGGGTAGCCCGGCGAAGGCTCGTGCGTCGCTGGTTTCAGGACGCCAGGGGTCAGTTGCCGCTTCACCCTCGGGATCTGGATGCACGCTGGCGGAAGGTGTCAAAGGGTCGCCCGGCGGTGCTTGGGTACAAGCAGCATGTGCTGGTGGATCGGCACGGCTTCATCTTAGCGCAGCACATCACCCATGCGACGACGCGTGACCCTGATCCCGTACCCGCGCTGAATAGCGTCCGATACGCTGTGTAAAAGTGAGGTGGCCTGGGAGCAAACAGGATAGGCCACCGTCCCTCCGAACGGGTTGAGGTAGCCACCAACACACCCGGAGGAGGAGATACGATGGCCCAGTTC
>PKRI01000031.1 GCA_017577485.1 Bacillota bacterium | reverse complement strand
GTTCCGGGTGCGGCGCGAGTACCCCATTGCCCGGTTCTTCAACGTGGAACTCTACGGGCGGGTGTTCCCCCATCTGTACGAGGCCCGGCAGGCTGAAACCGACCGGGCCCGGGAGGTGCAGCACCGGTGACGGGCGGTGCCGTGGGCTTCCGGGAGCGGCTGCAGCGGGCGCTGCTGGCCTGGAAGGTGCGCCCCCGGCGTATTGCGCGCCACGTGGCGGCCCGGGCCGGGCGGCCGGGTGAAACGCTGCGCAGGCTGGATCCCGCCGCCGTGCGGCTGGGGGCGGTCCAGATGCGCTTCGAACCGGCGCCGTCGCCGGAAGACTACGCGGCGCGGGTCCTGGACCTGGCCCGCCGGGCCGTGGAGGACGGCGCCCAGCTGGTGGCGTTCCCCGAGGATGCCGCCCTGCCCCTGCTGGGGCTGCTGCCGGGCGGCGTCGACCTGCTGGCCGCGCCCGACGTGGACACGGCCCTGGCGTCCGTGGGCGGGGGCGCGACGGTCCTCGACGTGCTGCTCTTCGCCGGGCCGGCGGTGGAGAGGGCCTACCGCGCCGTGTTCTCGGCGGTGGCCCGCAGCCTGAGGGTGTACGTCCACGCCGGCAGTGCCATGCTGCCGGGCCGCGACGACCAGGTCTACAACGTGGCCCACCTGTTCGGCCCCGACGGCCGGCTGCTGGCCCGCAGCCGCAAGGCCCACCTGCTGCCGCTGGAAGCCGCCTGGGGCCTTGTGCCCGGCGAGGACCTGGCCGTGGTGGACACGCTGGTGGGCCGGGTGGGCCTGCCGGTGTGCATGGACGCCACGTACTGGGAAAGCTTCCGGATCCTCTACCTGCGGGGGGCCGAGATCGCCGTGCTGCCCGTGGCCAATCCGGAGCCCTACGACGAGTGGCTGGCCTTGCGCGGCCTCTGGCCGCGGGTCCAGGAAAGCCCCATGTACGGCCTGCAGTCCTGCCTGGTGGGCCGCGTGCTGGGCATGACGCTGACCGGCAAGAGCGGCATCTACGGCCCCCTGGAACTGTCGCCGGCGGGGGACGGCATCTGGGCCCGCATGGACGACCCGGAGGCGGAGGGCGTGGTGGTGGCCGCCGTGGACCTGCGGGCCCTGGCCGAGCACCGCCGCCGCCTGGGACTGGACCGGTCCTTCAACCTGGAACTCTACCGGCGCTACCTGCCCGGCGTGTACCAGCGGGTGGCCCGGCGCATGCGGGAGCGGGCGGAGCGGCGCCCCCGGCGCCCGCGGGGGGATGGGAGGCGATGACCGTGAGCGCCGGACCAACCCTGGATGACGATCTGCCCCTGGATGACGATCTGCTGGAAGCCCGGCGGCGCGACGCGTCCGACCCGCTGGCCGCCTTCCGCCGCCGTTTCTACACCCGCGACGGGGTCCTTTACATGGACGGCAACTCGCTGGGCCTGCTGTCCCGCGACGCCGAGGCCGCGGTCCAGTCGGCCCTGGCGGCGTGGCGGGACCAGGCGGTGGAAGGGTGGACCGGCGCCCCTGAACCCTGGTTCACCATGGCCGAGCGGGTGGCGGCCCGCCAGGCGGCGCTGGTGGGCGCGGCGCCCGACGAGGTGGCCGTCACCGGCAGCACCACCGCCAACCTGCACCACCTGCTGCTGGCGCTGTACCGGCCCCGGGGCCGGCGCACCCGCCTGGTGGGCGACGTGCTGAATTTCCCCTCGGATCTTTATGCCCTGGAAGCCCAGGTGCGCCGCGCCGGGCTGGACCCGTCCCGGGACCTGATCCTGGTTGGCGACCGGGACGGCCTGCTGGACGAGGACGACCTCATCGCCGCCATGGACGAGCGGGCGGCGGTGGCGGTGTTCTCGTCGGTGCTCTACCGCAGCGGCCAGCTGCTGGACATGGCCCGGCTTGCCGCTGCGGCCCGCGAGCGCGGCGTCCTCATCGGCTTCGACCTCAGCCACTCGGTGGGCGTGGTGCCGCACCGCCTGTCCGACTGGGGCGTCGACTTTGCCGTCTGGTGCAACTACAAGTACGTCAACGGCGGGCCCGGCACCGTGGCCGGCCTGTACCTGAACCGCCGCCACCATGGGCTGGTGCCGCCGCTTACGGGCTGGTGGGGCAGCGACAAGCGGCGCCAGTTCGAGATGCTGTCCACCTTCGTGCCCGCCGAAGGCGCCGCCGCCTGGCAGGTCAGCACGCCCCCCATCCTGAGCCTGGCGCCGCTGGAAGCCGCCGTGGGCATCCTCGAGGAGGCCGGCATCGAGCGCATCCGCGCCAAGTCCCTGGCGCTGACGGAATTCCTGCTGGACCTGGTCGACCGGCACCTGGCGGGGTTCGGCTTCCGGGTCGGCACGCCCAGGGAGCCGCACCGGCGGGGCGGCCATGTGGCCCTGCGTCATCCCGACGGCGCCCGCATCGCCGCCGCGCTGCGGCTTTACGGCGTGGTCCCCGACTTCAGGCCTCCCGACGTGATCCGCCTGGCCCCGTCGCCCCTCTACACGCGCTTCGAAGACGTGTGGCTGGTGGTCCGCCGGCTCCGCGCCATGATGGAGCAGCGGCTCCACCTGCAAGCGGCCGTCCCCGAAGGCACCGTCACCTGAGCAGCCTGCGCGCCGCTGCGCACCCGCCGCGCCCGCGGCGTCTGGCGAGGCTCGCCCGCGGGCATACTGCCAGGGAAGAAACGGGGTGGGATGCTGGATGGGCGTCGAAGGGCCCCGGCGCCGGCGCCGGTCCGGGCCCGCCCGGCCGGCGGCGGCCGTCCTGGCGGTGCTGGTGATGCTGCTTCCCCTGACAACAGGCTGTTCCATGTTCGGCGGCCAGCAGAGCCGGGACGCGCCGTCGCGGGAAGAAGTGCGCAGCATCATCCGCGAGGAACTTCGCAACCACCTGGGCCAAGAGGGCGGCGGCCGGCAGCAGGAAGGCGGCCAGGAGCAGGCCGGCGGGAGCCAGGGCCAGGGCGGCTCCGAGGGCGGTTCCCAGGCCCAAGAACAGGGTGGCGGCCAGGGCGGTGGTCAAGGGGACGGCCAGGGCGGCGGCCAGGGCGGTGAGCAGGCCGGCGGCCGGCAGCTGGAGCAGATGCTGGCCACCCCCGAAGGACAGCAGGCCCTCCGCGCCCACATCGAGCAGATCATGCAGAGCCCGCAGGCCCAGCAGCTGCTTCAGCAGCTGGTACTCCAGGCGCTGCAGGCCATCCTCGTCCAGGCCGGGCAGCAGGTTCAGGGGCAGCAGGGACAGGGAGGCGGCGGGCAGGGCCAGGGCCAGCAGGGCCAGGGTCAGGGCGGCGGTGGCGGCGGCGCTGCGACGGGCGGCGGGGGAGGAGGAGCAGGCGGAGGCAGTTGAGGGCTGCGGGGGCCGGGCGTGCCGGGGGACGCGGGCGTCAGCGGCGGATGACGAAGTCGCGCGGCGGGCTGTCCACCTCCTGCCACTGCACCTCCACCTGCCGGACCCGGGCCCGCTCGGGGCCGCGCCGGCACCAGGCGATCATACGCTCCACGTGGTCCCTGGGACCGGCGATCCAGGCCTCCACGCGGCCGTCGGGCAGGTTGCGCACCCAGCCGCCCAACCCCAGCCGGCGGGCCGCCTGCTGCGCTGCTGCGCGGTAGCCGACTCCCTGCACCCTCCCGGAAACGAAGACGTGGGCTGCCACAGGACCCTGGTCGCCGGTCATGGTTCGAACCTCCTAACGCGCCGTCCACCGCCACATTTCGTAGATCACCGCCGTCAGCCCTGCGGCCGCCAGGGGGCCCACCGGGATGCCCCGCATGAGCCCCACGCCCAGAATGGTACCCGCCACCAGGCCGATGATCACTTCCGGCTCGGTTTCCAGCAGCACGAGGCCCCGGGCGCACATCCACGCCGACAGCGCTCCGCCCAGCAGCGCCGCCACGCCCAGAGGCCCCCGGAGGCCCTGCAGCATGTCGTGCAGCCCCAATCGGCCGGCGGCGAAAGGAGCCAGCAGGCCCATGATCAGCAGGGTCAGCCCGGCCTGGACGCTGTAACGCTCCAGCAGCACCACCGGCATCTTCCACGGCAGGGTAACCAGCAGCAACAGCAGGCCGGTGGCGGCGGTCACCAGGGGATTGCGGCCCAGCAGGCCCGCCGCCAGCACCAGTACCAGCACCCATCCGCCGCTGTGCACGGCCATCCCTCCCCGGCCACCACAACCCTTATGCGGCGGCGGCGGCAGCAAGACGAGCCGGCGGCCGGTCGTCCAGGGATTGGCACAGGCGGCCCATCATAGCCCTGCGGGGCCGGCGCATACTAGGGACAACCCCACGGGCCGACGGCAAGGTCGGTGGCGGCAGCAGGCGTAATCTGTCGCGCCTGCCGCCGCCAGTCCCAACGGGACCGACCGATAGTCTTCGTCCCCGTGGGGTTTTTCGTGCCTGCCGCACCCCCTGGCAAACCCCCCGGGTCTGCGCTGTAATCGAGGGTAGACGATCCCAATGGTCGGTCCAGGAAAGGAGAACCGCCCTTGGCTTTCGCATGGGTGTCTGCAGTGGTCACGGCGTGGTTTGCGGCGCTGGTCATCCGCCAGTACCTGTCGCGCCGCCGCCCGTACCAGCTGGTGTGGAGCGTCGCCCTGGTCATGGCGGCGGCAGGCTCGGCCGCCTACGCCCTGTCCGTGATGGCCGGGGGCCAGCCCGTGCTCTTCCGCCTGTACTACATCCTCGGCGCCCTCTGGATGGCGGCTTACCTGGGGGTGGGCAGCGTCTACCTGGGCTTCGGCCCCAGGGCCGGCCGCGCCTGCCTGGTGCTGACCACCGCCGCGGGCCTGGTGGGCACCATCCTCCTGGCCGCGGCGCCCCTGGACGCCGCGGCCCTGGCGGCCCTGCAGGACGGCTCCGGCCGCGGCATCATCGAACTGGGCGGCGCAGGCCGGGGGATCCTGGTGGCCATGAACGCCTTCGGCACCGTGGCCGTGGTGGCCGTGGCGGTGGTGTCGGCGGTGCGGGTGCTGCGGACCCGGGGTTCGGGCCTCTGGGCCGCCGGCAACCTGCTGATCGCCGCCGGCGTGCTGATCATCGGCGCCGCCGGCAGTTCCGCCGGCCTGGGGCAGGAAGGGACCATGTTCTGGCCGGTCCAGACGCTGGGATGGGTGGTCACCTTCGCCGGGTTCACCCTGGTCAACCGGGGCCGGGCTCCCGGCGCCGCTGGGCGGCCGGCCCAGTCCTGAGGAGGTGTGGCCGGTGGCTGCAGATCGCTTCGCCGATGTGCAGCGGGTCTTCCAGCCGGGCCGGGTCATCGCCGGCAACCTGCGCCGGGGCGCCGACCTGCTGGAGTTTCTCACCGAGACCGCCCGGCGCCACCAGGTGCGCGCCGGGGCCTACAACTTCTTCGGCGCCGTGACCGAGGCCCGGGTGGCCTTCTACGACGTGTCCCGGAAGGTCTACGAGGAAATCGTGCGGGCCGAGAACCTGGAGATCGTCAGCGGCATGGGCAACGTATCCCTGCGCGACGGTGAGATCTTTGTCCACGCCCACGCGGCCTTCTCCGACCGGCAGGGGAACATGTTCGGCGGCCACCTGAACCCCGGCACCGTCGTCCTGGCCGGTGAGTTCGTGCTCTGGGAACTGGTCGGCGAGCCCTTCCAGCGCGACCTGGATCCCGTGACGGGACTGAGGCTCTGGCACATTTCAAGTTGATGACATCCCTTCCAGGGGCGGAACCGGCGGTGGGACCCGTCCCGTCGGGGGAAGAAGACGGAGCCCCTGGAGGTGAGCCGACGTGTTCCCGTCCTTTGTGGAACGCCGCCGGCCGGGCCCCGCGCGGCGCGGGCCCGGCGCCGTCCTGCGGCGCCCGGCGGCACTGCTCCGCCGTTCCCTGGCGGCGGTGGCCGCGGCGGCGCTGGCGGCGGCGCTGGTCCCGGCGCCGGCCGCCGCCCAGGCGGCGGCACCCGTGCGGGTGGTGGTGGACGGCCGCACCCTGGCCACCGATGCCGCGCCCTTCATTGATCAGGGGCGGACCCTGGTGCCGCTGCGGGCCATCTTCGAAGCCCTGGGCGCCCAGGTGGACTGGCATCCCGCCGAGCGCAGGGTGACGGCCCAGCGCGGCAGCCGCAGCGTCCGCCTGCACATCGGCCGCCGGCTGGCCTGCCTGGATGCCGCCTGCGGCTCGGCGGCGCTGCTGGACGTGCCCGCCCGCATCCACCAGGACCGCACCTTCGTACCGCTCCGCTTCGTGGCCACCGCCCTGGGGGCCGGCGTCCGCTGGGACGCGGCGGCCCGCACGGTCTACATCGAGACCAATCCGGCCGGTGTCCCGGACCCCGGTTCTGGTGTCGCCATCACCGAGCCCGGCACCGGCGCCCGCATCACCGGGCCCACCCGGGTCCAGGTACGCCTGGACGGGGACGCGGCCGCGTCGGCCGCCGAGGTGCGATACTTCCTGCTGGACCCCGCTACCGGCCGCGGCCCCATCGTGGCCCGGGGCTCCAGTCCCACCGCCGCCTACACCTGGCTTCCCGACCCGCTCCACGACGGGCCCCGCTTCCTGGCGGCGGCGGTCTACGACCGCTCGGGCCGTTTCCTGGCCGGTGACGTGGTGCCGGTGACGGTGGCGGCGGTGCCGCAGGTGGCGCTGCGGGGGCCCGCGCAGGGCCAGGTGATCACCGGCGCCCTGGAACTGGCCGCCGACGTCAACTTCGTCGCCGTCCGGGTCCGCTACGAGCGGGTGGACCCGGCCACCGGCCAGGCCGTCACGGTGGCCGAGGGGGACCCCTACGGCCCGCTGACCTGGACGCCGGGCCTTGCCGACAACGGTCCCGCCCTGCTGCGGGCGGCGGCGGTGGACCGCCTGGGCCGCGAGCACACCAGCCCGGTGGTGGCGGTGGAGATCCAGGTGCCGAGGCGCCTGGCGCTGCAGGGCGTCTCGTCCGGCGCCCGGATCACCCGGCCCGTCAACCTTTCGGCCTCGGCCAACTTCGCCGTCAAGCAGACCCGCTACATTCTCCGGGACCCTGGCGGCGCCGAGACGGTGCTGGCGTCCCGCGACGGCACGTCGTCGCTGCGGTGGATCCCCTCGCCGGACCACAACGGGTCCCGGCAGCTGCTGGTGGAGGTCACGGACCAGAACGGCGCCGTGCACCGCAGCGCCCCCGTCGACGTCACCGTGGCCGTGGAACCGGCCATCTTCCTGGAAACGGTGGGGCCCAATCAGGTGCTGGCCGGCGAGGTGAGCCTGCGGGCCACCAGCACCGTGCCCCTGACCTCCATCGCCTACGAACTGGTGGACGGCGCCGGGCGCGCCCGCCGCATCGCCGGAGGCAGCAGCGCCGGTGCCACGTACACCTGGCGGCCCGCCGCCGGCGACGCCGGCAACTGGCGGCTCCGGGCGGTGGGGCAGACCGCCGCGGGCGCGCGGGTCACCAGCGAGGCCATCCCCGTACGGGTCTACACGGGAACCCTCTACGGACCCATCGCCGCCATGCCCAGGAGCCAGTTCCTGGACTTCGCGTCGCGCCTGGCGGTGGAGTCCTACCGGAAGACGGGCATGTCGGCGGCCCTGCAGGTGGCCCAGGCCATCCTGGAGACCGGGTGGGGCCAGTCCACGCCCCGGGACAAGTACACCGGCAAGGTGTCCAACAATCTGTTCGGCATCAAGGGCACCGGCCCGGCGGGTTCGGTGGTGTCCAACACCTGGGAGGAGTACAACGGCGTGGCCTACCGGGTGGACGCCAACTTCCGCGCCTATCCCAACCTGCAGGCCAGTTGGGACGATCACAAGCGCCTGCTGCTGGAGGCCCAGCGCTACGCGCCGTTCCGGGACGTGATGCACGATCCCATCCGCGGCGCTTACGCGCTGCGGCGGGCCGGCTACGCCACCGATTCCCAGTACCCGGCCAAACTGATCAACCTGATGGTCCAGCACCAGTTGTTCCGCCTGGACGAGGTGGAACCCTGAGCACGTCCCTCAGGATGCGGGAAGACGGCGGGGGCGCCGGTGATCGGCGCCCCCGTTTCTCGCTGGAATGTCGAACGCCCGGAGGGCGGGCCCTGCGGCCCGCGGCCGGCCTCAGACCCTCTCGGTCAGCAGCAGGCGCTTGACGTCCTGGATGGCCCGGGTGACCTCGATGCCCCGGGGGCAGGCGTCGGTGCAGTTGAAGATGGTCCGGCAGCGCCAGACGCCCTCCCGGGAGTTGAGCACGTCCAGGCGCTCGGCGGCGCCCCGGTCCCGGGAGTCGAAGATGAAGCGGTGGGCGTTGACGATGGCCGCCGGGCCGATGTACTCGGGGTTGGACCAGAACGACGGGCACGAGGTGGTGCACGACGCGCACAGGATGCACTTGGTGGTGTCGTCGAACCGCTCGCGCTCGGACGGCGACTGCAGCCGCTCGGTGGGCGGCGGGGTTTCGTCGTTGATCAGCCACGGCTTCACCGCCCGGTACGCCTTGAAGAACCCGGTCATGTCCACCACCAGGTCCTTGACCACCGGGAAGCCCCGCAGCGGCTCCACCGTGATGGTGCTGCCCAGGTCCCTGACCAGGACCTTGCAGGCCAGGCGGTTGACGCCGTTGATCAGCATGGCGTCGGACCCGCAGACGCCGTGGGCGCAGGAGCGGCGGAAGGTCAGCGTGCCGTCGATCTCCCACTTGATGCGGTTGAGCACGTCCAGCAGCCGGTCTTCCGGCTCGGCGTCCACGACGTACTCCTGGTAGCGGGGCCGCTGATCCTGCGCCGGATCGTAACGCCGGATGCGGACACGAACCTGCACCGTGAATCCCTTCCTTTCGCGGCGGCCGCGGCGCTCAGTACTTGCGCTCCTGCGGCTGGAAGCGAGTGATGACCACGGGCTTGGAGTCCCAGACCAGCCCGCCGTCCTCGCCCCGGGAAACCAGGGAGTGCTTCAGCCAGTTCTGGTCGTCCCGGTTGGGATAGTCCTCGCGGTAATGCCCGCCGCGGCTCTCGGTCCGCTGCCGGGCGGCGAACGTGGTTACCTCGGCCAGTTCCAGCAGGTTGCCCAGCTCGATGGCTTCCAGCAGGTCGGTGTTGAAGCGCCGGCCCTTGTCCTGCACGGTTACCCGGCCGTAGCGCTCCTTCAGGCCGGCCAGGCCCTCCAGGGCCGTCTTCAGGGTCTCTTCGGTGCGGAACACGGAAACATTGTCCATCATCAGCGACTGCAGTTCGGCGCGGATCTGGCCGTGGCGCTCGCCGCCGTCGCCCTCCATCAGGCGGGCGATGGTCTGCCGGGACCACTGCTCGGGATCGTCGGGCATCGCGGGCATGTCGACCTGCTGGATGTACTGGGCCATGTGCCGCGCGGCGCGGCGGCCGAACACCAGGATGTCCAGCAGCGAGTTGGTGCCCAGGCGGTTGGCGCCGTGCACCGAAACGCACGCGCACTCGCCGGCGGCGTAGAAGCCGGGCAGCGGCGTGTTGGAGGCGTCGGTGACCACCCGGCCGTCCACGTCGGTGGGGATGCCGCCCATGGCGTAGTGGGCGGTGGGCGTCACCGGGATCGGCTCCTTGACCGGGTCGATGCCCAGGTAGGTGCGCACGAAGTCGGTGATGTCGGGCAGCCGGGTTTCGATGATCTCGCGCCCCAGGTGGGTCAGGTCCAGGTGCACGTAGTCCTTGCCGTTGATGCCCCGGCCGTTGCGGATCTCCCAGTAGATGGCGCGGGAGACCATGTCGCGGGGCGCCAGGTCCTTGATGGTGGGCGCGTAGCGCTCCATGAAGCGCTCGCCGTCGTTGTTGCGCAGGATGCCGCCCTCGCCCCGGGCGCCCTCGGTGATCAGGATGCCCAGGCGGTAGATGCCGGTGGGGTGGAACTGGAAGAACTCCATGTCCTCCAGGGGGATGCCCCGCCGGAAGGCGATGGCCACGCCGTCGCCCGTCAGCGCCAGGGCGTTGCTGGTCACCTTGTACATGCGGCCGAAGCCGCCCGTTGCGAACAGCACCGCCTTGGCGTGGAAGGTGTGCAGCCGGCCGGTGGCGATCTCGTAGGCCACCACGCCGGCGCAGCGGCCCTGATGGATGATCAGGTCCAGCACGTGGAACTCGTCGAAGAACTTGACGTCGTGCTTGAGACACTGCTGGTACATGGTCTGGAGGATCATGTGGCCGGTGCGGTCGGCGGCGTAGCAGGAGCGGTGGACCGGTCCCTCACCGTAGTTCCGCGTGTGGCCGCCGAAGCGCCGCTGGGCGATGCGGCCGTCCTCCAGGCGGCTGAAGGGCAGGCCGTAGTGCTCCAGGTCGTAGACGCACTCGATGGCCTCCCGGCACATGATCTCCACGGCGTCCTGGTCGGCCAGGTAGTCGCTGCCCTTGACGGTGTCGAAGGCGTGCCATTCCCAGTGGTCTTCCTCGACGTTGCCCAGGGCGGCGCCGATGCCTCCCTGCGCCGCGCCCGTGTGCGAGCGGACGGGATAGAGCTTGGACAGCACCGCAATGCGGTGGGTCTGGCCCACCTGGCGGGCCAGTTCCAGCGCCGCGCTGAGCCCGGCGCCCCCGGCGCCCACCACCACCGCGTCAAATTCGTAGTGCACCCGGAATCCCTCCCAACGCTGCGGCGCCGGTCAGCCGACGGACCGGAAAGTGAGGATGACCTCGGTGCCCATGAACAGCAGCACCGCCGTGATCGTGTAAAGAACGGCCTTCCAGAAGACCCGCCAGCCCCGGTGCCTGGCGTAATCGTCGACGATCACCCGCAGGCCGTTGGCCCCGTGGATCAGGGCCAGCCACAGCAGGAGCATGTCGTAGATCCGCCAGAAGGGCGAGATCCAGCGGCCGACCACAAAGGCGTAGTCGATCTCTTGGATGTCGTTGACGATGTGCATGATGGTCAGGTGCCCGAGGACCAGGAACAACAGCAGGACGCCTGAGATGCGCATGAAGAACCAGGTGATCAACTCAAAGTTGCCGCGCGTGCGCGCTTGGCCCTGCACACCGTTCACGTGGGTCACTCCGTTCCCAGTGAGGTCCGCAGCCGCCGGCGGCCTATCCGAACAGCGGCTTCAGCATGAAGTAGGCGGCCGGGATGAACAGCACCACGAACAGCACCATCTCGGCCCAGAACATCTGCTGCTGGTAGCGGGTGCCGGCGCTCCAAAAGTCGACGAGGATCACCCGCAGCCCGTTGAGGGCGTGGTAGAGCACCGCCGCCACCAGGAAGACCTCCATGACGCGCATGAAGGGCGTCTTGTAAATGGCGAGGACCGTGTTGTAGACCTCCGGCCCGAAGCCGACGAGGAAGGTGTCCACGATATGCATCAAGAGGAAGAGCAGGACACCGACCCCGGTCACACGGTGCAGCATCCAGGACAGCATGCCTTCGCGTCCACGGTACATCCGGCGGGCCACCTCCCGGCTTGACTATATCGCGTCGCTACCGCGGCAAAAACACCCTAACGGTATTCCTGCGCCCGCACCGGGCTTCCTCCCGCCGTGCGCCGTGCGAGACCGCCGCGGGAACAAAACGGCGCTGCCCCGCTTCTAGACAGGAAAGGACGCCGTACCGGTGCGGCGACACCGCAGCGGGGGAGGTAGAGCCATGACGAACCGCAAGGGGTGGCTGCCGGTGGTCCTGGTGACCCTGCTGGCCGTGGCCGCCGCGGCGGCCGGGTGCTCCCGCGCTTCCGGCCCCGCCGAGGGCGACCCGTCCCCGCCGGAATCGCAGCCCGCCGCCGAAGAACAGGAGAACCACGAAGGCGGGAGGGTCCCGCCGGCCGGCGGCGAGGAAGAGCAGCCCGTCCCAGGGGGCGCCGGCATGGACCGCCCGGAGGAGGCCGAGCGGACCATCCTGCTGGAGGGCATGGAGGAGACCATTGGCGTCCGGCTGTTCGCCACGCCGGCGCTGTGGCCTCTGGAGTTTTCCACGTATCACCCCGACGACTGGGTGGCCGAGGCCTTCCTCGGCGAGCGCGGGCCGGTGGTTCGCTTCACCGTGGCTTACGGCGGCCGGCGCAACGACGATGCGTACCTGGAGGTGGCGGCCTACCCGACGGGCATCGACGAGACCGCCGCCCGCCGGCGGCTGGCCGATCTGGCCTCCGAGCTGGGGCTGGAGCAGGTGTCCGACCGGGATCACCGCTACCCCTGGTCCCTGGCCGAGTACGTGGGCACGGGCGGCGTGGTGCAAGGCCTGGCCCTGGGGCGCCACGGCGACCAGTGGTTCCACGTGCACTGGCACTACCCCGCCGAGCATGCCGACGGGTTCGGGCCGCGGCAGGCGCTGATCCTGGAAGAGTGGATCTGGGCCGACAACGGCCTGCCGCTGGATCCCGGGAAGTAGCCAGGCGGTCCAGCGGTTCACTTGTCCCCGTTTGAAACGCGCTTCCGCCGCATCGCGCGGACGAAAACACCCCGCCGTCCCTGAGAGGAGGCGGGGTGTTTTCTGTGGGCGCGCCAGGATTTGAACCTGGGACCTCCTGCACGTCAAGCAGGCGCTCTGGGCCAACTGAGCTACGCGCCCTGAATGGGCTGCAAATTCGCGGAGTTGGAGGCGACGCCCGGATTCGAACCGGGGAATAAGGGATTTGCAGTCCCCTGCCTTACCACTTGGCTACGTCGCCGACTTGAGCGGGAGACGGGGATCGAACCCGCGGCCTTCTCCTTGGCAAGGAGACGCTCTACCACTGAGCTACTCCCGCATGCGCCGGGTCAACGGCACGACCTAATATAGCACAGGCCCCGGGGGCGCTTCAAGCAAGTTCCCCGGCGGACCCGCCGGCTGCGGCCAGCTCCCGCAGCCAGCGGCCCACGCGGTCCAGGTCCACCGGTCCCGCCAGGCGGCGGGGCTCGGTGCCGGCGCCGGCCATCAGCAGCGGGACGGTGGCGCCGGAGGCGCCCCTGCCGGCGGCGTCATCCCCCGCGCCGTCGCCGCCGCCGCAGAGGATCACCGCCGAGCCGTCCAGTTCCCGGTGCTCCGACAGCACCAGCAGCCGGCCGATGAGGTCGTCGACCATGTCGAGACCCCGGGCGTAGCCGCCCTCGGGATCCCGGCGGGCCAGCAGCCGCGGGGCTGGATGGCAGAGCACCCCCACCACGCCCTGGTCCCAGCGGGCGCTGGCGAACCACAGCGCCCGCAGGAAAGCGTCCGACACCCAGTGCATCCACGCCTCCAGCGGCCCCATGTCGCCCTGCATCATCGTCAGCGCCCCGGGGAACCGCGGCACGACGCGCTGGCGCAGCAGATCGGCCACCCCGTCGTCGCCGCCGGGCTTGCCGCCTCCTTCGACCACCAGCCTGGGATCGGCCAGCGCCAGGTCATCCCAGGTGCCGGCGTTCTCGTCCAGCCGGTCCTCGACGATGGACCAGTGGGGGCCGCGGGTCCTGGCGGCCACCCAGGCCGCCGGCCGCCAGGGCAGCACCTGCAGCAGGCGCCGCCCGCCGCGGGCCGCCGCCTGGGCCAGCCCGCCGCCGCCGTCCAGCACCAGCGTTTCCACGGGCGGGCGCCCGCCGGTCTCGCACCGCTCGATGGAGAGGCCCAGCCGCTGCATGGTCTTGATGTTGGGCAGGTCGTCCAGCGGCGGCAGCGGGCCGCTCAGCCCGTGGGCGATGACCAGCACCACGTGGCGGGCGCCGATGGTGGACGGGGGCGGCAGATCCATGAAGGCGGCCTCCCTGCAAGAAAACCCGCGAAGCCGTGCGCCTCGCGGGTGGCTGTGGGCCAGGGCGGAATCGAACCGCCGACACGCGGATTTTCAGTCCGCTGCTCTACCGACTGAGCTACCGGCCCGGACTCGACGGTTATCATAGCATGCCTAGCCCGGCGGGAGCAACGACGCCGCGCTGGAGCAACAGCAGCAGCACCGCCAGGCTCTTGGCGTCCTGAAGCCCGCCGCCGGCGGCCTGCTGCAGGGCTTCCTGAAGCGACATGACCACCACTTCGATGTCCTCATCGGGATCAGGTTCGGCCACCGCCGGCACCAGGTCCAGGGCCGCGTACGCGTGCAGCAGTTCGGTGCAGAACCCGGGCGCCGAGTAGAACGTGCCCAGCGGCTCCAGGCGCCCGGCCCGGCAACCGCATTCTTCCTGCAGTTCCCGGGCGGCCGTCGCCGCCGGGTCCTCGCCGGGCTCCAGCGTTCCGGCCGGAAGTTCCACCAGATGCCGCCCCGCGGCATAGCGATACTGGCGAACGAAAAGGATCCGGCCGTCGTCGAGCAGCGGCGCCACCACCACGGCGCCGGGATGCTCGACCACCTCGCGGCGCACGTGGCGCCCGTCGGGAAGCCGCACCACGTCGCGGCGCACGCTGAAGACCCTGCCGCGCATCACGCGCCGGGAGGAAACGGGCTCCTGGCGAGGGTGGTCGGACACGGCGTCCCTCCAGGAACGGCGCCGGCGCCCGGGGATGCGGCACCGGACCAGGATCGGCGGGCTGTGGGCGGAGCAGGACTTGAACCTGCGGCCTCCGGCTTGTAAGGCCGGCGCTCTAACCAGGCTGAGCTATCCGCCCGCGGCGGTCGTCAAGAGCAGTATAAGCCCCGGACCCAACCCCGTCAAAAAGCGGCGGCGCCGCCGGGGATACGGCATCAAGGGCCGGCCATAGACTTGGGTGAGGACAAACCCCGGGAGCGGTGCGGCGTGGATACGGTCATCACCCTCAGCGCGTCGGAACCGGCGCAGGTCCTGGTGCAGGCCCTGCGCCGTGGATTCGCGGACCTGGAACGGGACCACGGCCTTCGCCTGCAGGTGGAGGTGGAGCGGGCCGCCGACCCCGCGGTGCTGCGCTGCCG
Source organism: Bacillota bacterium (assembly GCA_017577485.1). Lineage (GTDB taxonomy): Bacteria > Bacillota > Sulfobacillia > Thermaerobacterales > RSA17 > RSA17. The sequence goes on along the minus strand of PKRI01000031.1, from coordinate 11,398 downwards.
GTTCGAAACGGCGGCCGGCGCGGCGGGCGCGGGGCGGGACGCCGTGGATCTGGACGCCTGCCGCCGCAGGCTGGCCGGCGTGCTGGCCGATTTCGTGCTGGAGCGCATGGAGCCGGCGCTGCTGCGCCGCCTGCTGGCTCAGGGGTACGGCGACCTCCACGGCGAGGGTGAGCGCATCCTGGCGGCCGCCCAGCGGCAGCTGGCCGGCGTGGAGCCCTCGCCGCTGCCGCCGCCCGCAGCCCGGCGGGAATACCTGCAGCGCCGCATCAGCGGCTACCTGGAAGAGGACCGCCACCTGCACCTGGACGGCCTGCTGACCTTCCGCATGGGCGATTACCTGGACGACCTGGAAGCGGCGCTGGACCGGGCCGTGGAGGACGTCCTCATCGAGCGGGAATACCGTGAGTTCCTGCACCTGCTGCGCTACTTCGTGGAAACCCACGAGCCGCGCCTGGATCTGGTGCACGTGCTCATCCACGGCGACGGCGGTTTCGACTTCATCGACGGCGATGGCCGGTACCTCCCCCACGAAGAGGACGACGACATGCTGGTCAGTGCCCTGGTGGCCCTGGCCCCCCGGCGCGTCCTGGTCCACGACCCCCACCTGCGCGCCGCCGGCGACGTCACCGCCACCCTGCGCGGCGTATTTCCCCACCGGGTCCACCTGTGCCGCGGTTGCCGGATTTGCCGCCGCGGCGCCGGCCGGCAGGACCGGTGATACAATGGCCGCCGGGGGACTGCCGGTGGCCTGGGCTGCCTGGATCATGATGCCGCTGGTGGGAGCGCTGATCGGCTGGCTCACCAACGTGGCCGCCGTGCGCATGCTCTTCCGTCCCCACCGGCCGCTGCACATTCTGGGCATGACGTTCCAGGGGGTCCTGCCGCGGCGGCAGGAGGAACTGGCGGAGACTGTGGGCCGGGTGGTGGCCACGGAACTTCTGCGTCGCGACGACCTGGTGCGGGGCGCCCTGACGCCTGCCGTGCGGGAGCAGATCGCCGCCAGCATCACGCAGGCCGCGGGAGAGGCGGCCATGAACCGCCTGCCGGGATTCCTGCCCGCGGGCCTGCGCTCGGCGCTGGCGGGCGCAGTCCGCAGCGCGGCGGAGGCGGAGAGCCGCCGCTTCACCCAGGACCGGCTGCCGGAACTGGCCGCCGGCCTCTTCGACGGCCTGGACATCGCCGGCATGATCCGGGACCGCCTGCTGGCCCTGGACCTGGAGGAACTGGAACGCCTGGCTCTGGCCGTGGCCCGCCGCGAACTCCGGCACATCGAGCTGGTGGGCGCCGTGCTGGGAGCGCTGGTGGGTCTGGCCCAGGCGGCCATCACGGCGGTGCTGTAGGTGTACGGCCTGCGTTGACAGCCTGTCCCGGGCGCGGGTAGACTGGAGCCGGCTTGATTCCGGGCAGTCAATCCGGTGTCCAGGGCGATGACGAGGACGAGTAGGCGGGCACCGGCTCTGGCAGAGACGCCCGGCCGCAGGCTGAAAGCCGGGCGAGAGGCGGCCGCCGAAAACCCCCTCTGAGCGCCGGTGCAAGCCGCGCCTCGCGGTGCGGCCCAACACCGGCCGGGGAATCCCCCCGTTACCCGGTTGAGCGGGCCGGCCGCCGGCCGGCCAAGGAGGGTGGAACCGCGGGCAGCCCCGTCCCTTTGCGGGCGGGGTTTTTTGCATTCCCGGCCGGTGCACGTCATGGTCGGAAAGGGTGACAGGCGTGGCTCAGGTGGAGGAGCCTGGCGAGATTGAGATTATTCTCCCGGACGGGAGTCGTCGCACTTATCCCCGCGGCGTGCGGGCAGCCGACGTGGTTCGCGACATCGGCCCGCGGCTGGCCCGGGACGCCATCGCCGTAAAGCTGGACGACGAGATCCTGGAGTTGTTCCGCACCCTGGACCGCGGCGGCCGGTTCGTGGTCCTTACCTGGAAGGACGAGGAAGGCCGCTACTGCTATCGCCACACCGCCGCCCACGTCCTGGCCCAGGCCGTCAAGCGGCTCTATCCCGACGCCGATCTGGCCATCGGCCCGCCCATCGACGACGGTTTCTACTACGACATCGACCTGGACAAGCGCCTCACGCCCGACGACCTGGAAGCCATCGAGGCCGAGATGCGGCGGATCATCGCCGAGGACCTGCCCCTGGAGCGCTTCGAGCTTCCCCGGGAAGAGGCGCTGCGGCTCATGGAGGAGCGCGGCGAACCCTACAAGATCGAACTGATCAACGACCTGGGCGACGACCAGGTGATCTCCTTCTACCGGCAGGGAGAATTCGTGGACCTGTGCCGCGGTCCCCACGCCGCATCCACGGGGCGCATCAAGGCCGTGAAGCTGCTGAACGTGGCCGGCGCCTACTGGCGCGGCGACGAGAACCGCCCCATGCTCCAGCGCATCTACGGGACGGCCTTCGAGAGCGAGCAGGAACTGCAGGAGTTCCTGTGGCGGCGCGAGGAGGCCCGCCGCCGCGACCACCGTCGCCTGGGACCGGAGCTGGACCTGTTCCACTTCGACGACGTGGCGCCGGGCTACGCCTTCTGGCACCCCAAGGGCACCATCATCTACAACGAACTGGTGCGCCTGTCGCGGGAACTGCAGAGCCGCTACGGCTACCAGGAAGTCCGGGCGCCCGACATCCTCAAGACCGACCTGTGGCGCATCAGCGGCCACTGGGAACATTACCGCGAGAACATGTTCCTGATCGAGGACGAGGGCACCGTCTACGGCGTCAAGCCCATGAACTGCCCGGGCCACGCCCTGATCTTCAAAGCCCGAACCCGCTCGTACCGGGACCTGCCCCTGCGGATGGCCGAGTACGGCCACCTCAACCGCTTTGAACGGTCGGGCACCCTGCACGGCCTGCTGCGGGCCCGGGGCTTCGTGCAGGACGACGCGCACCTGTTCGTGCGCGAGGACCAGATCGAGGATGAGATCCTGCACTGCCTGGCCCTGGTGGACGAGATCTACGGCCGCATCTTCGAGATGGATTATTCCATCGACCTGTCGACGCGCCCCGACGACTTCATGGGCGATCCGGCCCTGTGGGACCGAGCCGAGTCCATGCTGGCCTCGGCCCTGGAGCGGGCCGGCCGGTCGTACCGGGTGGCCGAGAAGGAGGGCAATTTCTACGGCCCCAAGCTGGACTTCCACATGGTGGACTCGTTGGGGCGCCGCTGGCAGTGCGCCACGGTTCAGCTTGACTTCCAGATGCCGCAGCGCTTCGACCTGGTCTACACGGGCGAGGACGGCCGCGAGCACCGGCCGGTGATGATCCACCGGGCCATCATGGGGTCACTGGAGCGGTTCATCGGCATCCTGCTGGAGCACTTCGCCGGCGCCTTTCCCACCTGGTTGTCGCCGGTGCAGGCGCGGGTGATCCCCGTGGCCGCCGACTACGCCGGCTACGCGCGGCAGGTGCGGGATCGGCTGGCCGGGCGCGGCCTGCGGGCTGAGGTGGACGAGCGCAACGAGAAGGTGGGCTGGAAGATCCGCCAGGCCCAGTTGGAGAAGGTCCCGTACATGCTGGTGGTGGGGGCCAGGGAGGCCGAGGCCGGCACCGTGGCGGTGCGGCACCGGGACCAGGGCGACCTGGGCGTTATGCCCGTTGATGCGCTGGTGGACCAGCTGGCCGCCGAGGTGGAGAGCCGGTCCCTGCGGCCCCGGGTGGGAGCGGAAGGGGCCGATTGACGCTCCCACAGCGGGGGGATATACTGTTTGCGGTCTTCTGGGCCTTGTTGCCTGTGGACGTACAAGTGGAGAGCGCGCCGACCAAGCAGAAGCACCCGCTTCTCACCCAACGACGCCTGTAAGGCAGTCCGCTGGGTTGCGCGAGAGATCCCGCGGCGGTGGTCCGCGGCGTGGAGTGGGCATTGCCGGCTCCACAGGCGGGTGCTTTCACGCACCCGTTTTTTGTTGGCACTGCGCACGGAGGTGACGGTCCATCAGTAGAGAGTTGCGCGTCAACGACCGGATTCACGCCCGCGAAGTGCGGCTGATCGGGGCCGACGGCACCCAGTTGGGCGTCATGCCGCTCCAGCAGGCTCTGGAACTGGCCGAGAGCCAGGGCCTGGACCTGGTGGAAGTGGCTCCGCAGAGCAACCCGGTCGTGTGCCGCATCATGGACTACGGCAAGTACCGGTACGAGCAGCAGAAGCGCGAGCGCGAAGCCCGAAAGCGGCAGCGCACCACCGTCGTCAAGGAAGTCAAGATGAGTCCCAACATCGACGAGCATGACTTCCAGGTCAAGCTGCGCAGTGCCGAGCGTTTCCTCCGTGAGGGCGACAAGGTCAAGTGCATCATCTGGTTCAGGGGACGCCAGATCATTCATAAGGAACTGGGCCGCAAGGTGCTGGGCCGCATGGCCGAGGCCCTGGCGGAGGTCGGCAAGATCGAGCGGCCTCCCACCATGGAAGGGCGCAACATGTCCATGATCCTGGCGCCCAAGGCAGACCAGCGGTAGGGGAGGATCCCTGTGCCCAAGATGAAGACGCACCGCGGCGCCCGGAAGCGCTTCCGGCAGACCGCGTCCGGCAAGTGGAAGTACAAGCGCAACAACCGCTCGCACCTGCTGACCAAGAAGTCGATGGACCGCAAGCGGCGCCTGCGGCGGCCGGGTTACCTGGATCCATCCGACGCCCGCCGCCTCAAGCGGCTGTTCCCGGGCACCTGAGCGGTCCAGCGAGGAGGGGTTCTGATGCCGCGCGTCAAGGGCGGCCCGCGGGAGCGCCGCCGCCATAAGAAGATTCTCAAGCTTGCCCGCGGCTACTACGGGCGCAAGAGCAAGACCTTCCGGGCCGCCAACGAGCAGGTGCTGAAGTCGCTCTCGTACGCGTACCGGCACCGGCGGCAGCGCAAGCGCGATTTCCGCCGCCTGTGGATCGCCCGCATCAACGCGGCGGCCAGGCAGGGAGGCCTGTCCTACAGCCGCTTCATCAACGGCCTGAAGCGGTCCGGGGTCGCCATCAACCGCAAGATGCTGGCCGACCTGGCGGTGCGGGACCGTGAGGCCTTCCAGGTGCTGGTGGAGCAGGCCCGGGCCGGCCTGGGCTGATGGGCATTCCTGAGCACGTCGACGACGGCGGCCGCGTGAGGCCGCCGTACGTGTTTTCGGGGAAGGGACGATCGTGAACCCGGCGCGGATCCTGGTGTTCGGCCTGGGCGCAGCGGTGGCGGCGGGCACGCTGCTGCTGAAGCTGCCTCAGGCGGCGGCGCCCGGCGCGGCGGTCACCTGGCTGGACGCCTTCTTCACCGCCATGAGCGCCGTGTGCGTCACGGGCCTGACGGTGCTGGACACCGGCCGGGCCTGGTCGCCCTTCGGCCAGGTGGTGATCCTGGCCCTGATGCAGATCGGCGGCCTGGGCATCATGACGGTGTCGGCCCTGGTGGCCCTGGTCCTGGGCCGGCGCATCACCCTGCGGGACCGGCTGGTGATGCGCCAGGCGCTGCAGGAGTCGGACCTGGCCGGGCTGGTGCGCCTGCTGCGCTACGTGGCGGCGGCGGTGCTGGCCATCGAGGCCGTGGGCGCCCTGCTGCTGTCGGCCCGGTTCCTGGCCGCCATGCCCTGGCCGCGGGCCCTGTGGTTCGGCGTGTTCCACGCCGTCTCGTCCTTCAACAACGCCGGTTTCGACCTGTTCGGGACAAGCCTCCGGGCCTTCGCCGAGGACGGCTTCGTCCTGACCGTGGTGGGTGCGCTGGCGGTGCTGGGGGGCCTGGGGTTCCACGTGCTGGTGGAGTTTTGGCGGCGGTGGGGACGCCGGACGCGGGCGCCGCTTTCGCTGCACACGCGGGTGGTGCTGGCCGCCACCGCGCTGACCACCGCCGCCGGTGCCGCCGGCATCCTGGCGTTGGAGTGGAACAACCCGTCCACCCTGGGCGCGCTGCCGCCGGCGGCCCGGGTGGGGAACGCCCTGTTCGCCGCGGCCGCCGGGCGCACCTCCGGCTTCAGCACCGTGGACACCGCCATGCTGTCGGTGCCCACCCTGGTGCTGCTGGTGGCGCTGATGTTCGTGGGCGGCGCGCCAGGATCCACCGCCGGCGGGGTGAAGGTCACCACCGTGGCCGCCGTCTGGGCCACCGTGGCCGCCACCGCCCGCGGCAGCGGCGATCCCGTCCTGTTCCGGCGCCGCCTGGACCGGGACCTGACCGACCGGGCCCTGGCCCTGTTCGTCATCGCCCTGGTGGTGATGCTGGCGGCGGTCATGGCGCTGCTGCTGCTGGAGGGCGGCGGGTTCCTGCCGGCGCTGTTCCAGGTGACGTCGGCGCTGGGCACGGTGGGCCTGACCATGTCGGGCCCGGCCGGCCTGGGAGCGCCAGGCCGCCTGCTGCTGGCCCTGGCCATGTTCGCCGGGCGGGTGGGGCCGTTGACCCTGGTCTTCGCCCTGGCCAGCCGCCGCCGGCGGCAGTTGTACCGCTATCCTGAGGAACGCCTGCCCATCGGTTAGGCGGGCGCATGGGAGGAGTGCCGAGGTGCCGCCGCGGGAGTTCGCCCTGATCGGCCTGGGCCGCTTCGGGTCCAGCGTGGCCCGGACCCTGTTCGAGGCGGGCCACTCGGTGCTGGGCATCGACCGCAACCCGGCCCGGGTCCAGGCCATGGCCGACCATGCCACCCACGTGGTGGAGGCCGACGCCACCGACGAGGACGTGCTGCGGTCGCTGGGCCTCCGCAACTTCGACGTGGTGGTGGTCAGCGTCGGCACCCACCTGGAGGCCAGCGTGCTGATCACGGTGATGCTCAAGGAGATGGGCTGCCCTTACGTGGTGGCCAAGGCCTCTTCCGACATTCACGGCCGGGTGCTGCAGAAGGTGGGCGCCGACCGGGTGGTGTTCCCCGAGCGCGACATGGGCATCCGGCTGGCCCGCAGCCTGAGCAACGACAACGTGGTGGACCTGATCGAACTGACCCCTGAGGTCTCCATCATCGAACTGGAAGCCGGCGGGCAACTGCTGGGCAGGAGCCTGCGCGACCTGGACCTGCGGGCCCGCTACGGCGTCACCGTGCTGGCGGTGCGCCGCGGGTCCCAGGTGGTGGTGCCGCCGGCGGCCGACGAGAAGTTCCGCCCCGGCGACGTGCTGGTGCTGGTGGGCGGCAACAGCGGCCTGGAACGCGTCCAGGCCCTGGCCGCCGGCTGAGGGAGCCGGCGCCGTGGAGATCCGCGAGGCGGGCCGCCGGTCGGCGGTGGTGCAGAGGATGCGGGCGCTGACCCGTGCCCGGGGCCGCCGGGAGCAGGGCCTGCTGCTGGTGGAGGGGGCCACGGTGCTGCGGGAGGCCCTCCGGGCCGGCCTCACCGTGGAGCAGGTGGTGGTGGACCGCCGGGCCCTGGAGTCGGGCCGCTGCGCCGCGCTGCTGGAGGAACTGGCGCGGGCGGGCGTGGACCAGGTCTACGCGGCCGGCGACGAGGTCATGGCATCGCTGTCCACCATGGCCACGTCCCACGACCTGGTGGCGGCGGTGCGCCCGCCGGCCCCGCGGCCCGTGGACTGGCGGCGCCTGGTGGCTCTGGACGGGGTCCAGGATCCGGGCAACGTGGGCGCCGTGCTGCGGTGCGCCGCCGCCTTCGGCTTCGACGGGGCCTGGCTGGGCGAGGGCACGGCCGACGCCTTCCAGCCCAAGGTGCTCCGGGCCAGCGCCGGCGCCGTCTTTCACCTGGCGCTGGTCCAGCGGGTAGACCTGCCCGCAGCCCTGGCCGGGGCGCGCCGGTCGGGCGCCGTCGTCTACGGGCTCGACGCCCATCACGGGGAGGACCCGCGCCGCTGCCGCTTCGCGGACCGCCTGGTGGTGCTGGTGGGTTCCGAAGGCCGGGGCGTGACCCCGGCGGCGGCCCAGCAGGTGGACCACTGGCTGCGGATTCCCACCGATCCGCGCGTGGAGTCCCTGAACGCGGCGGCTGCGGCGGCCGTGGTCCTCTACGAGATGGCGGCGGCACGGTATAATAATGGGCAACACGACCAGCGGCGATGACGGAGAGGGTCGGCCGCCGGGCCCTGCAGCGGGTGCCGGCTTGCCAGGGAGGAGGGGCCGTGACTGAAAGCCCCCCAGCCGGCGGCGGCCGCGTTCGCTCCCGAGCCGGCGGCTGAAGGCCCGGCGCGGCGCCGGGCTGGTAGGCCGGCCCGGGTGCTCCCGTTACAGGGCCAGGGGCATGATGGTGCCCCGAGAGCGGTCCCGGCGGCACGGCGCCGCCCGGGGCAAGCAGGGTGGTACCGCGGTCTACGCCGCCCCTGACGGGGCGGCGTTGCTGTTTCCGTTGGAGTTCAGTTCGAGGCGCGCGGCCGGCCGCCCGGCGGCGGCCGCGCAGGGCGAGGGGGAGTGCGCCCGTGACGGACCGGGAATCGGGCCTGGTTGAGCCGGTGGACGTGGACGCGCTGGTGCAGCGGCTTGAGCAGGCCCGGGCGGAACTGGAGGAGAGGTTGGAGGGCGCCGGCGATCCGGCGCAGCTGGAGGAACTGCGGGTGCGCTACCTGGGCCGCCGCAGCCTGGTTGCCCAGGCGCTGTCGGCCCTGGGCCGGGTGCCCGCGGCGGATCGGCCCCGGCTGGGGCGCACGGCCAACGAGGTGCGGCAGGCCATGGCCGACGCCCTGGAGGCCCACCGGCAGCGGCTGCTGGCGGCCGAAAAGGAGCGGCGCCTGGCGGCCGAGGCTCTCGACCTGACGCTGCCGGGGCGCCCGCCGCTACTGGGGCGCCGGCATCCCCTGCGCATCGTCCTGGAGGAGATCGAGGACATCTTCCTCTCCATGGGCTTCACCATCGCCGGCGGGCCGGAGGTGGAGTACAGCAGCCTCAACTTCGACCTGCTCAACATTCCCCCGGACCACCCGGCCAGGGACATGCAGGACTCCTTCTACATCGACGCAAGCCGCCTGCTCAGGACCCACACGTCGCCGGTGCAGATCCGCTACATGCAGGCCCACGCGCCGCGGCTTCCCGTGCGCATCATCGCGCCGGGACGGGTCTTCCGGCGCGACGACGACCCCACCCACTCGCCGGTGTTCCACCAGGTTGAAGGCCTGCTGGTGGATCGGGGCGTCAGCATGGCGCACCTGAAGGGGACGCTGCTGGCCTTCGCCAGGCGCCTGTTCGGCCCCGAGACCCGCATCCGGCTGCGGCCCAGTTACTTCCCTTTCACGGAGCCCAGCGCGGAGGTGGACGTGTCGTGCACCTCGTGCGGCGGCGCCGGGTGCCGCGTCTGCGGCGGCAGCGGCTGGCTGGAGATCCTGGGCTGCGGCATGGTCCACCCCCAGGTGCTGCGCAACGGCGGCTACGACCCCGAGGAAGTATCGGGTTTCGCCTTCGGCATGGGGGTCGAGCGCATCGCCATGCTGCGCTACGGCATCGACGATTTGCGCCGGTTCTTCCAGAACGACCTGCGGTTTCTGGAGCAGTTCGAGTAGGCAGGGGTGATCAGGTTTGCGCGTACCGCTTTCGTGGCTGCGGCAGTGGGTGGACGTGCCCTGGGACGCCGGGGAACTGGCGGAACGCCTGACGGCCGTGGGCCTGGCGGTGGAGGCCGTGGAGCGGCCCGGCGCCGAGATCCAGGGGATTGTGGTCGCCCGGATCACGACCGTGGAGCGCCACCCCGGCGCCGACCACCTGGTCGTCTGCACCGTCGACGCCGGCGGGCGGCAGGCCCGGGTGGTGACCGCCGCGCCCAACGCTCGGGTGGGCGCCCGGGTGGTGTGGGCGGCGCCCGGTGCCCGGCTGGCCGGCGGCGTGGAGATCGGCGCCCGGGAGTTCCGCGGCGTGGTGTCGGAGGGGATGCTGTGCTCCACGTGGGAGCTGGGCCTGCCCTCGGCGGCGCGGACCGACGAGGAACGGCTGGCCGAGGGGCTGCTGCTTTTGCCGGACGACCTGGCCGCGGAGCCCGGCGACGACGCCCGGCCGGTGCTGGGCCTGGACGACGTGGTGCTGGCCCTGGAGTTGACGCCCAACTACGCGGCCCACTGCCAGTCCATCCTGGGCGTGGCCCGCGAGGTGGCGGCGCTGACGGGCGGGGAGGTGCGGTGGCCGCCGCTGCCCGAGGCCGCCCCGGACCCGCGGCCGGCCGCGGAACTGATCGACGTGCGCATCGATGATCCCGACGGGTGCTCCCGCTACGTGGCCCGGGTCATCGACGGCGTGACGGTGGGACCGTCGCCCCTTTGGATGCAGCGCCGGCTGCAGCTTGCCGGCCTGCGGCCCATCAACAACGTGGTCGATGTGACCAACTACGTGATGCTGGAGACCGGACAGCCCCTGCACGGCTTCGATCACGCGCGGATCCGCGGCGGCCGCATCATCGTGCGGCGCGCCCGGGACGGCGAGGTGCTGCGCACCCTGGACGACCAGGATCGGGTCCTGGGGCCCCAAGACCTGGTCATCGCCGACGAGGCGGGAGCGGTGGCCGTGGCCGGCGTCATGGGCGGCGCCGACAGCGAGGTGACCGGCTCCACCACCACGGTGCTGCTGGAGTCGGCCCACTTCGACGCCGTGTCGGTGCTGCGCACTTCCCGCCGCCTGGGCCTGCGTACCGACGCCTCCAGCCGCTTCGATAAGGGTCTGGACCCGGAGCTGGCGCCCGTGGCCGCCGAGCGGGCCGCCGCCATGATCGCCGCCTACGGCGGCGGGCGCGTGCTGGCGGGCAGCGTCGACGCCGTGGCCCGCCCGCTCCCGGCGCGGGTGATCCCCCTCAGGCCGGAGCGCATCAATACCCTGCTGGGGCTGGAGCTGCCGGCCGCCGAAATCGTGGGCATCCTGGAGCGCTGCGGCTTCACCGCCGTGGACGGCGGCGTCCGGGTGCCGTCCTACCGGACCGACGTCCACGGCGAGGCCGACCTGGCCGAAGAGGTGGCCCGCTTCTACGGGTACGACCGGATCCCCGCGGTGCTGCCGCCCGGGGCGCCGGCCGAGGAGGGGCGGCCGCCGGCGGACCGGCTGCTGGCCCAGGTGCGGGACGTGATGGTGGGCGCCGGTTTCCACGAGGTCTTCACCTTCAGCTTTGCCCCGGCTGACCTGGGCCGCCGGCTGCGGCTGGGCCCCGATCACCCGCAGCACCGCCCCGTGCGCCTGGCCAATCCCATGGGCGAGGAGCAGGCCGCCCTGCGCACCACCCTTCTTGGCGGCGTGCTGGAGGTGCTGCGCTACAACGCCCGGCGGCGGGTGGAGTCGGCGGCGCTGTTCGAACTGGGCACCGTCTACCTGCCCCGGCCTGACGACCCGGCCGGCGCGCTGCCCGACGAGCGCCAGCACCTGCTGGCGGCCGGCATGGGCCGCTTCCCGGGCCGGCACTGGCAGGGCCAGGCGGCCGCCTTCGACGTGTTCTACCTGAAGGGAACCCTCATGCGCCTTGCCCGGCGGCTGGGGGTTGACCTGGACCTGCGCCCCGCGCCGCTGCCGTTCCTTCACCCGGGCCTGTCGGCCGAGGTGGTGCTGGCGGGGCCG
>PKRI01000030.1 GCA_017577485.1 Bacillota bacterium | reverse complement strand
ATCCGGCGGCTGCGCAGTTCGGCCAGCACCTCGTCCACCGGCAGGCGGCTGCGCACCACGAACTCCTTGAAGAACGGCCGGTTGGGGAAGGCCAGTTCGAAGCGTTCCAGGCCGGCGATGCGCCGGGCCAGGTAGTGGCTCTTCTGGAGGCACAGTTCGGCCACCTGGCGCAGGCCTTGCTTGCCCAGGACGGTCATGTAAACCGTGGCCGCCAGGGCCATCAGCGCCTGGTTGGTGCAGATGTTGGAGGTGGCCCGCTCCCGGCGAATGTGCTGCTCCCGGGCCTGCAGCGTCAGCACGTAGCCGCGGCGGCCCTGCTGGTCCACGGTGGCACCGGCGATGCGCCCCGGCATGCGGCGGATGTAGGCCTGGCGGGCGGCCAGGAAGCCGAAGTGCGGGCCGCCGAACGACAGCGGGTTGCCCAGGCCCTGGCCCTCGCCGACGACGATGTCGGCCCCGTAGGAGCCGGGCGCCTTGAGCACGCCCAGCGAGATGGGGTCGGCCACCACCACCGTCAGGGCGCCGGCCTCCCGGGCCAGCTGGGCCACCCACGGCGCCCGCTCGATGATGCCGAAGAAGTTGGGCACCTGCAGTATGACACAGGCGGTATCCTCACCCACCGCCCGGGCTAGGGCTTCCTCGTCGACGCCGCCGCCGTCCCTGGGCACCTCGGTGACCGTCAGCCCCTGGCGCTCGGTGTAGGTCCTGATCACCTGCCGGTACTCGGGGTGGACGGTGCCGGCCACCACGATCCGTTCCCGGCGGGTGACGTTGACCGCCATCAGCGCCGCCTCGGCCGCCGCCGAGGCGCCGTCGTACATGGACGCGTTGGCCACGTCCATGCCCGTCAACTCGCAAATCATGGTCTGGAACTCGTAGATGGCCTGCAGGTTGCCCTGGCTGACCTCGGGCTGATAGGGCGTGTAGGAGGTGTAGAACTCGCCGCGGGAGATGATCTCGTCGACCAGGGCCGGCACGTAGTGGTCGTAGGCGCCCGCGCCCAGGAAGCAGGTGTAGGCCCCCACGTGGCCGTTGCGGGCGGCCAGCCGCTCCATGTGGGCCAGCAGTTCCGGCTCCGACAGGGCCGGCGGCAGGTCCAGCGGGCGGTCCAGCCGCAGTTCCCGGGGAATCTGGTCGAACAGCTCCTCGACGTCGCGGACGCCGATGGCCTCCAGCATGGCCCGGCGGTCCGCATCGGTGTGGGCCAGGTACGGATGGCGGAACCCGTCGCTCACGGCCCTCAGTCGCTTCCTTCCACCATGGCGCGGTAGGCCTCGGCGTCCATCAGGTCGTCCAGTTCCGCCGGGTTCTCGATGCGGACCCGCACGATCCAACCCCGGCCGTAGGGGTCTTCGTTGACCAGTTCGGGACGGCTCTCCAGTTCCTCGTTGACCGCCACCACCTGGCCGCTGACGGGCGCGTACAGGTCCGAGACCGTCTTCACCGACTCCACCACGCCGAAGGGCTCGTCCTTGGTGAGGCGGCTGCCCACGGCCGGCACCTCGCAGAACACCACGTCGCCCAGCTGGTCCTGGGCGAACCAGGTGACGCCGATGACGCCCTCCTCGCCCTCGACGCGGATCCACTCGTGCTCCCGGGTGTAACGCAGGCCTTCCGGATAGCGATCTTGCGACACCATGCCGTTCCCCCTCATGTCCGCCGGTAGAAGGGTGTGGGTACCACGCGGGCCGCGCGCTCAGCGCCCCGCACCACCACCGCCAGCCGGGTCCCCTCCGCCGCCGCGGCGGCCGGCACGTAGGCCAGCGCCAGGCTGCGGCCCAGGGTCGGGGCGTGGGTGCCGCTGGTCACGTGCCCGATGGCGTTGCCCTGGCCGTCGGTGACAGTATAACCGGGCCGCGGAATGGCCCTGTCCAGCATTTCCAGACCCACCAGCCGCCGCGCGGGTCCGGCGGCGGCCACCCGCTGCAGCGCCTCGCTGCCCGAGAACGGGCCTTTGTCCAGTTTGACGAAGCGGTCCAGCCCCGCCTCGAAGGGGTTGGTCTCCTCGGTCAACTCGTTGCCGTAGAGGGGCAGGCAGGCTTCGAAGCGCAGGGTGTCGCGGGCCCCCAGGCCCGCCGGCACCAGGCCCTCGGGGGTGCCGGCCTCCATCAGCGCCTCCCACAGGGGTGGCGCATCCCCCGGGTCCAGGTAGATCTCGAAGCCGTCCTCGCCGGTGTAGCCGGTGCGGGAGATGATGCGGGCCCGGCGCCCAGCCAGGGGCACGCCGGTGACGAACCGGAAGGGGCGCAGCCCCAGGGGCGACGACGGGTGCTGGGGGTCGGCGGCCTCGCCTTCCAGCACCTTCGCCAGGACCGCCGCGGCCCGGGGACCCTGCAGGGCCAGGACGGCATACTGATCGGAAACGTCGACGGCCTCGGCGCCGCCGGCGCGAGCGCCCGCCGAGGCCGCGTGGGACCGGATGAACTCGAAGTCCTTGTCGATGTTGGCGGCGTTGGGGATCAGCAGGTAGTGGTCTTCCGCCAGGCAGTAGACCAGCAGGTCGTCGACGATGCCGCCGTGCTCGCGGCACATGAGGGTGTAGGCCACGCGCCCCGGCGACAGCCGGGCGATGTCGTTGGTGACGGCGTACTGCAGCGCCGCCAGGGCTCCTGGACCGCGCACCTCGATCTCGCCCATGTGGGACACGTCGAACAGGCCCGCCCGCTGCCGCACCGCGTGGTGCTCCTCGACGATGCCGCTGAACTGGACGGGCATGGCCCAACCGGCGAAGTCGACGATGCGGGCGCCGTACCGCTCATACAGCGGGAACAGCGGCGTGCGCTTCAACGGGTCCGTGTGGCCGTCCAAGGGGCACCCTCCCCGGGCACAGCGTTCCACCGGAGGTTAGGATTCCCGGTCACTGCCGTGCTTCGCCGGGAGGGGATGGGCTCCTGCAGGAGGGCCATTCGCTCCCCCTGCCGGGCTGGCTGCGGGCTGCGCAGGAACGCCCCCGCTCACTCCAGCGGATCCGCCTTCTCCAGCAGCGCCGCGTCGGCCAGGGCCGACACCTCCACCTCGGGCACCAGGCTGCGGATCAGGAAGGGCCGGACCCGCAGGCTGATCCGCACCGACACCGTAGGATCGGTGAGCAGGCGGCCCGTCCAGCGCTGGCGTGCGGGCGCTCCGGGCGCCGCATTGGTGACCACCACCTCCACCAGGGCGGCGTCCTGGTAACCGGCGGTGGCCGGGTGGGCGGCCAGGTTCAGCCGGGCCCAGTGCCTGGCGTCGGCGGCGGCCTCCTCCACCAGCAGGAGGCGCTGGCCCTGGGCCAGCGCCTCCAGGTCCACGTTCTGGGCTCCGGCCAGGGCGGCGAAGTCGGCGGCCGCCTGCACCGCGGTCCTCATCCAGAAAAGGTAAGCCACGTCGATGACCAGGCCGGCGCTCAGGATCAGGACCGGGAGGGCCAGGGCCACCAGCGCCGCCACCGCTCCCTGCTCGGCGCCGGCGCGGGGCCGGTTCCCCGGGGGCCTACTCCTCCTCGCCCGGCGCCAGGCGCTCGCTGCGGGTGACGGCCATCGCATGCAGCGTCACCTCCCGGCCGGCCAGCGCCACCAGCATGGGCGACAGCGGCCGGAACACGTATGCCAGTTCCACCGTGATGGTGGTCCCGTACCGCGCCCGCCGGGGCTGGATGGAAACGTCGAGCCTCTCGGGGTCCAGCCTGGCGGCGTCCGTCAACTGGGCGATGCGGTCGCGCACCTCGGGAAAGTCGCCGCCGGCCACCGCCGCTCGCCGGGCCCCCTCCCGGGCCGCCATGGTCAGTACCAGATCCGCGTTGAGCCAGCGGCCCAGGTCGACGGTCACCAGCAGCAGGGTGACCAGCAGCCCGAAGGTGAGCGCGAACTCCACCGCCACGGCGCCGCGGCGGTCGCCGAGGAGGGCGGCGCACCGGGACCGCATCACTCCTTCCCCGCCCCGCTGATCTGATCGATGATCTCGTCCAGCCTCATGTCCAGCGCCTGGCCCAGCTGCCCCAGAACGCCGATCAGCGCGATCGCCACCAGGGCCAGCACCAGGGCGTACTCGGCGGTGGTCGCTCCCCGCTGGGACCGTGCCGTCCCAACGGCCCGCCGGGCCACGAGGCTCATCAGACCCGCCGTCCACAGGTACACGCGCGACTTGAGGCGTGCCAGCATCAGGCCACCTCCCTTCCGCCTCACCCCTCACCGCCGGCGCCTCACCACTGGCTGCGCAGGAACAACAGCAGGTTCGGCAGCAGCACCACCACGATCACCGGCGGGAACAGGAACACGATGGTGCAGGCCATAAGCTTGAGCGGCAGGGCGTCCACCGCCCGTTCCGCCTCGTAGCCGGCCAGCAGGCGCACGAACTCGGCCTGTTCCCGGGCGGTTTCCACCAGCGACGATCCCAACCGTTCCGCCTGCATCAGCGCCGTCAGCACCAGCCGGACCGGTCCCGTCTCGACGCCGGGCAGTTCCGGCTCTATGGCGCGGCGCAGGTCGGCGCCCAGGTCCAGGCGCCGCACCACCCGCTCCAGCAGGTCACCCAGCGGCCCGCCGGACCGTTCCGCCGCCAGGCGCAGCGCCTGCCGCACGCTGAGCCCGGCGGTGACCCCCAGGACGTAGCGCTCCAGCACCGCCGGCAGTTGGCGGCGCAGGTCGGCCTGCCGGCGCCAGGCCGCGTCCCGCAGCCGCCACCCGGCCAGCCACCACGCGGCGCCGCCGGCCAGGGCCGCTGGGACCCATCCCCCCGGCGCCCACGGGGCTTCACCGGCCAGCAGTCCCAGCGCCGTTCCGCCCACCGCCCCCAGCGCCGTCCAGGCCCGGCGCCGGCGGTGCCAGCCCGCCAGCTGCTCGCCCGTCCAACCGGCCAGGGCCCCTAGCCCTTCCACCTCTGCGCCCAACCGGACAGGAGCCTGGTCCGCCGCCGCCCGGCCCGCGGAGCCTCGGCCCAACAGCCGCAGGCCGGCCCGCTGCCGCACGCCGCCGCCGGCGGCCAGCCAGGCCAGCGCCAGGTACACGGCGGCGCCCCCGGCGGCGGCGGCCGCCCAGCGCAGGACCGCCGCGAGACCCGCTCCGGTCACCCCCTGAGCCTCCCCGTACCGGCCAGCATGGCCCGGATCCAGGCCACGCCCACCGACCACGACACCACCGCGTAGGCCGCCGCAGCCCGGCCCGCGCCGTCAGTCCAGAGGGGCGCCAGCAGGTCGGGACGCCACGCTGCCGTGAGGACCACCAGCACGCCGGGCATGGCCGCCAGGATCAGCGCCGACATCCGGGCCTC
Organism: Bacillota bacterium; assembly: GCA_017577485.1. Classification (GTDB taxonomy): domain Bacteria; phylum Bacillota; class Sulfobacillia; order Thermaerobacterales; family RSA17; genus RSA17. Next base: position 22,129 of record PKRI01000030.1, on the reverse strand, counting down.
GGCGGTGCGGGCTGCAAGCCGGGCTGCCAGCAGGCGCCGGCTGCGGCTGATCTCCGCCAGCCGCCGCAGTACCGGGCCCAGCGGTCCCCCGGTGCCCCGGTGCAGGGCCAGGGTGGTGGCCAGGTCCTGGAGCACGGGATCCCGGGTGCGCTGGGCCCAGCGCCGGACCACCTCCGCCCCGTCCCGGGGGGCGCCCCGTTCCATGCTCCAGGCCAGGTCGGCAGCGGTGGCCGCCGGCAGGTGCGGCAGCACCCGGCGCAGGGCGTCCAGCAGGTCGGCACCGGTCTCCAGTTCCGCCGCCAGGGCCAGCAGCGCCAGTTCCAGCCCGGCCGGGTCGGCAGCGCCTGCCCGCCCGCCGCGCCGGCGCCGCCAGTCCTGCACGGCCCGCCAGGCGCGCCCCATCGGGCCCCCGGCTGCGGAGGCCGTTCCGGGCATCGCACCAGGCGCCGCTTCCGGCGCCCCTCCCCGCGCCGCCTGCCCGGGAAGCCGCGGGGGCCGCTGCAGCCCGGCCAGCACCAACCCGGCAGCGGCCGCGCCGCCGGTGAGCGCCGCGGCGGCCCGCAGCAGGTCAGGCACCGGCGGCAGCACCCCCTTCCCGGCGGTAGACGGTGGTGTAGCCCTCGCCCGACGCGTCCCGCGCCAGGACCTCGGCCACGCGGCGGCCCGTCACGTCCCGCTCCAGGTGGACCACGCCGTCGATGGTGGCGGCCACCAGGCGGTGGGCCAGGTCGTAGGGCACCCGGTCCGGGGCCATCAGGATCATGGCGGCAAAGCGGGTCAGGGCGTCGCGGGCGCTGTTGGCGTGGATGGTGGACAGGGACCCGGCGTGTCCCGTGTTCAACGCCTGGACCAGGTCGAAGGCCTCGGCGCCCCGGACCTCCCCGATGATGATCCGGTCCGGCCGCATGCGCAGCGCGTTGCGCACCAGGTCCCGCAGCGTCACCTCGCCGCGGCCCTCGTGGTTGGGCAGGCGGGTCTCCAGGCTCACCACGTGGGGATGGCGGATCTGCAGCTCCAGCGCCTCCTCCAGCGTCACGATGCGCTCGCGGCGGGGCACCAGCGACGCCAGGGCGCCCAGCAGCGTGGTCTTGCCGCTGGAGGTGGCGCCGCTGATCAGCAGGTTGCGCCGCCGGCGGACGGCCTGGACCAGCCAGGCCAGGACCCGGGGCGGGCACAGGCCCGCCGCCAGCAGGTCCCGGACCGACAGGCGCCGCTGGGGAAAGCGCCGGATGGTCAGCAGCGGCCCGTGCGGCGCGATGGGCGGGATCACGGCGTGGAGCCGGGAGCCGTCTGCCAGGCGGGCGTCGACGAAGGGCCGGGCGGCGTCCAGGCGGCGTCCCGTGGGTGCGATCAGGCGCTGGATGGTGGCCAGCAGGTGCTCGGCGTCGTCGAAGGCCGCGTCCACAGGTTCCAGGCGGCCGCGGCGCTCGACGTACACCTGGAAAGGGCCGTTGACCAGGATCTCGGTGACTTCGGGGTCCCGGGCCAGGGCCTCCAGCGGCCCAAGGCCGGCCAGCTCGGCGACCACCGCCGCCGCTTGCCGGCCCGTGTCCTCGCCGCCCAACCCGTCCCGCAGCAGGACCCCGCGGACGTAGGTTTCCAGGCCCAGGCGGGCCGCCGGGTCCGACGAGGCCCGCTGCACCAGCTGCTGCCCGTGGCGGTCCAGCCGATGGCGCACCCGGTCCACGGCCGCGCCGGTGGTCACGGGTGTGTCGTCGCGGCCGCCACCCCGGGAAGCCCGCAGGCGCCCGATCAGGCCTTCCACGGCAGAACCTCCTTCCACCACCGGCGGGCGACGGCCGCCCGGTTCGGGCGCCCGTCGCCGGCTGGCCCGGCCACGTCCATACCCAGTGCCTGGGCCAGGTCGCGAAGGGCCCGGGCGATGGGGTGCCCCGGGTGCTCCAGGACCAGCGGCCGGCCGTTGAGGATGGACGCATCCACCGCTGCGCGGTCCAGGGGAACGGTGTGACGGATGTCCAGGCCCAGGAAGTCGCCGATGCGCCGGGCGTCCAGCAGGGCGCCTCCGTAGGTCTGGTTCAGCACCGGCACCAGCCGGCCGTCGTCCAGCCCCAGGTCTCCGGCGTGGTCCATCAGCAGCCGGGCCGTCCGCAGGCTGGAAGCGTCGGGCGTCAGCACGAAGACCAGGCGGTCGGCGGCGGCGATGGCCCGGTAGGCCACCTCGTCGCCCAGCCGTGCCCCCACGTCCACCACCACCCAGCGGTAGGCCCCGGCCAGGCCGGCCAGGATCCGGTCGATGAGGTCCGGCTCCACCGCCGCGGCCAGTTGGGGCCGGGCGGGACCGGGGACCACCGCCAGGGGCGCGCCGGCGAAGCGGGGCACCCGCCGCGGGTCGGCTTCCAGGCTGGGCAGCACGTCCAGCAGGTCCGGCGCGTCCAGCAGGTCCAGGTGGACGGCCACCGCCGCCGCCTCCAGGTCCAGGTCCACGATGACCACGCCTTCAGGGTTGGCCGCCGCCGCCAGGGCCGCCAGCCCGACGGCGACGGTGGTCTTGCCCACGCCGCCCTTGGGGCCGAAGACGGTGAGGATGCGGCCGCGGCCGTCCCCCCGCGCCGCCGGGGCGCGGCGGGCGGTAAGGTCTCCCGGGGCGGAACGCGGCGCAGGCCGCAGCATGGCCAGGTCGGCGGCGGGCCCCGGCTTCCGCCCCAACCCGGCATCGGCCAGCACCCGGCAGATGCCTCGGACCAGGTCGTCGGCGCCGCGACCCGCCGCCGTGACCCGCTGCAGCTGGCCGCGTTCCCGCCGGTCCAGGATGGCCACTTCCAGCGGTCCCACCGCCTCCGGCCGCGCCGGCACCAGGACCAGGCCGGTGGCCGGCCTGAGCCGCGCCAGTTCCAGGCTGGGTCCGACCCAGGCGTCCTCTTCCAGGGGCGGGTCGAACCAGACCACCACGTCCAGCCGCAGGTCGGGCCCGAGGCCCAGCACGTCGTTCATGGTTGCCAGGCGCCCCGCCAGCGTGACCCCGCAGCGCCGCAGCACCTCACCCGGCAGCGGAGCTTCCGACGGCGCCACCACCAGCAGCCGCGGGGCGGCACGGTCCCGGCCGTTCACGGTGCGTCTCCCTCCTCGATCCCGGAAGTCCCGAGGCCCTCGGGCTCCGTCAGGTCGGGCACCGGCACCGCCCCGGGGCCCGGCAGGGCCACGTAGAGGGAGCCGCTCTCCAGGGCGTGGGCCAGGTTGACGGCGTCGCCGGGCCGCACCTCCAGCAGCAGGCCCAGGGGCAGCCCGCGGTCGTCGCCGGGTCCCCGGTAGACGGTGCCGTCCTCGGCCCGCAGTTCCAGCACCCTGGCCCTGCTGACCAGGACGAAGGCGCCGCCCTGGTCCCGGCTTCGGGGCACGAAGACCACGTCGATGCGGTCGCCGGGCCGTACCGCCCCGCCCAGTCCCCGGGACAGGCTCAGGGGCAGGAAGAACGCCGCGTGACCTTCCCGCAGCCGCACCGACACGGGCCCGGGGGAGCCGGTCGGCGCCAGGTGAGGTTCCAGAAGCATCTGGTCCGCCACCACATCCACCAGCAGGTACCGGTCCACCACCGCCGTGGGATCGACCGCCCGGCCGTGCACGGCCCGGCCGGGCAGCGTCACCACCCGCACGTCCTCCGGGCCGAGGCGGCTGCCGGCCGGCAGGTCCCGAGCCGCCAGCACCACGCTGACCTCAGGGCCGTCCAGGCTGCCCAGGTAGAGGTAGATCAGCAGGCCGGCGAGCACGCCGGCGGCCGCCGCCAGCACCGGTACCCGGCGCAAGGGTCGACCTCCTTCCAGAACCTGGTGTCCCCAGCCTAGGACATGCCGCGGCGGCGCGCAATTGCCATTTTGTGTATTTGGACTGGAAGGAGTTGACAGTAAGGCCTCGAAGCCCCCGGCGGAGGTGAAGCGGAATGCGCAGGCGATGGGTGGGGGGGCTGCTGGCGGCGGCCCTGCTGCTGGAAACGGCGGGGATGGCCGCGGCGGCCGACCCCGAACCTTATCCCGACATGCACGGTCACTGGGCGGAACCCTACGTGGAGGTGCTGCGGACCGAAGGCGTCACCGACGGCTTCCGGGTTCAGGTGCAGCGGCCGTACGGGCGGGTCTGGGAGACACGCTTCCGGCCCAACCAGAACATGCTGACCGATGAGTGGGTGGTCCTGGCCGCCAAGGTCTTCAATCTTACTCCCGTCCCCGTGACCTGGACCCACCGGCTGGACGGGGGGCAGGAGGTGTCCGCGTGGCTGGCGGCGGCCAGTCAGGCGGGCTGGCCCTACGGCAGGACCAAAGATCCGGTCACCCGCGCCGAAGCCGTGGATCTGCTGATCGAGGCGCTGGGCCTCACCCCCTACGCCCAGAGCCTGCCCTCCAGGCGGGTCGACCAGATCCTGTCGGTGTATACCGATGAATACCGCCTGGCCGGGCGCCGCAGGCGGCAGGTGGCCGCCGCCACGCTGCTGGGCATCGTGGAGGGCTACCCCGACCGCACGTTCCGGCCCACCTCGTACATGACCCGCGCCGAGGGCGCCACGATGCTGGCTCGCTCCGCCCTGGCCCGGGTGGACGCCGCTCCCAACCCCTTCTACCCCGACGGCGACGGCTACGAGGACGAGACGGTGTTCACCCTCACGGGCCTGCGCAACCGCAACCTGTCCCGCTGGTCGCTGGCGGTGACCACGGGGGCCGGCTTCACCCTCTGGAGCACCGGGGCCGGCATCGGCGGCATCGTGGCGCTCCCGCCCGAAGTGGTGTGGAACGGCACCCGCAGCGACGGTTCGCCGGTCAACCCCGGTGAGTACTTCTACCAGTTGAGCATCTGGGACACCCGCAACCAGCGGTTCGACAGCGTGCGGAAACCGCTGCTGGTGGGCGTGCGGAGGCTGGAAGGGGGCCTCTCACCCGTTGAGGCCGACCCGGGGTCGACCCTGTCGCTGTGGGCGGACACGTGGGGGGACGCCCAGGAGGTCCGCGCCCGCCTGGCCGGAGACGGCAGCACCGTGCTGCTGGCCCCCTCCGCGTCGTCGTCGGAACCGCGGCGCTGGACCGGGTCCCTGCCCCTGCCGCCGGACCTGGCACCCGGCCAGCATGCGGTCCATCTCGAGGCGTCCTTCGGGCCTGTGGAGCGCACCCTGACCCTGCTGTTCACCGTGCGGGACGTCATCCACCTGGACGCCTGGCTGGAGCCGGCATCGCTGCCGGCCGGCCAGAGCCTGTCGGTGTGGGCGGAAACCCGGGGCACCGTGACGGCGGTCACAGCCTTCTTCGCGGACGGCAGCAGCGTGAACCTGGCGCCGCAGGGCGCGGGCCGGTGGCTGGGAACCTACACCGTGCCGGTGCAAACGCCCCCGGGACCGCAGCGGGTGCTGATCAGGGCCGAGGGCCCGGCCGGCAGCCGCCAGGTGGAACGCTGGTTTGAGGTGACCGGCGACATCCGCAGCCGGGTGCAGACCCTGCTGGTGGACTGACGGGTGCCTGGGGCGGGTCGGTCAACTGATCTTGACCCAACCCTTGCGCACCGCGTAGAGCACCGCCTGGGTGCGGTCGGTGACGCCCAGTTTGCGGAAGATGCTGGTGACGTGGTTCTTGACGGTGCTCTCGCTGATGAAAAGCCGGGAGGCAATGTCCCGGTTGGAGGCCCCCTGGGCCAGCTGCTCCAGGACCTCGAACTCCCGCGGCGTCAGGCCTTCCTCGCCCAGGCGCCGGCGCCCCGGTCCCTCGCCGCCGGAGGCTCCGGGCTGGTTGAGGCGCCGCAGCAGGCGGGCGGCCACGGTAGGGTGCAGGTACCCGTTGCCCCGGGAGCACGAGCGCACGGCCTCGATCAGCGTGGGCGGCTCCACGTCCTTGAGCACGTAGCCGTTGACGCCGGCACCCACGGCCTCCATCAGATACTCGTCGGAGTCGTGGATGGTCATGATCAGGATCCCGGTCTGGGGGAGCTCCTGCTTGATCCGGCGCGCGGCCTCGATGCCGTTGAGCCGCGGCAGGGTGATGTCCAGCAGGACCACGTTGGGCCGGAGCTGCCGGGTGACCTCGACGGCCTCCTGGCCGTCCCGGGCCTCGCCCACCACTTCAAAATCGGGCTCCGACTCCAGCACCTGCCGGAGCCCCTGCCGGAGCAGCATATGATCATCGGCCACGACGATGCGGACGCGCGACAACGCTGTCGTCCACCTCCTCGTCTCCGCCGCAGCACGGATAGGAATCGCAAGGTCGACCCACTGGCGACAAACACGAAATGGTCGGACAGCGCCGCCGACACCAGGACTCGCGTTTCGGTTCGCGTCTTCAACCCTTTTTATCGGGGTCGTCGTGCGGGGTGTTCAGTCGGCAGGCACTGCCAAATCCTGCAGGACTTCCAGGACCTGCCCGGCGGGCACGTCGCCGCGGATGACGACTCGGCCCAGGCCCGCCGGCAGCACCCAACGCAGGCGCCCGTCGCGGCGCTTCTTGTCGGCGCCGGCAGCCTCCAGCACCCGCTGGGGCGCAAGCCCCGGCGGCAGCCGCGTGGGCAGGTTCAGGCGCTCCAGCAGCCGCTCGATGCGCAGCGCGTCGGCGGCGGAGGTCAAGCCCAGGCGCACCGCCAGGCGCGCGGCGGCCACCAGGCCAACGGCCACCGCCTCGCCGTGCAGCCAGTCCCGGTATCCCAGGGCGGTCTCCACGGCGTGGCCCACCGTGTGGCCCAGGTTGAGCCAGGCCCGCGCACCCTGTTCCCGCTCGTCGGCGGTGACGATCCCGGCCTTGACCCGCACCGACCGGTGCACGAGGCGCTGCCGGACGAGGGGATCGTTGGCCGCCAGGCGGTCGGCCTCCCGCTCCATCCAGCGGAAGTAGGCGGCGTCGGCCAGAACGCCGTGCTTGACGCTCTCAGCCAGCCCCGCCCGCCACTGGCGGAGGGGGAGCGTATCCAGGACGTCCAGGTCACACAGCACCAGGGCCGGCGGCCAGAAGGCGCCGATCAGGTTCTTGGCCAGGGGGTGGTTGACGCCGGTCTTGCCCCCCACGCTGGCGTCCACCTGGGCCAGCAGCGACGTGGGAATCTGCACGAAGGGGACGCCGCGCATGTAGGAGGCGGCCACGAAGCCTGCCAGATCGCCCACCACGCCGCCGCCCAGGGCCACGATCACCGACCCGCGGTCGAGGCCGGCCTCCAGGGCGGCGCCGCAGAGCCGCTCAACCTCGGCCAACCGCTTGCTGCCCTCGCCCGGCTCCACCACCGCCTCGGCCACGGTGAAGCCGGCGGCCAGGTAGGCGCGGCGGGCCGGCTCCAGGTGGTGGGCGGCCACGTTGCGGTCGGTGATGATCAGCGCCCGGCGGCCCGGCAGCCGCCGGGCCGTGCGCAGCCCGGCCTCGGCCAGCAGCCCCCGGCCCACCACCACCGGATACCCTCCCGCCGCGGCCCCCACGCGCACCACGCGGCGGTCCCCGGCGGCAGCCAGGGCCTCCAGGACGCGGCCGGCAACGTGCTCAGGGTCCCCACCCGCGTCCACCGCCACGTGGGCGGCGGCGGCGTAGGCGGCGGCCCGGCCCGCCAGCCGGCGGCGGAAGTCCTCCGGGTCCGGGGACCACAGCGGGCGGTCGCCCCCGGCGCCGGCCCGGCGGTGCAGTTCCCCGGGCGGGGCCAGCAGGGCCACCACCGTCCCCGCCCGCCGTGCCCGCAGCCGCGACCGGGCCGCCAGGAGGGCGCCCCCGCCGGCGGCGATGACGGCCGGCGGTCCCTCCAGCACCTCGGCCAGCACCTGGGCCTCCAGCTGCCGGAACCCGGCTTCCCCATCCTCCTGGAAAATGGCCGGGATGGACCGGCCGGCCCGGCCCTCGATCTCCCGGTCCAGGTCCACGAAGGGCCGGCCCAGGCGCCGGGCCAGCAGGGCGCCCACCGTGGACTTGCCCGCACCCATGTAACCGGTAAGGATCAGGTGCCCCCCGGCCTGCACCCCGGGCTGCCCCCGCTGCTGCCCCCGCGCCGCGCTCATCGCCGGGCCAGGCTCTCCCGGTAGGCGTCCAGGTTCCGGCGCACCTCGGCCAGGCTGTCGCCGCCGAATTTCTCCAGCACCAGGTCGGCCAGGACCAGGCAGAGCATGGCCTCGCCCACCACCGCCGCCCGCGGCACGGCGCAGGTGTCGGACCGCTCCCGGGCCGCCTCCACCGGCTCGTGGGTTTCCATGTCCACGCTGCGCAGGGGACGGCGCAGGGTGGGTATCGGTTTCATGGCCACCCGCACCACCACCGGCTCGCCGTTGGTCATGCCGCCCTCGATGCCGCCGGCCCGGTTGGTCTCCCGGTAATACCCCACGTCGGGGTCGTAGAAGATCTCGTCGTGGACCCGGGACCCCGGCCGCCGCGCCGCCTCGAACCCGGCGCCGATCTCCACGCCCTTCATGGCCTGGATGCTCATCATGGCCTGGGCGATGCGGGCGTCGGCCCGGCGGTCCCAGTGCACGTGGCTGCCCAGCCCAGGGGGTACCCCCAGGGCCACCACCTCGAAGACGCCGCCGATGGACTCCAGGTCGTCCCGGGCCCGGTCGACGGCGGCCAGCATGGCCGCCTCGGCCCCGGCGTCCAAGGTGCGCACCGGCGAGGCCTCGATCCGCCGGCGCAGGGCTGCCACGTCCAGGCGCGGCAGGCGGCCGCGGCCCGCTTCGGGATGCCACGGCGCCATGCGCTCGGGGTCGGCCGCCGCGTCGCCGATGGCGGTGACGTGGGCGAAGACCTGGATGCCCAGCTCCTCCAGGAAGCGCCGGGCGGCGGCCCCCAGGGCCACCCGCGCGGCGGTCTCCCGGGCGCTGGACCGCTCCAGCACGTTGCGCAGGTCCTGGTGGCCGTACTTCAGCCCGCCGCTCAGGTCGGCGTGCCCCGGCCGCGGCCGGGTGAGGCGCCGGCGGCCGTGGTCAGCCACCTGGTCGACCGCCATGATCTCCCGCCAGTTCTCCCAATCGCGGTTGCGGATCAGCAGGGCGATGGGGCTGCCCAGGGTGAGCCCGTCGCGGATCCCGGACAGGATCTCGGCCTCGTCGGACTCGATCTCCTGGCGCCTGCCCCGGCCGTACCCTTGCTGCCGGCGCGAGAGGTCGCGGCGGATGTCTTCGGCGGTGAGGGGCACGCCGGCCGGCATGCCCTCCAGGATGCCCACCAGCCCCGGGCCGTGGGACTCGCCCGCGGTGAGCCAGCGCAGATTACCCATCCAGCAGCCTCCCCGTCCCCAACCACCTTCGACGGACAGGACCCGATCTCCCATCGGGCCGCCCTCCGTCCAGCGGCCCGGCGGCATCGCGGGACCCGCCGGCGTCACAGGCCCCGGTACCAGCGGACCAGGGCATCCCCCCACAGCAGGGCCAGGGCTGCCCCGGCCGCCAGGTACGGCCCATAGGCCATGGCATCGCGGGGACCCCGGCGCCGGGTGGCCAGGGCCACGGCGCCGGCCAACCCGCCCAGCAGGACGCCCAGCATCAGCGCCGCCACGCCCCGCTGCCAACCCAGAACCAGGCCGATGTAAATGGAAAACTTCACGTCGCCGCCGCCCAACCCGCTGCCGGCGGCCAGCGCGGCCGCCAGCATCACGCCGCCGCAGACCAGGGCGCCCAGCGCCATGTCCACCGGCGCCGACAGCCCGGACCAGGCTGCCGGCGGTGCCGTGATCAGGGCGGCCCCCAGCAGCAGCCGGTCGGGGATCAGCGATGAACGCAGGTCGACGACGGTCACCGCCGTCAGCGCGGCGGTCACGGCCAGCGCAGCCGCCAGGGCCGGCGTGAGGCCGTAGACGGTCCCCGCGGCCAGGCTGGCCAGGGCGGCGGCGGTGCCGGCGCCGAGCAGCCACTCCCGCCGGGCGGGCCGCGCCCGGTCGCCCACCAGGACATCCGCCAGGCGGTCGGCTGCCCAGGTGAAGGCCACGCCCAGCAGCACCAGGCCCGCCCCCAGGGCGAGGCTCACGCGCCCGCACCTCGCCTGCGCTCCAGCCAGCGGTCCAGGGCCGCCGCCATGACGTCCACCGGCCCGGTCTCGCCGAACCACGCTTCCCAGGCCAGGGCCGCCTGCCAGACCAGCATGCGCCGCCCGTCCACGGTGCGCAGGCCCGCCGCCCGGGCGCCGCGCAGGAAGGCAGTGTCGTGGGGGGCATACACGATGTCCACCGCCACGGTGCCGGGCCGGGCCTGCAGCCAGAGATCCGCGGCAGCACCCCAGCCGCCCGGCGCCGCAGCCAGCGGCGACGGGTCATCGGGGCGCAGGCCCAGGGAGGTGGCGTTCACCACCAGATCGGCACCGGCCACGGCCCCGCCCAGGTCGCCCGCCTCCAGCACGCGGACACGGCGGCCTGACGGATCCAGGTCCCGGGCCAGTTTCACGGCTCGTTCCGGGCTGCGGTTGTACACCCACACCTGCGCGGCGCCGCCGTCCAGGGCAGCGGCCGACACGGCGCGGGCAGCACCCCCCGCCCCAAGAAGCAGCAGGGCGGCTCCCTCCAGGCGGGCGCCAGCCTCCGCCACGGCCCTGGCGAAACCGGCGCCGTCGGTATCGTCGGCCAGTACCCGCCCGTCCCGGAAGGCCAGCACGTTGGCCGAGCCGGACCGGCGGGCCCGGTCGGTGGCCTCGTCGGCCAGGGCCAGGGCCTGCTCCTTGTGGGGAATGGTGACGTTGGCGCCGGCGGCGCCCAGGGCCGCCAGGCCCCGCACGGCGGCGGGGAAGCCGGCGGCGCTGACGTCGAAGGCCAGGTAGCGGGCATCGCGGCCGGTGGCGGCAAAGGCGGCGTCGTGCATGGCCGGGGAGCCGCTGTGGGCCACCGGCGAGCCCAGCAGCGCGCAGAGCACGGTGGCCGGCGAAACGGGCGGGCGCTGGTCCGGGACGCCCGGGTCCCGTACGGGACGTTCCTCACGCCGGGTCACCGGGCGCCACCCCCGCCGCCCACCGGCCCGGTCAACAGGCCGCGCCGCTTCATCCAGGCCAGGACCCGGCGCTCCAGCCGGCGCACCTGGCGGGTCCACCACATTTCCCGCTGGGACACCGGCACCACCAGGATGGTGTACAGCCCCAGGCGCTTGGCGCCCAGGATGTCGGTGAAAAGCTGGTCCCCCAGGACCGCGGTCTCGGCCGGGTTCACGCCCAGCCGCTCCATGGCGCGGCGGAAGGCGCGGCGGCGCGGCTTGGCGGCCCAGGGCACCGAGGGGATGTCCAGCTGCCGGGCCACGGCCTCCACCCGCCGGCTGCGGGCGTTGGACACGATGCACGGCTCGATGCCGGCGTCCCGCAGCCGCCGGATCCAGCCGCGCAGCGCCTCGTCGGTTTCACTGCCGTGCCAGGGGACCAGCGTGTTGTCCAGGTCGACGATCAGGCCCCGGATGCCGCGGGCCCGCAGCGCGCGGGCATCCAGGTCGTAAATGGACGCGATGTAGAGGTCGGGCACCAGCAGGCTCCACAAGCTGATCGGCCCCCGGGCGGCTTGTCGCGCGCATTATAGCACAGCGGCGCCGCGGTGAGGCCTGTGCCGTGCCGCCGCTAGCCCCGGGACGACAGGTAATCCGACAGCATCCGCACCGCCTTCTTTTCGATCCGGGAGACGTAGGAGCGCGAGATGCCCAGTTCCCGGGCCACGTCCCGCTGGGTGCGGCGCAGCCCGTCGTGGAGCCCGAAGCGCAGTTCGATGACCCGCCGTTCCCTCCGGCCCAGGCGGTGGACCTGCTGGCGCAGGTGCTGCATGAACAGCTTGCGGTCCACCAGTTCGTCCATGTCGTCGGTGTCGGCCTTGAGGACGTCCAGCAGGGTGATCTCGTTTCCCTCCCGGTCCACGCCGATGGGGTCGTGGAGGGAGGTCTCGTAGCGGGTGCGCCGGGTGGCCCGCAGGTGCATGAGGATCTCGTTCTCAATGCAGCGGGCCGCGTAGGTGGCCAGGCGGGTGCCCTTGTCGGGATCGAAGGTGTTGACGCCCTTGATCAGCCCGATGGTGCCGATGGAGATCAGGTCGTCGGTGTCCTCGCCGGTATTGTCGAACTTCTTGACGATGTGCGCCACCAGCCGCAGGTTGCGCTCGATCAGCACGCGGCGGGCATGGGGATCCCCCTGCTTCAGGGCCTCAAGGTAGCGGCGCTCCTCGGAGCGGCTGAGCGGCCTGGGGAAACTCTGCCCCTGGGTGAGGTATCCCCCCAGCAGCATGAAGCCCTGCAGCAATGCCAGAAGCAAGAGCAGCGCCCATCCTGTGTCCAAGACCGGGACCTCCCGCAAAGGCTTGATGACCAGGGGCCGTGAACGGCCGGAAGGCTGAGGGTGCAGCGCGCCGGTGCCGGCGCGCTGATGGCAGTGCAGTGATCAGGGTATGCCGGAGGACATCGGGTGGTGACCCAGCACCGCTTCGGCCACGGCCCGGAACAGCGGCGCGGCCACCCGGGGGCCCGACTGCCCCCGCTCCACCAGCACCACGATGACGTAGCGGGGCAGCGTGGCGGGGACGTAGCCGGCGAACCAGGCGTGGGCCTCGCCGCCGCCGCCGGGGAGGTCGCGGCCCGTCTCGGCCGTGCCGGTCTTGCCGGCGGCTCCGAACACCTGGACCTCGGCCAGGGTGCCGGTTCCCTCCCGCACCACCGCCCGCAGCGCCCGCCGCAGCGCCGCCGCGGTGGCCGGGGTCATCACCTCCTGCGGCTCGGGCCGGGGAAACTCCCGCACCAGCGTGCCGTCGGCACGGCGCACCTCGCGAACCAGGCTGACCGGCTGCATCCGGCCGTCGTTGACCAGCGCGGTCAGGAACTGGGCCACCTGCAGGGGCGTCACCGTCAGGGGTCCCTGGCCGATGGCCAGGTTGGCCAAGTCGCCGGCGTAGCGGACGTCCTCCGCCCCGGGCAGGTGACCCGCCCGCTCTTCCGGCAGCGGGAGGCCGGTGGTGCGGCCGAAGCCGAAGGCGGCCGCGGCCTCCAGCAGCGGCCTCGCCCCCAATTCCAGCCCCACCTGGATGAAGACCTCGTTGGTGGACGCCGCCATGGCCTCTTCCCACGTGATGAGGATGCCTGGCCCGGTGGGACATCGGGACGGGAAGCGGCGGTCGCCCACGTCGACGTAACCGCGGCAGAGGAAGCGGCGGTCGTCGTCCAGCAGCCCTCGCTCCAGGGCGGCGGCGGCGGTGACGATCTTGAACACCGAGCCGGGCGGGTAGGCGCTGACGGCGCGGTTGACCAGCGGCCGGTCCTCGCTGCGGTCCAGGTAGTCCTTCAGGTGGGCCGGGTGGAAGCCGGGGTGGCTGGCCATGGCCAGGAGGGCACCGGTCCGGGCGTCGACCACCACCGCCGCCGCGGTCAGGTCCCACCGGGCCAGGACCTGTTCCACCCGCTGCTGCAGGACCCAGTCCAGGGTGGTGATCAGGTCGTGACCGCCGGCGGGGTCGCCCGCCGTCACGATGCGGAAACCGTCCAGGGGCCGGCGATAGGCGTCGTAGCGGACCAGCAGCGTGGCCGCCTGCCGCCCGCGCAGGTCCTGGTCGAAGGCCTTTTCCAGGCCGGCCACGCCCACCTGATCGGCCGCCCGCACGTAGCCCACCACGTGAGGAGCCACGGCGCCGGGCCCGTAGCGGTCCTCGTACTGGACCAGCACGAACCCTGGCGGCAGGGCCCCGGAAGCGGCGCGTTCGGTGCCGGCGCCTGCACGGGCACCCGCGGCCCCGGAGACCAGGACGGCCGCCAGGGACGGCTCCAGCGGCGGGGACAGCAGCACGAACCCGTCGTGATCGCGCAGGGCCCGGTAGACCTCGAGCCGGTCCAGGCCGGCGAGGCCCGCCACCCGCCCGGCCGCCTCCAGCGGGTCGTCCACGAAGGGGGTGAAGGCCAGCACCCGCCACGACAGCAGCGGGGCATGCAGCGGCCTGAGGTTGCGGTCCAGGATCAGGCCGCGGCCGAAAGAAAGCGGCAGGGCCTCGGTCCGCTGCTGGACGGCCCGGGTCGCCAGCTCCTCCGCCCGCACCACCTGCAGGTGAAACAGGCGCGCGGCCAGCAGCAGCAGCGCCAGGGATACGCCGGCAGCCAGCCAGGCCAGGCGGCGGGGGTGCCGCATCCCGGATGAGGCGGGTGGATTTTCCACGGCAGGCAGGCCCTCCCGGGCCTTAGCCTGCCCGGGCCGGGGCCGCCCCTATGCGGGAACCGGCGTGCTCCGCGGGGCGCCGCGCCGGGCACCAACCGGCGGCGCGGCGCGCGGCACAGCTCCGTCCGCTCCGCGCCCGGGCTCAGGACCCGGTGGAATTCTGCCGGCTCCGGTACTGGCGCACGTTGCGCAGGTGCTCCTCGTAGGTCCGGGCGAAGACGTGCCGGCCGCTGCCGTCGCCCACGGCCACGAAGTACAGGTAGTCGACGTCGGCCGGGTACAGGGCGGCCTCCAGGGAAGCGGCCCCGGGGCTGGCGATGGGACCCGGCGGCAGGCCCGGATACCGGTACGTGTTGTAGGGGGAGTCCACCTCGAGATCCTCGTACAGCAGGCGCCCCTCGGTGCGGCCCAGGGCGTACAGGACCGTCGGGTCGGCGTCCAGCTTCATGCCCAGCCGCAGCCGGTTGTGGTAAACGGCCGAGATCAGCGGCCGCTCCTCGGCCACCCGGGCCTCCCGCTCGATGATGGAGGCCAGGGTCACGATCTCGTGGACCGTCATGCCCAGCTCCTCCAGGCGCTGCTGCCCCTGCTCGCCCAGGACCCGCTCCAGGACCCGCTCGAACCCGGCCAGCATGCCGGCGATCAAGTGCTCCTCGGTGGTGGTGCGGGTGAACACGTACGTATCGGGGAAAAGGTAGCCTTCCAGGGGTTCCTGCAGCTCGACGCCTTCGGGCAGGTAGGGCCATTCCGCCGCCGCGGCGGCGACGGCCCGGCGCAGCTCCGCGGCGTCGAAGAAGCCGGTGGCGGCGGCGATCTCCAGGGTCTCGGCCACGGTCAGCCCTTCGGGGACAGTGACGCGGTAGGTGATCACCTCGCCGCGGACCAGCCGGGTGACGATCTCGGGCACGCTCATGGCCCGCGACAGTTCGTACTCACCGGCCCGCAGCCGGTGCGCCACGTTCTCCCGGCGCACGTAAAAACGGAAAGCCCGGGCGCTGCGGATCAGCCCCAGGTCCTCCAACTGCCGGGCAATCTGCTGGGCGCCGCTGCCCTCGGCCAGGGTGACGATCACCGGGTCCGTGGACGTGGGATCCACCGGTTCCAGCAGCCGCTGGTACGATACCCACACCCAGGCGGCCCCGCCGGCCGCCAGCAGGACGGCGGCCGCCGCCGCCAGCAGCAACCCCTGGAGCACCCGCGGCATTCTGCCGCGCACTGCCGTGCCACCCCCACCAGGTCCCACGAGTGGACGCGGTTCGGCATGGGCACGGCCGGCACCTGCCCGGGTGCCGCCGGAATCCCCGTCCCCCGCCGGCGGGAGCCGGCCGCGCCGGTGGCCGGCGCGGCTCAGCGCGAGAGGCGGCGCCAGAGGCGAGGTGATTCAGGCGTCTTCGTCTTCGCCGTCGTCTTCCTCGTCTTCTTCGCCGTCGTCGCCGAAGTCGTCCAGATCCTCATCATCTTCTTCATCCAGCAGTTCCTCGTACGCCTCGGCGACCCTGTCCCACTCGGCGTCGTCCTCAATGGTCACGTAGGTCTCGTTGCCCTGCTCGTCGGTCTCGACGCGCAGGATGAAGGCCTCGTCATCGGAGTCCGGCATCGCCACGATGACGTATTCCCGGTCGTCGACCTCGATGAAATCGAGGACCTCGAACTCGATCTCTTCACCGTCTTCGTCGCGGAACACGACGGTTTCGATCTCTTCCATTTTTTTCACCTCGCCCACGATTGGGACCATTCTACCGGGGGGTTCCCTGACCGTCAACAAAAAAGTCCCCGCCTAATTGATGTCCCCTGCCTCCCGGACTCTCATGCGTCGCCCGCGGACCCACCGGCCGCTGATCCGCCGGCCGCAGGCGCGTCCTCGGCCGGGGCGCCGTCGCGGGTCACCCGGCGGGCGCGGCTGTCCAGGTAGGACTGGAGGATCACCGCGGCGGCCACCTTGTCGCGCACGCGGCGCCGGCGGGCCCGGGACAGGTCGGCGGCCACCAGCATGCGCTCGGCGGCCGCGGTGGACAGGCGCTCGTCCCACTCCACCACCGGCAGCCCCAGCTGCTCCCGCAGCCGCTGGGCCAGGCGGCGCGCCCGCTGGGCCTCGGGACCGGCGGTGCCGTCCATGTTGAGCGGCAGGCCCACCACCAGGGTGTCCACTTCGTACTGGCGGCACAGGTGGGCGACCTCGCCCGCCAGCCTCTGGTCGTCGCCGGCGTCGAGGACGGTCAGGGGCTGGGCCGTCTGCCCCAGGGGGTCGCTGACGGCCACCCCTACGCGGCGCCTGCCCAGGTCCAGGGCCAGCACGCGGGACACGGTGGTCACCACGTGTACGACGGCCGCCGGCGCAGCAGCCGGATCAGGATCATTCCCAGGACGAAGCCGCCCACATGGGCCCACCAGGCCACGCCGCCCACGTCGGGCACGCCCAGCGACGCAACGCCGCTGAGCAGCTGGATGACGAACCACAGGAACAGGAAGACCAGCGCCGGCACCTCGGTGACGGTCAGGAAAATGCCCAGCGGCACCAGGGCCACCACCCGCGACCTGGGGAAACTCACCAGGTAGGCCCCCAGCACCGCCGCCACCGCGCCCGAGGCGCCGATCAGCGGGACGGTGGAATCGGGATCGGCCAGGACCTGAGCGTAGTTGGCCAGGACGCCGGTTCCCAGGTAGAAAAGCACATAGCGGGCCCGGCCCAGGCGGTCTTCGATGTTGTCGCCGAACACCCAGAGGTACAGCATGTTGCCCAGCAGGTGCATCCAGCCGCCGTGGAGGAAGGTGGCGGTGACCAGGGTGGCGGGGGCCGCCCAGTCGCCCCGCAGCACGTCGCCCAGCAGCGCGCCCAGATCCGACACCCGCGCCGGGATGACGCCCCAGCGCAGGATGAAGACCATGAGTTCCCGCTGGTTCAAGGACACCTCATAGAGGAAAACGATCACGTTGACGAGGATCAGGATGGGGTTGATCACCGCGCCGCGGCGGGGCCGGGCGCTGTCGCGCAGGGGGATCATGGCGCCATCCGCCGGACGAAGTGACGCACCAGTTCCTCGAGCAGTTCGTCGCGGCCCACCTGGCGGATGGCGGCGCGGGCCCCCCGGTGGCCGGTGATGTAGGCCGGGTCGCCCGACAGCAGGTAGCCCACCAACTGGTCGATGGGGTCGTAGCCCCGTTCGGTCAGGGCCTCGAACACCTGCCGCAGCACCTCGGCCGGGGTGACCCCGCCGGCCCCGGCCGAGGCGCCGGGCGCGAGATGGTCTTCCGTGGTGAGATGGCGCGTGGTGCGGTCGTCAACGGCCACCGCCGGGCCCCTTTCGTCGCACGGGCTTGACGGCGGCGCCGCAGCCCGCAGCCCCGGAGCAATATCACCTTTTATTATAATTCGAGTTTCCGCGGCTCCCGACGCACGCCGGGCTCGGCCTGCTGCAGCCTACGGCGTGGACTGGTGGGCGCGCAGCGCTTCGGCCGCCAGGCGCCGGGCCAGGTCCAGGGCCTGGTCCAGCCTGGCCGGGTCGCGGCCGCCGGCCTGGGCCATGTCGGGCCTGCCGCCGCCGCCCCCGCCGGCCGCCCGGGCCACCTCGCCCAGGATCTTGCCGGCGTGGACACCGCGGGCCACCAGGTCCGGCGTGGCCGCCGCCACGAAGTGGACCCTGCCGTCGCCGCTGCTGCCCAGGACCACCAGCGCCGAGCCCAGGCGCTGGCGGAGGCCGTCGGTCAACTGGCGCAGGGCGTCGGGCCCGGCATCGGGCACCCGGGCCACCACGACGGCGGCGCCGTCCACCTTTTCGGCCCTGGCCGCCAGTTCATCCACCAGGCCGCTGGCCTGCCGGGCCCGCAGCCGCTCCAGTTCCCGCTCCAGTTCCCGCTGGCGCGCCATGACCTCGCCCACCCGCTCGGGCAGTTCGGACGGCGTGGTGCGCAGCCGGTCCGCGGCCTGCTGCAGCCGTTCCTCCACCGAGCGCACGTAGGCCAGGGCCGACCGGCCCGTCACCGCCTCGATGCGCCGGATGCCGGAACCCACGCTGCCCTCGGACACGATCTTGAACAGGCCGATGCGGCCGGTGTTTGGGACGTGGGTGCCGCCGCAGAGTTCCAGGCTGAAGTCGCCGATGCGGACGACCCGGACCTGTTCCCCGTACTTCTCGCCGAACAGGGCCATGGCGCCGGCCTCGCGGGCCTCCTTCAGCGAGGTCTCGTACCACTGGACGTCGGTACCGGCCAGCACCTGCTGGTTGACCAGGTCCTCGATGCGCTGCAGTTGCTCGGGCGTCAGCGCCTCGAAGTGGGTGAAGTCGAAGCGCAGCCGGTCCGGGGCCACCAGCGAGCCGGCCTGGTTGGCGTGGTCGCCCAGCACCACCTTGAGCGCCTTGTGCAGCAGGTGGGTGGCGGTGTGGTTGCGCATGACGTCGTGGCGCCGCGGGGCGTCCACCGCCGCCTGCGCCGTCATCCCGGGCCGCACGCGGCCGCGGGTCACGCGGCCCCAGTGGAGGAGGCGGCCACCGAAGAAGCGGCGGGTGTCTTCCACCTGGAATTCGAACTCCGCCTCGCCGCCGGCCGCAGCGCCCGCGTCACCGCCTCCTGCGCCGCGGATGACGCCGGTGTCGCCCACCTGGCCGCCGCCCTCGCCGTAAAAGGGCGTGCGGTCCAGCACCAGCGCGATGCGCCCGTCCTCGGTCCCGGCCTCGTCCAGGCGCAGGACCGCACCCCCGGCGGCACCGCCCGCAGCACCGCCTGCCGCCCCGGCGTCCACCCGCACCACCGCCAGCACCCGGGCTTCGGCCGACAGGTGGTCGTAGCCCACAAACTCGGTGGCCGGCACGCCCTCCAGCGCTTCCACCAGCGCGGCGTCCGCCGGGTCGTAGTCGTCTTCCCGGGCCTGGCGCGCCCGCTCCCGCTGCTTGGCCATGGCGCGGTCGAAGCCTTCGCGGTCCACGTCGAGCCCGTGCTCCTCGGCGGCGTCAATGGTGAGGTCCAGCGGGAAGCCGTAGGTGTCGTACAGCATGAAGGCGTCCTCGCCGGCGATGGTGTTGCGCCCTTCGGCGCGGGTGCGCCGGATCACCTCGTCCAGCAGGGTCATGCCCTGGTTGAGGGTGCGGTGGAACCGCTCCTCTTCCTGGCGCACCACCTGCATGACGTAGTCGGCGCGCTCCACCACCTCGGGGTAGGCCCCGCCCATGATCCGGCCCACCACCGGCACCAGTTCATAAAGGAAAGGACGGTCGACGCCCAGCAGGCGGCCGAAGCGCACGGCGCGCCGCAGGATGCGCCGCAGGACGTAGCCCCGGAACTCGTTGCTGGGGAAGACGCCGTCGGCGATCAGGAAGGTGCAGGCCCGGATGTGGTCGGCGATAACCCGGAAGGGGAAGCCCGCCTCGCCCCGCTCGTAGCGCCGGCCCGTCAGCTGCTCCACGGCCTCGATGATGGGCGCGAACAGGTCGGTGTCGAAGTTGCTGTCGACGCCCTGCAGGACCGAAGCGATGCGCTCCAGGCCCATGCCGGTGTCGATGGACGGCTTGGGCAGGGGCGTCAGGGTGCCGTCGGCGGACCGCTCGAACTGCATGAAGACCAGGTTCCACAGCTCCAGCCACCGGTCGCAGCCGCACGTGTGGAGGGCGCAGTCCGGGCGTCCGCAGGAGTGCTCGGGACCCCGGTCGATGACGATCTCGGAGCAGGGGCCGCAGGGGCCGGTGTCGCCCATGGCCCAGAAGTTGTCCTTCTCGCCCATGCGGACGATGCGCTCCGAGGGGATGTCGGTCAGTTCCACCCAGAGGTCGTGGGCCTCGTCGTCGTCCTGGTAGATGGTGGCCCACAGTTGGTCCCGGGGCAGGCCCAGGTCGACGGTGAGGAATTCCCACGCGAACGCGATGGCCTCACGCTTGAAGTAATCCTGGAACGAGAAGTTGCCCAGCATCTCGAAGAAGGTGTGGTGCCGGGCGGTCTTGCCCACGTTTTCCAGGTCGTTGTGCTTGCCGCCGGCCCGCACGCACTTCTGGGCGGTGGTGGCGCGGCGGAACGGCAGCGTCTCCTTTCCGGTGAAGACGTCCTTGAACTGGACCATCCCCGCGTTGGTGAACAGCAGGGTCGGGTCGTCCTTGGGCACCAGCGAACTGGAGGGCAGGATGCGGTGATCGTGCCGCGCGAAGAAGTTGAGGAACTTCTGGCGGATGTCGGCCGCGCTGGTCCACTGCATGGTGTCCACCTCCGAAAGGTCCCTGGCCGCCGGGCGCGACGGGAGACAACCCGCGCGGCCAAAGCAGAAAAGCCCCTCGCCCGGCAGGGACGAGAGGCTCGTGGTACCACCCTGGTTCACCCGCTCCTCGCGAAGCGGGCCTCGGGGGGTCGGTGCGCCGGCGGCGCGTCGATCGGTCCGACCCCGGCGGGATAACGGCCGCCGTCCGGTGCGGCTTACCAGGACACCTGCAGCCCGACCCGGCGGCTCACGCAATAGCATGAACCGGCCGGTCGTCCGGTTCACCGGCATCCCTTCGGCCGCCGGCTCCGGGAGGGCTTTCGCCGGTCGCACCGGGCGCGCCTCGCAGCCGCCGCATCGTGCGGGGGCACGCCTCTCTGCTCGGCCGCAGCCGGCTACTTCGTTCCCGTCATGGCCGTGAAGCGATCTCTTGGACTTGCCAGCATTATAGCGGGTGCCCGGTGCCGCCTCCAAGCCCGGCATCGTGGGTCCCCGGAGCCGCCTCGAGCCCGGGCACCGGGTGGAGGCGCGGGCGAGGGCGCGGGCGGGCATGGGCAGGCGCGGGTCAAGGCACCGTAGGCGCCCTAATTCGCCGGAACCCCGGGGTCTCGGCGCCGTTAAGGAACTGGCGGCGCCCTATTTGGACCTGACGCGGCGGGGGAGAGCCCGAAAGGCGTTCCTTAGGGCACTGACGGTGCCTTACCCGGGCCCATCGCGCCCCGGGGACCATCTTAAGGCACTGGGAACGCCCCAATTGCCCCCGCGACCCTCACGGCACCCACGGCGCCAGCCGGTAGGCGCGGATGCGCTGCCGCCCGCGCACCGGCTCGAGGTAGCCCTTACGGCGCAACTGGCCGAGAAGCCGGTAGGACAGATGCCGTTCGATCTCCAGGTGCCGGCAGACGTCACCCGGGGTCAGGGGGCGGCCCAGGTGGAGAGCCATGGTGAGGATCGCCCGCTCCCGGAAACTCAGCCCCTCCTGGCGCTCGCCCCAGCGACGGCGTCCCATGAACACCTGAAGCACCTGCTGGCACATGCGGGGGTGCTCCTGGACGTCGTCGTAGGAGAACCGCAGAACCGCCCACCCGTCGAGGACCAGCTGATTCTGCCTGCGCAGTTGATTGGCGAACTGCCAGCGGCTCAACTCCGTGACGTGCGGGCCGTAGCCGTCGATCTCCAGCGCCAGTTTCACGTGGTCGTCCAGGTAAGCGAAGTCCAGGAAGCGCCGGCGCCCGTCGTAATCAAAGACCTCATACTCCGGGTGAAGACCGCGGAACGTCCGGAACGCCGGCCACCACACCAGTTCCAGAAACGCCTTCTCCGCGTGCCCGTGACCTTCGCGGAGCCGGCGCAGCCGCTCGCCGCTGCGCCGGGCCAGGTGGTACTCCAGAAACGCCTGATACGCATCGGCAAAGGTCACCGCCCTCACCCCCGGGCTTGCGTGTTAGCCATATATTACCAGCCCGTCCCAGCGGGACTGGCCGGGTGGTGAAGCACCCGGGGCGAACCACGCGCCGGGCACGACCACGCGGAGAAACCGTTCGGGAACCGTGCGGGCAAGTGAAGGGCGGGCCACCGGGGTGGCCCGCCGGAAGCAAGCAGGAGCAGAAGTGGCCCTGCGGCGGCGCCTACGCCGGCACCTCGTGGATGGACCCCTGGCGGAAGCGCAGGAAGCCGCCGGACCGGCGGTTCCGCACCGCCAGGATCTCGGCGTGCGCCGTGGAGGCGGTCTGCTCGGGGCCCTCGGCGCCCGTTTCCAGTACCCCCTCCATCTCGGGCTCCACGGAGCCGGGATGGGAATGAAAGGCATCGTCGCCAGCACGGCCGGGCTCGCGGTGCTCCTGCAGGAGGGGATCGGCGACACCATCCGGGTTTCCCTGACCCCCGAGCCCGGGGGAGACCGGGCCGAGGAGGTGCGGGT
>PKRI01000002.1 GCA_017577485.1 Bacillota bacterium | reverse complement strand
AAGAGTTCCGCCCCCCACCAACATCAACGAGGAGCGGCTCGCCGGCGCCTACGATTTTTAAAAAGGCACCGCTCCGGCGGGGTTCCCGGCCCCCCCCCCCCCCCCCGCCGCTGAACCCAAACCTGCGCCACAAGACGGCGCAAACCTGCCCGCACCGAACTGTTCCCTTCCCGCCGCGAAACGCCGCAGCACTGGACGATTCTCGTAAGAATTGCCCTCCTGGCTGCCTTCTCCGTTGAAACGGCCTGGCGCGACGGGGGAGGATTCCCCCCCTTCTCCCGCCGAACACCGTGGTACCCGTTCCATCTTCATCGCAAGTTGGGAGGGGTACACAGTGGAACACCGGACGGGTACGCCGGCGACAGGAGCCGCCGGCGGGAATGTGCACGCTGCGGCAAGACGTCGTGACAGTGGACTGATCCTCAGGCTCCTCCGGGGCCGCTGGGCGGTGGCGGCCGCCCTGGGCCTGGCACTGGTGGTCCTGGCCGCCTGCGGCGGTTCGGGCGGGACCGGCGGCGGGACCAGCGGGAGCGGCGGCTCCGGCGCCGGCGACTCCGGCGGGTCCGGTGCGGAAGCCCCGGCGGCAGAAAGTATCAAGATCGGCGTCGTGTTTCCCATCACCGGCCGCGAGGCCAAGCCCGGCCAGTACCAGAAGGAAGGCGTCGAGCTGGCCGTCGACCAGATCAACGCCGCCGGCGGCATCGAGGTGGCCGGGCAGCAGCTGCCGCTGGAGATCGTGTTCTACGACGACGAGTCGGACCAGGCCAAGTCGGCCTCGCTGGTGCAGCGGGCCATGGAGCAGGACAGGGTCGTAGCCGTCATCGGCGGCTACTCCACCGCCCTGGGGCAGGCCCAGTCGCCCATGCCTGACCGCTACCAGGTGCCGTGGATCACGCCCGGCGCCGCGGCCAGCACCATCTTCAGCCAGGGGTACCAGTACACCTTCGGCACGCTGGCGCCCGTCAACCTGCTGGGCTACACCACCGGCGAGTTCCTGGGCTGGCTGGCCGACCAGGGCAAGCTCCAGAAGGGCCTGACCATCGCCCTGGTGGTGGAGAACACCGACCACGGCGTGGACTACGCCAACGGCATCAAGCAGTGGCTGGAGGAGAACCCGGGCTACTTCGAGATCGTGGTGGAAGACGTCTTCGAACTGGGCGGCACCGACTTCTCGGGCATGCTGCAGAAGGTCAAGAACGCCAACGCCGACATCTTCCTCTCCGACGCCCACCTGGAAGACTACATCACCATGCACCGGCAGTACGTCCAGATGGGCCTGTACCACCAGGCCGTCAGCTACGGTGCGCGGGGCCCCGAGGCGGCTGCCCGGGAGGCGCTGGGCGACGCCGTGGACTACATCTTCGCGGGCATCTGGTGGTCCAAGGAACTGCCGTACCCGCAGGTCCAGAAGTTCGTCCAGGACTACAACGCCCGGTACGGCCGCGACCCCGACTCCTGGTACGCGGCGACGGCCTATGACGCCGTGCGCATCCTGGCCAAGGCCATTGACCAGGCCGACAGCCTGGATCCCACGGCCATCCGGGACGCCCTGCGGCAGGTGGAGTTGACCGACTCCCTGCTGCCGGGCCAGCGCCTGAGCTTCCCCGAGCACGGCCAGGTGCAGTTGCCCTTCGTCATCGTGCAGAACAAGCCCGGCGGCCAGGTGGACATCGTCTATCCCACGGACGCCGCCACGGGTGAAGCCGTGGCGCCGGTTCCGGCCCGCTGAGCCGGCCGGAACGGGCGTTCGCCGCCGCGGCCTTCGGTTGAGCAGGTGAAGGAATGCGGCCCGCGGCCCCCGCGGCCGGGGCCGCATTCCCCTGCCCCGGGGAGGGTGTGCGCACCGTTGGGTGTCATCGACGTGCTCAACCTGCTGGTGGCCTCGCTGCTGCTGGCGGGCATCTACACCACCATGTCCATCGGCATGACCATCATTTACGGCGTCATGAAGATCATCAACCTGGCCCACGCCGGCTTCATGATGCTGGGCGCCTACTTCGTGTACGAGGTGTTCAACCGCCTGGGCGTCCACCCGATCCTGGGGGCGCTGCTGGCCTTCCCGGTGTTCTTCCTGCTGGGGATGGCGGTGCACTGGCTGCTGGTCCGCTGGCTGCCGGTGTCGGACCAGCCCACGCTGCCGTCGCTGCTGCTGCTGTTCGGCCTGTGGCTGGTGCTGCAGAACGTGGGCTACGCCGCCTGGGGCAACCTGGACCGGTCCATCTACACGGATATGACCCTGGCCACCGTCAGGTTAGGGCCGCTGACGCTGTCGGTGGTCCAGCTGGTGGTCTTCACGGTGGCCGTGATCTCGGTGGTCCTGCTCCAGTTCATGCTGACCCGCACCTGGTTCGGCCGGGCGGTGCGGGCCCTGACCCAGAACCCCTTCGCCGGGCAACTGGTGGGGATCGACACGGCCCGCATGTCGCGGCTCAGCTTCGGCCTGGGCATCGCCTTCGCGGGCCTGGCGGGCGCGCTGCTGGCCTCCCTTTACTCCTTCGACCCCGACTTCGGCCGGCCGTTCCTGCTGCGGTCCTTCGTCATCATCGTGCTGGGCGGGCTGGAGTCCTTCACGGGGGTGGCTTTGGGCGCCCTGATCCTGGCCCTGGTGGAAACCTTCAGCGTGCAGTTCGTGCCGGCCGGCTACCAGATGGCCATCTCCTTCTCGCTGCTGGTGGTGGCCCTGCTGGTGCTGCCCGGCGGCGTGGCCAGCCTCATCGAGCGCAGGGGGCGGACCACATGACGGCGGCGCCGACCGGAACCCGAACGCATCCGCCGCGGGTCACCGCCGCCCGCGACCTGGCGGCGGCCGCCGTCCTGGTGGCCGTGCTGGCCGTCCTGCCCTGGACGGAATGGGGCAACCTGCGGCTGCTGTTCACGACCCTGATCTGGACCACCTGCAGCATCGCCTGGAATCTGGTGGGCGGCTACGCCGGCCAGGTGTCCTTCGGCTTCGCGGTGTTCTACGGCATCGGCGCCTACACCGCGGCGGTGTTGATCACCGAGGCCCATGTGAACCCCTACCTGGCCTTCGCGGGGGCGGCGCTGGCGGCGGCGGCGGCCTCGCTGCTGGTGGGCATCCCCACCTTCCGGCTGCGGGGACCGTACTTCGCCATCGCCACCATCGGCATCAACGAAGCGGTGCGGGTGGTCATGAACAACATGGAAGCCGTGGGCGCCGCCAGCGGCTACCGGGTCAACGAGATGGTGGGCGGGCAGCGGGCGCCCTTCGTCATGGCGGAGCACTACCTGAGCATGGTGGTGATCTTCGCTGTGGCGCTGCTGGTGTCGATCCTGGTGGCCCGCTCGCGGTTCGGGCTGGCCCTCACGGCCATCCGGGACGACGAGGACGCGGCCGCGGACATCGGCATCAACGCCTTCCAGCACAAGCTGGCGGCCCATGCCCTGGCGGCGGCCCTGGTGGGCGCGGCCGGCGGCGCTTATGCCCGCTATGCCGCCTTCATCGACCCCGGCGGCGTCTTCAACTTCAACAACAGCGTGTCCATCCTGCTGATGCCGGTGATCGGCGGCCTGGCCACCGTCTGGGGGCCCATCATCGGCGGCGCGGTGTACGGCATCGTCCAGGAAGAACTGGTGGCCCGCTTTTCCCAGATCCATCTGGGCCTGTACGGCACCCTGCTGATCCTGGCCATCCTCTTCGAGCCGGGCGGCGTGGTGGGCCTCATGCGCCGGGTCTGGCGGGCCCTTACGGGCCGCCGGGTACAGGGCGGGCCGGTCCCGGCCCGGGGGGTGAAGGCATGAGCGCGGCGGCGACACCGGTCCGGGACCCGGCGCACCAGGTGCCGGTCCTGGAGGTGCGGGGGCTCACCCGCTACTTCGGCGGCCTGGCCGCCGTAAAGGACGTGGACCTGCAGGTCCCCGAAGGGGCCATCTTCGGCGTCATCGGGCCCAACGGCGCGGGCAAGACGACCCTGTTCAGCATGGTCACCGGCTCGCTGGCACCCAGCGCCGGGCGGGTCTTCTTCCGCGGGCGCGACGTGACCGGGCTCAAGGCCTTCCAGCGGGTAAGGCTGGGCATCACCCGCACCCACCAGATCGTGCGGCCCTTCCGGTCGCTGACGGTGATCGAGAACGTGGAACTGGCGACCCGCTACGGCCGGCGCCCCCCCGGAACCGCCGCCGAGGCCCGCCGGCGGGCGATGGAGATCCTGGAGTTCGTGGGCCTGGGCGCCCAGGCCGGCCTGCCGGCCTCCGTGCTGCCCGTGGGCCAGCAGAAACTGCTGGAACTGGCGCGCGCCCTGGCCACGGCGCCGGACCTGTTGCTGTGCGACGAGATCTGCGGCGGTCTCACCGACGCAGAAACCCGGGAGGTCATGGACCTGCTGCGCCGGATCCGCGCGTCGGGCACCACGATCCTCTACATCGAGCACGACATGCGGGCGGTGATGTCGGTCTGCGACCGCATCGCCGTGCTCAACTTCGGCGAGAAACTGGCCGAGGGCAGCCCGGAGGAAATCCAGCGCAACCCGGCCGTCATCGAGGCCTACCTGGGCCGGGGCGCGGCGGGGGTGGACAGCGATGCCTGAGCCCGGCGCTCCCCTGCTGGCAGCCGAGAACCTGGAGATCGCCTACGGGGCTGTGCAGGTGGTCTGGGGCCTCAGCTTCCAGGTGTCCCAGGGGCAGGTGGTGGCCTTGATCGGCTCCAACGGCGCCGGGAAGACCACCACGCTGCGGGCGGCGGCCGGCGTGCTGCCGCTGAAGGGCGGGCGGCTGCTGCTGGCGGGCGAGGACATCAGCAGCCTGCCGGCCCACGTGCGGGTGGCCCGGGGCCTGATCCTGGTGCCCGAGGGCCGGCAGTTGTGGCCGCGCATGACCGTGGAGGACAACCTCATCCTGGGGGCCTACTCGCCGGCGCTGCGGCCGCGGGTGGGCGACAACCTGGCCAGGGTCTACGACATGTTCCCCCGGCTCAAGGAGCGCCGCACCCAGTTGGCCGGCACGCTGTCGGGCGGCGAGCAGCAGATGCTGGCCATCGGCCGCGCCCTGATGGGCGAGCCCCGGGTGCTGATGCTGGATGAACCGTCCCTGGGCCTGGCCCCCAGGCTGGTGGAAGACATCTTCCGCTTCGTCCGGGACATCGCCGCCCAGGGGGTGACCATCCTGCTGGTGGAGCAGAACGTCCACTACACCCTGGAGATGGCCGACTACGTCTACGTGCTGGAGACCGGCCGCCTGGCCCTGGAAGGCCCCGCCGCCGAACTGCGGGAGAACGATTACGTGCGGAAGGCGTATTTGGGGGCGTAGGCCGCCGGGCAGCGCGGGAGGTGTTGGCGTTTGTCCAGGACCAGATCGCGGGCGCTGGACGCGGAGGCTGTCATCCGTAGCCTGCGGAGCTGGGCCCAGCAGGTGGGCAAGGATCCCAACGTCGTGAAGATCGTCCTGTTCGGCTCGCTGGCCCGGGGCGATCACACCGGCAGCAGCGACGCCGACCTTTTGATCATCGTGGCCCGGAGCGGTGCCCGCCGCTAGCCGCCAGGGCGCTTCGCGAGGGAGTGACGCTGTATGCGTATCCTCCCGCCAGCACCGCACGGGACAGATGACCGGGATTGCGGGTCCGTGAGGTGAGCCGGCCGCCGCCGGCCACGTCCACTGGCCGCGCAGGGAGCGTCGCGAGCGAGCTACCTCCCCCGGAACACCGGCGGGCGGCGCTCCACGAAGGCGCGCATCCCCTCATCCTGCTGCTGGACGAGCCGTCGGAAGGCCTGGCACCGGTGGTGGTGGAGATGCTGGCCGACGGGGAGGTGCAGCACAAGTACCTGGCGGTGTGAAGGGCCGTGGTCCCCTCCCGAGACCGCGCAGCCGGCTTGCGGAGTTGTGGCCGCCCTTTTCGAGCAGGCCGGGCAGAAACACATGACGCCTTCATCACCCGGTTTCACCGACCGAAGTAATCTCCAGGTTCACGGAACTGTCACCAGCCAGCGTTACATCACCAGAGGAGGACGCAGCATGCGGGTACGGGCACCGGCACGGGCGGGGGCTTCCCTGCTGCCAGCCGTGGTCGCAGTACTCATCCTGCTCCCGCCGTGGGCGGCGCTGGCCGCCCCCACCGTCACCGTAGAGGTCAATGGCCAGATCCTACCCCTCAACCCGCCCGCGGTGCTGGTGGACGGCCGGGTGCTGGTGCCCTTCCGTCCCCTGTTCGAGGCGCTGCGGGCAGAAGTGCACTGGGATCCGGCCACCCGCACGGTAACGGCCCGGCGCGACGGCCGCACGGTCACCTTCCGCATCGGCAGCGCCCAGGCCACCGTCGACGGTGAGCAGTTCCCCCTGGACGTGCCCGCCCAGGTGGTCGGCGGCAGCACCCTGGTCCCCCTGCGCTTCGCCGGCGAGGCGCTGAGCGCCCGGGTCCACTGGGATCCCCAGCGGCTGCGGGCCGTCATCACGGTGGACGGCGCCGTGGTGGTGCCCCCGGCCTCCGGCGCCGGCACGGGCGGCCAGACGGACATCAAAGCCGAAACCGTCACCGTCAACCTGGACGGTCGTGCCGTCACGGCGCGGGTGGTCCGGATACCCAGAGACGCACCGCTCAAGGCCGTCGTCGGGCTGGGCGGCGGCCGCGTGGGCGGGGTCGAGGAACTGGCCGCCATCGCCGCCCGCCACAACGCGGTGGTGGCCGTCAACGGCACCTTCTTCAACCCCCAGGACTATGTGGCCAAGAACGGGCTTCCCATGAACGACCCCTGGGGCACCATCGTCAAGGGCGGGCGGGTCCTGCACGTGGGCCATAAGGCCACCGTCGGCTTCGACGGCCTGCGGGGCGCCGTGGACCAGGTGACCGTGACCATCGAGGGCGCCACCAACGGCAGTTACCGGTGGCCCAACAACTGGTACGCCTACGGCTTCAACCACTACGTCGACCCGGCCGCATCCTCGGCGGTCTACATCTACACCCCGGAGCGCGGCGAGACCGTCGGCTTCACCCACGGCACCAAGGTGGTGGTGCGCGGCGGCACGGTCACCAGCATCGTGGACGGCGCCGACGTGGCCATCCCCAGAGACGGCTTCGTCATCGTCCTGTGGGGGACCGACGGGCAGGCCCTGCGCAGCCGCTTTACGGTGGGTACCACGGGCGTGGAGTACAGGATAACCTTCACCACCGCCTCCGGCCAGGCGTGGAATTTCCGCGAGGCGCTGAGCGCCGGCCCGCAACTGCTGAAAGGCGGGACCATCCTGACCGATTACCCGAATCAGGGCTTCACCGAGGGCAAGATCCTCACCGATGCCGGCCGCCGCTCGGCCATCGGCTTTGACGCCGCCGGCAACATCATCCTGGCCGTGGTGGACGCCGTCCGGGTCAGCGACCTGGCCCGGATCATGAAGGAACTGGGGGCTGTCGACGCCATGAACCTGGACGGCGGCGCCTCCAGCGGCCTGTGGGTCAACGGGGAATACGTGGTGCGGCCGGGCCGGAACCTCAGCAACGCGCTGCTGTTCGTGCCGGCGCGGTAACGGCATACGGGCCGGCGGGCGGCGCCGGGCGGGCACGGCTCGGGAAAGAAGCCTCGTCAGGCGCAGGGTACCTTTGACGCAATTCCGGCTTCACTTGGAGGGCCGGGCAGGAAGGTGCAGTCGTGGAACGGATCCAGCCTGAATCGCAGTCGCCGCCGCAGGAACCGGCTTACCCGGTAGAAACGATCCCCAGGGCCAGGACCTTCCATGAGGAGATCATGCGGGCCGTAGCCTGGATCTGCGGGACCGATTTGAGCATTTTCTACGTTCCCTCGCCGGACGGGCGGTCGCTGGTCGTCCACTCCCACATCGGCCTGCCGGACGACTTCGTGGAGCTGGTGCGCCAGGTCCCCATCGCCCAGGACTCATGCCCCTGCGGCCAGGCGGCCTGGAAGCAGGACGTGGTGGTGGGGTCCCCGTCCCAGTCCCCGTGGCCGGAACTGCGGGATGCGGCCCAGCGCGTCGGCATCAAGTCGGTGTGGTCCATCCCCCTGGTGGAGAACGGGCAGTTGATCGGCGTCTACGGCATCCACCACCGGGTACCGCGGGGGCACCCGACGCCCGAGGAACTGGCGGCGGTCCAGCGCATCGCCCACCGGGCCATCCGCATGATCCGCACCACCCACCTCTATTTCATCAAGCAGGCCGACGCCTGGCTGGACCGGGTGGCCGCCGGGATATCCCGGGGCAACCTGGACCTGGACGCCATGGTGGAGAGCATGTCGGGCCTGGCCGATCAACTGAAGGCGCTGGCGCTGGGCGGTATGGGAACGGCGGTGCGCCCCGCCCCTCTCCCTCCCGGCCGGGACCGGGGCCTGATCCGGGGGCTCCTGATGGCGCTGGAGGTCCGCGACGCCGAAACCATCGCCCACTGCCAGCGGGTCACCAACCTGACCCTGCTGCTGGCGGACCGCATGGGCGTGGACCCGGCACTGCGGGAGCAGGTGGCCCTGGGCGCGGCGCTGCACGACGTGGGCAAGATCGGCGTCCCCGACCGCATCCTGCACAAGCCCGGAAAACTGACGCCCGAGGAATACCGCCTGCTCCAGCAGCACCCCCTGATCGGCTACCGCATGCTGCAGGACCTGGCCGGTTCTTACCCCGTGACCCTGGCCATCATCCGCCACCACCACGAGCGCTACGACGGCCGGGGGTACCCGGACGGTCTCAAGGGCGATGACATCCCGCTGCCGGCCCGCATCTTCGCGGTCATCGACGCGTGGGACGCCATGCTCCACGACCGGCCCTACCAGCGCGCCCGTTCTGTGGAAGAGGCTCGCCTGGAGTTGATCCGGGAACGGGGGAAGCAGTTCTGCCCCGCCTGCGTGGATGCGTTCCTGGCCATCCCCACCGAGGAAATCCTGCGCGCCGGCACCCGGGAGGCGCCGGGCCTTGAACTCTGGGGCGTCTTAACCGTCGGCGCGTGATCGGCCGGGCTCCCGACCGGCTACCCCTGCGTGACTTCCAGGGGCCGCTTCCCGTTCAGCCGGCCGTTGACGCCGTTGCCGCCGACCGCCGCGCCTTCCCGGTCGTCCAGCCGGAATCGCGCCACCTGTTCCTGCAGTTCCCGGGCCACCTGGGCCAGGGACTGGGCCGACGCCGCCACCTCTTCCGACGTGGCGGTGACCTCTTCCATCACGGCCGAAACCTCCTGGGCGGCGGCCGCGCTCTCCTGGGCCGAGCGCGCCACGGTCTCCACCGTGGCGGACATGCCTTCCGCCGCCGCCGTCATCTGCTCGGCGGCCGCCGACTGCTGCTCCGCATGGCTTGCCAGCATGTCCATGGCCTCCACCAGTTGCTGCACGCTGGCCCGGAGCTTCTGGGTCTCGTCGCTGATGTGCGCCACGCCGCCGGCCGCGGAGTCCACGGCCTCGAGGATCGACCCCAGCACGGACCGGGCCTCGGCCGTCAATTGGGTGCCGGACGCCACCTCGGCGATGCCGGCTTCCATGGCCTGGACGGCCTCGCGGGTCCCCTCCTGGGTAGAAGCAATGATGGTGCCGATCTCCCTGGCCGACTCCGCGGACCGCTCGGCCAGCTTGCGGACTTCCTCGGCCACCACCGCGAACCCGCGGCCGTGCTCACCGGCCCGGGCGGCCTCGATGGCGGCGTTGAGGGCCAGCAGGTTGGTCTGCTCGGCGATGCCGGCGATGATCCCGGTGATCTCGCCCACCCGGTTGGACAACTGACCCAGCTGACGGATGCGCTGGGCCACCTCCAGCGTGGCCCGGTGGATGCGCTCCATGCCCTCCACCACCCGGGCCACCACCTCCTGGCCCGAGCGGGCACCTGCGGCCGCCTGGCCGGCGCTCTCGGCCACCTGGGCCGATTCTTCAGCGACGCGGTCCACGGCCGTGGCCATGTCGGCCAGCATCACCGAAGCCTTCTGGATCTCGGCCGCTGAGTGCCGGGCGCCGCGGGCGATCTGCTGGATGGCGGCGTCAAGCTGCTGGATGCGCTGCCGGGCTGCGTCGGCCTCGGTGGCCTGCACACCCGTCCCGTAGGCCACCTGCTGGATGGCCCCTGCCGCGCTCTGGGCGCCCCCAGCCGACTGCTCGGCAGCCCCCGACAGCGCGCTGGAAGCCGACGCCACCGCGTCCGCCGACCCCGCCACCGCGCGCACCAGGTCGCGCAGGTTGGCCACCGCCTGGTTGAAGGCACGGCCCAGGCGCCCCACCTCGTCGTCGGTCCGGACTTCCACGGCCTCCATGGTCAGGTCGCCCTGGGCCACCCGGTCCACCAGTTCCCCGTAGCGGTTGAGGGCCGCGGCCACGGGGCCCACCATGAGCCTGGCCACGACAAAGGCCACCGCCAGCCACAGCAGCAGCACCAGCACGCCGGCCAGGGTGATGGCGCGCTGCAGGGTACCCAGCATCGCCAGCACGAAGCCGGCGTCCACGTCCACCCCGGCCACGGCGGCCACCCGGCCGTCCTCATCGAAGATGGGCGCCACGGCCGACTTCACCGCGCCGTACTCGTCGGCGAAGATTTCACCGGCGGCGGGCATGCCCTGCAGCGCCATCCTCCAGGCTTCCTGCAGCCCGGTGCCCTGGAAGTGATACTCCTCCCCGGCCGGAAGATCGCTGGTCACCACGCCGAACCGGCCCCGGCTTTCGTCGATGGGGACGAAAGTATACACGTAAGTCAGGCCGGCCTGCTGCCTGACGCGGTCCGCCCAGGCGGTGAGTTCCAGGGCCCCGGGCGCCTGCAAGCCGGTCTCGGCGACCCGCCGCACGTCGTCGGGATCCAGGCCGGCGGCCACGATCTGGGCCGCACGGATTAACTCCCGGTCAAGGTCACCGATCAGCGTGTCGCGCTGGTAACGGTAGACGAGAACTCCCAGAAGACAGGACATCAGGACCGCCGCGGCCAGGACCATGACGAACAGCCTGGCCTGCAGGCTCGAGGTGCGCAGGCGTGAGGAGCGCAATGTGCCACAATCCTTTCGTCGAAAGTTGCTGCCGATACACGGTAGTTTTCGTGCGGCTGCGGGAGGTCGTTCAGCGGGAGGCCGCTGCGGCCAGCAGCAGCACCACGGCCCAGGCAGGTGCCTTCCAGTACCTGAGCAGGCTGAAGCCGATCAGGGCCAGGCTGAAATCGGCAGGTGTTCGGATGGCTTTGGTCCAGATGGGGTCGTAGAAGGCCGCCAGCAGCAGCCCCACGACCACGGCGTTGACGCCGTCCAGCGCAGCCCGGAAGGCCGGGCGCCGCCGGAGGGTGTCCCAGTAGGGCAGGGCGGCGGTGACCAGCAGGAACGACGGCGCGAAGACGCTGATCAGGGCGACGGCGCCGAGGAACCATCCCCCCATGGCCGCGCCGGCGAAGGCGGCAAAGGTGAACAGGGGACCCGGCACAGCCTGGGCCGCGCCGTAGCCGGCCAGGAACTGCGCTTCGGTGATCCAGCCCGGCCCGATGACCTGGCCGGCCAGCAGGGGGAGGACCACATGGCCCCCACCGAATACCAGGCTGCCGGTCCGGTAGAAGGCGTCGGCCACGGCCACCCAGTCCGCAGGGTAGACCCGGCGCAGCAGCGGCAGTCCCACCAGAAATCCCAGGAACAGGGCCCACGCCAGGATCCCGGTCCTGCGGTCCACAGGGCACGGCGCGTCAGGCTCATCGGCGGGCGGCGTCCTGTGCCGCGGCAGCGGCCGGCGTGCCGCGCCCCCCGCCGCCATCAGCAGCACCTGCACCCACGGCGACGGCGCCGCCAGCGCTGCCACCGCCGCCAGGACGGCGATGCTCGCCCGCTCCCGGTCGGGCGCCAGTCTTCCCGCCATGTCCCACACGGCATGGGCGACCACGGCCACCGCCGTGATCAGCAGGCCCCGCAGCCAGCCTTCGCCGGTGACGTCGTAATCCTGCAGGTAGAGGGCGAACAGGGCCATGAGAAGGGCCGACGGCAGCGTGAATCCCAGCCAGGCCAGGAAGCCGCCCAGAAAGCCCCCGCGCATCATGCCGACGGCAATGCCAACCTGGCTGCTGGCGGGCCCGGGCAGGAACTGGCACAGGGCCACCAGGCCCGCATAGGTCCGGTCGTCCAGCCAGCGGCGCCGGGCCACGTACTCCTCCCGGAAATACGCCAGGTGGGCGACGGGACCGCCGAAGGACGTCAGCCCCAGTCTCAGCGCCGCCAGCAGGATCTCCAGCGTTCCGGCAAGTCCCCGGCGCTGCACCAGCGTCTTCCCCTCCGGGCGCGGGCACGAAGGCCGCCTGCAGGCCGAAAAGGCTGACGGCGAATTCCCCGCGGGTGACGGGAACATCCTGCCGGCGTGCTGCAGGACCGCGCAGTTTCCCCACCGTAGACTGCGTCGCGGCCCGCCCGTGCGGTCGCACCGGCGAGCCCCTTGACCATGCCGAGGTGAAAGGGGTGCAGCCATGTCAACAAGCGCCTTCGTGTGGTTGGGCGTGGCCGTGGGAGGCACCATCGGCGCGCTGGCCCGTTTCGCCGTCAGCACCGGCCTCACCGGGTGGCTCGGAAGCGGCTTCCCCTGGGGCACGCTGGCGGTCAATCTTCTCGGCACGTTCTTCCTGGGCGTTGTCGGGGCATGGAACCAGGCGGGCCGGGGGCCGTCCGTCCTGTCCACAGCGGTGAACACTGGCCTCCTGGGCGCGTTCACGACCTTCTCCACGCTCCAGTGGGAGTTGCTCACGTATTTCCGGCAGGGTCAATGGAAGAAGGCACTGCTGTACGAAGGGGTCAGCGTAGGGCTCGGCCTCGTGTTGATCTGGCTCGGCTACGCCGCGGGCCAGTTTGTGCTGGCCCGGTCCTGGACGGGGCGTCCATCTTAGCTCTCGGCGAGGGCCGCCGGCAAGAACGGAGGGTCCCGCCAGCGGCCCGCACCTGGGGCGGAAGACCTGAAGGGGTCGGGCTGTTCAGGGGTCAGGCGTCTCCGGCCGCGCGTGCCGTCACCTGGACGACGAGCTGGACCTCTTCCTCCACGGAGATGAGGCCGACGATGCTGGGCGGCTCGACGCCGAAATCGGTCATCAGGATCTGGGCTTCGGCCACCCAACGCAGGGTGTCGCCCTCGCGAACGGAGCGCACCTGGAAGGTCACCGGGCGCAGCCGTTTCGGGGACAGGCGGTCAGACGGTCATGGCGGGCGGCGCCAGGACCGCCACCACCTCGCCGCGGGCGCGGAGTTCCCCAGCGGCGTAGAGGTCGCTGTGGACCACGACCTTGCGCTCGCCGGCCTCCACCACGCGTCCCCGCACCACCAGTTCCGGGCCCAGGGGCGTCGGGCGCAGGTAGTCCACCTTCAAGGACGCGGTCACGAACCGCGGCACCGGTGCGGCGTCGCCCAGGCGGTGACCCTGCCGGCGGTAGTGGTACAGCGCGGCGGTGCCCATGCTGTGGCAGTCGATGACCGAGGCGATGAGGCCGCCGTACACGAAGCCGGGCACGGCGATGTGCTCGGGGCGGGGCCTGTACACCGTCACCGTTTCATCGCCGTCCCAGCGGGTCTTGAGGTGCAGGCCGGAGGGATTGAACCGGCCGCAGCCGTAGCACCACGAGAAGCCTTCGGGGTAGTGGTCCTGCACGGCCTGGCTCGGGGCGCTGGCGTTCATGGACATGATGGTCCGACCTCCCGCGGGCCTGCCTTTGACCCCGGCCGGCACCATCCCTGCAGCCCTGCGGCCGGGGCCCGGCCCAGGCATGTTCCCCGGCGGCCGGGGTGCCGCGGGGCCCCCGGAAAACAGCCTGGGACCCACCCGCCGGTGAGTCCCAGGCGCCAGCCCTGGGGGACACGATGCTTCCGGGTCTCCCGCCCACACGGTTCGAGGACCGTTACGGCCCCACCGCCATGGGCACGACGAACCGCACGGCGCCCTGGCCGACCACGGTCATGTCGCTGACGTTGATCAGTTCCACCCGCAGGAAGTAGCATCCGGCCGGCAGGGCGCCGATGAAAGGCGTCGTCGCCCCCAGCGGCTCCAGCAGTTCCGGCAGGTCGTTGAGCGTGAACCCGGCCGGCGGGCCGAAGAACGCCTGCCCGTTGGCGTCGGTGGTGATGGTGGACCAGGTGGTGGGGTCGGTGGGATCGGCGCCGGGGCCGGGATAGGTGAAGGACTGCCCGGCCACCGGGTCGCCGTCGCACTCCGTCAGCGTGACCCGGTAGCGCAGCGGCGTCGTGGGCGACACCACGTTCTCCCCTACCCGCACCCGGACGAACACCAGCCCCGGCGTGTCCGCCGTCAACTGGTTGAACCCGCCGAATACGAACATGACCGGGGTGAGCTCCACCAGCTCGCTGTGGCGGTAGGTGGCCTCGGCCAGCCCCTGCCGCAGCTTGTTGCGGCCCTGGACGGTAAACAGGACGTCGGCTTCGCCGTCGCCGGCGTGCTCCACCTCCACCTCCAGGTGCTCCCTGCCAAAGGTGCGCTGGGAGAAGAAGGCGTGGACGTCCACCATCTCCACCTGCTCGTCGAGCAGTCTCCGTTCCCCGTCCAACAGGGCGTAGAAGCGCACGGTCACCCGAATGGGCGCCCCGGTGGTGTTCAGTGCTTCCACATGAAGATCCCAGATGTCGCCCGATCGGTGATCCTCGTCGATGGGCCCGGTCGTGAACCGTCGCAGCGTGGATCCCTCCTCTGTCGTGTTTACCGCCATGATATTTATGTAAACCGAGCCGCGTGATTGGTCGGCCTGCCCGAAGGCCTGCCGGGCAGCTTGCCCGGCGGCGGCAGGAGCCGCCCCACCGGGGGGACAATGAGGGGGACAACGTGCCCGTCGGCGGCTGGAAGGGAGTCCCGCGCCATGTCCCAGGAGCATGAAACAGATGTGTTCCGCCTGCCGGCGCAAGCCGGAATCGGCCGCATCCGGCTGCGGGTGGCGGACCTGGAGCGGTCGCTGGCGTTCTACCGGGGCCTGTTGGGGCTTCACGTGGCCGAGGAAAAGGGGTCCCGCCTGGCCCTGGCCGCCGCGCCCGGAGGCCGGCCGCTGGTGATCCTCGAAGAGTCGCCGGGCATCGCGCCGCGGGGCCGGACCCTGGGCCTCTACCATTTCGCCTTGCTGGTCCCCAACCGCCGCATGCTGGCCCGCCTGATCCGCAGGCTGGCGGCGGCCCGCTGGCCCATCACCGGCGGGTCCGACCACGGCGTCAGCGAGGCCCTCTACCTGGACGACCCCGACGGCAACGGCATCGAACTCTACGCCGATCGCCCCCGGGACCGGTGGCCCACCCGGAACGGCCGCCTGGCCATGTACACGCGCGCCCTGGACGTGGCCGGCCTGATGGCGGAACTGGAGCGGGACCCGGAACGCCCCGACGAGCCGGCCCTGGACCCCGGCACCATGGTGGGCCATATTCACCTGCATGTGTCGGACCTGGACCGGGCTGAGGCCTTCTACGACGGCATGCTGGGCTTCGACGTGGTGGTCCGCGGGTATCCCGGCGCGCTGTTCCTGTCGGCCGGCGGCTACCACCACCACGTGGGCATCAACACCTGGCTGGGCCCCGGTGCGCCGCGGCAGCCCCAGGACGCCGCCGGTCTCATCGATTGGGAACTGCGCCTGCCCGAACCCGGCGCCGCCGAAGCGGCCGAACGCCTGGAAGCCCACCTGCGCCGCCGCGGCATCGAGGTCACCCGGTCCGGCAGCCTGCGCCGGGTCGAGGACCCCGACGGCACCGCCCTGGTCTTCGGCGGATGAACGCCCCGCCTCCCGGCAGGCACGGCACGCCTGGGTTAGACTTAGAGGCGGACGGGCACCGGCACGCCGTGCCGGCCCCGACGATGTGGTGGGGCGATCGCGGTTGGAAATCCGCCTGGAGAACGTCGTCAAGCGCTACCGGCCCGGCGACCCGCCGGCTCTGGACGGGGTCACCCTGTCCGTGGCGCCCGGCGAGTGGGTGTTCATCGTGGGCCCGTCGGGCGCCGGCAAGACCACGCTGCTGAAACTGCTGTACGCGGCGGAACGGCCCGACAGCGGCCGGGTGCTGGTGGACGGCACGGACGTGGCCGCGGTGCCGGCCTTCCGCCTGCGCCGCCGCCTCGGCATCATCTTTCAACATTTCGAACTGCTTCCGGCCAGGACCGCGCTGGAGAACGTGGCTTACGGCGCCGAGGTGCTGGGCGTGCCGCCCCGGGAGGCGGCGGCCCGGGCCCGGGAGATGCTGGACCTGGTGGGTCTGGCCGGCAAGATGGACCGCTTCCCGTCGGAACTGTCCGGCGGTGAGCAGCAGCGGGTGGCCATCGCCCGGGCGCTGGTGAATCGCCCGCAGTTGATCCTGGCCGACGAGCCCACCGGCGACCTGGACCCCGAAAACGCCGATCACGTGATCCGGGTGCTGGACACGGTACACCGGCAGTGGCCGGCCACCGTCATGGTCGTCACCCACGCCGCCGACCTGGTATCGCGCCTCGAGCGCCGGGTGGTGCGGCTGGAGCGGGGCCGCGTCACCGCCGACTACCGGGGCGGTTACAGCCCGCCCGGCCGGGATTTGCCGGCTTCCGGCCTGCCGGCTCCCGGCCCGGCGCCGGGGGCGTCCGGGCCGTGAACTGGTGGCCCCTGTATTACCGCCTGCGCGATGCCCGGTACGGAACCGCCCGCCATCCCTGGGCCAGCCTGGCGGCCGTTCTGATCGTGGCCCTGGCGCTGTTCCTGTTCGGCGGCTTCCTGGTGGTGAGCCAGACCCTGTCCAGCCTGGCGGCGCTGCTGGAGCAGCAGGTCAACATCCGCGCCTTCGTCGCCGCCGGCGCAGACGCCGACGCCCTGGCCCGGCAGGCGCGGCAGATCCAGGGCGTGCGTGCGGTGACCGTCATCAGCCGGGAGGAAACCTTCCGCCGGCTGGCCGGCGTCTTCGCGGGACGGGCGCGGCTTGAGGCGGCTTTCCCCGACAACCCGTTCCCCGACAGCCTCAAGATCACCGTCGCGGGCCCGGCGGCGGTGGAGCCCGTGGTTCGGGCCCTGGCCGCCATGCCCGGCATCGACGAGGTGGTGTCCGGCCAGGAGTACGCGGCCGGCCTGCTGGCCGGTGCCGCCGCCCTGCGCGCCGCTGGGACGGCGGTGTCGCTGGGCTTCCTGGGCGCCGCGGTCCTCATGGTGACGGTGACCATGCACCTGCTGATCCTGAGCCGGGGCGCCGAGATCCGCATCCAGCGCCTGATGGGCGTGTCCGACGCCGGGATTCGCGCCCAGTTCCTGCTGGAGGGCGGCCTGCTGGGCGCCTTCGGCGCGCTGCTGGCGGGCGCCGCGCTGCTGTTGCTGGTGGACCGGGCCGCCCTGACCCTGGCCCGCCTGCTGCCGCTGGGCGCCGTGCCGGACCTGGCGCCGCTGCCGGCGCTGGCGGCGGTGCTGGGGACCGGGACGCTCGTGGGTCTCGGCGCCAGCCTGCTGGCCGCCCACCTGGCCCTGGGGCGGGAGCGGCCGTGACGGGCCGGGTGCCGCCGCTGGCCGGCCTCCTGGCCGCCGCCGCGCTGCTGCTGGCCGCCGCCGGTCCCGCCGCCGCCCACGTCACCGGCGTCTTCCTGCACTTCCTGAAAGACATGGAAGAACCCACCTACAGCACCGCCTTCCTCCGCCGGCAGGTGGAGCAGACCGAGCAGCGCCTGGCGGCGGTGGTGCCGGAAGTGGCCGAGGCCCGGGCATTGTACGAAGAGGCCGCCGGCCCGGCGGCGGCCCGGCTCCAGTTCTACGACGCTTACGCGGGCCAGGCGTTCGGCAGCCTGTGGTCGGGCGCCGAGGACCTGGTGGACGTGCTGGCCAACCTGCGGCTGATGGCGCGCCTCATCCAGCAGGATGTGGCGGCGCTGGAAGAGACGGCCCGGCGCTACGCTCAACTGCGGCTCAAGCAGGACACGCTGCAGCGGTACCGCGACCTGCTGGACGCGGTGGAAACGGCGGCCCAGGCCCGCGAGCGGCGCCTTGGAGGCGCGGTGAACCGTGACGAACTGCAGCTGGCGCTGTACGATGTGGCCGAGGACTGGGAGCGGCTGCGGCCGCACCTGTTCGTCCCGTTCTTCCAGGAAGCAGGCAGGCGGCTCCAGCGCCTGGACCGCGTGGCGGTACCGGGCCGGGAGCCGGGCACCTGGCACCTGGAGGAGGACGCCCTGAACCGGGTCCTGCCCGACCCGTTCACGGCCCGGGTCGAAGGCGGGCGCCTGTCGCTGACCGGCCCGCGCTTCTACCTGCGCGCCGATCACCTGTACTTCGACGCGGTGATGGAGGGTGCGTTCGGCACCTACCATGTGCTGGCGGTGGGCCAGATGGAACGGGCCGGGCCCACCAGGATCCAGTACCGCATCGAGGCCATCTACATCGACGGCCTGCCCGTGGACCCCGGCGATCCCGACGTGCAGGCCGATATTTACCAGAACTCGCTGCTGGCGATGGACGGGCGGTCCCTGCTGCCCGGCGCCGTCGCCATGCGCTACGAGCAGAACAACGGCTACCTGTGGCTGGCACCCGAGCCGCCGGAAGCGAATTGACCGAAAGGAAGTCGAGACATGCTTCGCATGCACCGTCGGAGCCATCGCCAAGGCCTGGCCACCCTGACCCTGGTGCTGGCGGCGGCACTGGCGTTCGCCGCCCCCGCGGCTGCCCATATTCTCAACGAAAAGTCCCAGTTCGCCGATATCGAGTTCGTTGATGCCCGCTTCGACATCGTCATGCTGTCGGGCGCCGGCATCATCCCGCAGGCGCCGGTCTTCCTCCCTGACGATCCGCTGACCCTCAAGGATCTGGCCGCCTGGGCCGCGCTGGCCCACCGTCTCGGCGAGGGCGGGGAGACGCCCGACGTCGACGCGCTGGCGCAGGCGGCGCTGTCGCAGGGACTGGTGGCATCGCTGGATGGGGAGGCCACCTATGCCGATGTCAATCGGCTGCTGTTCGACGGCGCCGTGACGCTGCCCGCCGATCAGGCTGCCGCCGTGCCCACCCGCGCAGAGGCTGCGGCCTTTGTGGCCCGGCACCTGTTCAGTGATGCCGGTCAGGCGCTGCTGGAGCGCCTCAGCCTCCGCGCCGGACCGGCCGGTGTGGTCGAAGCGGTGACGGCTCACGAGGACGGCGGCCATCACCACGGCTCCCGGTACAGCTTCACCTTCGGCAGCGGGAGCTACCCGGTGGACGCCCACGCCCGCGTGGGCAACGGCCCCACGGACCTGCTCCAGTGGGAAGGCCTCTACGTGGTGCGCTCGCTGCTCAAAGGCGACGGTGACGAAGCCGTTCTCGTCTACGTCGAAGCCGGCGAGCCCGGCGCGGAGGCGGTGGCTGAGGAACCCGCCGGCTCCAGCGCGCCCTCCGGGGAAAGCGGTGAGCAGGCCCAGACCGTCCAGCCGGCGCCGGACGCGCCCGATACCTCGCAGGACGGCACGGCCGCCGGCGACCAGGGCGGCTCCGGGGCCGCAGCCCCTGAAGCGTCGCCCGGCACCGGCTCCGGGCCCTGGCTGTGGGTGCTGCTGGCCGCCATCGTCATCCTCGGCGCCTTCCTGTTCGCGGGAGGCCGGCGCCGGTCGTGACCGGGCAGGCCCGGTGGGTCGTGGCCGGCGTGCTGGCGGTGACCGTGGTCCTGGGCCTGGTCATCGCGCTGGCGGCGTCCCGGGACACCGGCGCAGGGCCCGTCACCCCCGAACGTTACCAGGCCGCCGTGGCCGACATGCGGGAGATGATCCGGCTGACCGAGGCCGGCGACGTTGCCGCCGGGGAAGAGGCGTTCTGGCGGGCCCACCCCTTCCTGCACGACGTGGACCCGCCGCTCCGGCGCCGGCATCCGGAGCTGGCCCGGCAACTGTGGGACGCGATGATCCTGCTGGAGACCGCCTACGCCACCGATGCCGGTCCCGAGGACCTGCTGCGCCACGGGCGCAACGTCCTGCGGCTGCTGGAGGAAGCGGGCCCGGTGCTGGAGCTGGTGCCCTGAGCAGCGGCCGCCGGGCCTCAGACGGGCTTGATGGCCTCGAACGGGTTCCGGCAGGCGTCGCAGTAAAAGATGCTGCGGCAGGACGTGGGCCCGAAGACGTTCTCCCGGTGCACCTGGGTGGACCCGCAGTAAGGGCACTCCGGGGTCCAGTGCTCGGTGGGCCCTGACCCCGCCGGCGGCGCGATGCCCACCGCCTTGAGGCGCTCCCGGCCGCGCGGGGTAATCCGGTCGGTGGTCCACAGGGGCTTGCGCAGGAACTCCACCGTCACCGACTCGACCCCGGGCACGGCCGCCAGCCGCCGCTCCACGTCGGCCTTCATCAGGCCCAGGGCCGGGCAGCCCACGTAGGTGGGGATCAACTGCACCCGCACCTGGCCGCCGTCGACCTCAACCCGCTCCACCATGCCCAGGTCCACCAGGCTGAGGCCGCGGATCTCGGGGTCCATGACTTCGTCCAGGGCCGCCATGACCCGGGACTGCAGGTCAGCCTCGGACACGACGCCGCCTCCTCACCAGGCCCCGGCCGGCGCGATCCGGTAGACCTCGGCCATGTGCTCCAGCATCGGCGGCAGCGCCGGGCTGTGCCGCCCGTCGCGGCCGTTGACCTCGGGCATCGTCCAGGCATTCGGCGCCGGCAGCCCGTAGGAGCGGGCCGACTCCTCCAGGGCCTGGCGGAAGGGCTTCTCCAGGGACCAGGGCAGCACGCCGGACGAAAGGATCTCCTGCTCCCCGGGCCCCAGCGACGACAGGGACGGGGCGTCGGCCAGCACGCGGGTCCAGGCCTCGGTCATCCGCCGCTGGGCTTCCTCGGTCCGGCCGGTGAGCTGCTTCATCCAAACTTCCCAGTGGTAGAGGTGGTAGAACTGCTCCCGAAGCATCTTCTCGGCCAGGTCGGCCAGGGGCTGGTAGCGGCTCTTGACCATGGCCTCCAGCCGCAGCCGCTTGAACCGCTGGTACACGTACTGCCGCACCACCGTGTAGGCCCAGTCGAAGCGGGGCGAGTCCAGGTACGTGCCCTCGCCGTTGGGGCGCTCGGCCAGCACGGCGCAGCGGTAAGCCGACGGCTCCCGGAAGTAGGCCAGGTGATCGGCCTGGCCCTCGCCCAGTTCCTCCAGCAGCTGGTACAGGGCCAGGGCGTGGCCGGTCATGTCCTGGGTGATGGACGAGAAGGCCACGTCCTCCTCGATGTGGGGCACCAGGCCCAGCCACTCGGCGCCCCGCTGGGCCAGGATCAGGTCGTCGTCGGCCGCCTGGTACAGCAGTTCCACCAGGGCGCGGTGAAAGCCGGCGTCGGCCCGGGCCTGGTCAGCAGTCGTCACCCGCGGCAGCGCCGTCATGGTCGCCCTCCTCTCACCGGCGGGGGGCCGGCGCGTCGTCGCCCGTGGCCAACTTCAACTCCTGCCAGCGCCTGGCCACGTGGGCGTAGGCCGGCACGCTGCGGTAGTCCCGGGGCATGGTCCGCACCAGCGCCTGGCGGAGTTCCTCGGGCAGGCGGACGATGTCCCGCTCCCGGACCACCATCAGGTTGTAGGGCGCTTCCTGCCGGCGCATGAAGTTCTCCTGGGCCATGGCCAGCGCCATCTCGGCGT
Organism: Bacillota bacterium; assembly: GCA_017577485.1. Taxonomy (GTDB): domain Bacteria; phylum Bacillota; class Sulfobacillia; order Thermaerobacterales; family RSA17; genus RSA17. The sequence continues at coordinate 120,519 of PKRI01000002.1, read as the reverse complement.
TGGGGGCCAGCACGGTGTACTCGCTCTCCATGGGCCCCCGGTGCTCCATCTGCTTGAACACCAGGTAAGGTTCGAAGGCGCCCCCGGCGGGCGTCGAGGCGGTTGTGGCGGCGGTTTGGGCCCGCTCCTCGCTCACGGCGCATCCTCCCCCACAGCGGCTGCCGCCGGACTCAGTCGCCCGCCGCCGCCAGCGGCTGGGCGGCCAGGGCCTCGTGGACCCAGGCGTGGTCGAAGAAGGCGGCACGCCGCAGGGCCAGGCGCGCCTGGGACCTGGGACCCTGGTTCCGGGCGATGACGTTCTTCAGGTACGAGTAATCGGGGTGGCGGTAGACCCACCGGCCCTGGGCCTGGTCGTAATGCAGCGTCTCGTCGGGAACCTGCAGCCCCAGGGCGCGGATCTGGGGAACATACTTGTCCAGCCACTCCTGGCGGAGTTCCTCGTTGGTCTTGCTGCGGATCCTGTAGCGGATGTTGATGTCCTGGTTGCTCTTGATGCCGGCGTGTTCCGGCGGCCCGAAGAACATCAGCAGGGCGTCCCACCAGCGGTTGAGGGCGTCCTGGAGCATGGCCTTCTGTTCAGGGGTACCCTGGGCCAGGGTCTGGGCCATGTCCTCGCCGTGGAAGGCGTGGAACCGCTCCTCGGCCAGGATCCGCCGCAGGGCGCGGGCGTAAGGCGCGTACGAGGTTTGGGCCAGCATCCGCTGGGTGACGATGGCGGCGCCGTCCACCAGCCAGCCGATGAGGGCAGCGTCGGCGAAGTTGAGGGCCGGCATGTGGAAGACGTTGTGGAACTTCAGGCGGCCGGCGAACAGGTCGTTGAAGAGGTCGTCGCGGGTGAAGCCCAGGGGCCGGATCAGGTCCTCGGCCACCCGGATCAGCAGCTGGCCGTGGCCCACCTCGTCCTGCACCTTGGCCATCAGCGACAGCTTGCGGCGCAGGGTGGGCGTGCGGGGTACCCATTCCTTCTCCGGGAAGGCGCCCATGATCTCGCTGATGCCGTGCATGGCGATCAGCTTGACCAGCTGCATCCGGTAGTCCATGGGCATCCAGTCGTCGGCTTCGATCTTCTCGCCGCGGTCGATGCGGTCCAGGAAGGCCTGATACCGCGGGTCTTCCCGGTCGACTTCCACCGGCAGGTCAAAGACGGACCTCATGGACGCTCCCCCATCCGACGTTTTCTACACGTCATACTACGCAAACGTCATATTCCCTGCCAGGGTCTTCGAAAAAAAGCGCTTGGAGGCCAAGGCTCGGCAGAAAGGGTCAGCGGGCGGCCGGGGCCGCCATGCTTTCGTACACGGACTCGAAAAAGCGGGTGGCCCGGGGGTGCAGCCAGCGGTAGTAGCGCTCGAAAAGCAGGTCGGCTTCCCGGCCTGTCCACTGCTGGGGAAGCAGTTCGGCGGGCAGGTCGGGGTCGATGAACAGGAAGCGTCGGTACTCGTGGACCAGGACGGTGCGCTCCACGAAGGCCTCGCTGTCGGTCATGCCCTCCCGGCGGCGGGCCTGTTCCCAGCGGGGCCGGAAGCGGTCGATGAAGTCCCGGTAGGCGGCGTCGATGGCCGGCAGGTCCCACACCCGCGCCGCCAGCTCCGCCGGGCTGGACGGGCCCACGTGCTCGGCCACGAACAACTCCACCCGGTCGCGGATGCCGTACTGGTCGGCCAGTTCCAGCACCCGCTCCTGCAGCGGGTTGGGCGAGATCCAGGTGCTCGATGCCAGGGCCCCGAAACCCAGGAAGCCCAGCTCGCGGCGGAAGCCGTCCCGCAGTTCCCGCTGTTCCTCCGGAATGGAGTACGTGACGATGCGCCAGCGCCCGTCCCACTGCTGGGGGTTGATGCGGTAGATGCGCTCGGCGGCCTCGTCCAGGCGGCGGGCGCCCTTCTCGGTCAGGTAGTAGTAACTCTTACCGCCCTGGCGGCGGCTGCGCAGCCAGCCCTGCTTGACCATGCGGGATACGGCGGCCCGCACGGCGCCTTCGGACATGCCGAACTGGGCCATGAGCCGCAGCAGGCTGCCGACCCAGATGTCGCGGCCGTAGTGGCGCACGTACTCCCCGAAGATGGTGAACAGCAGCGACCGGGGCCGCACCGGGACTCCCCCTTCGGTTCCCGACGGGCCACATTCTACCACGCCAGGTGGTCTACCACGTCGGGTCGTCGGCCGCGGCGGCGGCCAGCAGGTGGGGATCCCGGAGGATCCAGCCGCCGTCGGGGTTGCCGGTGATGATGCCCTCCCGGCGGAACTGGTTCAGGGCGCGGGTCACGGCCACGCGGCTGCCGCCCACGATGCTGGCGATCTGGGCGTGGGTGATCCGAAGCGGGCAGGCCAGGCCCCTGTCCGTGGGCGTGCCGTGCTCCTGAAACAGGCGCTGGAGCAGCCGTGCCACCCGCCCGCGGACCGAGCAGAAGGCCATGTCTTCCACCTGGCCCGCCAGCACCCGCTGCTTGCGCGCCAGCGCCCGCAGCAGCAGGCGCGCCACCCGCTCATCGGCCTGCATGCGCTCCACCAGCACGTCCACGGTGAAATAGTAGGCTTCCACGGGACCCAGGGCGATGCAGGTGGAGTAGTGGGGCTTGCCGTCGAAGGCCGCGGCCTCGCCCAGCAGGGCGCCGGGACCCATGACCTCCAGGATCTTCTCGGTGCCCCCGGCCCCCAGGATCACCGCCTTGACCCTTCCCTGGCGCAGGTACCAGCAGCCGTCGGCGACGTCGCCCTGCCGGTACAGGGCCTGGCCGCGACCCAGGCGGCGGGGCGTGCCGTAGGGGAGCAGCAGGGACCACTGATCCTCCTCCAGCGCCGTCGGGGGCAGGGGGTACGGCACGGGCTGACGCATGGGCACCCGCCCTTTATCAAGTTTCTGCTGCAAACCTGCTTTTCCCTGAATTTTTTTTCGTTTGATACAGCGATCCTGCCCGCAGGCGCCTAAAATCAGCGCACCGGCCCCCTATTCTGCACGGAAACGGAGGAATCGCAATGCCGGCACGCACCGGACAGCAGTACCTGGAGGCCATCAACCGGCAGCGGCGGGAGGTCTGGATCGACGGGGAGCGCATCACCGAGAACGTGGCCGAGCACCCGGCCTTCCGCGGCGTCACCAGGACGCTGGCGGAACTGTATGACATGCAGCACGATCCGGAATACCGCGACGAGCTTACGTACGTTTGCCCCGAAACCGGGGAGCGCGTGGGCATGTCGTTCCTCCAGCCCAGGACCCGCGAGGACCTGGCCCGGCGCAGCCGCATGTTTTACCTGTGGCACAGCCGCACCTGCGGAATGATGGGGCGGTCCGCCGACTACCTCAACAGCGCCATCATGGCCATGGCCGCGGCGGCCGACTACTTCGGCCAGGCGGACCGCAAGTTCGCCGAGAACATCCGCAGCTACTATAAGTACGTTCGCGATAACGACCTGCTGCTGACCCACACGCTGATCAATCCCCAGGTGAACCGGGCCGTGGGTCCCTCGCAGCAGGTGGCCGACGACATCGCCGCCCGCATCGTCGACGAGGACGACTACGGCATCACCATCCGCGGCGCGCGCCTGCTGGCCACGCTGGGCCCCATCACCGACGAGATCATGGTCTTCCCGTCGACGCTGCTGAAGTCGGGGCCCGAGGACGAGCCCTACGCCTACGCCTTCGCCATCCCGTGCGACACGCCGGGCCTGCGCTTCATCTGCCGCGAGACCTTCGACTACGGCCGGTCGCACCAGGACCACCCGCTGGGCTCCCGCTTCGAAGAGATGGACGCCATCGTCGTGTTCGACAACGTGCGGGTGCCCTGGGAGCGGGTCTTCATGTACCGGCAGCCGGAACTGTGCAACGGGCTCTACGCCGAGACCGGCGCCGTGGTCCACATGACCCATCAGGTGGTCACCAAGAACGTGGCCAAGTCCGAGTTCCTGCTGGGCCTGGTCAGCTTCATGACCGAGGCCATCGGCATCGAGGGCTTCCAGCACGTGCAGGAAAAGGTGGCGGAATTCATCATCGCCCTGGAATTCCTGAAGGCGGCCCTCCGGGCCAGCGAGGCCGACGCCCAGATCGACCGCTGGGGCCTGATGCGTCCCGAGTTCTCGTATCTCAACGCCGCCCGCAACTGGTACCCGCGCACGTACCCGCGGCTGGTGGATCTGATCCATCAACTGGGCGCCAGCGGCCTGATGGCCATTCCCTCAATGTCCGACTTTGAAGGACCCATCCGCCCCGATCTGGAGAAGTACCTGCAGGGCCGGGGCGTCGACGCCAACACCCGGGTGCGCCTGTTCCGCCTGGCATGGGACGTGGCCGGCAGCGCCTTCGGGCAGCGGCAGGCGCTGTATGAGCGCTTCTTCTTCGGCGATCCGGTGCGGATGGCCGGGGCCCTGGTGCGCAGCTACGACCGGAAGCACCTGGTGGAGCGGGTGCGGCAGTTCCTGGAGGCCCCGGCGACGGTCCGGGTGTGAAGCCCAGGTGTGAAGGCACAGGGCGTGAGGGGAATAGGGCTTCAGGGGACATGTTGCGGCGCCGCGGCCGGGACCGGCGGCCGCCTGCGGGACCGGCGACCCGCAGGGGCCCGGCTGCCGGGACCGGCCCGGTGCCCGCTGGATGCCCGGCGGGGCGGAGCAGCCCGCCAGGATCCCTCGACCCGCCGGGGCGGATCAGTGCAGCGGGAAGGAGAGGAGCAGGGCGTGTACAGCGCGGAGTCGATCCGGGAGATCAACCTGCGGAGCTTCAAGAAGCCGTTCGACATCGTGCGGACCGCGCACCTGGAACTGCAGGTGACGGACCTGGCGCGGTCCCGGGAATGGTACGTGGACGTGCTGGGGTTCGTGGAAACGGCCGCCGACGGGGACGCCATCTACCTGCGCGGCCTGGAGGAGGCCGTCCACCACAGCCTGGTGCTCCGCCGGGCCGACCGGCCCGCGGTGGGGCACCTGGCCTTCAAGGTCTCCAGCCCCGACGACCTGGAGATGCTGGAGCGGGTGTACCGCGACCACGACCTGCCCACCCGCTGGGTGGAGCCGGGTGAGGAGCCGGGTCAGGGCCGGGCCCTGCGGGTCCTGAGCCCCACGGGCCTGCCGGTGGAGTTCGTCTACGAGATGGAGAAGGCGCCGCGCCTGCTGCAGCAGTTCCACCTCCACCGGGGCGCCTTCATCCAGCGCATCGATCATTTCAACGTGGGCGTGCCCGACATCGACCGGGAATTCCAGTGGTGGACCGGGCAGATGGGCTTCCGCGTCTCCGAGTTCACCGACACCGACGCGCCGGACTACCGTCTGTGGGCGGCCTGGCTGCACCGCAAGCCCAACGTCCACGACATCGCGCTGTCCAACCTGCCGGGCCCGCAGCTGCACCACGTGGGCTTCTGGGCCGCGGACACCGCCAGCATCCTGCGGGCCTGCGACGTGCTGGCCTCCACGGGTCACGCGGACTCCATCGAGCGGGGTCCCGGCCGCCACGGCCTGTCCAACGCCTTCTTCCTCTACCTTAGGGATCCCGACGGGCACCGGGTGGAGCTGTACACCGGCGACTACCTGACCGCCGACCCTGACGGCGAGCCCCTGCGCTGGAGCATCAACGACCCGCGGCGCCAGACCTTCTGGGGACAGCCGGCGCCCCGCAGCTGGTTCGAGGAACTGTCGCCGGTCCGCACCCTGGACGGCAGCACCGTGGCCCCGGTGCTGCCTCCATCGGTCAAGGCGACGGTGCCGTTCGTGAGGCCCAACTGAAGGCGGCCCCGGACCGATTCGCGGCGCTCAACCCGGGCCGGCGCCGTCCATGCCGCCGGCCCTTCCCGGCTGGGGCGTCGAACCCGGCACCGGGGCCGGGACCTGTGCCGTCCGCCGCCCCGACCGCCTGAGGCACGGGTCCTGCCGCCGGTGCCGGGCTCTTACCCGGCACCCGCGCCGGCACCGTACCCCGCACCTTCCGCCGCGCGTTCGCCCGCGGTCCCCAAACCTTCCCCTGCGGCCCCCAGCACGTAGAACCAGTGGGGCGGCGTCAGGCCCTGCTCCAGGACGGAGAAGCCCGCGGCGCGCATCCACCCGGCGGCCTGCCGGGCGCTTACGCGCGCCTCGGCGGGAGGCCCCACCGACAGGTCCCCGTCGGGGCGGTAATCGGCAGCCAGCAGCCGCCCGCCCGCCGCCAGCACCCGGCGGATCTCCTTCATCACCGGCATGGGGTCCACCAGGTGATGGAGCACCAGCGTCAGCATGGCGTGGGTAAAGGCTCCCGAAAGAAACGGCATGGCGGCGGCGTCTGCCGTGATGGTTTCGATCCAGTCCAGTTTCCGGCGCCGGGCCTGGTGCCGCAGCAGTTCCAGGGCCTCGGGGTTCCGGTCCAGCGCCACCACCCTGCCCCGGCGCCCCACCCGCTCGGCGGCCAGCAGGCTGGCCAGCCCCGGCCCGCTGCCCACGTCCAGGAACCGGTCGCCGGGCCCGACACCCAGGGTGTCCAGCCACGCAACGATCTGCTCCCGGCGCTCCAGCTGCCGCTGCCAGAACCGGTGCCAGTTGGTCTCGCGCATCTCGCGGTCGAAGTGCTGCCCGTGATCCATGGGAACAGTGTTCGCCGCCGGGTGACAGGATACCTTACGCGCGGCCGGAAGCGCCCTGCGGGCGGCCGCTCGGACACCGCCACCGAACACCCGTTCCAGATCGCGCTGTTCGCAAAGCGTGTGGGTGGCCGTGGCGACAGCCGCCCTGCGCCGGCCCTGCGTTTTCCGGTTCCTCGGCTGCTCGGTTCCAGCCCACCTGCGGGGTGGTGACGGGGACCCCGGGGCCCCTGCCGTTCGCGGGCTGCAGCCGTGTCGCACCACCCACACGCTTTGCGAACAGCGCATTCTTGATTTGGGGCCTCGCATCACCGGCGCCGGAGCCTCCGCCCGCCGGCCCGGTCCATGCAGCCGGCCTGTGCTCCAACGGCCCACCGGGGCGGCGGCAGGATGGCCCACCTCCCCGGGGCAACTCTACTCAATGGAGGGGTGACCCGTGGAGTTCGGCATCTACTCATTCGTCGAAGCGACCTTCGACCCGGCGCTGGGCCGGCCGGTGTCGCCCGAGGAGCGGCTGCGGCGCCTGCTGGAAGAGATCGAACTGGCCGACCAGGTCGGGCTCGACGTCTTCGGCATCGGCGAGCACCACCGGCCGGAGTACGTGTCGTCGGCCCCGGCGGTGATCCTGGCCGCGGCCGCCGCGCGCACCCGGCGCATCCGCCTGACCAGCGCCGTAACCGTCCTCAGTTCCGACGACCCGGTGCGGGTGTTCCAGGACTTCGCCACCCTGGACCTGCTGTCGGGCGGGCGCGCCGAGATCATGGTGGGCCGCGGGTCGTTCATCGAGTCGTTCCCGCTGTTCGGGTACGACCTGGCCGACTACGACGAACTCTTCGAAGAGAAGCTGGACCTGCTGCTCAGGCTGCGGGAGTCGGAGCGGGTCACCTGGTCGGGGAAGCACCGGCCGGCCATCGACGGCCTGGGCGTCTACCCGCGCCCCGTACAGAACCCCCTGCCCGTGTGGGTGGCGGTGGGCGGCACGCCCCAGTCCGCCGTCCGCGCCGGCCTGCTGGGCCTGCCCATGGCCCTGGCCATCATCGGCGGCCTGCCGGAGCGCTTCAAGCCTTTCGCCGAGCTTCACCGGCGGGCGGCCCGGGAGGCGGGCCATCCCCAACCCCGGCTCAGCATCAACTCCCACGGGTTCATCGCCGATTCGTCCCGGGAAGCGGCCGACCTGGCCTTCCCCGCTTTCAAACTCACCATGGACCGTATCGGCCGCGAGCGCGGTTGGGGACCGATGACGCGGGAGCAGTTCGAGTTCTCCCGCTCGCTGCGGGGAGCGGACTTCGTGGGCAGCCCCGAGGAGATCGTGGAGAAGATCCTCTTCCAGCACGAGATCTTCGGGCACGACCGCTTCCTGCTGCAGATGACGGTGGGCACGCTGCCCCACGACAAGGTGCTGCGCTCCATCGAGCTGTTCGGGACGAAGGTGGCGCCGGCGGTCCGCAAGGCGCTGGGGGCCTCCTCCCTCAGCAGCCGCCGGCCGCCGAGCACCACATGACGACCTCGCGCACCGCGCCCGCCGCCAGCAGCAGCGCCGCCGCCACCAGCAGGTAGGCGTGCAGCTCCAGGACCCCGGCCCGGCCCAGCAACACCGCCAGCGACGGCGCCACCCGTTCCGGCAGCGGGGTGGCAAAGGAATTGGTGCCCAGAAGCAGGCCGTACAGGGTCCAGTAATAGAGGGGCGGGAGGACGCCGAGGGGGAGCCGGCCGACCCTCACCAGGTTGGCCCCGGCCACCAGCAGAGCCGCGACCGCCGCGTTCCAGGCCAGCACCGCCAGCGCCCTGGGCACGGCGCCCAGGCGCTCCAGCGGCAGCAGCGAGGCGGCCGAACTGCCGCGGAGAACCCCCTCGGGCAGCAGCGAGAAACCCAGCCACCACGCGCTCCAGAATAGGGCGTGGGCGGCAATGAGCAGCACCACCAGCGTGCGCAGGGGCGCGGGTCTGCCCGGGGCGCCGCTCCCGCGTCCCTCCGGCGTTGAAACACCGCGGGACGCGCTCATCAGATCAACAACACCCGCAGCCCGAAACGGCCCTGATGCCCGGGGTCGCCGATCTCGGCCAGGATCATCGGGGGTTGGGACCGGAAGGTCCGGACGAGCCGGGGCAGTTCGGCCAGGAGGTGTGCCGCAGCCCGGCCCGCACCGCCCCCAGCAAGCCGGCCGGTGCGCCGCAGCAGCCAGGGACCGGCCACCGACAGCCAGCCCGCCAGGTCCTCCACCAGGAACAGCGGTACCGGAATCCACCACGTGCGGCCGCCGGGCGTCCGCACGGCCACGGTCAGGTAAAGGCGCGGCAGCCTCACCCACAGGCGGCGCAGCACCGTGCCGGCGCGCGGCGCACAAGTGAGCGTCATCGACCGGCGCACGTCCCGGAAGGAAGTGGCCGATCGCCGTCCCGAATCCTCTACCGGAAAGCCGCGGGCAAGCCGGCGGGAAGAACGGAAGCGCCGGGCTTATCGCCGCGCGACCGGGCACGCCGGCTGGACCGCGGGCGGGAGGGTTGCCGCTTGTCCTCAGCCTTCGGACCACTGGTGGACATCCACTGGCTCCGGGTCAACCTGAGCCGCAGCGACCTGCGCGTCTTCGACGTGCGCTTCAACCTCAACGATCCCGACCAGGGCCGCCGGGCTTACCTCGAAGGCCACATCCCCGGTGCCGTGTTCCTGGACCTGGAACGGGACCTGTCGGGTCCGGTGGGCCGGCACGGCGGGCGGCACCCGCTGCCCGATCCCGAGCAACTGGCGGCCAGGCTGCGCTCGGCCGGGCTCAACCACAGCGACACCGCCGTGGTCTACGACGACGGCAGCGGCCAGTCGGCGCCGCGAGCCTGGTGGCTGCTGGGGTATCTGGGCCTTGAGCGGGTGGCGGTGCTGGACGGCGGGTTTGCCGCCTGGTCCGGGGCCGGCCTGCCGGTGGTGCCGGGGACCGGCGACGAGGAGGCGGCGGCCCGCGGGCCCCAGGGCAACTTCACGGTGCGGCTGCAGCGGGACTGGATCCGCGACACCGACCAGGTCCGGACGGTGGTACAGGGCGGGGCGCGGGACGGCCGCCGCGTGGTCCTGGTAGACTCCCGGGCGCCGGAGCGCTACCGCGGCGAGGTGGAACCCTATGACCCCGTGGCGGGCCACATCCCGGGCGCCGTGAACTACGACTGGACCACCAACGTGGGACCCGACGGCCGCTGGCTGGACCCGTCCGCGCTGCGGCAGCGCTTCGCAGCCCTGGAGGGTGCCGACGAGATCATCGTCTACTGCGGTTCAGGGGTGACGGCCTGCGCCAACCTGCTGGCCCTGCGGCTGGCGGGGTTCCAGCAGGCCCGCCTCTACCCGGGCTCCTGGAGCGACTGGTGCTCGTATCCCGAGCACCCGGTGGCGCAGGGATCAGAATAGCGGGGATCAAAGCAGCGGCAGCGGGGTCAGCGGTCGTAGCCCTCGAAGCGGCGCAGGGCCTCGTCCAACAGCGACGGCGTCCCGCGGCGGCGGTCGGGCAGGCTGCCGTCAGCACCGGAACCCCCGGCGGCCCCGGCGGCAGGCTTCGCCCACCCCGCCCTGATCAGGCGCCGCAGCGCCACGGCACCCAGCACCAGGCCGGCGGCCGGCACCACGTAGGCCAGCACCCCGAAACCGTGGAACGGCGGCGTGATCAGGACCCAGGTGCCGTACCGCTCCACGTAATGGTCGATGATCTCCCGTGGGGACATGCCCTGTTCCAGCATCTCGCGGATTTCGGCCCGCATCTGCAGGCTGCTTTCGGTGTTGGACTCCCAGGCCGACAGGCCCTGGCACTGCAGGCAGCGCAGCTGCGAGGCCACCTCGCGCACCTGCTGGTCCAGGGCGGCCGCCTGCCGGTTCTCCGACGGCAGGCCCCTCCCCGCGCCCAGCGCCTGGATGAGATAGAACGCGGCAGCCGCCAGCAGCACCAGCGCCACCGCCGCGGCCATCCGGTTCCCGCCCCCGGTCACGGCCCGGCCTCCTCAACCGCCGCCGGCGCGGCCTCCCGGTCGTCGGGGTGAAGGTGCTTCCACGCGGCCAGCAGCGCCTCCCGCTCCCGCCGGTAGACGGCATCGGGCAGGCGCCCGCGGGCTCGCTCCAGATTGGCCGCCGCCTCGGCCACCTGGTCCGCCAGGCGGCGGCGCTCTGACGGAGCCAGGGAATCCGCCGCCTCCATCCAGGCCTCAAACCGCGGCAGCCCGACGCCGCGCAGCCGCACCGCCCTGGCCAGCCGCTGCCCCACCGCCCAGAGGGCCATCAGGGCGAAGCCCAGCCCCACCGGGCGCCAGGCGCCCTGCAGGCTGCGGTTGTGGTCGATGACGGGCACGCGGGCCTCCTCCCACGGCGGTGTCCCCACCGGCACCAGGCCCAGGATCCATTCGTCCACCGGCGCCACCGCGCCGGCGTCGTAGACCCGCACGTCCTGCCCGGAAATGGTGTCCACGCCGCGCAGGTTCAGGCCGCCGGCCGCCGGTGTGAACGGCGCGTCCACCGGCACCAGCACCACCACCCGCTCGGTGGGAAAGGCGATGGGCCGCACCAGCGCCAGCGGCAGGTCCTGGGTGGTGAGCCGGTAGGCCAGGGTGAAGGCAGCGTCCTCCCCCGGCGGCAGGCGGCGCTGCACCTGCACCGCCCCCGGCACCACGCTGACCTGGGCCTCATCGAAGCCCGCCAGGAACTGGACGTCCCAGGCGCCGGCAAACAGCGGCAGGGTCACGTCGTCCACGGCGGTCCCCGACGTGTTGCGCAGCTGGATGGTCTCGGCCACCCGGTAGCCGCCGTCGGCGGGCACGATCATCACATAGTGGGTGCCCGCGGCGATGCGCGGGGTTTCCGGTTCGCCGGCGCCTCCGGATGGGGACGTCTGGGCGGCCGCCGGCGCCGCCAGCAGCATGACCGGCAGCACCGCCGCCGCCGCTGCCCGCAGCACCCGCCGCAAGACGGGTGCCCGCGCGGCCCACCGCGCCGGCAGCGGCAACCGCCGACCCGGGAGTCCCATCACGTCCCCTCCTCCAGCAGCTGCCGCACCCGGGCGTCGAAGGCCGCTTCCAGTTCGCGGTCCCGGGCCAGGCGGTCCTCCAGGGCCGCCGCCAGCAGGCGGCGGCGCTGCTGGTACGCTTCTTCGTCCACTTTGCCCACCCGCCGCTCCGACTCCAGGTCGCTGAGTTCCTCCAGCAGGGGTTCCACCGCCGGCGAGAAGGCGCGGCGGGGCCGGGGCCAGAGGCTGAAAGCCGTGCCGGCCATGATCAGGTAGCCGCCCACCCAGATCCAGCTGACCAGCGGCTTCGACATCAACTCAAAGCCCGCCGTGGTGCCGGCGTCGTCGACGCCGGCCAGCACCGCGTAAAGGTCCCTGTCCAGGCCGCCCAGCACTGCCACCTCGGTGGTGGCGCCCATGGTCTCCACGAAGCCGGGGTGCAGGGTCTTGGCCGGGCGCAGGTAGGCCACCACCTCCTGCCCCCGGCGCACCTCCAGGTTGGCGTAGAGGGTGGGCACCCCGTCGTGCTCCTCCTGGTCCACACCCAGGTACCGCACGCGGAAGGGGCCCACCGTCACCGACTCCCCCAGGCGCAGGGGCGCCTGCACCTCGGTGGCGTAGGCCGACGATGCGATGATCCCCGCCGCCATCACCACCACGCCCAGGTGCACCACGTAGCCGCCGTAACGGCGGGGATTGGAGGCAAACACCCGCACCAGGGCCCGCAGCAGCGGCTCTCCCGCGGCCCGGGCCCGGGACGCAGCACCGCGGCCGATCTCGGCCAGGGTGATGACGGCCACGAAGACCAGCAGCGCGAAGCCCAGCACGGGCACAGGCCGGCGGATGCCCGCGATCACCAGGACCTGCGCCGCCGCCAGTGCCACCGCCGCCGGCGGCAGCAGGTTGCGGGTCACCCACCGGGGGTCGCTGCGCCGCCAGGCCAGCAGCGGGCCGACCCCCATCAGGGCTACCACGCCCAGCAGCAGCGGGCCCGCCACCCGGTTGAAGAACGGCGCGCCCACCGTCACCTCGGTGCCCTGCATGCGGCTGATCAGCGGGAACAGCGTGCCCCACAGCACCGCCAGCGCCGCCGCCAGGAACAGCAGGTTATTGAAGAGGAAGCCCACCTCGCGGCTGAGGTACGACTCGAACTCCGGCTCGCCGCGCAGGTCCCGCAGCCTGTCCACCAGCAGGAAGACCGAAACCGCGGTCACCACGCCCAGGAAAGCGACGAACCACGGGCCGATGGCCGACTGGGCGAAGGCGTGGACCGATGCCACGATGCCGCTGCGGGTGAGAAAGGTGCCCAGCAGCGTCAGCCAGAAGGTGGCCATCACCAGCACGAAGTTCCAGACCCGCAGCATGCCGCGGCGCTCCTCGACCATGGCCGAGTGCAGGAACGCGGTGGACGTGAGCCAGGGCAGCAGGGAACTGTTCTCCACCGGGTCCCAACCCCAGTAACCGCCCCAGCCCAACTCCACGTAGGCCCACTGGCCGCCGATGAGGATGCCGGTGGACAGCATCAGCCAGGAAGCCAGCGCCCACCAGCGGCTGCGCCGCAGCCAGGACGCGTCGGTTCGCCGCGTCCACAGCGCGGCCACCGCGAAGGCGTAAGGGACGGAAAAGCCCACGAAGCCCAGGTACGTCAGCAGCGGGTGCGCCAGCATGCTGGGGTTCTGCAGCAGGGGGTTCATGCCCCGGCCGTCGGCGGGGGGCGGCGTGCGGACGGCGAAGGGGTTCTCCACCACCGCCACCAGCAGCGCGAAGAAGACGCCGATGCAGGCCAGCACCGCCAGCGCCGGCACCGCCAGGCCCGGGCGCCCGGCGCCGCCGGGGCGTCCCTGGCCGCTGACCAGCGCCGCGGCCAGGGTCAGCATCCAGAGCCACAACAGCAGGCTGCCGGCCTGTCCCGCCCACAGGGCGCCGATCTTGTAGGGCCAGGCCATCAGGCGGCGGGAGTTGCCGGCCACGTAGACCAGTTCGAAGCGGTCCGCCAGCAGGGCTGCCGCCAGCAGCGCCAGCGCGGCCGTGGCCAGCACAAAGGCCAGGCGGGCCGCCGCCGCAGCCGCCTTCTGGGCCCGGACGTGCCACCGCACGGTGCCGTAACCCGCCAGCGCAGCCGACGCCGCCAGGGCCGCCAGCACGCCCCACACCGCCGCCCGGCCCGCCCAGGCCAGGATCACGGCTCGCCGCCTCCCAGCGACATGCCGCCAGGCTCACCGGCTCCCAGCGCCGCGCCGCCGGGCCCGCCGCCCTGCCGCTGCCAGGTGCCCTGGCCGTCGCGGGCGTAGAGGTCGCCGTTGGGCGCCAGGGCCCAGAGGATGCCGTCCGGGCTGCCGGTCACCGCCGTGAAGGCCCGCATGGGACTGCCCAGCGGCTCGGCGGTGAGCCCGACGTCCCGGCTTTGCCAGATGCCCTGGTCCGTGGCCAGGTAGAGGACCTCGCCGGCAAGGTACAGGTCGAAGACCGCCCGGCCAGGGCCGATGGGACGCCAGGTGTGGCCGTCGTCCACGGACTCCAGCAGGCCTTCCTCGTAACCGGCCAGCCAGCGCCCGGGCCTGCCGGGGTCGGCCGCCAGTGCCAGGCTGCCCAACTCCGGGTCGAGGTCGGTCTCCAGGTAGGTCCATTCATCGTTCTCCCAACGGTAGAGGCCCTCGTCCGGGACCCAGGCCAGGGCCGTCCGGTCGCCGGGCGACAGCGCCAGGCCCAGCACCACCCGGCCCTGCAGCCCTGCCGGCCGCCAGTCCTCGGGTTCGCCGCCCGCGGCAGGGCGACCCACCCACACGCCGTCGGTCGTGGCGGCCCAGAACTCGCCGGCATCGCCGGTTCCATCCCCCACCCGCGCCAGCACGTGGACCGGAAAGTCCAGGCGCGGGTCGACGGTCCAGGATTCGGGCGCGGCCAGATCAACGCCGGCAGACGGGTCGGCTGCGGCCAGGCCGCTGCCGGCCGCCATGACCAGCAGGCCCCCCAGGTGTTCCAGGTCAAAGGCGTGGCCCCCGGCGGGCACCGGCCCCACGCCGTCGCCGTCGATGGACCGGCCCAGCGCCTGGCGGTACATGGTCTGGACGAACTCGAAGGTCACGGCTCCCCTCCGGTGGAACCGGGCCGTCCCATCGGCGTCGATCAGCCACGTCTCGGGCAGCCCCCGGACGCCGTAGCGATCGCCCACGGCACCGTCGCGGTCCAGCAGCAGCGGGTACGTCAGGCCGAAGCGGTCCCGAAACTCCAGCACCGCCGGCGCCGCCTCCAGGCGGTCAACGCCCACCACCGCCAGGCGGTCCCCGTAGCGCTGGTGCAGGGCTTCCAGGGCCGGTGCCTCCTCGATGCACGGCGGGCACCAGGTGGCCCAGAAGTTGAGCAGCACGGGCCGGCCGCGCAGTTCCGAGAGCCTGAAGGTCTCCCCGGTGATGTCTTGCAGCCTGAAGTCAGGCGCCCGGCTGCCTACGGCCGCGATCTCCTGCAGCCCGGCGGCATAGCGCCAGGCCGTCGCCGCAAACACCACCAGCACCGCCAGGGCCGCCAGGCGCGCCTTCACGGCCGGGGGCCCCACCCGTCGCGGCGTGCCTGCCAGGAGTAGTGGCGGCGGGCAGCGCGCCGCCGGCGCGAGAGGACCGTCAGGCCCAGCAGCGCAGCCGCCGCGGCTCCGACGAAACGGGCATCGCCGGCACCCGCCCGTTCCAGCGGGCCGCCGGAGTGGCCGCCGTCATCCTCGGCCGCCTGGTTTCCGCCGCCGGCCGGCGCCAGGGCCACGCTGCCCAGGGACTCACCCCGGTAGAATACGTGCAGCCGGCCGCCCTCCACACGCCAGGTCAACTGATCCTCCGACAGGGGTTCGCCCGCCGGCAGCAGCGCCATCAGGGGCTCCTGGGTGACCCAGGTGGTCGTGCCGGCGCTGCCTGCCTGGGCCCCGCCGGCGCCCGCGTCCCCGGTGCCCGCCGGCCGGGCGCCTCCTTCCGCGCCCTCGGCCGCGGCCATCACCACGGTCTCGCCCTGGGCCACCACCTGCCGGGGCGCGAAAGAGGAAAAGCCCCAGTCCATCAACTCAGCCATCTTCTGGGCCACGCGGACGTCGCTGCTGCCGCCCAGGATGACGCCGATCAACTCCACCTCGCCGCGCCGCGCAGACCCCACCAGGCTGAAGCCGGCGCCGTTGGTGAAGCCGGTCTTGACACCGGTGGCACCGGGATAACTGACGAGGAAACGGTTGTGGGAGTGGATCTCCCGGGTCGACCCCTTGATGGGATGGGCGATGACGGCCTCGGTCAGGGACACGGCCTCGCGGAAAGCCGGGTGGGTCATGGCCGCCCGGGCCAGCAGGGCCAGGTCCCGGGCGCTGGAGTAGTGGCCCTCCGCATCCAGGCCGTGCGGGTTGGCGAAGCGCGTGTTCTTAAGGCCCAGTTCGGCGGCTCGCCGGTTCATGAGGTCGGCGAAGTCTTCCACGCTGCCGGCCAGATTGACGGCGATGGCCACGGCGGCGTCGTTGGCCGACTCGATCATCAGGGCCAGCAGCATGTCGCGGGCCGAATACCGCTCGCCCGGCTCCAGGTAAAGCTTGCTGCCCTGGATGCCTCGGGCCTCGAAGGGCACCCAGATGATGTCGTCGGGCGCCGCCCTCTCGGCCAACAGCCAGCCGGTCATGATCTTGGTGGTGCTGGCCATGGGCATGCGGGCGTCGGCATTGTAGGCGTGGAGGACCCGGCCTGAGGCGGCGTCGATGAGCACCGCCGCGCGCGCGTCCACGGCGGGCGGGTCCTCCAGGGCGGCGGCCGGCGCCGGCGCGGCGGCCGCCAGAAAGACTGCGACCAGGAAACCCACGATCCTGGCCGCGCCCCTGAACCAGCGACGGGTCAACGTCGTCATCCCTTCAACCGGCGTCCTGCTGCCGGAGCAGGCGGTCGAAGACCGCGCGGATGGCCGCTTCGGTCAAGATGCCGTACTCAATGTGCCTGATGACCCCCGACCCGTCAACGAAAAAGCTGGTCGGGATCGGCCGCAGCCGGTACAGGTCCGCCACCCTGGACCCCGGGTCCAGCACGAAGGTCCAGGTGAAGCCGTTGGCTTCCACGTAGGTCTGCACCAGGTCCCGGGGCTCGCGCACGTTGATGCCGACCACGGCCACCCGGTCGCCGTACCGCTGGTGAAAACGCTGGATCTCGGGCATCTCGATGCGGCACGGCTCGCACCAGGTGGCCCAGAAGTTCAGCAGCACCGGGCGGCCCCGCAGGTCGCTGAGCCGGAAGACCCGGCCATCCACGGTGTGGGCCTCGAAGTCCGGCGCCCGGAAGCCCACCACCGGCGCCGCAGGCGCTCCTTCCGCCCCCGCGCCGGCTCCGGCCGCCCATGACAGGTCCACCACCTCGAACCCCGGCCCCACCGCCGCTGCGGTCCCCGGCGCCTGCGGCACCGCCAGCGCCGCCTGCCAGGCCAGGACGCCGGTCAGCACCGCCAGCGCCAGGACCAGCGTACCCACCACAGGCCCCGGGCGCCGCCGGGCGGGAACCATCAGCGCCATGCCGGCGGCGATCCAGGCCAGGTCGCCCAGGGCCGCCGGGCCCAGCAGGGCGCCGGCGGGGCCCCCGCGCTCCACCATCAGCCCCGCGGCGTAACGACCCAGGCCCAGCACCAGTAGCGCCGCGGCCAGGGCACCGCCCGAGCCGGGCGCGGCCCGGAAGCGGCTCCACGCGGCGGCCGCCGCCGCGGCCCCCACCAGGCTCAGATAGATTGCCACCGGATGGACCCCGACTTCCAGGCCTGCCGCCCCCGGCGGCGGCACCGCCCAGGGCAGGGACGTGGCGGTGCCCACCCGTCCGGAGCCCCAGGCGCCCACCATGAAGCCCACGCCCAGGGCGGTTGCGGCGGCGTCCAGAGCCGTGCGGGCATCCAGCCCGTCAAGGCGGGCGGCCAGGGCCGCGCCGGCCAGGGCCCCGAGCCCGGCCCCGGCCCACGACAGGGTGAGCTCGTCAAAGCCCAGCCAGCTCCAGAAACTGCCCGGCAGCGTCCGGGCCTCGACCAGGACCGCCAGGCGCCCCCCAGCATAGGCCCCCAGCGCGGCCCACCACAGGTGGGCCCCCGGCGAGGCATCCGGGTCCACCCGGCGCCAGAGGCGCACGTAGACGGCTCCCGCGGCCAACGCGCCCAGCAGCGCCAGCAGCCGGAAGGTGTCGATGCCGGGCCCCGCAGCCCACGGCTGCAGGACGCCCGGCAGAGGCAGCGACCAGTCCATCACTGGAGACCGTAATAAAGCCAGGCGCTCACCATGGACAGGTAGTTGGTGTAAACCATGACGCCCAACACCACCAGGAGCACGCCCGAGATGCTCGTGACCAGCCCCAGGCGCCGGGACCAGGCGCTCCACCGGGCCTTGAGCCGGTCAAACATCACGGCGACCACGAGAAACGGCAGTCCCAGGCCGGCGGCGAAGGCGGAGAGCAGGATCACGCCCTGAACCACCGTGGCCTGGGTGCCGGCAAAGGTCAGGATGGCAGCCAGCACCGGGCCCACGCACGGCGTCCAGCCGAAACCGAAGGCGATCCCCATCAGCAGCGCCCCGCCCAGGCCCGTCCTGGGCACCAGCGGCAGCGGGCGCCGCTCGGCCTGCAGGGCTGGGATCCGCAGCCAGCCCAGCATCACGGCCCCGGCGGCTGCGATCAGGATGCCTGCCACGCGGCGGATCAGCGGCTGGTAGGCCAGCAGCAATTGGCCCAGGGCGCTGGCGGTAGCCCCCAGAACCACGAACACCAGGCTGAAGCCCACCACGAAGCCGGCCGCCCGCACCAGCAGAGCGCCCCGGCTGCGGTCGCCGGCGGCGCCGCCCAGGTAACTGAGGTAAGCCGGGTACAGCGGCCAGACGCAGGGCGACAGGAAGTACGCCAGCCCGCCGGCCGCCGCCACGGCCACGGACACCGGGGTCTCGGCCATGAGATCCCTCCGAGGCGATCTCTCTCGGGCAAGGGTTTGCCCTCGTTACGAGGGTACAGCACCGGCCGGCACGCGCAAAAGGGCCGGTCGGGTTACGGCGCCGCGCGGCGCCGCCGCCACCGGGCCAGGGCCAGCCAGGCGATGATGGCCAGCACCGCCCACGGCAGGACCACGCCGGCGCCGACGATCATGGTTTCGATGCTGACCACCAGGTAGTCCAGAGCCTGGTAGAGCGCCAGCAGCAGCCGTTGGCCCAGGCCGTGGTCGCGTTCCGGCGGCCGGACCCCGGCGTCCTGCAGGGTCAGGTTCAGCGTGGCCAGGTCCAGCAGGCGGTTCCAGGTATCGAGGCGGGCCTGCAGGGACTCGATCTCGGACCGGGTCTGCCAGACCTCCCGCTCCACCGCCAGCAGATCCTCGACGCCCTGGGCCTGGTCCAGGATCTCCAGCAGGCGCGCTTCCTTGGCCTGCAGGGTGCGCATGCGCGCCTCGACGTCCACGTACTCGGTGGTGATGTCGGTGGCGCTGGTATGCAGGTCCGGCCTGGTACCGGGCGCGGCCAGCGCCATTACGTCGCTGGTGAACCGGGACAGCCGCTCCGCGGGCACCCGCAGCACCAGGTAAGCCGACCGGGGCGGCGCGGCCTCCGCGGGTTCCGCGCGCGGCACCGGCGGGATGACGATGCCGTCGCTGCTGAGGGACGCCTCCTGGGCGTAGCCGCCGGCGGCCTCGGCCATGGCGATGACCTGATGATAAGTGCCTTCCACATCCTCGACCCGCATGAAGATGGTCGCACTCTGGATCACCCGCCGCTGGGCCGCCGGGTCCACGCCGGTCCCGGCCTCCTGCTGAGCGATGGCCGGCTGCTTGGGGTCGCGCGCTTCCCCGCCCGCGCCCTCCGCCGGGAGAGCGCCCTCGGCGGCCAGGCGCCCCTGGATGCCTGGCCCGGCGTCGCCCGCCAGGGACGGCGCCGGCGTGGAGGTCACGCTGACCGTGGGCAGGCCCTCGGCGGCGTCGCCGGCCGCATCGCGCTGCACCGCCTGCTCCGGCGCACCACCGGCCATGTACAGGTCGGGGTGACCCAGGCGCTCCGCCAGCATCCCCGCCGCCAGCAGCAGGAGCACCGCCGCGGCCGCCGCCATGCCCCAGCGGGCCCCCTTGCCCATCCGGTGCCTGGCCGGCGGCGCGCCGGCCTCGGCGCGGATCCGGGCCATGATGGACTCCACCAGATCTTCCGGCGGCTCTTCGCCGGGCAGCGAGCGCAGCAGCGCCAGGGTCTGCTGCAGCGCCTCCCATTCGGCGCGGCACTCCTCGCAACCGGCCAGGTGGGCGCGGACGCGCTCGGCCTCGTCGGCCGGAAGCATGCCGTCCGCGTACAGGCTCAACTGGTCGACCACATGGGGCCGACGCATTCACACCCCACCCCGTTCCGGTTGATTTCCTTCTTTACTGCCTTTACTGCCACCGACGCGGGTGGAAGGGAAAAGTTCCAGCGCCTCGAAGCGCGCCCGCAACGCCGCCCGGCCCCGGTGGAGCCGGGACTTGACGGTGCCCAGCGAAATGCCCAGCGCCTGGGCGATCTCCTCGTAGGACAGGTCCTGCAGGTCGCGCAGGACGACCACTGCCGCGTATTCGGCGGGCAGGGCGGCGATCTCCCGCCGGATGACCTCGCCCAGTTCCCTCTGCTCAACATGCTGCTGTGGGCCGGGGTCGCCGGCGGCCACCTGGCGCTCGGCCGCGCCGTCGTCGGTCTGCAGGGGTTCGTCCAGGTGGACCTGGGGACGGGTGCGCCGGCGCCGCAGTTCGTCCAGGCAGACGTTGACCGCGATGCGGTGCAGCCAGGTGGAAAACGTGGCATCGCCGCGGAACGAGTCAAGCGCCCGGAAAGCCCGCACGAAGGTTTCCTGGGTCAGATCCCGGGCATCCTCACGGTCGCCGCAGTAGCGTATGGCCAGGCTGTAAACGCGGCGCTCATAGCGCCGCACGAGGATTTCGAAGGCGGAAAGATCACCGGCCCGGACGCGCCGCACGAGGAGGCTGTCGTCCGGGCCCGCAGGTTCCCCGGCCAGGGGTTTGGTCATCGGCCGACTCCTCTCCCACGGGCATTGTAGCACCGCGGGACCAGGCAGCCCAACCGCGCCCCCGGCGCGCGGCCCCAGCTCGCCGCCCGGCAGTTTCAGCGCCTCCTGCCATGGATTTACGAACCGCCGGGGTCGGGGTTTCCATCGGGGTCCGGATCGTGTGGCGCGCCGGGACCCCCGCCGCCGGCCGGTCCCTCGTCCGGGCCTTCGGCCAGGAGGCTGAGCAGCGCCAGGGCCGACCGCAGTTCCTCGCCGCTGAAGCCGAACCTTTCCAGGGATTCCAGGAGGTTTTCGGGCCCGCCGTCGGCCAGGCCCTCCAGGGTGGCCATGGCCAGCACCAGATCGTCGATGCGCTGCGCCGCTACCCGCAGGCGGTGACTCATCTGCCGCAGCTCGCCGGCCAGCGCCGCCAGGCGGCCCGCCGTCTCCCGCGACGTCAGGGCGGCCAGGCGCCCGGCCGTCTCGCTCTCCGCCGGTTCGGCACTGCCCGCAGGTTCGGCGCCGCCGGTGGCGGGCGAAGCGGGATCCGCCTGCGAGCCGCCGCCGGCGATAGCCCGCAGCGGCGGCCGCCCCGGTCCGGCCGTCCGGGGACGACGGCGCGGCGGCTGGCCGCCCTCGCTTCCGTCGTAAGTGATCAGGACCCGCAGGCGCGGCGGCCTGTCATCGGATTCGCTCATGCCCGTCGCCTCCCACCCTGGCTTCACGCTATGGCGCCGAGGGCCGCGGCGTCCCCGGCGGCTCCCTCAAATTGAAGGCGCAGCGGCCGATGTGCTAGCATGGTTTCACGACGGCGGGCCGCGCCGTCGGCAGCGCCGGAGTGGAGGAACTGGCAGACTCGCGGCACTCAAAATGCCGTGGTCCTGGACCGTGTGGGTTCGAATCCCACCTCCGGCACAGCAGAGCCCCACCGCGCGCGCGGTGGGGCTTCGCCGTCAAGGGCTGAATGCGCCGGTGCCGGCGGGCACACGCTACCGGCAGATTGCGAGGAGGGATGAAGCGTGATGCAGACGCCGGCGCAGGGCACCGCCCCGGTCTTCCAACAGCAGGGGCGGGGGCACCAGCCGTACATCCAGCAGCAGTGGACGGGACAGCAGCCGTGGCAGCAGCAACAGAGCCCGCCGGCCTTCGGCTCCCAGTTCCCCATCCAGCAGCCGCAGCAGTTCCAACAGTTCCAGCAATACCAGCAGCACCAACCGTACCAGCAGTTCCAGCAGCACCAGCCGCCGCAGCGGTACCCGCAGTACCAGCAGCAGCAGCCGTATCAGCCTTACCGGCCGTACCAGCAGCAGCAGCCGTACGGGCCGTCCTTCCAGACGCTGCAGCCTTACCAGGCGCAGCAGCCGTATCCGTCGTGGCCGCAGCAACCGCAGCAGCCCCAGCAGTTCCAGCTGCACCAGCAGTACCGGCCCTATGCGTCCACCCTGCAGCAGGCTCCCGACCAGCGGCCGGCGGGACCCTCGCCGTGGGGTCCCGGCAGTTTCGGCCGCTGAAGGCGGGTCACGCCGCTGGACCTGGGCACCGCCGCTGGTTCGCCGGGCACGCCTTTTCAACGGACCGGCCCGCAGCAGGGCGCCCGCCGCCGGTGGGCGTCCTGCCATTTATTTTAGTCATTTACCATCTTTGACAGTTTCGGGAGCCGAGGATAGAATGAGTCGCCGGGTTCCACCGATTAGAGAGGATGTCTTGACGATCGAAGCCAGCCAGCCCCTCCGGGACCGCATTGAGAGCCTGCGCCGGGAACTACACCGGCTCCACGAGAACAACGCGGCCCCCGAAGCCATCCTGGCCGTCAGCCGCAAGCTGGACGCGTTGATCATCCGGCTGCTGAAGAACGATCCCGCCCCGGACGGCGACGGGGACGTCAGCGGACGCTGACCCGCCCGCGGTACACCCGGCCGATGCCGGCATCCACCGTCACCAACTCGCCATCCCGAATCCGCTGGGTGGCCTGCTCGACGCCGACCACAGCCGGGATCTTGTAGTGCAGCGCCGCCACGGCGGCGTCAGAGGTCATGCCGGGCGCTTCCGCCACCAGGGCGCCGGCCTTGGCCACCAGGTCCATCAGGTCCGGAGTCACCGAGGGCACCACCAGCACGTCGCCCGGCGCGAAGAAGCGGGGCGGCCTGCCGGAGGCGGCGATCCGAGCGAAACCCACGCGGCTGCCGCGCCCGATGCCCATGCCGTCGGCCAGGATGCTGGCCACGGTGGTCACCTGCACCAGGTTGGTGGTACCCGCCACCCCCACGGGCACGCCGGCGGTCAGCACCACCAGGGCCCCGGGCTGGACCAGTCCCGCCTCCACCGCCGCGGCCAGCGACGCTTCCATCATCTGGTCCGACGTGCCGGTCTGGGGCACGATGACGGGCGTCACGCCCCAGACCAGGCTCAGGCGGCGGGCCACCTCCTGCGACGGGGTCGCCGCCACCACCGCCATGGGCGGGCGGTGCCGGGCCACCATCCGGGCCGTGTGGCCCGACTGGGTGGCCGTGACGATGGCTGCGGCGCCCAGGTCCCGGGCTACGCTGCAGGAGGCGTGGCTGATGGCGTCGGTCACGGTGGCGGCCGCCGTGATCTCCACGGGCCGGCGGCCGGCGCCTTCCGCCAGGGCCCGGTCGGCCCGCTCGGCGATCCGGGCCATGACCCGCACCGCCTCCACCGGATACCGCCCCGTGGCCGTCTCCGCCGACAGCATGACGGCATCGGTGCCGTCGAAGATGGCGTTGGCCACGTCGCTGGCCTCGGCCCGGGTCGGGCGCGGGCGCGACACCATGGACTCCAGCATCTGGGTGGCGGTGATGGCCGGCTTCCCCCGGCGGTTGCAGGCGGCGATCAGCCGCTTCTGCAGGATGGGCACTTCCTCGGCAGGCATCTCCACGCCAAGGTCGCCGCGGGCCACCATGAGCCCGTCGGCCACCTCCAGGATCTCGTCCAGGTGCTCGACCCCGGCCGCGTTTTCAATCTTGGCGATGACCGCCTGGCGGCCCCCCTCGCTCTCGATGGCGCGGCGCACCTCCAGCACGTCGTCGGCGGTGCGCACGAAGGACGCCGCCACGAAGTCCACGTCCAGTTCCACCGCCAGCCTGAGGCCTTCCAGGTCCTCGGGGGTTAGGGCGGGCAGGTTGGCCGGCGGGCGCGGGAAGGTCACCTTCTTGCGGGTGAGAAGGGTGCCGCCGGCTTCCACCCGGCAGGCCGCGCCGCCGCCTGCCACGTCTTCCACCAGCAGGATGATGTTGCCGTCGTCCAGCAGCACCCGATCCCCGGGTTCCAGCGCTTCGGCCAGCCCGGCGAAGTTGACGGGCACCACCGGCTCGGGGCCGTCCAGCACGGCCCGGGCTCCGGCATCGTGGGTGCCGACCAGGCGCAGCCGCGCGCCGGTGGGCAGGTCCAGCCCGCCTTCGGGCATGGTCCCTACCCGGACCTCGGGGCCCTGGGTGTCGAAGAGGACGGCGGTGAAGGGGCGGCCGCAGCGCTCGGCGGCGGCCCGCACGGCGGCCACGTAGCGGCGGTGATCATCGGCGCTGCCGTGGGATAGGTTGATGCGGACCACGTCCACGCCGGCCAGCAACAACTGGTCCAGGGTCGCCGGTTCGGCGCTGGCCGGGCCGATGGTGGCGATGATCTTGGTCCGCCGCATGGGTCATCCCCCCGGGAGGATCGAGGTCAGGTGGCCAGGACTTCGGCCAGGTCCGCCAGGTCCACCGGGCTCCGGGGCGGCCGCGCCAGCGCCTCCTCCAGGTCGACGTGCACCACCCGGCCGCCCTCGATGCCCACCAGGTGGGCCCCATGCCCGGCCGTGAGGCAGAGGACGGCCTCCGCCCCCAGGCGGGCCGCCAGCAGCCGGTCAGCGGCGGTGGGAGACCCACCCCGCTGGATGTGGCCCAGGACCGTGACCCGGGTCTCCAGGCCTGTCCGCCGCGAGATGCGCTCGGCCACCTCGGCGCCCGACGCCACACCTTCCGCTACGATAATGATCGAATGGTTCTTGCCCTTCCGGAAACCTTCCACCAGGCGCGCGCACACCTCGTCCAGGTCCGGCGTCCGCTCGGGAATCAGCACCGTTTCGGCGCCCCCGGCGACGCCGGCCGCCGCCGCGATCCAGCCCGACCAGTGACCCATGACCTCGACGACGAAGGTGCGCTCGTGGGAACTGGCCGTGTCGCGGATGCGGTTGATGGCGTCCACCACGGTGTTGACGGCGGTATCGAAGCCGATGGCCACGTCGCTGCCGGGCACGTCGTTGTCGATGGTGGCCGGGACGCCGCAGACGAGGACGCCCGCCCGGTGCAGGGCCAGGGCGCCGGCCATGGAGCCGTCGCCGCCGATGACCACCACGCCCTCGATGCCCGCTTCCCGCAGCCGCTTGAGGGCCTGCAGGCGGCCCTCCGTGGTCCGGAAGCGGTCGGACCGGGCCGTGCGCAGGATGGTGCCGCCGCGGTGGACGATGTCGCCCACGTCCCGCGGGCCCAGCGGCGCCATGTGGCCGCGGATCAGCCCTTCAAAGCCGAAGAGGACGCCGTACACTTCATGGCCGGCGGCGGCGGCCTGCCGTACCACGGCCCGGACGGCGGCGTTCATGCCGGGGGCGTCGCCCCCCGACGTCAGGACTGCGATGCGCACGGCGCCACCTCCCTGTCGCCCTGTTCGACGATGACCAGGAGCCTGCCTTCGCGGACCTCCACGCCGATGATCCCGGCCAGCGGCTCGTTGCTGATGGGCAGGGTGCTGCCCCAGGCCAGGTCGGCATCCCGCAGGGCGTACCGGAGGTTGTGGGTGGTGACCCCCTTCACCGGCCCCGCCACGGGCAGCAGGGCCACCACGTCCCCGGGCCGCGCCGGCAGGCGCCGGGCGCCCGGCCCCTGGGCACCGCCCACCACCGGGTAGACGGCGCCGCCGGGAGTGAGCACGGTGACCTCCACGTCGGGAGCGGCGAAGCGGGCGGCCAGGAACAGGTTGGCCAGGGAGTGGTCCAGGCGGCTGCCGGTGACCGCCGCCAGCAGGATAGAGGCGGCGCCGCGGGCGGCCGCGTAGTCCAGGGCCAGTTCCAGGTCGCTCTTGTCCTTGGCCACGGGGTAGCGGAGCACCTCGACCCCGGCCGCTTCCCAGCCGCCCACTTCCTCGGGCGACAGCGAGTCGAAGTCCCCCAGCAGGACGTGGGGGACGTACCCGAGCCGCTGCCAGAGCCGGATGCCGCCGTCGGCCGCCACCCGCAGCAGGTCCCCGCCCTCCAGGAGGCCGCGGAGCCGCTCCGCGTAGGCGTCGTCCCAGTAGCCGTTGCCGAAGATGGCGGCGCGCCTGAACGCCGGTGTCACGGACCTCACCGCCGCTGGGGTTTGCTGCAGCAGGCGCCGGCCCCTGCCGCCCCGGGCAGGCACCCGCCGGTGCGCGTTGAACCCTATGGGCGGAGGACCGCGGCAGATGAAATCATCGCGCCTGATCATCGTGACCCTGGCTCTGACGGCGGTGCTGGCCGCCCTCGCCTTCTGGCGGCCGGGAAGCGGCGGCGACCCCGGCGACGGCTCCGTCCCGGTGGACCGCACCATCGAGATCACCGCCCGCCAGTTCTCCTACACGCCCGACACCGTCCGCGTCGGCCTGGGTGAGCGGGTGCGCCTGGTGCTGCGCACCGAAGACGTGGCCCACGGCCTGGCCGTCCGCGAGTACGGCATCAACCTGGTGGCGACCCGGGGCGATGCCGCGTCCGCCGTCTTCACGGCCGACCGCCCCGGGCGGTTTCCGATGTACTGCACGGTTTACTGCGGCACCGGCCATCCTGAACACCTGGGGACCCTGATCGTCGGCGACGGCGAGGACGGTGAACAGCCCTGACGCCCTGGCTCCTGGCCCACGTTGAACTGGTTCCCGCCGCGGGCACCGAAACGCCGGGGGCGGACCTGGTGCTGGCGGTTTCGCTGGCGGTGGCCTACGTCCCCACCCTGCTGGGCCTGTCGGCGGCCCCTGCCCTGGCCCGCATGCAGCCGGACGACCGCACCGTGGTGGACGGCCTGGTCTTCGGCGCGCTGCTGTTCCTGTTCGCCGACTTCATGAGCCTGACGGCCAACCTGGGCGTGGGCGCCGCGGATCTGATCTGGCGGGGGGCGCTGCTGGCGTCCTTCGCCGGCGGCCTCGTGGTTTTCGCGGGCCTGGAGCGCCTGGGCGGGGCCGCACCCGCCCGCCTGGCCGTGTGGTGGGCGGTGGGCGTGGGGCTCCACTCCCTGGCCGAAGGCATCGTGGTCGGCCATAATCTCACGCTGGGGCTGGCCCAGGCCCTGCGGCCGCTGGCTGTGCTGAGCTTCGTGCTGCACAAGGTGGTGGAGGGGCTCAGCGTGGCGGTGCTGATGGCCCGGGGCCAGCGCACGGGCCTGCCGCTGCAGGTGATGCTGGCGTCGGTGGCGGCCCTGCCGCTGGCGGCCGGCGCCCTGCTGGGAGCGGTGCGCCTGGCCGGCGCCGCCAGCAGCATTTTCTACGCCCTGGGCGCCGGCTCGGTGGCCTTCATCCTGCCGGCCTTCGCCGCCTCCCGGTCCCGGCATCCGGCCGCCTGGACCGCGGCCGGGGCGGCCGGCTTCCTGTTCGTGGCGGTGGCGGCGCTGCTGCACGAGTTGTGAAGGCGGGACCGGCGGGGGACCGGGCCGTTCAGGAAGGAGACGTCGACGATGGGGCGCCGACCGGCAGGCAGGAGCAGCCTGGGCGCAGGCCTCCGCATCCTGGTTGTTCTCGGCATTCTGGGCAGTCTTGCGATCCCTGGAATTCCCGCTCATCCGGGCATCCCGGGTGTGCCGGGCACCCCAGGTGTGCCGGGGACCCCGGCCACCCCTGGCGTCGCCCACGCCCAGTCCGCCGGGGACGGCGCGGGTCCCGCCGCCGGGGACCCGCCCGCCGGCACCGAAACGGTTGAACTGGAGCGGGCCGCCACCGCGCCGGTCCGTCCCTTCCCCGTGTCCCTGGAGCCCCGGGGGGACGTGCAGGTGGAGCGGCACGGTCCCCTGGAGATCTGGCGCCTGCCCGAAACCGGCCTGGGACCCTTCGACCTGGTCATGGACGGCGGAGCCCTCTGGCTCACCCTCTACGCCGGCGAGGGTACGGGTCCCGTGGGGATCGGCCGCGTGGACACCGGCGCCCGCACCTTCAGCCGCATGGACCTGCCGGCGGGCATGATCCCCTACACCCTGCGCCTGGCCCCCGACGGGGCCCTGTGGGTGGCCGACTACGAGTTCGCCGCGGAGCCGCGGCAGCGCTTCGTGATCCGCATCGACCCCGACGCCCTGGCCGCCGAGGCCTACCCCCTGCCCGATCCCAACGACGGGGTCACCGATTTCGCCTTCCCGCCGGACGGCAGCGTGTGGCTGGCCAACTACAACGCCGGCGGCCTGCTGCGCCTGGACCCGCTGGGCGGCACCGTCGACCGGCTGTCCACGCCTGCCCCCGCCGACAGCACCCGGACCGCCTTTACCGGAGCCCTGCGCCTGGCCCTGGACGGCGACGGCACCCTCTGGGCCGTGGAGAGCGCCTGGAACCGCCTGGCGCGGGTCCGCCCGGGCGCGGCGGCCGGCACCGCCACCCCGCCCGCAGGGGGCGCGCCCGCCGGGGACGGTGACCCGGGCACCGCCGGCCTGGAGCTCCTTTCCCTGCCCCTGGGCTTCACGGCTCCGGTGGGCATCGTGGTCCAGGGCGACACGGTGTGGACCACCGAGCATCCCGGCAGCCGGTTGCTGCGCTGGCGGCCGGGCGGCCAGGCGGAGGCCGTTCACCTCTGGCCCACCGACGAGGAAGGGTACCCGGTGGCGGGCCCCAACGACCTGGTGGAGGGCCGCGACGGGTCAATCTGGGCGGTGGTCCATTTCGTGGGCCGCCTGGCACGGGTGCTGCCCGGCGACGGCACCGTCAACGAGTTCTTCCTGCCGCCGGTCCTGGGGCTGCCGCCCACCCGGGTGCTGCCCCTGTGGGGCGAGGTCGCCGGCGACGGCAGCCTCTGGACGGCCGCCTACGGGGCCGACGCCCTGGTGCGGGTGGACCCGGACCCGCCTGCGGCCCGGGTCGAGGTGGAGCAGGACGCCGTGGACGTGACGGCGGGCGGCGGGCCGGTGAGCGTGCGCCTGCAGATAACGTTTGAGGGCCCCTGGCCCGAGGAAGGCGCCGCGGGCCAGTGGCGGGCGCTGGTGCCGGCGCTGGCGGGCGAAGACCTGCCCGACGGCATCGCCGTGGAGGCGGAGCCCCGGGAGATCACGGCGCGGCCGGGCGACAGCGTGGCCGTGACGCTGACGCTGACCGCCGACCGCCGGACGCCGCCGGGCGAGTACCCGGTGGTGGCGGGGGCCCGCAACCGCTTCGTCGCGGCCCACCAAACCCTGACCCTGCGGGTGGCGCCGGCCCGGTCCCTGACCGGCACGGTGGCAATGGTGGCGGGCGTGGCCCTGTTGTGGATCCTGGCCCTGGCCACGGCCCTGCGGCTGACGCGGCGCGGCGCGCGTCCCGGTGGACCGCAGGGATAGGCTGCGGGGGAAGAGGCTCCCGGGGCGCAGGTTCCGGAGGAACGGGTTCCCGCGGGCCCGAATCCTCAGGACATGACCGCCCCGGAACTCCTGTCGTTCGATGAACTTTACCGGCGAGCCAGGTCCGTCCTCAACCCTCGGCGGCTGTCCCGGTTCTGTGAGGTGGGCACCGTAGCTGCGGCGCTGCTCACCGACCGGGGCAACGTCTACCTGGGGGCGTGCGTGGTCACCGCCTGCTCCATGGGCTTCTGCGCCGAGCACGCGGCCGCCGGCGCCATGATCACCGCGGGCGAGAGCCGCGTGGTCAGGCTGGTGGCGGTGGGCCCCCAGGGCCAGGTCCTGCCGCCGGCAGGGAAACGCCTGCTCTCCTGGTACCGTTACGGCCATGGACCCTGCAACGGCCGCTCCCGACCCTGCAGCCGCAGCCACCCCGCGCGCCGCCGCGCGCGGCACCGTGCTGGCCCTGGTGTGCGCTTCACGGGTGCTGGACTTCGCCCTGCGCATGGGCATCGTGCCCTTCTTCCCGGAACTGGCCCAGCGGTTCGGCGTTTCCTACGCGGGCGTGGGAGGCCTGTTTTCCGCCTTCTTCATCGGCTACGCCGCGCTGCAGATTCCCTTCGGATGGGCGGCCGACCGCTGGCCTGAGAACCGGCTGGTCAGCCTGGGCCTGCTGGGTCTGGGCGCCGGCGCCGCGGCCTTCCTCGCCGCCGACACCTGGCAGGCTGCGTCGGCAGCCCGCTTGATCATGGGCGCCGCCACGGCGGCCATGGCGGTGCCGGGCATCCGCCTGGCCGCCACGGCGTACCCGTCGGAACGCCGCGGGCACGCCGTGGCCGTGGTGGAAGCGGCCATCGGCGCCACGAACCTGCTGGCCCTGTCGGGCTTCCCGCTGCTGGCCCGCTGGGTTTCCGTGGATACCCTGGTCCTGGTGCCGGCCGCCGCCTGCGTCCCGCTGGCCGCGGCCTTCTGGTGGGTGCGGTCTCCCGGGCAGGTCGGCCGGAGGTCCCCGGCACCGGCCGCGCCGCCGGCCCCGGAGGCCGGCCCGGCCACCTCGCTGCGCCAGGTGCTGGCCCTTTTCCTGCTGGGCTTCCTGGGGCTCATGACCATCAACGGCTACACGGGCTGGGCGCCCACCTACCTGCGGGAAGGACTGGGCTATGCCCCGCCGGCCGCAGCGGCGGTGATGGCGGCGGCGCTGGCCATCTACGTACCCGCGGCGTATGTTTCCGGCGCCATATCGGACCGCCTCGGCCGGCGCATCCCGCTCATCAACGCCGGGTCAGCGGCCCTGATGGCCGCCTTCCTCGGCATGGCCTTCGCCGGTGGGGGACCGGCGCTGGTGTACCTGGGCGCGCTGCTCTACGGCATCGGCGCGGGCGGCAGCATGCCGGCCCTGATCGCCTTCTCAACCGAGGCGCTGGGACCGCGCCGCGCCGGCCTGAGCACGGGCCTGATGCAGGTGGCGGCCCAGGCGGGCGCCGCCGCGGCCGGGGTGGTCTTCGGGGCCGTGGTGGACTGGACCGGGGAGTTCAGCGGCGTCTGGTGGCTGGGCGCCGCCCTGCTGGCGGTGCGCATCGTCTCCAGCCGCCTGGCAGTGGAGGGCGGCCCGTAGCCCCAGCTGCCACGCCAGGATGCCGCGCCGCCGCTGCCGAATCACGGGGTCAACCGCCGGCGGGCCGCACCGCCGCCGCAAGAGGTGCAGGGGCGGGCGTGCTTCTGGCCCGAGTCCGGGTCCTCGCCGTCCAGTACCTGGGCACGCCGGCCCGGTTCGAACTGACGCCCGACGGCTCCGGCGGGACCGATCTGCTCCTCATCCGCGAGGCGGTCGCGCCCGAAGAATGGATCGAGACCCATGCCGGGTGGCTGAACGTGCCCTTCCCGCTCAAGGCGTGGGCGGCCCACGGCGTGGACCTGCGCAACCACGACCCCGGCCGACTGGGATCACGGCTGCGCTGACGGGCAACGGGCGGGCGGCGGCCGGGAGGCGACGGGCCACCGACCGGCAGCCGGCAGGCAGCCGGCAGGCAGCCGACGGCAGGTGTGGCGCGGGGGGTGACGGTCTGGTGCGGATCACTCCTTCAGGGAACGGCATCGCCCGCCCCGAGGACCGGCTGCAGGAACTGGAACGCCGGCTGGCGGAGCGGATGGCGGAAGTGGAGCGCCGCCTGGCCGAGGCCGTGTCCCCCGAGAAGATGAGGGACAACCCCTACCGCGGCAAGCCCCTGCGCCTGGAGCAGAACCCCTTCGAAGGCAGCTGGTCCACCGCCTACCGCCTGGTCCGCCAGGCGGGGCACCGGCTGCCGTGGATGGACCAGCAGCACGAGATCCTGCAGCGGCTGCGGACCCTGGACGAGTCCATCCAGCAGCACCGGGCCTGGCTGCAGGCGAGGCTGGAAACCCTGACCGCCGAGGGCTGCACGGCCGAGGACAAGGCCGCCGTGCTGCGCGTCCACGACCGCTTCATCGCCCAGCTGACCGAGCAGGTAACGGACCTCCGCAGCAAGATCTCCGACTTCAACCTGAAGGTGCCGCTGCCCCAACTGCAGATCCGCAACGTCCGGCCGGAGACCTATGTGAATGATCTCAACGCCGCCACGGCATCGCTCCTGGCGGCGCTGCAGGCCCTGCCCGAGCGGCCCTCCCCCTCGCCGGGCACCGGCGTGGACCCGGACGGGCGCCGCTTAACCCTCGTCTACGTTCTGGTGATCCTGGCCTTGTTCATGATCGCTGCGGTCGCACTTGGTGTGGCCACCGGCGGCTGAACATCGTGGCGCCGCCGGCCGGAGAAGCAGTTCGCGGGTACCGGTGGGCTCGGGCGCACGTTCACTCCTCGGGCGGCCAGGCGCCCTGGAGGCGGCGCAGCAGCACGATCTGGCCGGCCTGATACGCGTCGTGCTCCACCAGCCCTGCCACCATCTGCCGGTAGGTGCGCGGCTCGCCCGGGATGAACCGTTCCAGGCCGGCGCCAGTCAGCGCGCCCAGCGCGCGCTCCAGGCGGCGGTGCGCTTCCTCCAGGCGGGCCAAGGGCCTGCTGCCAGCCTGCTTCGTCCTCGGGGTCGCCCGGTTCCCCGAAGGTCGCATGCACCGGCGCGACACGACCCGCACCCCCTTATACCGCGTAGGGCCCCCGTGGGGCGAATTCCGGACCTAATAAGGACAAATTGGCTCGAGAGGCGGAAGATAGGGTCAATCCCAGGCTGAGTGGTTAACGGAATGCGGGAAACTCCGCTCGGCTTTACATAAGTTGAACTACTATCCGGCCAAAACCCGCGCCAACGCACCGGCAGGCCCGCGATAAGATCCACATCGGCCTAACAGCACCCGCACGCCCCTGCCACGCCGCCCGGCCTCACGGGAGCGCGTCCCTGGACACCGCCCCGCCGGCCACCGTGCCGTCCCCCACCGGGCCACCGGCGGCCTGCTGCCCCCGGTCACGCCCCTCCGGCGGCAGCGCCAGGTCCGCCTCCGACAACTTGTCTGGCAGCGCGTGGGCCAGGCGGGCGGCGGCCGCAGCGGCCACCCCGGCCACCAGGTCGTCCAGGAAGGTGTGGACCCGGCCGGGCTGGCGGCGGCTGTTGAGCTCACCGATGATGCCGATCTTCTGCTTGTCGAGGTAGCCAAAGTTGGTCAGGCCGATGGACCCGTACACGTTGGTGATGCCCAGCGCCAGCACCTCGTCCACGCCGTAGAGCAGGTTGTCGTCGCGCAGGATCGACAGCAGGGGCTCAGGCAGGTTGCCGGCCTCGGCGGCCATGTCCAGGGCGATGCCGGTCAGCAGCACGTGCTGGACCTCCCGCTTGTCGATCACGGCCTCGACGCTCTCCAGGCAGAGCTCCAGGGTCAGTTCCGGATAGAACGCGTGCTGGATGTCGTAGACCACCTGGGCGATGGCCTGCAGGGTCACCCCCCGCTGCTCCAGCAGTTCGATCACGACCCGGCGCAGGTCGTGGTTGGTGAAGTGGTTGTTGTTCTTAACCAAACCAATCCCCCCGTACGGTCCGGCCCCCGCTTTCCTAACATCTTATCGGCACGGCGCGGGAACCGTACCACCGGGTCACCCGGCGCCGATTTTCCAATGACCGGAAGGCGCACCGTGCCGTCCCGATGGCGCCGCCCCTCAGAACGGCACCGCCTCCGCTTCCTCCACCGCCGGGGGTTCCTCCAGCCGCACCGCGTCGTCGCCCAGCACCCGGCCCAGCGCCGCCAGCAGGTCGTCGTCGGGTGACACCCAGAAGCGCCGGCCCGCCAGCACCACATGGCCGCTGTCGGGAAAGTTCAGGTACACCGGGACCTCGCCGGGCCGAGCCCCCAGGATCTCCTGCAGCCGCACCAGCACCTCGCGGTCGTGGCGCCCCTCCCGCAGGGTCAGGTGCAGCCCCGGCCGGCGCCGCAGCGGGCGCACCCGCTCGGCCACCACCTTGACCGACTCCTCCTGCCAGGACACCTTGCCCTCCACCACCACGATGGCGTCGGGCGCCAGGATGCTGCCGGCCTGGCTCAGCGTGCGCGGGAACACCACCACCTCCACCTGGCCGGTCAGGTCTTCGAGGGTGACGAAGGCCATGGGATCGCCGGAGCGGGTGGCGATCTTCTTGACGCCCAGCACGATCCCACCCAACCTGACGTCCACGCCGTCGGCCAGTTCCCGGAGGCCGGTGGTGGTGGTGGTGGTCTCCACCAGCAGGTCATCCCGCACCGAGCTCAGGGGATGCCCCGAGAGGTAGACGCCCAGGACCTCCTTCTCCAGGGCCAGCAGCCGCGCCGGCGGGAACTCCTCCAGGTCAGGCAGCTGGTCCTCGGCCCCCACCCCCTGCCGGGCGGCAGCCTCGGACCCCAGGGCGTCGAAGAAGGACATCTGCCCCTGCTGGCGCTGCCGCTGCAGGTCGGCGGCGGCCGCCAGCGTCTGCTCCACCACCGCCAGCAGCTGGGCCCGGTTGGCGCCCAGGCCGTCGAACGCCCCGGCCTTGATCAGGCTCTCCAGCATCCGCCGGTTCAGGGCGCGGCTGTCCACCTTCTCGCAGAAGTCCCGCAGCGAGATGAACTCCCCGTACTGCTCCCGGGCCTGGACGATGGCGTCGATGGCCCCCCGGCCCACGTTCTTGACGGCTGCCAGGCCGAAGCGGATGGCGCCGTCGCCCTCCACGGTGAAGGCCGCCTGGGACCGGTTCACGTCGGGCGGCAGGATGCGGATGCCCATCCGCTGGCACTCCAGGATGTACTCGGCGATCTTGTCGGAGTTGTTCATGAAGGACGTCAGCGTGGCCGCCATGTAGGCCGTGGGGAAGTGGGCCTTCAGGTAAGCCGTCTGGTAGGCCAGCAGGCCGTAGGTGGCCGAGTGGCTCTTGTTGAAGCCGTAGGACGCGAAGCGCTCGATGAGGCTGTAGATCTCTTCGGCCAGTTCCGCCGGGTAGCCCCGCTCCACGCACCCGTTGACGAACTCGACCCGCATCTTGTCGATCAACTGCTTATCCTTCTTGCCGATGCCCCGGCGCAGGATGTCGGCCTTGCCCAGGCTGAAGCCGGCCATCTTGGAGGCCACCTGCATGACCTGCTCCTGGTAGACCATGACGCCGTAGGTGTCGGCCAGGATGGGTTCCAGGTCCGGGTGCGGGTAGCGGACCTGCCCGCTGTGCTTGCTCTTGATGAACTCGGGGATCAGCTGCATGGGCCCCGGCCGGTACAGGGCCACCGCCGCGATGACGTCCTCGATGTTGGAGGGCTTGAGGTCCCGCAGCAGCTCGCGCATGCCGGCCGATTCCAGCTGGAACACCGCCGCCGTGTCGCCGCGGCCCAGCAGCGCGTAGGTGTCGGCATCGTCCAGGGGGATGTTGTCCAGGTCGATGCGCTGCCCGTACGCCTGCTCCACCAGCCGGACCGTCTCGTGCATCACCGTCAGGGTGCGCAGGCCCAGGAAGTCCATCTTGAGCAGGCCGGCCTGCTCCACCTTCATCCAGTCGAACTGGGTGACGATGGTGCCGTCGCCCATCTTCTGCAGCGGCACGTAGTCCATCAGCGGCCCGGGGGCGATGACGACGCCGGCGGCGTGGACGGAGGCGTGCCGCGGCAGGCCCTCCAGCGACCGGGCCAGGTCGATCAACTCCCGGACCCGCTCGTCGTCGCGGTAGGCGGCGGCCAGTTCAGGGCTCTGGGCCAGGGCGTCATCCAGGGTGATGCCCAGCTGGGCCGGGACCATCTTGGCGATGCGGTCCACCTCGCCATAGGGCATGCCCAGCACCCGGCCCACGTCGCGGATCACCGCCCGGGCCGCCATGGTCCCGAAGGTGATGATCTGGGCCACCCGGTCCTCGCCGTACTTGCGGACCACGTAGTCGATGACCTCGTCGCGGCGCTCGAAGCAGAAGTCGATGTCGATGTCGGGCATCGACACCCGCTCTGGGTTGAGGAACCGCTCGAACAGCAGGTTGAAGCGCAGCGGGTCCACGTTGGTGATGCCCAGCAGGTAGGCGACGATGCTGCCCGCGGCCGACCCGCGGCCCGGTCCCACCGGGATGCCGTTGCGCCTGGCGTAGTCGATGAAGTCCCAGACGATCAGGAAGTAGGCGGGGTAGCCCATCTTCTCGATGACGCTCAACTCGTACTCCAGGCGCTCCCGGACCTCGGGTCCCGCGTCGGGGTAGCGCTGGGGCAGCCGCTCGTAGCACAGGCGGCGCAGGTAGGAGGCCTCGTCCTCGCCGGTGGGCACGTCGAAGGCCGGCAGCAGCGGCCGGCCCAGTTCCAGTTCGACGCTGCAGGCCTCGGCGATGCGCAGGGAGTTCTCCAGGGCGTCGGGGGCCTCCCGGAACAGCGGCAGGGCCGCCATCTCCTCGGGGCTCTTCAGGTAGAACTGGTCGGTCTCGAAGCTGAGGCGGCTCTCGTCGTCCAGGGTCTTGCCCATCTGGATGCACATCAGCACTTCCTGGGCGCGGGCGTCGCCCTGGTTCAGGTAGTGGACGTCGTTGGTGGCCACCAGGGGGACGTCGAGGCGGCGGGCCAGGTCGATGACGCGCCGGTACAGGCGCCGCTCGTTGTCGTCGCCGTGGTCCTGGATCTCCAGGTAGAAGTTCTCGGGCCCCAGGATCTCCTGGAAGGCGCGGATCATCTCCACGGCCTTCTCCTCCCGGCCTTCTTCCAGCAGCCGCACCACCGGCCCGGCGATGCAGGCGGAGGTGGCGATGAGGCCCTCGGCGTGGTCGGCCAGCAGGTCCAGGTCCAGCCGCGGCTTGTAGTAGAGGCCCTCGGTGAAGGCCAGGGAGGTCAGCTTGATGAGGTTGCGCCAGCCCTGCTGGTTCCGGGCCAGCAGCAGGAAGTGGTAAGGCTTGTCGTCGATGCGGGGCTGCCGGTCGTGGCGGGTGCGGGTGGCCAGATAGGCCTCGCAGCCGAAAATGGGCTTGATCCCCGCGTCCCGGCAGGCCTTGTAAAAGTCCAGCGCCCCGTACATGACGCCGTGGTCGGTGAGGGCCACGGCGCCCATGCCCAGTTCCCGGGCGCGCCGGGGCAGTTCGGTCACCCGGGAGTGGCCGTCCAGAAGGCTGAACTCGCTGTGCACGTGCAGGTGGACGAAGTCCAAGGCAGGTCACCCGTAGTTGCTGTTCGCCGGCCGCGGGTCCGGTCCCTGGAGGGCTCGCGGGCCCCGGGGTCCCTGGTCCCCCGGGGTCCCGGTCTGGCGGGTCCCCCGGGCTCCGGGTCTCTGGAGGACCGGCGCCGGGCATGCCGAAGCCAACGAGCATGGCGGGCATCGGCTGATCTTCCCGGACCTCGGGCCCCGACGGGCCTCACCGCTCGACGACCCCGACCGTATCCCACCGCGGCCGGCGGCCGGTCGTGCCTCGCTGCACGCCCGCCCATCCCGCCGGCCCGCCGAGGAGCATGGAGCCGATGAACCGCCAGCCTTCCCAGTCTTCCCGGTCGCCCGTGACCATCCGCCGCGCCGTCGACCCGGCCGAGAAGCGGGCCGTATGCCAGCGGATCCTGCGGGATCTTCCCGAATGGTTCGGCATTGAGCAGGCTGTCCTGGACTACATCGAGGATACCGCCGCCATGACCTTCCTGGTGGCCGAGCGCGGCGGCCAGGTGGTGGGTTTCGCCGCCCTCAAGGACCACGGCGGCTGCGCGCTGGAAATTTACGTCATGGGCGTGCTCCGGACCTTCCACCGGCAGGGCGCCGGCCGGCGCCTGGTGGAGGCGGCCGCCGCCGAGGCCATGGCCCTGGGCCGCCGCCTGCTGACCGTCAAGACCCTGAGCCCCCGTCACCCCAGCCCTGAGTACGCCGCCACCCGGGCCTTCTACGCAGCGGTGGGTTTCCAGCCGGTGGAGGAGTTCCCCACCCTGTGGGGGGAGGCGAACCCCTGCCTGCTCATGGCCAGGATCCTGCCCGGCAAGTCTTGCGCCCCCGCCACATAGGGTCGAAGGGGTGAGGCGACGTGCGCATCGCCGCCGAACTGGCCACCACGGGCCTCATCGCCTTCGGGACGGTGGTGGGCGGCAGCCTGTTCGCGGGACTGGCCGCCGTGGTCACGGGCCGCCTGCCCCTGCGGGCCATGGTGGAGATGGCCGACCGCTTGAAACTGTGGGGCACCTTCGCCGCCCTGGGCGGGACCTTCAGCGCCCTGCGGACCATCGAATCGGGGCTCTTCGCCGGCCAGTTGGGCACCGCGGCCCGCCAGGCGGCCCACCTGGTCATCGCCTTCACGGGCGCGTACCTGGCCTTCGCCCTGGTGCGGGCCCTGACCGGGGCCCAGTGAGGGCCGCCGGGCACTGCCGTGGTGTCGGGGACGGCGCGGCGCCTGGCGGCGGCCTTCCTGCTGGGAGCGGCGGTGGGGGCGGCGGCCACGGTGCCCTACTACGGCCGACGTGTGGAGGCGCTGCTGCTGACGACCGGGAGCCTGCTGCAGCAACTGCACGAGCACCGGGCGCGGCTGGCGCGGCTGGAAGAAGCCCGGGACCGGTCCTTCCGCCCGGTGATCCAGCGGGTGCGCCTGGAACTGCTGCACGACGACGAGGCGGTGCGCCTGGCCCTGGCCGAGCGGCTTTCCCCTCTGGCCGAGGAACTGGTGGGACGCGACCTGGAGCGGGTGGACCCGTACCTGGTGTACGCGATGTTCGACGGGCGCTCGGTGGACCTGGACGACGCCCGGTACGTGGTCACCGTGCGCGCCGTGGTGGCGGCGCCGGAGATGACGGTCATTCTCACCGTGACCCGGGCGGCAGGCGGTGAAGGCGCCGGTGGCGCCTTAATTCGGTGGAGTGAGCCCCGGCTGCCGGGGTCAGGGCGCCGGCGGCACCTTATTTCCAGTGTTCCGGCGGTTGGACCGGCGGGGAAGGGGTACTTAGGGCGCCGGCGGCGCCTTCGTGCCCCCCCGTTAGGGGTCTCGGGGACTCTCAGGGCGCCTGGAATGCCTTATGGCGGGCAGGGGACCGGCGCCGCGGGGCCCGCCCGCAGGGGTGAGACGGCGTGACCCTCGGCGGCCGGCGCCGCGGCGGTCGCCACCTGGCCCTGACCGTGGCCCTGCCCGGCCCGCGGCTGGCGGCCGCCCTGCTACTGGTGGCTGCGGTCCTGCTGCCCGCCGCCTGGATGGCCTCCTCCGCTGCCCACCGGGGCGTCCCCGGGCCGGAGACGGCGCGGCCGGCACCCGCGTGGGCCGCTTGGGTCCTCCCTCTCGTGGCCGGCCACACCGCCCGCCCCTCCCGGGACCCGCAGGGGCCGGTCCCGGGCCAGTGCGACCCGCCGGGCTGGCCGGACCCCACCGTTTACGGCGTCCTGGCCGAGGACCAGGCGCCGTGGACCCGCGACCCCACCGCCCTGCAGCGGCTCGACCGGCACCGGCGGGCCGCCCGGGCCCAACGCTGGCTCGCCGGCTTCCGGATCACCGTGCGCGAGCCCCTCTTCGAGGAAACCGCCAACCTCCGCCTGGCCGCGGGACGCCTGGCCGGCACCGTCGTGCCGCCGGGTGCCGTCTTCTCCATGAACGCCGCCCTGGGACCTTACACCCGCGACCGGGGCTACCGGCCTGGCCCCTCCTACGCGGGCGGCCGGCTCGTGCCCAGCGACGGCGGCGGCGTCTGCAAGGTGGCCACGGCCCTCTACAACGCGGCGATCCACGCCGGCCTGCCGGTGGTGGAGCGCCACGCCCACAGCATGATGGTCCCCTATGTGCCGCCGGGCCGCGACGCCGCCGTGGCGTACGGCGCCAAGGACTTCCGCTTCCGCAACGACACCGCGTTCCCGGTGCTGATCTGGTCCGACTTCCGGGACGCCACCCTGTACGTGGCCCTCTACGGCAGCCACGACCCGCCGCGCGTGACGTGGCACCAGCAGGTGCTGGCCCGCCAGGAACCGTGGACCGTGCGGTCCTACAACCCGGAACTGGCTCCCGGCCGCGAGCGGGTGGTCCATGAGGGCTATCCCGGATTCACGGTGCGGACCTGGCTGCTGGTCACGCGCCCGGGCGCCGAACCTGAGCGGCGGGACCTGGGCGTCGACACCTACCTTCCGCTGCCGCGGATGGTGGAACACGGCCCACGGGGGTAAGGCGCCGTGGACCGGGCGCCGCACCCGGCAAGGGGCGGGAGCGGCCGGCGAGAATCCACCCCAGCGGAGGTGGGCCCGGGTGCTGATCCGCGACCCCGTCCACGGCGACATCTACCTGACCCCGGTGGAGGCCGACCTGCTGGACGCCGCCGAGGTCCAGCGCCTGCGGGGGATCAAGCAGACGGGCACGGCCTACCTCATCTACCCGGGATGCGTCCACACCCGCTTCGACCACAGCCTGGGGACCCTGTGGCTGGCCAAGCGCATCCTGGCCAACCTGCGGCACAAGGGGTTCCGGATCGACCGCGACGCCGAAACCGTGGTCACCGCCGCGGCCCTCATCCATGACGTGGGACACATCCCCTTTGGCCACACCCTGGAGGACGAGGCGGGCCTGTTCCCGCGCCACGACCGGGCCCGGCGCCTGGAGGCGTTCCTCGACGGCACCGACCTGGCCCGGCGCCTGGCAACCCACGGCCTGCTGGAGCCGGTGCGGGCCCTGTTGTCCGGCCGCGACCATCCCGACGTGCGCCCCTGGATGCGCCAGGTGGTCACCAGCACCGTCGACGCCGACATGCTGGACTACCTGCGCCGCGACGCTTACTTCTCAGGCCTGGGCCAGCGGTACGACGACCGCATTTTTTCCTACTTCATCATCCACCAGGACCAGCTGGCCGTGAGCCTGTTCAAGCACCAGGTGGAGCGGTCCGACGCCCGCTCCGACGTGCTGACCCTGCTGCGGCTGCGCTACCTGCTGACCGAGCGCATCTACCTGCACCACACCAAGGTCATCGCCGGCGCCATGCTGGCCAAGGGCGTCGAGCGGCTGGTGGCCCAGGGGCTTAAAGAATCCGACCTCTACACCTGGCAGGACGCCGACCTGCTGGCGGCCCTGCGGCAGGCCGACGATCCCCTGCCCCGGCGGATGGCGGACGCCGTGTCCCGGCGCCGGCTGCTGAAGCGGGCCTACGTGCTGGCACCACCCCACGTGGACCCCGCCGCCCGCCGCCGCCTGATCGACCGCTACGCCGGCCCCCGCAACGCCGCCCGGCGCTCGGCCCTGGAAGCACAGCTGGCCCGGGAACTGGGCCTGGACGAGGGCGACGTCATCATCCACTGCCCCGAGCGCTCCATGTTCAAGGAAG
Organism: Bacillota bacterium; assembly: GCA_017577485.1. Lineage (GTDB taxonomy): Bacteria > Bacillota > Sulfobacillia > Thermaerobacterales > RSA17 > RSA17. The sequence goes on along the minus strand of PKRI01000002.1, from coordinate 79,861 downwards.
TGAAAGTGCTGGTGACCGACCGCAGCGGCGGCCTGACCCCCCTGGACGCCCTGGACGAGCCAGCCCTCAGCGAGGCCCGCAGCCTGGCCCGCCGCTACGGCGACCTGTGGCGGCTCTACGTGCTGACCCCGCCGGAGGCGGCCCCGCGGGCGCGGGAACTGTGCCGGGAGGTGCTGGGCGTCCCCAGCAGCTACGAACCCGACGACGCCGCCGGAAGCGACGCGGTTTAGGACCCGGACGCGGCGGCCAGGGCCTGCACCAGTTCGGCGAATCGCCGGCCCCGCTGGACGAAGTCCCGAAAGGCGTCGTAGCTGGCGCAGGCCGGCGACAGCAGCACCACGTCCCCCGGCCGGGCCAGGCGGGCCGCCGTCTCCACCGCCTCGTCGAAGGACGCGGCGCGGTGGACCGGAGGCACAGGCAAATCCAACCGCTGCGACGCCCGCTCCAGGGCCTCGTGGATGCGGCCGGCGGCCGGCCCGGTCAGCACCACCGCCCGCAGCGGGCGCCGCAGCGCCAGCGCCGCCAGGTCGTCGAAGGGAACGCCCTTGTCGTAGCCGCCCGCGATCCACACCACCGGCTCGTCGAAGGTCGTCAGGGCCGCCGCCGCCCGGTCGGGGGCGGTGGCGATGGAGTCGTTGACGAAGCGCCGCCCGTCCATCTCGCCCACCACCTGCAGGCGGTGCTCCAGGCCCTCAAAGCCCGCCACCGCCGCGCGCACCGTTTCCGGTTCCACGCCGCAGATGCCGGCCACGGCGGAGGCCGCCAGCACGTTCAGCAGGTTGTGGGCGCCGGGCAGCGGCACCTCGGCCGCCGGCAGCACCGGGCGCCAGCGCGGCCCGTCCACCAGGCCCACCCAGCCGTCCCGCAGCGCGGCGCCGTGCTCGATTCCCTCGCCGGTGCCGAAGAACACAGTCCGCGCCGGCGCGTCCGCGGCCATGGCCCGCACCACGGGGTCATCGTGAGAGAACACGGCCACGTCGCCGGCGTCGGGACGCTGGAACCGGAAGATGCGCCGCTTGGCGGCCTCGTAGGCCGCCATCGACCCGTGCACGTCCAGGTGATTGGGGCGCAGGTTCAGCAGGACCGCCACGTGGGGGCTGCGGTCCACCAGTTCCAGCTGGAAACTGGACAGCTCCAGCACCACCCAGGCGTCCGGACCGATGTCGTCCACCTGCTCGATCAGCGGACGGCCGATATTGCCGCCCACGTGCACCGGCCGGCGCCCGTCCCCGGCCAGGATGCGCCCCACCAGGGAGGTGGTGGTGCTCTTGCCGCTGCTGCCGGTGATGCCGATGACCGGCGCCCGGCACAGGTGCAGGAACAGGTTGGTCTGGCTGGTGATCACGGCCCCGCGACGCCGTGCCGCCTGGATCTCGGGAGCGTCCTTCACCATCCCCGGCGTCAGGAAGACGGCGTCGAAGTCCTCCGACGCCAGCACCTCCAGGTAGCCGGGGCCGCCCTCCAGGCGCACGCCCAGCGCCGCCAGGTCCCGGGCCGCCGCCGGCAGGTCCCCGGGAGGCTGGCGGTCCAGGCCGGTGATGCGGGCGCCCCGGGCAGCCAGGTACCGCGCCAGGGGCACGTTCTCCCGGCCCAGGCCCACCACGGCTACCTTCCTGCCGCGCCAGTCCACCGCCGACCACCCTTCACCACGACGCCGGATGACGACGCAGCGCCGCTGGGCGCCTCACGGCAGGCGCGGGCGGCCGCCCGCGCGGCCGCCCGGAACCCACCGCCTCATTACCGCCCGGACCTTCAGGCGCCCGCCAGCGCCCGGAACACCCGCTCCATGCGGTCCAGGCCCTCCTGCAGCTGCTCCATGGAGGTGGCGTAGGACAGGCGCAGGGCCCCCGGCCACCCGAAGCCGGTGCCCGGCACCACCGCCACCCGTCCTTCCTCCAGCAGGTGCGAGGCCAGGTCCATGTCGGTCTCGATGCCCGCCTGCCGGCCCAGCAGCGCGCTGATGTCCAGGAAGGCGTAGAAGGCACCCTCAGGCTCCGCGCAGCGCACGCCAGGCATGGACCGCAGGCGCTCCACCACGTAGCGCCGGCGCCGGTCGTACTCCCTGACCATGGCCTGCACCGTCTCGGGCGGGCTCTGCAGGGCGGCCACCGCGGCGGCCTGGATGAACCCGGGCAGGCCGTGGGTGACGTGGCCCTGGAAGGCGGTCATGGCCTCGGCCACCGGCCTCGGCGCGGCGGCGTAGCCCACCCGCCACCCGGTCATGGCGAAGGCCTTGGATAGGCCGTTGACCAGGATCGTGCGCTCCTTCATCCCCTCCAGGCCCGCGATGGAAACGTGCTCCCGCCCGTCATAGACCAGGTGCTCGTAGATCTCGTCGCTGATCACCCACAGGTCGTGGCGCCGGGCCAGGTCCGCCACGGCCTCGATCTCCTGGCGGCTGAGGACGGCGCCCGTGGGGTTGCTGGGGCTGTTGAGCACGATGGCCCGGGTCCTGGGGGTCACCGCCCGGGCCAGGGCGTCCAGATCCAGGTGGAAGCCGCGGTCCGGGTCCGTGGGCACGAAGACGGGCTCGCCGCCTGCCAGCTTCGCCTGCTCTGGGTAGGATACCCAGTAGGGCGCAGGGATGATGACTTCATCCCCGGGGTCGCACAGCACCATGAAAGCGTTGTACAGCGAGTGCTTGCCCCCGAAGCTGACCACGATCTCGGCCGGGTCGTAGCTGAGCCCGTTCTCCCGGGCCAGCTTGTCGGCCACGGCGCGCCGCAGGTCGGGCGTACCGGCCACCGGTGCATACTTGGTCAACTCGGCTTTGAGGCCGGCCCGGGCCGCCTCTTTCACCGGTTCAGGCGTTGGAAAGTCGGGTTCCCCTGCCGTGAAATTGACGATGTCGACTCCCTGGCTGCGCAGTTCCTTGACGCGGCTGTCGAGGCTGACGGTGGGCGAAGGGGCCATCCGCCCCACACGCCCGGCCAACCGTGCGGCCCCGGCCCGGTCCTGTTCCGCCACGACGAGACACCTCCGCTGTCGACCCTGGTTCGCCCTTCACCGACGTATTTCCCGGGAAATCCCCGCGCAGGGCAGAGTAGGGCAGAGGCGGCGGCCGCCGCCGTCCCCGGGCGACGGTGATTATGGTTGGCCGGTGGGCCGTGACATCCTGTGTGCCGGCGGAATTTCGACAATCAGGCCGGGCGGCCGCACTGGGAGCGGGCCAATCGGCGGTTTCAGGGCCGGTGTCAGCGGGCCTGGCGCCGGCGGCGCGGCTGGCCCGGCCAGAGGCGCAGGGACCGGGGCGGGGTCCGGCCGTAGAGCCGCGTCATCCAGCCGCCGACCCGTCCCGTCTCGGCGGAACTGAGGTTGCCCCAGCCGAGCCGTCGCGCCTTCTCCAGGAGCCCCAGGTCCATGGCGATCTTCACCTTCAGCGGGTAGAGCGGGTCCGGACGGCTGGTCAGCCGGCGCTGGTACCGCCGGGGCCAACGTCGGGCCATCAAACCACCCCTGCCGTATTTTGCCCGCGCCGCCGTCCCGTAACCCCGGGCTCCCGTAACCACGGCGGTCCTGACCCGCGCCGCCGGGCCGCCGGGGGACATGCCGTGACCGCCGCCAGGGCGGCGGTCGACAGCCCGGCTACAGGTCTTGCCGAATCGCCAACGCTTCTGAAAAGCCCTTAACTGCGGCGGCCCAGGGCGCCGCTTATAATTTCTTCCAACACCCACCATGCCCGGTGAACGGAGTGAAGCCCCATGAAACCGCCCACGCCGTACGTGGTCCTGTCCAGACCAGCGAGGCCGGTCCCGGGCCGCGGCTGCACGGGATTGTACAGCCTCCTGGCCATGGCCACGGGAACCGGCCGCCGTTTCTACTTCGTGTGCGCTTACCGCAGGTCCGGCCGCCGCGAGGAACTGGAGGTGAGCCCGGTGGTGGCGTCTCATCTGGACCAGGCCGTGGCCGTCTTCCACCTGCTGGCCGGGATCGGACAGGTGTCGCCCGTCCACCTGCCCGAGGTGGTTCACGACCTGCGGCAGGCGGGATCCCCGCTCCCCCTGGGTGAAGCCGGGTCCAGGATCCCCGGCGCACCCAGGACCCTCATGACCTCCTGAGTTCCGGCAGGCGGCGCCGCGGCAGCCGCCTGACCGCGGGCAGCACGCCCGCAGCGGTGCAGCGCGACAGCCGGTTCATGTCGTGGACGATGAAGTACCCGGCGCGCTTGGACATCAGGTCCTCGCTTTTCAGGCACTGGAACACCTTGTTGACCGTGACGCGGCTGGCGTTGGCCATCTCGCCCACGTCGGCCTGGGTCAGCCGCAGCCCGATGCGCACCGTGCCGTCGCCGGTGGGCTCGCCGTACAGCCGCGCCAGGTTGATGAAGGTCCGCACCACCCGCTCACCGGCGTCGGCGAAGGTCAGCGCGTGGATCTGGGCCACCAGCACCTGAACCTTTCGCGACAGCGACGCCATCACGTACATGGCCAGTTCGGAGTCGACCCGCAGCAGGTCCAGGATGAACGACCGCGGCCACGACCAGGTCTCGGTCAGCTCGGCCGCATAATAGGACACGCTGGGACCCGACCAGTGCAGGATGCCGCCGTCGCCGATCAGCGCACCCTGGTCCAGGATGGCCAGGATCTTGTCCTGGCCGCCCGGCCCGTGCAGGACCGCCCGCACACGCCCCCTGCGGACGTAATGCAAGTGATCTCCCGTCGGGCCGGCCGGCTGGACCCGCTGACCGCAGGCGAAGCGGTGTACGTGGGCGTGCGGCTCCAGGCGGTGCAGGACGGGCGCCGGAACCGGGCACACGCCGGTGCCCATCCCGCAGCGGAAGCCGACCTCCACAACTCCCCACCCCCGACCGATGGGCCACCCCTCATGGCCAAATTTTGTTTTCGTGCCTGGCGTGATGGAACCTGCTGCCAGGGTTGGACCTGATCGCCGGAAGATCGGCGGAACCGTGGGCAGGATTCCCGCGGCAGGATGTGGACGGGCCGGCGTTTAAAGGCACTGGCGGCGGAAAAAACCGGGAACAGGGGGAGCGGCAGCCCGCGCCGGGGCAAAAAGCTGGCGGGAGCATGTGGGAATCGAACCCACCGGGGACGCCCCGCGCCCCCCACCGGATTTGAAGTCCGGGGGCAGCACCAGCCATCCTCCTGCTCCCGCGTCCAACATGTTAGCAGAGCCCCGACGGCCCGGCCAGCAGCGGGGCCCACGGAGGTGGCCGGTGCACGACGTCAGGTCCCTGGTCGACCGGGTGTCGAAACGGGTCGGTGAGGTGATCCTGGGCAAGGCCTGGGAGATCCGACTGCTGCTGCTGGCCCTGCTGGCCGGCCGCCACGTGCTGATCGAGGACGTCCCCGGGGTGGGCAAGACCACACTGGTCCGCACCCTGGCCCGGGCCCTGGGCCTGCGCTTCCAGCGGATCCAGTTCACGCCCGACCTGCTGCCCTCCGACATCACCGGCGTCAACGTCTACGACCCGGCCACCGGAGCCTTCCGCTTCCGCCCCGGGCCCATCATGGCCCAGGTGGTGCTGGCCGACGAGATCAACCGCACCTCCCCCAAGACCCAGTCGGCGCTGCTGGAGGCCATGGAGGAAGGCCAGGTGACGGTGGACGGCGATACCCACCTGCTGCCCCGGCCCTTCCTGGTGCTGGCCACCCAGAATCCCATCGAATACGAAGGCACGTTCCCGCTGCCCGAGTCGCAGCTGGACCGGTTCGCCCTGCAGGTCAACCTGGGCTATCCCGACCCCGCCAGCGAGCGCCTGATGCTGCGCCTCCACGCCGGGCGCCGGCCCGCGGACCAGGTGGAGCCGGTGGCCGACGCCGGGGAGGTCCTGGCCGCCCAGGCGGCGGTGGCGCAGGTCCACGCAGCCGATGCCGTGGCCGACTACGTGGTGCGCCTGGCTGAGGCCACCCGGCGCCACCCGCAGGTGTACCTGGGGGCCAGTCCCCGCGCCAGCCTCAACCTGCTGGAGCTGGCGCGGGCGTCGGCGGCCGCCGACGGCCGCGACTACGTCCTGCCCGACGACGTCAAGCGCCTGGCGGAACCGGTCCTGGCCCACCGCATCATCCTGCAGCCCGAGGCCCGCTGGGAAGACCAGGACGCCCGGAGCATCATCCGGGAGATCCTCCAGCGCGTGCCGGTCCCCATGCCTCAGCCGGGGGCGGGCCGGCAGGCCCGCCGGTGAGGCTGCGCAGCCCCACCTTCCTGCTGCTGGCCCTGGCGGCCGTTCTTTTCGGCGTCAACGCCGGCGGCCCGTTCCCATCGCTGACGGCTTACGTGACGAGCGGCACCCTGCTGCTGGCCTGGGTGTGGACCTGGCTCCTGGGCCGCACGCTGTCGGTGACCCTGTCCGCCGAGGGCCGCCGCTTCACCGTGGGGGACCAGGCCCCCATCACCCTGTACGTGGAGAACCAGGGCCCGCTGCCGGTGCCGCGCCTGGAACTGGCGGACCGCAGCGGCCTGGACCCGCCGGCCGCGCCGCCGCAGCCGATGGCCCTGGGCCCCTTCGCCGAGCGGCGCCTCACCCGGACGCTGGTCCTGGATCGCCGCGGCCGGTACCGGGCAGGCCCCGTGGAGGTGGCCTTCGGCGACCCCTTCGGCCTCTTCGAGATCCGCCGCCGCGTCCACGGCGGCCGGCGCTTCGTGGTCTACCCCCGGGAGGCCCGGGTGACCAGCCTGCCCCTGCGCTGCCGGCAGCCCTTCGGCCGCGTCCCCACCCGCCTGCGGGCGCACCAGGATCCCACCAGCATCGCCGACGTGCGGCCCATGGTGCCGGGCGATTCCCCCCGCTTCATCCACTGGAAGGCCTCGGCCCGGCGGGGTGAACTGCACGTCAAGGAATTCGAACTGCGGGCCTCCACCGAGATCATGCTGGTGCTGGACATGCAGCAGGCCGTGCAGGCCGGGACGGGGGGCCGCTGCACCGACGAAACGGCCGCTTCGCTGGCCCTGGGCATCGCCCGCTTCGCGCTGCGCCGCGACCTGCCGGTGGGCCTGCTGGCGTTGTCCTCACGCCGGGTGCGCCTGGCGCCGGGCCGGGGACGCCGGCACTTGTGGGAACTGCGGGAGCGCCTGGTGGACCTTCAGCCCGACGGGACGGTTCCCCTGGCCCGATGGCTGGCCAGGGAGGCTGCGGCGCTGACGCCCGCTTCCTCGCTGGTGGTGATCACCCCGCGCCTCGACCGGACTCTGGCCCGGCTGCTGCTGCGGATCCGCCGGGGCGGCGTCGACGTGATCGTGCTGCACCTGCTGGCCGAAACCTTCGACGCCGGCCGGGGGCCGGAACCCTTTCGGGCCGGCCTGCGGGACATGATGGCCGCCCACGGCATCGCCGTGCTGGGCCTGGGGGCCGACGGGCAGGGGTGGGACGCCCTGCAGGAAACGCCGCCGGAGGCCGGTGTTCCCGGTGTTCGCTGAGCGCGTGCTGGTCTATCTGGGACCGGCGGCGGCCGCCGCCGCGGTGCTGGTGCCTCTGGCCGGGTTCCTGGGACTGGACGGCCTGGTGCTGGCGCTGCCGCCGCGGGACCCGGCCGTCGCCATCCCCGCGGGCGGGCCGGGGGGCGCGGCGGCGCTGGCGGGACTGTTTGCGGCGGCGGGCCTGTGGGGACGGGGACGACGGGCCCGCCTAGTCCTGCTGGCCCTGACGGCCGCCGTCCTGGCCGTGCTCGCCTGGCTCGACCGGTGGCTGCCGCTGCGGCTGGCCGCGGCGGTGCCGGGCCTGCTGGCGGGCACGGCCGCCTGGCTGCGCTCCTTCTGGTACGGCACGGCATCGCCGCCGCCGGTGGGGACGGGCGTGCTGCTCTTCAGCGCCGCCGCCTGGGCGTACTGCCGCGGGATGTGGCGGGTCATCGCCCGGCGCAGCGGTTGGCCGGCGTGGTACGCGGCCGGTGTGGCGGTACCGGTAGTCCTCTGGGTCTACGGCGACCCCGAGGCGGCCCGCCGGTCGCTGCTGGGGCTGACGACGGCCATGCTGCTGTCGGCGCCGGCCCTGGGCCTTCCGGCGGCCGGCACGCGGGCATCGGGCACGACGGCGCTGCCGGCCGGCATGCGGACCGCGCCGACCCCCTGGACCGGCGCCCGGCCCGGCGGGTGGCTGCGCCTGGTCAGCGCCGTCGCCGCGGCGGCGGCGGTGCTCACCACGGCGGCGGCCCTGCCGGCCCTGGAGCCGCGGCCGGTGCCGCTGCTCCACCAGGGGATCCAGCGCCTGATTCCCATGACCGCCCGCGGGCCCGGAGCGGGCTTCGGCGGCGTCGGGCAGGGATCGCCCAAGGATCCCCTGACCCTGGGCGGTCCTTTCCGACCGGCAGGCCAGGAACTGCTGGCGGTGACGGTGTCGGCCCGAGCCGACCTGCCCGGCACCCTGTACCTGCGGGGCGTGGCCCGGCCCGTGTACACAGGCACCACCCTGGAGGCCGCCTCACCCAACCGCCTGCAGCCCTTCACCGGCAGCGTGGACCTGCCCACCCGGGTGCTGGTCCTGTGGGTGGAACAGGAGATCGAGGTCCGCGGGCCCAGCGGCCGGGTGCTGTACGGGGCCCGCGCGGTGTGGAGGGTGGGCCCCCGGGGCCGGCTGCGGGTCTATACCGACGCCGATGGATCGCTGTTCGCCCTCCGCCCGCTTCCGTCCGGTACCCTCTACCGGGTCTCCTCGTTCGTGCCCTGGCTGGCCCCCGCCGACGTGGAGGCGCTCCTGGAACCGGAGCCGCTGCCGGATCCCGGCCCGCCCCCGGACTCCCGGTACCTTGACCTGCCCGAAGCCCTGCCGCAGCGGGTGGTGGACCTGGCCCGCCGGGTGACCGACGGGGCCGTGTCGCCCTACCACGCCGCCCTGCTGATCGAGAACTACCTGCGGCGGTTCCCGTATCACACCGACACGCCCTTCACGCCGCCGGGCCGGGACTTCGTCGACTACTTCCTCTTCGACCTGCAGGCGGGATACTGCACCTACTACGCCGCGGCCATGATGGTGATGCTGCGGGCGGTGGGCATCCCCAGCCGGGTGGTGGAGGGCTTCATCCTGCCGCTGGACGGACCGGGCACCTACGTGGTGACGGGAGCCCAGGCCCACACCTGGGTGGAGGCCTGGATGCCTGGCTACGGCTGGCTCACCTTTGAGCCCACGCCCGCCTACCCGCCGTCGCCTGGAGCGCCGGCCGCCGGCGTCGATGCTCCCGAGGAGTCTCACGGCCCGGCGGCGCCCGACCTGCTGGACCCCGGGACGCCGCCGGTGCCGGTGCCGGCGGACCTGCCGGGCGCCCTGCCGGCGCCCGCCCTGCCCGGCGGCGCTGCTGCCGGCGGGACCGGCGCGCCGGGCTCCGCGGCCGCCTGGCCGGCGGCCCTGGCAGCCGCGGCGGGCCTCGCGGGCATGGTGCTCCTGCTGGCCCGCCGCCGGGCCCAGGCGGCGGCTCCGGACCAGCAGATCGGCCGCCTCTACCTCCGGGCCCGGGCGCTGGTGACCGCCGCCGCGGCCCGCGCCGCCGGCGCCTCCGCGAACGGGGCCGCCCCGGCCCCGGGCCGGCCCGGCACACCCTGGCTCCGACCGGCGGCGCAGACGCCGGCCGAACTGGTGGGCGCCGCGGCCCGCCTCTGGCCGGCCCTGGCCGCTCCCCTGGAGGCGCTGACGGCCCTGTACCACGAAGCGGCCTTCGGCCCGCCGCACCGCCGGCCCGGCACCGGCGCCGCCCTCCGGGCGCGGGAGGCGGCCCGGGCCCTGGCCCGCGGCCTGCGCCGGGAGATGGGCTGGTACCGGTATCTCGGCGCCGCTGCTGCCGCCCGGCTGGCCCCGGAGGCGGTGCCGGAAGGCTCCCACCCGCCCGGAGACGCCGCCCAACGGCCCATCCCGCGGTCGTGAGGGGGAGAACCACCGGGAGATCTCAGGATCTTAGGAAGGAAAGACAGGGAAAGGGGCGGGCCTGACGCCCGCCCCTGCTGTCCGTTGCGCCTGCCGGCTGCGCTGCCCGTCAGCCGCGCTGGTCGATGGGCACGTACTCGGCGTGCAGCGGGCCGGTGTAGTTGCTCCGCGGCCGGATCAGGCGGTTGTCGGCGTACTGCTCCATGACGTGGGCCGTCCAGCCCGCCATGCGGCTGATGGCGAAGATGGGCGTGTACAGGTCCAGGTCGATGCCCAGGCAGTAGTAGGCCGACGCCGAGTAGAAGTCCACGTTGGGGTACAGGCCCTTCTCCTCTTCCATGACGCGCCGGATGACCTGGGACATCTCGTACCAGCGGGTGTTGCCGGTGCGCTCGCCCAGTTCCCTGGACAGCCGCTCCAGGTGCCGGGCCCGCGGGTCCACCACCTTGTAGACCCGGTGACCGAAGCCCATGATCCGCTCCTTGCGGGCCAGGCGCTCCCGCACCCACTCCTCGGTCTTGCTGGGGTCCTCGATGGAGAGCAGCATCTCCATGACGCGCTGGTTGGCCCCGCCGTGGAGGGGACCCTTCAGGGCGCCGATGGCCGACGTGACCGCCGAGTACATGTCCGAAAGGGTGGCGGTGGTGACGCGGGCCGCGAAGGTGGACGCGTTGAACTCGTGGTCCACGTGCAGCACCAGGGCCACGTCGAAGGTGCGCTCGCTGATGTCGTCGGGTTCGGTCCCCTTCAGCATGTACAGGAAATTGGCCGCATGGGAGAGGTCGGCTCGGGGCGCCACCGGAGCCTGGCCCTTGCGGATCCGGTCGAAGGCCGCCACGATGGTGGCGGTCCGGGCCGTCAGGCGGATGGCGCGCCGGATGTTGGCCTCGGGGTCGGCCACGTCCTTGTCCTTGTCGGGATCGTACATGCCCAGGGCCGATACGGCCGTCCGCAGCACGTCCATGGGGTGAGCGTCTTTGGGCGCCTTTTCGATGAGGCTCATGACCTCGCCGGGCAGCGTGCGGCTCTCGGCCAGCCGAGCCTTGAGGTCATCCAGTTCTTTGCGGGTCGGCAGCCGGCCGTACCAGCACAGGTACGCCGTTTCCTCGAAGGTGGAGTGCTGGGCCAGGTCGTTGATGTCGTAGCCCCGGTACAGCAACCGGCCTTCCTGGCCGTCGACGAAGGAAATCGACGAGTTTCCAGCCACCACTCCTTCGAGCCCGGCCTTGACCGCCGAATCCGACATGGGTGCCGCCACCTCCTGAAGCAGCGCATCAGCAGTGTGGAACCGGACGAGGGTGCCAGTTCGCCAGATTCCCGGAAACAGGCATGTTTCCTGCTACATTCTAAACGCTTTCGGATGAGCCCGCCTGGGGTCGGCCTTCCGAGCGGCGCCGGGCGGGCCCGCCGGCGCTATACCCCGCCCGCAGCCCCGCGGCCTGCCTGCCGCACACCCCGCGGCCAGGCGCCCTCAACACTGGGAGTGCCCGCACGCCATGCACTTGGCGCAGCCCTCTTCGTACACGTAGGCCATGGAGCCGCACTCGGGGCACAGGTCGAAGGACAGGCGCGGCATGCCGGTGGTGCCGTTGGCGCCGCCGGCCGGGACCCGCACGGCGTTCCCCTGCGGCTGGGCGTCGAACACGCTGGTCTGGCCGCTGACCACCAGTTCCACCGGGTCCTCGTGGGCCTGGCCCTCCAGGTACTCGGCCAGCGCCTGGGCGATGGCGTCGGGCACCGAGCGCACCCGCCGGGCGCCGAAGCCCACCGAGTGGCTGCCGCCGATGGAGGACAACTGCTCCACCACTTCCCAGGGGTCGACGCCGCTGCGGAAGGCCAGGGACACCAGCCTGGCGATGGCCTCGGTGAAGGCGGTCACGTCGCTGCCGGCCTTGCCGATCTGGGCGAACAACTCGAAGGGCCGGCCCTGGTAGGTGTTGAGGGTGATGAACAGGTTGCCCAGGGGCGTCGGCTTGCGCATGGTGATGCCGTGCAGCTTGGCCGGGCGGGGCACCGGCTTGATGCTGCCCCAGGTGCCGTTGACGGTGAAGCCGGTGACCGCGTCCACGGCGGGCGCCTGGGCCGCCGGGGCGGCCGCCGCAGCCCCGGTCCGGGCGGTGCCGCCGGCCGGCCCGGCCGCGGCGGTGCCGGCAGCAGCGGCGCTGCCGTCCCGGGCGGTGCCGCCGGCGGCGCGGGCGCTGGCGTCGTGCAGCACCTGCTCGTGCCGGGACCGGTCGCGGTAGACGGTCACGCCCTTGCAGCCCAGATCATAGGCCAGCATGTACAGCCGGGCCGTCTGCTCCACGGTGTAGTCGGCCGGTGCATTGGCGGTCTTGGAGATGCTGGCGTCGGTCCACTTCTGCACCGCCGCCTGCATGGCGATGTGTTCCTCGGGCGTGAGATCCATGGCGCCCACGAAGTAGTCGGGCAGGGGTTCGCCGGGATGCTGCTCCATCCACTCCCGCGCCACCCGCACGTACTGCAGGTCCCTGCCCAGCCGCGACTGGCGGTAGAACTGCAGCGAGTAGAAGGGCTCAATGCCGGTGGAGGTGTCCAGCATGGTGCCCACGGTGCCGGTGGGCGCCTGGGTCAGGACGGTGACGTTGCGGATGCCGTGCCGGCGCACCAGTTCCCGGACCTCCTCGGGCATGCGCTGCATGAAGCCCGACTGCAGGAACTTCTCGGCGTCGAAGGCCGGGAAGGGACCCTTCTCCCTGGCCAGGTCCACCGATGCCTTGTAGGCCTCCACGGCGATGAACTTGTAGAGCTTGTCCGTGAACTCCACGGCTTCGGGCGAGCCGTAGCGCAGCCGCAGCCGGATCAGCAGTTCGCCCAGGCCCAGGGTGCCGGCGCCGATGCGCCGCTCCCGCATCTGATTGATCCGGTTCTCCTCGATGAAGTAGTGGGTGGCGTCGACCACGTTGTCCAGCAGGCGCACCAGGGTCCGCACCGAGTGCCTGAGCTGTTCCCAGTTCACGTCGTCACGCTCGGCATCGTACATGCGGGACAGGTTCACATGCCCCAGCGTGCACACGCCCCAGGCCGGCAGCGGCTCCTCGGCGCAGGGGTTGGTGCAGATCAGCGGGTTGAAGTACCAGGAATTGGACTCCTTCTCATGCCGCGACGAGAACACGATGCCGGGCTCGGCGCTTTCCCAGGCGCTCTTGATGATCTCGTCCCACACCTGCCGGGCCGGCAGGGTCTCGTACTCCACCTTGGGCAGGCCCAGGCGCTCCCACTTGTCGAAGTCGCCGTCCCAGATCTCGTCGTACTGCGGGTGGGTGGTGTCGGGGAACCAGAAGGTCCACTCCCGGTCTTCCTTCACCGCCTGCATGAACTCGTCGGTGATGCGCAGGCTGATGTTGGCGTTCTCCACCTTGCCCGGGACCTTCTTGCAGTCGACGAAGCGCTTCCAGTCGGGGTGACGGATGTCCAGCTGCAGCATCAGGGCGCCGCGCCGGCTGCCCCCCTGCTCCACCAGGCCGGTGGCCAGGCTGTAGAGTTCCATCCAGGACACGGCGCCCGAGGAGCGGCCGTTGACGCCCTTGACGATGGCCCGGAAGGGCCTGAGGCTGGACACGTTGATGCCCACGCCTCCGCCCCGGGACATGACCTCGATCATCTGGCCCAGGGTCTCGACGATGCCCTGGCGGCTGTCCTTGGGGTTGGGCAGCACGTAGCAGTTGAAGAGTGTAAGAGGAATTCCCGTGCCGGCCCCGGCCCAGATACGGCCGCCGGGCACCACCCGCAGGGCGGCGATCTCGTCGGCGAACACCTGCTGCCAGTGGCGGCGGGTCTCCTCGTCGGGTTCCACCGCCGCCAGGCCCCGGGCGATGCGCTCGGCCACCTGGCGCAGGTGGGTCTCCACCGGCCGGTCGCACTCGTGGCGCCGCCGGGTCACCCGCCGGCCCTTGTCGGGCCCGGTCAGCAGGTCGATTTCCAGCCGGGTGCCGTCTTCGGACACCTGGACAACGCGGCCCAGTTCCTTCTTGGGCCAGCGCGGGTCGTCGCTGGTCTGCACCACCGCCAGGTCGCCGGCCTGGAAACGGCGGTCCTGATCCTTGATGGTGTAACGGTCGACGAAGATCTTCCAGGCCAGTTCCGTGGGCAGCCCGCCGTACTGGTCAGACACGGTCTTCCCCCCAACGCTCGGACTGGGGCTCCAGCCGCCCGGCGCGCTGGCGCATCAGGCGGTCCACCTCTTCCCGGAAACGGCGCAGGTCCGGGAACTCCAGGTAGACCGAAGCGAACCGCACGTAGGCGATCTCGTCGATGTGCCGGAGCCGCTCCATGACCAGGTCGCCGATCTCTTTGGACTCGACCTCGCGTTCCGGGCGCCCCCGCAGTTCCCGCTCCACCTGAGCGGCCAGCTGCTCCAGGCGCTCCAGCGACACGGGCCGCTTCTCGCAGGCGGTGATCAGGCCGGCCAGGATCTTCTGGCGGTCGAAGGGCTCACGGCGCCCGTCCTTCTTGATCACCAGCAGCGGCGTCAGTTCCACCCGCTCGTAAGTGGTGAAGCGCTCGCCGCACCGCTCGCACTCGCGGCGGCGCCGGATGACGCTGCCGTCCTCGACGGGCCGGGAGTCCAGCACCCGGCTTTCGTCGAACCTGCAGAAAGGACACCGCATGCCGAGAATCACCGCTTCGCAAGGCGCATCGATATGTAGGACGCCAGCGACCCGAGTCATACTATATCTTGTGCCCGTGACGGAGTCTATCTGTTCGCGGGCCTGTCCCCCCGCTCCTGCTTCCCTGGGAAAATCCTCCGAACGAATTTTCGCCCGGCCGGGGACCGGGGTGCTGCGGCGGGCCGGGAAGCGGGTGTGCGCCCTGGGCACCGGGGTGCACCCGGGCGCTGCGGGGGTCAGCCGCCTCCCAGCAGCAGGTCCACGTAGGTACGGGGCACCGGGGCTGGGGCCAGGCCCCTCAGCCGGGGCGGCTGGGGGAAACCCCGGGTGTGGACCATCACCCAGAAGGACCGGCCCAGGGCCTCGGGGGCATAGAGGGCGTAGACCTTCTGCAGTTCCAGGTCGGCGGCCAGGTCGCCCCGGCGGGCCCGGGCCGCCAGTTCCACGGCCTCCTGCTCGATGCCCAGGTTGACCAGGAAGGCGCCCTGGGGCACGGGACCCAGGCTGGCCAGGCCCAGGGACGCCGCCGTGCGCGCCAGCAGGTCGAAGTCCACGTCGGCGGTCAGGTCCTGGCGGCCGATCCGCGCCAGGGGGTCCGACACCCGGGCCTGCTTGTAGTAGCAGCGCAGGCTGCCCTGGGGCCGCGCCGGCGAGTAAACCAGCTGGGCTGGGCCGCCGTAGTCGATGTTGAGGATGAACGCGCGTTCATCGAGGCAGCCGGCGATCCGGACCAGCATGTCGGCCGCTGCCGTGTTGACGTCCACCACCTGGCCGGGCCGCGGTTCAATGCCCGCCTGGGCCACCGCCGCCGGCGCCCGGGGGTCGGTGACCGGCCCCGGAACCAGTGTGAGGGCCCCGTCCCGCACGTCCACATGGATCTCCCGCCAGGCGCCGTCCTCGTAGATCAGCCGGTGCACCGGCAGGGCGCTCATCAACTCGTTCATCACCACCACCTGCACCGGGCGGGCCGCCTCCAGGCTGTCCACCCACGCCACGGGGGCGTCCGCCCACGAGGCGGCGATGGTCTCAGCCTGCTGCTGCCGCAGGCGGCGGCTCTGCTCGCGGATCAGGTAGCGGACGGAGCCGGCCTTTCCGGCGGCGCGGGCCGCGGCGAGGATGTCCCGGGCCATCTGACCGGCCCCGGCGCCAATCTCCAGCACCGTGACGGGCTTGGAGGCGTCCAGCAGGCCGGCCATCTCATCGATCTGGCGCCACAGCGCTCGCCCGAAGGCGGGGTGCAGGGCCGGCGAGGTCAGGAAGTCGCCCTCGGTGCCCACCACCGGCTCCGGTTTGGCGTAGTACCCGTGCTCCGGGTGGTGGAGGGCCAGGTCCATAAACCGGGCGAAGGGCATGGGCCCCTGCCGGGCGATCTCACGACGGATCAGGGTTTCCAGGGGATTGGGCTGCTCAGGGGACTGCGGCGACGTGGGCAAGCCTCCCCGACGGCGGCGGGCCTAGAAGCCGTCGTCGATGATCATCAGCAGGTACAGGACACCCAGGTACAGGTTGGACCAGTGGAACAGCCGCCAGGCCGCCGAGGTACCCTCTTCCCGCAGGGTCTGGACGGCCGTCGCCAGCATCACGGCGCCGCCGGCGGCGGCCACGGCCAGGTACACGACCCCACCCAGGCCCATGGGGTAGAGGGCCACGCTGACGGCGATCATCAGCACGGTCCAGATCAGGATCTGCCGCCGCGTGACCCGGTCCCCGTGGGTGACCGGCAGCATCTTGATCCCGGCGCGGCGGTAGTCGTCGGTGTACTTGAGGGCCAGGGCCCAGAAGTGGACCGGCTGCCAGGCGAACACCACGCCGGCCACCAGCAGGGCCCCCAGGTCCAGGCGCCCGGTCACCGCCGTCCACCCGATCAGCGGCGGCACGGCGCCGGCGATGGCGCCCAGCTCCGTGTTCCGGTGGGTCCGGGTCTTGAGCAGGGCGGTGTAGACGCCGGCGTAGAAGACGATGCCGAAGGCCGCGATGGCCGCCGCCAGGGGCGTCGTCCACCGCCACAGCACCGGCACGCCCACCAACCCCAGCGCCACTCCGAACCACAGCGCCCCCTGGGCCGGCAGGCGCCCCGCCGGCAGCGGGCGGTGGCTGGTGCGGCTCATCAGGCCGTCCCGCTCCCGCTCCACCCAGCAGTTCAGCACGGCGCCCGAGGCCACGGACAGCGCGGTGCCCACCATGGCCGCCGCCGCCGTCGCCGGCTCGGGCCGGCCCCGGGCGGCCAGCCACAGGGCCGCAAAGGCCGTGATCAGGTTGAGCAGCGTGATCCGCGGCTTGGTCAGGTTCAGGTAGTCGGCGGCCACATCCCGCCACGAGCGGGCGGGGCGGTCCAGCGCCGCCCCTGCAGCCGCAGGGCGTCCCAGTTCGCTGCCGGCCGCCGGGCTCCCGACCTCAGGCCGGATCATCAGCCAGGCGCCCTCCAGGCCGCGCTCCGGCCGGATCCGGGTGTTCGGCCAGAAACCGCTCGATCACCAGCGGCGCGTAGGACATGCCGCTCAGCGACAGCAGGGCCACCCACAGCAGCGTGGCCACGCCCAGGTGCGCCACGCTCAGGGCCGGCTCGATGCGCGTCAGCACGGTCAGGACGCCCAGGGTGATCTGGGCCGCCACCAGCACCAGCGCCAGCAGCGCGCCCCTGAGCAGGTGCGGCTGCCGGTCCCGCACCTGCGCCGCCGCCCAGACCGTGGCCAGCACCAGCACCCCGGACAGGTAGGCGAGGGTGCGGTGGGTCCAGTGCAGGATCACGAAGCCGTTCCAGGGCGACGGGGTCAGGGAGCCGTTGCAGAGGGGCCATTCGACGCCGCAGGCCAGGCCCGCCATGTGGTGCTTGACGAAGGCACCCAGGGTCACCACCGCCAGCACCGTCAGGGCAGCCGCCAGGGCCCAGCGGCCCACCACCACGCCCCCGCTCACCACCTGGTGCGGGTAGACCGGCCGCTCACCGTGCCGGCGCGGCGCCGCCAGCGCCGCGGTCAGCACCAGCGAGCCCAGGTAGACCTGGCTGATGACCAGGTGCAGGGTGCTGACCACCGGCGGCAGGTCCAGCCAGACGGTGATGGCGCCCAGCAGGGACTGAACGACCAGCAGGGCCACCGCAAGGCCCACGGCGCTGCGCAGGGTGCGGCTGGTGGGATTGCGCCAGGCGGCCGCCGCCGTCACGCCGGTGGTGATGATCAGGGCGCCGGCCACCACGCGGTGGAGGTATTCAAGGAAGGTCTCCCGGCTGTCGAACACCGGGATCAGCCGGTCGTTGCAGAGAGGCCACTGCGGACCGCAGCCCATGCCCGAGTGGGTGGCGCTGACCAGGCCGCCCAGCAGGATGAGGCCGAAGGCCAGGACGGCCGACGCCGTTGCCCACCGGTACACGCCGCGCGTGGTCATGGAGGTCATCCTCCCTGAAAAGTCGATGACGGAGGGAGCGCTGGGAGCCCTCTCCCTCCGTCAGTATAACCCACCCGCGTCAGGGCGTCAGGGAAGCAGGGATGCCGCCTGCGCCCAGCTGACGAACTGGGGCAGGATGCCGACCGCCAGGGTCATGACCAGGGCCACCGCCGTGGCCAGCCGGGCGGAACCCTCCAGGCTGACGGCGGGCAGGTCGGCGCCCGGCTCCCGCAGGTACATGTTGCGGACCACGCCGTAGTAGTAGCCCACCGAGATGACGCTGTTGATGGCGGTCAGCACCGCCAGCCACACCAGGCCGCTGTTGACGGCCGCCCCGATCAGGTTCAGCTTGCCGAAGAAGCCGGCCGTGAACGGGAAACCGATCAGCGACAGGAAGAACACCAGCAGGGCACCGGCCAGGAACGGGCTGCGCCGGGCCAGGCCGGAGAAGCTGTCCAGGTCCAGCCCGCCGCCTGCGCTGCGCACGGCCATGATCACCGTGAAGGCGCCCAGGTTGGTGAAGGTGTAGGCCAGCAGGTAGAACACCGCCGCCCACACGCCGTGGTCGCTGCCGGCGGCCAGGCCCACCAGCAGGTACCCCGCCTGGGCGATGGACGAGTAGCCCATCATCCGCTTGATGTTGCGCTGCAGCAGGGCCGACACGTTGCCCCACGTCATGGTCACCGCCGCCAGGATGGCGAAGTACACGGTCCAGCGATCGGCCAGGGGCCCCATGCCTTCGTAGAACAGGCGCAGGAGCGCGGCCAGGGCTGCACCCTTGGAGCCCACCGAGAGGAAGGCGGTGACCGGCGTCGGGGCGCCCTGGTAGACGTCGGGCACCCACAGGTGGAAGGGCACCGCGGCCATCTTGAAGCCCAGGCCGCCGATCACCAAGGTGACGGCCATGACCAGCAGGGCCGGGTGGGCGCCGGACGCGGCCAGGGCGGGGCCCAGTTCAGCCAGGCTGAGGGTGCCCGTCAGGCCGAACAGCCACGACAGCCCGAACAGCAGCACCGCCGACGACACGGCGCCGTTGAAGAAGTACTTGAGCGCTGCCTCGTTGGAGTCGGGGTCATCGAGCCGCAGGCCCGCCATGGCGTAGGACGCCAGCGAAAGCAGCTCCAGGCCCACGTAGAAGGTCAGCAGGTTGGCGGCCTGGGCCATGAAGCCGCCGCCGGCGATGGCCAGCAGCAGCAGGCAGTAGAACTCCCCCACCGGCACCTGGAACTTGCGCACGTAGCCGGCGCCGCCCAGGACGACCACCAGGGCGCCTGCGTAGAGGACGGCGCGCACAAACAGGCTGAAGCCGTCGGCCTTGACCGCCCCGAACAGCACCGGGCCTGTGCCGTCGGGAACCAGCAGCAGGGACAGCAGCGCCAGCGCCGCGCCGGCGGCAGCCAGGCCGGCCACCGGCCCGGCAGCCCGCTCCTTGAGGAACTGGGCCCAGACCAGCGCCACCAGCCCGGCGGCGACCAGGACCATCTCGGGTAGAATGACCAGCAGTTCGTTTCCCAGCGCGTTCACGCCAGCCAACCTCCCACGAACACGACCTCCGAACGTGCCTCAGAACCCGGCAGCCAGGCGCTGCAGCAGCGTGGTCACGGGCTGGTTGAGCACGTCGAACACGAATCCCGGATACACGCCCAGCAGCGTGGTCAGCGCCACCAGCGGCACCAGGGTCAGCGTTTCGCGCGCCGTCATGTCGCTGAGGTGGCCGTAGCGCTCGTTGGGCGGTCCGAAGTTCACCCGGTGCAGGGTCCACAGGTTGAAGGCCGTCACCAGCACCAGGCCCACCAGACCCACGTACACCAGCCCCGGCACGGTCCGGTAGGCGCCCAGGAACGTGAAGAACTCGCCGATGAAGCCGCTAAGCCCCGGCAGGCCCAGGTTGGCGAAGATGGCCCAGGCCAGGACGGTGCCGGCGAAGGGCATGGCCTTGAACAGGCCGCCCATGGCGTTGAGATCCCGGGTGTGCAGGCGGTCGTAGTAGACGCCCACCAGCAGGAACAGCAGGGCGGAGTTGAGCCCATGGGCCAGCATCACGTAGGCGGCGCCGGTCAGCGCCTCGGCGGCGCCGCTCACCGCCGGCAGGGCGGCGGCCCCCAGGCCCAGCATCACGAAGCCCATGTGGGACACGCTGGAGTACGCCACGACCCGCTTGAAGTCGGTCTGCGCCAGGGCCACCAGCGCGCCCCACACGATGTTGATGATGCCCAGCACGGCGAAGAAGTAGCCGAAGGCGGCCGCCGCCTCAGGCAGCGTCGGCAGGCTGATGCGGAAGAAGGCGTACCCGCCGGCCTTCAGGAGCACCGCCGCCAGGATGACGCTGATGGGCGTCGGAGCCTCCACGTGGGCGTCCGGCAGCCAGGTGTGCAGCGGCACCACCGGGACCTTGACGGCGAAACCGGCGAACAGGCCCAGGAAGATCAGCCGCTGCACCGCCAGCGGCAGCGCCGGCGCGGCCTCGGCGATGGCCAGCATGTCGAAGGTGCCGGCGCCGGTGGCGAAGTACAGCGCCAGGATCGACACCAGCATGATCATGCTGCCGACCATCGTGTAGACGAAGAACTTGATGGCCGCGTACTCCCGGCGGTCATGGCCCCAGATGCCGATGAGGAAGTACATCGGCACCAGCATCAGTTCCCAGAAGATGAAGAACAGGATGTAGTCGAGGGCGGTGAACACGCCCATGATGCCGGTCTGCAGCAGCAGCAGGTAGAGGTAGAAGTCGCGCACCCGGTCCTGAATGCCGTAGGACGCCACCGCGGCGATCAGGCCGATGACCGCCGACAGCGCCACCAGGGTCAGGCCCAGGCCGTCGATGCCCAGGTGATAGGTGACGCCGACGGACGGCAGCCACTCAAAGCGCTCCACGTAGCGGAAGCCGGGGCCGTCGCCGAAGCCCGCCCAGGCCGCCAGCGCCAGCACCACCTGCACGGCCATGACGACCGTGGCCACAGCCCGGGGCAGCGACTTCTGCTCCCGGCCGGCGAACATCAGCACCACGGCGCCGGCCAGGGGCAGCCAGACCAGCAGTGAGAGCAGCGGCAAACCGGTCATCGCCCGTTAACCTCCGATCGCCTGGAAGACGATGATGCCCAGTACCACGCCGCCCACCAGCACCAGCATGTAGGCCTGGGCGAAGCCGTTGGTCAGGCGGCGGGTCTGGGAGCCGATGAACACGGTCAGGGCTGCGGCCCCGTTGACCAGGCCGTCGATGACGTACCGGTCGACCACGCCGGCGACGCCGGCCAGCGCCCGCGTGCCTCGGACGAACACGGCCTGGTAAAGCTCGTCGAAGTAGAACTTGTTCTTGATCACCGTATACAGCGGCCGCAGGGCGCTGATCACGGCCTTGCGCGACGCGGCCGGCACCACCCCGAACACCACTGCGCCCAGCAGGATGCCGGCCACCGCCACGCCGGTGGCCACGGCCATCACGAAGGAACTGGGCTCGTGGTGGGCGGCATGGCCGCCGAAGGCCAGCCACTGGTGGACGGGCTGTCCCAGCAGTTGCGGCGCCAGCAGCCCGTAAAGCAGTGACGGCACCGCCAGCGCCAGCAGCGGCACGGTCATGACCGCCGGCGACTCGTGGGCGTGCTCGAACACGTGCTTGTCGCGCGGCCGGCCGAAGAAGGTCAGGACCACGGCCCGGGTCATGTAGAAGGCCGTCAGCAGGGCGCCCACCGAGCCGATCCAGAACAGGGCGCTGTTGGCCTCGTAGGCCGCCAGCAGGATCTCGTCCTTGCTGTAGTAGCCGGCGAAGGGCGGGATACCGGCCAGGGCCAGCATGCCGATGATGAAGGTGACCGCCGTCACCGGCATGCGCCGGAACAGGCCGCCCATGCGGTGCATGTTCTGCTCATGGTGCAGCGCGTGGATGACGCTGCCGGCGCCCAGGAACAGCAGCGCCTTGAAGTAGCCGTGGGTGACCACGTGGAACACGCCGGCCGCGTAACCCCCGACGCCCAGTGCCATCATCATGTAGCCCAGCTGGCTCATGGTGGAGTAGGCCAGGACCTTCTTGATGTCTTCCTGCAGCACCGCCACCACGGCGGCGAACAGCAGCGTCACGCCGCCCACCCAGGCCACCACGTCCAGGGCGGTGCCGCTGGCCTCGAACAGGGCGTAGTTGCGCGCCACCAGGAACACGCCGGCGGCCACCATGGTGGCGGCGTGGATCAGGGCGCTGACCGGGGTGGGACCGGCCATGGCGTCAGGAAGCCAGACGTGCAGCGGCAGCTGCGCCGACTTGCCCACCGCCGCCCAGAACAGGAACAGGGCCGCCAGCGTCACCCACCAGGCGCCGGCCGCGCCCTCGACGGCTTCGAAGATGCCGTCGAACTGCAGCGTCCCCGCCTGCGCCGCCAGCAGGAACATGGCCGCCATCAGGCCCAGGTCGCCGATACGGGTGGTCACGAAGGCCTTGAAGGCGGCCCAGGCGTTCTCGATCTTCTCGAACCAGTGGCCGATCAGCGAGAACGAGGCGAAGCCCATGATCTCCCAGCCCAGGGTGAAGAGCAGGAGGTTGTCCGCCATGACGGTGGTCAGCATGCCGGCGGTGAACAGGCTGACGATGGTGAAGAAGCGGTTGTACTTGGCGTCGCCCCGCATGTAGCCCATGGCGTAAAGCTGGATGAAGAAGGAGGCGAAGGTGACCATGGTCACCACCGCCGCCTCCAGCT
This sequence comes from Bacillota bacterium, assembly GCA_017577485.1. Lineage (GTDB taxonomy): Bacteria > Bacillota > Sulfobacillia > Thermaerobacterales > RSA17 > RSA17. The sequence continues at coordinate 57,356 of PKRI01000002.1, read as the reverse complement.
TGTCGAACATGAAGCCCATGCGGATGCTGAGATCCCCGACTTCCGCCCAGCGGATCTGGGCATGATAGGCGGGGGCTCCGCCCCGCAGCGCCAGCAGCCCCAGCAGGGACAGCACGAAGGAGGTGCCGGTGGCCGCCGCGCCCACCAGCGGCCCCAGGACGGCTCCCAGCCGGCGGCCGAAGAACAGCAGGACGGCGCTGGCGGCGAAGGGCAGGACCGGGATCAACCACATGGAGCCTGGCACGGAAGCCTTACCCCCTCAGGGTGTTGATCTTGTTGATGTCGATGGCGCCGCGACGGCGAGCGATCATCAACACGATGGCCAGGCCCAGGGCCGCCTCGGCCGCCGCGATGGTGATGACGAAGATCGAGAAAATCTGCCCGGTCAACTCGCTGGGCGTCAGGTAGCGGTTGAAGGCCACCAGGTTGATGTTGACGGCGTTCAACATCAACTCGATGGACATCAGCACCCGGACGGCGTTGCTGCGGGACAGGGCGCCCCAGGCGCCGACGGCGAACATCAGCGCGCCCAGCACCAGGAAGTAGGGCAGCGGCAGCGGCATCAGGACCGCCCCCCGTCCCGGGCGTCGCTGCCTTCGCGGGCCGTGAGCACGATGGCGCCGATCACGGCCGCCAGCAGCACCGCCGAGGCGATCTCAAAGGGCACCAGGTAATCCGTCAGCAGCGCGCGCCCCACGTCGGCCACCGACGTGGAGGCGGCGCCCGGAGCCGCCGGGGCCCCCAGGCGGCCGATGCCGGCGATGGCCAGGACCGCCAGCAGGGCGGCAGCCGCCGCCGGCAGCAGGCCCCAGTGGCGGGACCGCAGCGCCCGGCGCAATTCCTCACCGAAGCCCATCCGCTGCGCCGAGGGGTCGCCGCCGATCTCCCGCTGCTCGCTGAGCATGATGGCGAAGATGATCACCGCCATCACCGCCCCGGCGTAGACCAGCACCTGGACCACTGCCAGGAACACCGCGTCCAGCATCAGGAAGACCCCGGCGACGCTGACCAGGACCAGGGCCAGGAACAGGGCCGAGTGGGTGATCAGCGGCGAAGCCACGACCTTATAGGACCCGTACAGGATCAGGGCCGCCAGGACGGCGAAGGCCACCACCTGCAGGCTCACAGCTTCTCACCCCCGGCGATGCGGACGGCGTCGTAGTTCTTCCAGATGGTGGCCAGCTGGTCTTTGTTGAAGACCAGGTTCTCCGGGTCGTACACGGAGATCTCGAAGTTGGCCGCCATCTCCAGCGCGTCGAAGGGGCAGGCCTCGATGCAGAGGTTGCAGACCATGCACTTGCCCATGTCCAGGTTGTAGGCCAGCGGCCGCCGCATGCGCTTGCCGTTGGCGTCGGTCTCCTCGATGACCTCGATGCACCCCGGCGGGCAGGAGCGGGCGCAGAGGCCGCAGGCCGTGCAGTTGAGTTCGCCGGTCTCGGCGTTGACCTTGAGCACCGGCATGCCCCGGGAGCCCTTGGGCTGCTCGGGCTTCTCGTCGGGGTAGCGGATGGTCATGGGTGGCTTGAAGATTTCCCGCAGGGTGACCATGTGCCCCTTGACGATGCTCTTGGCGGCTCGCGCCACGTCGTTCAGAACGCCCATCGGGTGCTCACCCCATCATCAAACCAGGAAAATGGCCACGACCACCAGGTTCAGCAGCGAGACCGGAAGCAGGAACTTCCAGCTCAAGTCCAGCAGCTGGTCGATGCGGACCCGGGGCAGCGTCCAGCGCACCCACATCATGACCATGACCAGGGCGTACGCCTTGATCACCAGCCACAGCCAGCCCGGCAGGAAGGGCCCGTCCCAGCCGCCCAGGAACAGCATGGCCGCGATGGCCGCAGCGGTGAACTGATTGGTGTATTCTGCCATGAGCATGATGCCCCAGCGCATGCCGCTGTACTCGGTCTGGTAGCCCATGACCAGCTCGTGCTCGGCCTCCACCAGGTCGAAGGGACCGCGGCCCAACTCGGCCATGACGCAGATGAAGTAGATGATGAACGCCACGATGCCGGGGAAGACGAAATAATAGCCGCGGTCCACCTGGGCCTGGACGATCCCCTGCACGCTGAGGGTGCCCGCCAGCATGGCCACGGTCAGGATGGACAGCACCAGCGGGATCTCGTAGGCCATCAGCGCGGCGCCGGCGCGCATGGCGCCCAGCAGCGAGTACTTGCTGTTGGACCCCCAGCCCGCCATGAAGATGCCCACCAGGGTGAAGGAACTGACCGCCGCCAGGTAGAGCAGGCCGACATTGAGGTCGGTGCCGATGACGGCGTTGGGGCCCACGGGCAGGACGTAGAACACCAGCAGGGCCGGGGCAAACATCACCACCGGTGCCAGCGCCCAGACCTTGGGATCGGCCATGGCCGGCTTGATGTCTTCCTTTGAAAACAGCTTCAGCGCGTCGGCGATCAACTGCAGGGAGCCGTGGGGACCCACGCGGTTGGGACCGATGCGGGCCTGCATCTTGGCCGACAGCTTGCGCTCCAGCCAGACCATGAAGATGAAGTTGACGCCGACGAAGGCGATGACCAGGGTGACCTTGACGACCACCCAGAGGAAGTCGATGAGCCAGCCCGGCATCAGCGGTCAACCTCCCCGAGGACGATGTCGATGCTGCCGATGCAGGTGACCAGGTCGGCCACCAGGTGGCCCCTGGCCATCACAGGCAGCAGCATCAGGTGGGTGAAGCACGGGGAGCGCCACTTGATGCGATAGGGGCCGGTGCCGCCGTCGCTGATCAGGTAGACGCCCACCTCGCCGCGGGGCGACTCCACGCGGTTGTACACCTGGCCCTTGGGCGGACGCAGCGCCCGCGGCAGCTTGGCCATCACCGGCCCGTCGGGCAGGCGCTTCATCACCTGGCGGATGATCTTGACGCTCTCCATCATCTCTTTCATGCGGACGATGGCGCGGTCGTAGGCGTCGCCGTTGGTGCCCACGGGGATGTCGAACTCGAACTGGTCGTAGGGCAGGAACGGGTCCACCTTACGCAGGTCCCAGCGGATGCCGCTGCCGCGCAGCACCGGCCCGCTGGCCCCGTAGGCGATGGCCTGCTCGGGGGTGATCACCCCGATGCCCTTGGTGCGCACGCGGAAGATCTCGTTGTTGATGACCAGGTCCCAGTAGCTGGGGTAGGCTTCCTTCTCAAAATCGTCCAGGAACTGCTCCAGCTTCTTCAGCCAGGAATCGGGCACGTCGTTGCGCAGCCCGCCGATGCGCAGGTAGTTGTACAGCAGGCGGGCGCCGGTGATTTCCTCGAAGAGGCTGTAGCAGCGCTCGCGCTCGCGGAAGGCGTGCAGGAACGCCGTGGTGGCGCCCATGTCCATGGCGAAGGTGCCGAACCAGATCAGGTGGCTGGTCAGGCGCTGCAGCTCGAACACCAGCACCCGCAGGAACTGGCCGCGCTCGGGCACCTCGATGCCCATCAGGCGCTCGACGGCGCCCACCACCGCCTGCTCGTTGCAGATGGCGGCCAGATAGTCGTTGCGGTCCGAGAAGGGCACCACCATGGCGTAGGTCCAGCCCTCGACGATCTTCTCCCAGTTGCGGTGGAGGTAGCCGATGTCGGGCTGGGCGTCGATGACCGTCTCGCCCTCCAGCGTCAGCAACACCCGGAGCACGCCGTGGGTGCTGGGATGCTGGGGCCCGAAGTTGACCAGCATGCGCCTGCGCTCGCCGGCCTGCTCCTCCAGGTGGGCCCGCCGCAACGCTTCTTCCATGGTCTCGGCGTCCTCGATGACCTGGACGCCGGCGCCGATGCTGCGCTCGATCTGATCAGCCATCCTGGATCACCTCGGCCGGATCTTCCGCTGCCTCTTGGGCCGCTTGTCGACAAAGTCCTTGCGCAGCGGATAGCCGCCCTGCCAGTTGTCGGGCAGCAGGATGCGGCGCAGGTTGGGGTGTCCCTCGAAGCGGATGCCGAACAGGTCGAAGACCTCACGCTCGTTGAAGTCGGCGGTGGGCCAGACGTCCACCAGCGAGGGACAGACGGCCTGGTCGCGGTCTACGTCGACCTGCATGGCCACCAGCAGTTCGGGCCTGGTGTCGGGCTCCACCCGGGTCAGGTGGTAGACCACCTGCAGGCGGTCCATCCAGTCGACGCCGGACAGCGCCCGCAGGTAGTTGAGACCGGCCCGGTCGCGCAGGTACAGGGCGATCTCGCGCAGGCGGTCCCGCGGGACGTTGATGTACAGGAACCCGTCGGCCGCGTTGTAGGCCGGGGCGAAGTCGACCCCCTCGAACTCCTTGCCCAGGGCGTCCAGGAATTGCTGGTACCGCTCGGGCATCACAGGACCCGCATCGCCGCCGTCGCCGCCGCCTTCACCGCCGGCCGCGGCGCCGCCCCCTTCACCGGCAGCGGCCCTGGCCTTGGCGGCCGCAGCCGCCTTGGCGGCGGCCGCGGCCTGATCCTTGCGCTCCTCATCCGTCACCGGCGCTCACCCCCGGATGGCCGCGGGCCGGATGCCGGCCTCGATGTGCTCGCCGCTCTTAATCTTTTCCTGCAGGCGACGGATGCCTTGCACCAGCGCCTCGGGCCGGGGCGGGCATCCGGGCACGTACACGTCGACCGGCACGAACTTATCGACGCCGTCGACCACGTTGTAGCCCTGCCAGTAAGGACCGCCGTTGGAGGCGCAGGCGCCCATGGCGATGACCCAGCGGGGTTCGGCCATCTGGTCGTAGAGCCGCCGCACCACGGGGCCCATCTTCTCCGTGACGGTCCCAGCCACGATCATCAGGTCCGAAGACCGGGGCGAGGCGCGGAAGACGGAACCGATGCGGTCCAGGTCATAACGGGGGCCGCCCGCCGCCATCATCTCGATGGCGCAGCAGGCGATGCCGAACAGCAGGTACCAGAGGGAATTGCCCCGGCCCCAGTTCAGCAGGGTCTGCAGGTTGGTGGTAATGACCCCCGGCATGACTTCCCAGACGCCGGGCAGCTTCTGCCCGGCGGCGGACCAAACGTCACCCGAAAGCTCACCCGGCAGTACCGAAGGATCGCCGGCGCCGGCCGCGCCCGGCCGGGAGAGGCTGCCGCCATCCCTCATACCCATCGGAGCACCTTCTTCTTGTAGGCGTAATACAGGCCGACGAGCAGCAGGCCGATGAAGACGATGATCTCGATCAGGGCGAACAAGCCCAGTTCCCGCAGCACCACGGCCCAGGGATAAAGGAAGACGGTCTCCACGTCGAAGACCACGAAGAGCATGGCGAAGACGTAGTAGGAGACCCGGAACCTGACCCGCGCGTCGCCCACGGGGTCCTCGCCGGACTCATAAGGCATGACCTTCTCGGGGTATGGATAATCCCGGCGGAGCAGCGAGCTGAGGACCACGTTGAGGACGGGAAACGTCAGGCCGGCGATGAGGAAGACCAGCAGATCGACCCATGGGCCCAGCATCCGAGTGCCCCCTTGAGCATGACGACGCGGGCCTGGAGGACCCCAAAACCCGCGGTCTCATGCGCTTTTGCGGTTCCCGGCCGAATGCCCAAACCATTATAAGAACAGCCCAAAAACAGTGTCAAGGAAACCGGGCCGAACTCGTGAATCGGCGAACAAACTCCGGCACGCCGGCCAGCGGGCCGCTGCCGCGGCGCGGATCCGCCGCGGCGGCTCCGGACCCCGCGCCCCCGCCGTTGCCACCGGCGGGCTCGCCGCCGGCGCCGCCCAGCACCAGCGCGCCCACCTCCCGCTCGAAGCTCCCCGGCGCCGGCGCGCCTTCCACCAGGTACGTGGCCATGCCCACCTGCTGGGCGCCGCGGATGTCGATGACGGGGTCGTTGCCCACCATCAGCGCCCGGGCCGGCTCCACCCCCAGGCGGCTGCACACCTCCAGAAAGAAGGCCGGCTGCGGCTTGCAGGCGTGCATGGTTTCGAAGTCGGCGATGAAGTCGAACCAGCGGGGCTCGATGCCAGCCCAGGCCAGGCGGGCCTCGATGGCTGCCCGGGGAAAGATGGGGTTGGTGGCCAGCGCCAGTTTCAGGCCCGCGCCGGCCAGGTCGGCCACCACGTCCCGGGCGCCCGGCACCGGCCGGGCCTGGCCGCCCAGGCGGGGGAACACGTCCCGGTAGAAGCGCTCCAGCGGCTCCCGCAGCGTGTCCAGGTCGTATCCCGTGCGCCGCCGAAACTCCCGCCAGAAAACGTCCTCGTTGGTGAACCGGGGATCCACGTCGGCGATGGCCGCCCCCACCGACGCCATCACCGCATCGGTCAGGGTGGCGGCCGGCAGGTAGTCGGAAAGGAAGCCCGCCAGCGCGTCCATGTAGACGGGCAGGAACCGCTCCATGTCCAGGTCCAGCAGCGTCCCGTCCAGGTCGAAGAGTACGGCCCGCAGTTGCACGCGGCTCCTCCTCCCGGTCCTGCGGCCCGCTCCGTCCCGGCCGCCCGCACCGTGGCGCCCTGCGCCTACGGGTCCAGCCGCACCAGTTCTGCCCGAACCCGGCCGTCCTCGACGTACAGCCAGGCGAAACTGCGGCCCAGGGCCTGGCGCCGGTCGCTGACGGAGCCGGGGTTGAGCAGCAGCACGCCGCCCCGCTCCTCGATCAGAGCCTGGTGGCTGTGGCCGAACACCACCACCTGCACCGGCTCGCCGGCGAAGGCGTTGAAGGCCCGCTCCGGCGTCGTGGCCGCGTCGCCCAGGTGCCCGTGGGTCAGGCCCACCCGCACCCCCGCCAGGTCCAGCACCTGCCGCGCCGGCAGGGCCGCCGCCGTCTCCGGGCCGTCCACGTTGCCGTGGACCGCGTGGGTGGGCGCGAAGCGCTCCAGCGCGCGGCAGACCCACAGGTCGGTGATGTCGCCGGCGTGCAGGATGGCGTCGGCCTGCTCCGCGGCTTCGTAGACTGCCGCCGGCAGGTCCGGCGCCATCTGCGGGATGTGGCTGTCGGAAATCACCAGGATCCGCACGGTATCACCTCTTCCCACCGGCCTGCCGGTGCCTTCCCGCCGCGCTCCCGGCAGCGCGGCGCTCTCAGGAGGCGCACCGGCGGCGGAAGGCCTCCCAGACGCGCAGGGTCAGGGGACCGCTGCGGCCCTCGCCCACGGTGCGGCCGTCCACCCGGGCCACGCCCATGACCTCCAGCACGGTGCCGGTCAGGAAGATCTCGTCGGCCTCCCGAAACCACTCCAGGGGCACGGCCTCTTCCCGGCAGGGAATGCCCAGCTCGGCCAGGATCTCCAGCACCACGGCCCTGGTGATGCCGGGCAGGATGTTGGCCAGGGGATGGGTGTAGACCACACCGTCGATGACGCAGAAGACGTTGCTGGAGGTGGCTTCGGTCACCAGGCCGTCCCGCACGAAAACGGCGTCGAAGGCCCCTTCCTTCTCGGCCTGGCGGCGGGCCAGGACGTTGGGCAAAAGCCCCACCGTCTTGATCCAGCACAGGCCCCAGCGGGTGTCGGGCACGGTGATCACCGACACGCCGCGCCGGACCTCCTCCTCCGACGGCGACTGGACCGGCCGGGCGATGGCCACCACGTTGGGCTCCAGGCCCTGGGGGATCTGGTGGCGCCGGGGCGCGGCGCCCCGGGTGACCTGCAGGTAGACGGTGGCCTCCTGGAGATTGTTTCGCTCCAGCAGTTCGGCGACGATCCCCGCGAAGGCCGCCTCGTCCAGGGGCAGCGGCAGTTCCAGGGCCCGGGCGCTGCGGCACAGGCGCTCGTAATGCCGGTCCAGGTGGAAGGGCCGTCCCCCGTAGCAGCGGACCACCTCGTAGATGCCGTCGGCGAACAGGAAAGCCCGGTCCTCCACGGGGATCAAGGCCTGGCTGTAGGGCACGTACCGCCCGTTCAAATATACCGTCAGCTGGTCGGACAACCGGGGTCACCCTCCCGCAGGGCATCGTCCCGGGCGGCCAGCGTCTCTTCCAGGACGGCAAGGCCCCGGGGACTGTAAAGCGCGTTCCCGACGACGATGGTATCCACCTGCTGCAGGCGCCGCCGGGCGCTTTCGTACCCGGCAATGCCGCCGCCGTAGAACAGCCGCGACCGCCCGCCGGCCGCCCGGATCCGGCGCAGGCAGCGGCCGGCCACTTCCACCATGGCGTCGGGCGCCTGGCTGCCGCTGTACTCCAGGTATACCACCGGCAAATCCAGGATCCCGGCGCCGTAACGGACCAGGGCCGCCAGTTCCTCCTCCGACGGCTCGGCCGCCTGGGCCCGGCGTGCCGCCGCCGAGTGGGGATTGGCGATGATGTAGCCCACCGCCAGCACCCGCTCCCAGGGGACCCGGGCGCCCACCCGGGCCAGCCCCTCCAGGTGGCGGCCGCTCAACCACTGCAGGTCGCCGGTGTTGAGGGCCAGGGGCACCAGGTAGGCGTCGGCGCCGGGCACCGCGCAGGCCATGGCGGTGACCTCGATGCAGACGGGCACCGGCGCGTGGCGCAGCCGCCACAGCAGCCGCAGGACCTTGGCCCGGGTCAGCCTCTGGGTGCCGCCGATCAGCACGGCGTCGGTGCCGCTTGCGGCGATGCGGCGCACGGTCTCGGCCGGCAGCGGCTTGTCGGGGTCCAGCTTGACCACGTGGCGCCACCCGGCGAGGCCGATCCGCCCGGCCGCCGTCATCCGTCGCTGCTCAACCTCTGCCTCAGCAGGTCGTTGACCAGTTGCGGGTTGGCCCGGCCGCGGGTCTCCTTCATCACCTGGCCCACCAGGAAGCCCAGGGCCTGCTGCCTGCCGGCCCTGTAGTCGGCCACCGGCTGCGGGTTGGCGGCCAGCACCCGGTCCACGATCTCCAGCAGCGCCGCCTGGTCGGAAATCTGGCGCAGTCCGCGGGCCTCCACCACGGCGTCGGGCTCGGCGCCGGTACGGACCATCTCCTCGAACACGTCCTTGGCCGCCGTCATGGAGATGGTGCCCTCGTCCACCAGCCGGAGCAGCCGGGCCAGGCGGGCGGGCGGCACCGGGAAGGCATCGATGCCGGCGCCCTGGGCATTGAGCCAGGCCAGCACCTGGGTCAGCACCCATGACGCCGCCGCCCGGGCCTCGGCGCCTGCCGCCAGCAGGTCCTCAAAGTAGCCCGCCAGGCCGGGATCCCCTACCAGAGTGTCGGCGTCCCGCACCGAGAGGTCCAGGTCCAGCACGTACCGCCGCCGGCGTGCGCCCGGCAGTTCCGGCAGCGAGGCGCGGATCTCCTCTACCCAATCGGCCGGCAGCGGCACCGGCAGCAGGTCGGGGTCGGGGAAGTAGCGGTAGTCGTGGGCCTCTTCCTTGCGGCGGAGCGCGACGGTCACCTCGCGCCGCTCGTCCCAGTGGCGGGTTTCCCGGCGCAGGGTGCCGCCGGCGCTCAACACCTCCCACTGCCGCTGGGCCTCGTATTCGATGGCCCGCACCACAGACCGGAAGGAGTTGAGGTTCTTGATCTCGGTGATGGTGCCGAAGACGTCGGACCCGCGGGGCCGGACGCTGACGTTGCAGTCCACCCGCAGCGAGCCTTCCTCCATGCGGGCGTCGCTGACGCCGGTGTACAGCATCACCTGGCGCAGGTGCATCAGGTAGTCCCGGGCTTCCTCGGCGGAGCGGATGTCGGGCTCCGACACGATCTCCAGCAGCGGGATGCCCGAGCGGTTGTAGTCCACCACCGATGCGCCGGGAGCCTGGTCGTGCAGGGACTTGCCGGTGTCCTCCTCCAGGTGGACCCGGCGGATGCGGATGCGCCGCGGGTTCGCCGGGTCGCCCACCTCCAGCCAGCCCTCATAGCCCACCGGCAGGTCGTATTGCGAAATCTGGTACCCCTTGACCAGGTCGGGGTAGTGGTAGTTCTTACGGTCGAACTTGGCCACGGGCTGGATGCGGCAGTTCAGGGCCAGGGCGGCCCGCACCGCCTGCTCCAGGGCCCGGCGGTTGAGGACCGGCAGCGTGCCGGGCAGGCCCAGGCAGACGGGGCACACCTGGCTGTTGGGCTCGGCCCCGAAGCGGGTGGGGCACGAGCAGAAGATCTTGCTCTCGGTGGTCAGTTCCACATGGACCTCCAGGCCCACGACGATCTCGTAGGGACGTTCCACGGCCGTGCCGGCCGTTACCGGCGTGCTCATCAGGCACCACCCCCGGCCGCGCCCGCCGCGGCCAGCGCCGGGCGGCGCAGGTGATGGTCGGTCAGCCGCTGGTAGGCGTCGGCTGCCCGGAGCAGCGTAGCCTCGTCGAAAGGCCGCCCGATGAGCTGCAGGCCCACAGGCAGCCCGTCCAGGAAGCCGCACGGGATGGAAAGCGCCGGCAGCCCCGCCAGGTTGGCGCCCGTGGTGCAGATGTCGGCCATGTACATGGCCATGGGGTCGTCGGCGCGCTCACCGATGGGGAAGGCCACCGTGGGGGCCGTGGGCGTGGCCAGCAGGTCCACCTGGGCCAGGACCCGCTCGAAGTCGTCCTTGATCAGGCGCCGGACCTGCTGGGCCTTGCCGTAGTACTGGTCGTAGTAGCCGGCGCTCAGGGCGAAGGTGCCCAGGATGATCCGCAGTTTCACCTCGGGCCCGAAGCCCTCGCCGCGGGAGCGGGCGATGAGGTCACCGTGGGACGTCACGCGCCGGCTGGTCCGGTGGCCGTAGCGGACGCCGTCGTAACGGGCCAGGTTGGACGACGCCTCCGCGGTGGCCACCAGGTGGTAGACCGGCAGGGTGTACGAGGTATAGGGCAGCGACACCTCCACCACCTGGGCGCCGGCGTCTTTCAGGACGGCCACGGCCTCCCGCACCGCCTGCGCCACCCGGGAGTCGACGCCCTCGCCGAAGTACTCGGCGGGCAGCCCGATCTTCAGGCCGCGCACGTCGCCGGTCAGCGCCCCCTCGTAATCGGCCGTCGGCTCCTGGGCTGAGGTGCTGTCGCGCTGGTCGTAGCCGGCCAGCACCGCCAGCAGCCGGGCAGTGTCCCGGGCGTCCCGGGCGAAGGGGCCGATCTGGTCCAGCGAGGACGCGAAGGCGATGGCCCCGTACCGGGACACCCGGCCGTAGGTCGGCTTGAGCCCCGTCACGCCGCAGAAGGCGGCAGGCAGGCGGATGGAACCGCCGGTGTCGGTGCCCAGGGCGGCCGGGGCCTCGCCCGCCGCCACCGCGGCGGCCGAGCCGCCGCTGGAACCGCCGGGCACCCGGGATTCGTCCCAGGGGTTGGCGGTGACCTGGAAGGCCGAGTGCTCGGTGGAGGAGCCCATGGCGAACTCGTCCAGGTTGGTCTTGCCGATAATGATGGCGCCCGCGGCGTTCAGCCGCTCGATGACGGTGGCGTCGTAGGGCGGCACGAAGCCCTGGAGCATCCGCGAGGCGGCGGTGGTGGGAACGCCGCGAGTGCAGATATTGTCTTTAACGGCCACGGGGACGCCCGCCAGCGGGCCGGGATCGGCGCCGCGGCGCACGGCTTCGTCGATCTCCCGCGCCCGGGCCAGCGCCGCCTCCCCCGTGACGTGCAGGAAGGCGCGGATGCGCCCGTCCACGGCGGCGATGCGGTCCAGGTGGGCACGGGTCACCTCCTCGGCCCGCAGGCGTCCCCGGCGGACCGCCTCGGCCGTCTCGACGACGCCCAGTTCGGTGAGCGGCCTGTCAGTCATCCTGGCCCTCCTCGATCATGCGGGGAACCCGGAAGAAGGGCCCGAACCGGTCCGGCGCGTTGGCCAGGACCTCGTCGACGGGCAGGCCCTGCCGCGCCGTGTCCGGCCGCATGGGCGTGGAAGAACCGGCATAGGGATGGGCCAGGGGTTCGATCCCTGCAGTGTCCACTGCCTGGAGCCTGTCCACGTACTCCACCACCTGCTGCACCTTCTGCACCAGGCGGGTCTCGTCGTCGGGGTCCAGTTCCAGGGAAGCCAGTTGGGCCACGCGCCGCACGTCGTCGGGGGTGACGGGCATGCCGCTTCGCCTCCGTCCGGGTTGGACTACGCACATCATTGTACCCCGGGCCCGATGCCGGTCAAAAGACGGCAGGGCCGTCAGGATTCGCCGGGCAGGACCCACCAGCGGTGGGCGTTGTGCAGCGGGCCCCGGAAGTCCCGGTTGACGCCCTGAACGCGGCCGGACGCCGCCGTGACCACGTCGGGGCTGTAGAGGAAGACGTAGGGAAGCTGCTCGTTGAGTACGGCGGCCCACTCCTGGTACGCCGGCCGCCGCAGGGCGGCGTCGTGGGCGGCGCGGCCCGCCTCCGCCAGGCTCTGGGCCCTGGCTGCCTCGGGCCCCACGGTGTCCTCGCAGAAATCGACGAAATTGTAAAGCTCCCCGCAGCGCCAGATGGCCGACTGGTCCGGGTCGGCGCCCAGGTCCCACCCCAGCAGGCCCAGGTCGTAGTCCCGGGGGATCTGCAGCAGCACCCGCTGGAGGATGGTCTCGAAACCGGCCGCTTCCACCCGCACGTCGAAGCCCACGGCATTGAGCCACCCTGCGATCATGCCGGCCGCTTCCCGGCGCCGGTCATCGCCGTCCGGGTAGAGCAGGCGCACGCTGAGGGTCTCGCAGGGCGGGACGCCGGCGCCGCCGTAGCCCGGCCCGCCGCAGCCGCGCGTGTCGATCCCGCCGCTGCCGTCCAGGTCCCGCTCCCGCACGCCGTCGCCGTCGCCGTCGGTCCAGCCCGCCTCCGCCAGCAGGTCCCGCGCCGCCTGGGGGTCGTGGGGATAGTGCTGCAGCCCGCCGGGCAGCGGCCAACCCGGCGGCAGGGGCGCGTCCACCACCCGGCCCCGGCCGTCCAGCAGGCGCTCCACCAGGGCGGCGCGGTCGATGGCCCTGGCCATGGCCTGGCGCACCCGCACGTCCTGGAAGCGCGGCTGGTTCAGGTTGATGTACAGGAACTGGTAACCGAAGCCCGGCGCCTGCCATACCTGGACGCCGGGGATCTCCTCCAGTGCCGCCGCCTGCTCCGGCTCCAGCGGCGAGGAGGCGACGCCCGCCAGGTCCACCTCGCCCGCGGCCAGGGCCCCGTCGATGCCGGCGGGATCCACCACCCGGAACAGGACGGCGTCCACCAGGGCCGGCCCGGCGTGGTAGTCCTCAAACCGTTCCAACCGCACCCACTCTCCGGGCCGGTACTCCGCCAGGCGGAAGGGCCCCGTGCCCACCGGGCTCCGGCTTTCCCCGGCCTCGGCCCACTGGTCCACGGGAACCCCTTCCCACCGGTGCCGGGGCAGGATGGGCGCGGTGCCGATGTGGCCCAGCACAGGGCCGTGAACTTCGTCGAAGCGGAAGACCACGGTGCCCTCGTCCAGGGCCTCCACGGCGCCGCTCTCGGCCGCCCATCGCCGCCACGCCTCGACCTTGCGCTGGGCGGTGCCCGCGCCGCCCTCCCCGTCGATGCCGGCGTAGGTCTCCAGCAGCGCCCGGGCCCCGCGCAGGCTCACGAAGTCCAGGCGCCGGTCACCTTCGTAGCCCGGATGCAGCAGGGAGCGGAAGGTGAAGACCACGTCGGCCGCCGTGAAGGGCTGCCCGTCGTGCCACCGGACCCCGGGCTTCAGCCGGAAGGTGATCTCCAGCCCGTCGGCGGAAACCCGGTAGTCCTCCGCCAGGGCGCCGCCGGTCCCGGCGGCGTAGGGGCCGTCAGCCCCTGTCCATTCCAGCAGGGACCCGTAGACCAGCCGGGCCACGTCCAGGTCGGCAGCCCCGGCGGCCGCCCAGGGGTTGAAGACGCCCGCGGGCGCCTCCCACTGGGCCACGGTCACGGTGCCGCCCGGCACCGGCTCAGGCGGCGCCGCCGGCGGCGCCGCGGGCGGGTTCTGGCCGCCGGCCGGCGAGGGCGGGGTTCCCGTCCCGCAGGCGGCGGCCAGCAGTGCCGTCAGGATACAGGTGATGACGCCGGGAAAACGCGCCAATCTCCCCATGGTCCCCATGGGCGGGGCAATTCGACACGGCCGGAGCGGCCTCCCCCCGCCGACGCCGCGGGGCAGGCCGGCCCCCTCAGTCGTTCTTCAGGCGGGGATCCAGGGCGTCCCGCAGGCCGTCGCCCACCATGTTGATGGCCATGACGGCCACGAAGATCATGATGCCCGGCGGCACCCACAGCCACGGCTTCATGGCCAGGACCCGCCAGGTCAGGGCGTCGGTCAGCATGTTGCCCCAGGAGGGCAGCGGCGGCTGGACTCCCAGGCCCAGGAACGACAGGGCGCTCTCGGTCAGGATGGCGCCGGCGACGCCCAGGGTGGCGGACACGATCAGCGGCGCCACCGAGTTGGGCAGCATGTGCCGGAAGATCATCCGGTTGGTGCCGGCGCCCATGGCGCGCCCGGCCTCCACAAACTCCCGCTCGCGCAGGCTGAGGAACTCGCCCCGGACCAGCCGCGCCACTCCGGGCCAGCTGACGAAGCCGATGACCGCCATGGTGGCGTAGTGGCTGGGAATGGCGGGGGGAATGATCGACGCCAGGACGATCAGCAGCACCAGCAGGGGAAAGGACAGGATGATGTCGGCGACGCGCATGATGATGTTGTCGACCCAGCCGCCGACGTAACCGGCCACCGCGCCCAGCAGCGTGCCGATGGAGATGGACACCGCCACGGCCACCACGCCTACCAGCAAGCTGATGCGGCCGGCGTAGAGCAGGCGGGTCAGGTTGTCCCGGCCGATCTGGTCGGTGCCCAGCGGGTGCTCGCGGCTGGGCGGCAGTTCGATCTTGGTCAGGTCGGCGTAGTCCCGGTCGTGGGGCGCGATCCAGGGCGCTCCCACCGAAATGGCGATCAGGAACAGCAGCACCGCGCAGCCGGCCAGCGCCTGCCGGTTCCTCCGGAAACGCCGCCAGAAGATGCGCCCCCAGGTCTCGACCTCGACCCGGTGGCCCTGGAGAGCGCCGATCTCGCGCACGTCTTGTTCCGGGAGAGCCACTGATCCACCGCCCCTCCCCGGCCGGCCGCCCAGGCGCCCGGCGCGGTCTTCAGTCGTAACGAATGCGCGGGTCCACCCAGGCGTACCCCAGGTCGGCCAGCAGGTTGCCCAGCACGGTCATCACGGCGAACAGCACCGTGGTGGCCATGATCAGCGGGTAGTCCCGGCGCAGCACCGCCAGGTACGACATCCGGCCCAGGCCGGGGATCGAGAAGACCTGCTCGGTGATGATGGCGCCGCCCACGACGCCGGGCAGCGACAGCCCCAGGAGCGTGACCACCGGGATCAAGGCGTTGCGCAGGGCGTGGCGGTAGACGATCACCCGCTCGCTGAGGCCTTTGGCCCGGGCCGTCCTGACATAGTCCTGGCTCAGCACGTCCAGCATGCCGGAGCGCACGTAGCGGGCCATGCTGCCGATGGACGCCACACCCAGCACCATCGTCGGCAGGACCAGGTGGTGGGCCACGTCCAGGTAGTTGTATGGGAACGGCGCGTTGAGGCCCGGCGTGACCAGGTTGCTGCTGGGGAACCAGCCCAGGCCGATGGACAGGTACTTGATGGCCAGCAGGCCCATGAAGAAGGTGGGCGCCGAGATGCCGGCCAGGGCGCCCACCGTGAACACCGTGTCGATCAGGGTGTACTTGCGCACGGCGGAGATGACGCCGAACAACACGCCGAGGATCAGGCCGATGAGCAGTGAGCCGATGCCGATGGCAACCGTGGGGGCCAGGCGGTCGGCGATGATGGTGGCCACGGGCTGGTTGAAGCTGATGGACATGCCCAGGTTGCCCTGCAGGAGGCTCACCAGCCAGCGCCAGTACTGGACGTGCGGCGGCGCCTT
The DNA here is from genome assembly GCA_017577485.1 of Bacillota bacterium. GTDB lineage: Bacteria > Bacillota > Sulfobacillia > Thermaerobacterales > RSA17 > RSA17. The sequence goes on along the minus strand of PKRI01000002.1, from coordinate 41,734 downwards.
GAGCCCCGCGATGCCCCGCAGGCGCTCCAGATCAGCCTCGGTGATGCCCGGGTTCAGCAGCATGGTGAAGGGATCTCCCGGCATCGCCTTGGCCAGCAGGAAGGTCAGAACGGTGATGCCCAGCAGGATGGGAATCGACTGCAGCACGCGGCGCACCACGTAGGTCGCCAAGCGACCACCCCCATCCCCGCGCCCGGCGCCCGGCACCGTCGGGGCCTGATGCGCACCCGCCCTCGGGAAGCCCCGAGGGCGGGTGCCGCATCACGACCTCACAGGTGCACCAGGCACCCGCGGCTCACTCTGCCAGCGTCCACTCGTGCACGTTGAAGAGCGCCCCGCGGATGTCGCGGTTGACGTTCTGCACCCGCTTGTTGAAGACCGTGATGTCGTTGGCCGTGTACAGGAACACGTAGGGCAGATGCTCGTTGAAGATCCTGCCCAGTTCCTTGTAGATGGCGGTGCGCTCCGCCTGGTCGAAGGTCCGCAGGCCCTGCTCGATGAGCTCCATGGCCCGGTCATAGTCGGGACCGATGGTTTCCGTGGAGAAGACGGTGAAGTTGTACGGATCGTTGGGGCCCCAGAGGCCCGTCTGGTCCGGGTCGACGGTGACCGACCAGCCCAGCAGGCCCAGATCATAGTCGGGCCTCTGACCGGGCACATAGGTGGCCTTGGCGACCACGGTGTTGAACTCCAGGGGCTCCAGGTTGATCTTGATGCCCACGGCGCCCAGGTACTGCTGGATCAGCGGCGCGCTGGCCTGCCGCACCGGGTTGCTGGTGCCGCCCGGATAGACCAGCGAGAACTCCAGCCGCTGCCCGTCCTTCTCCAGCACGCCGTCGCCGTCGGTGTCCTGGAAGCCGGCCTGGGCCAGCAGTTCCTTGGCCTTCTCCGGATCGTACGGGTACGGGTTGACCCCGGACTCGTCGTAAGCCCACTGCACCGGCAGGAACGGCGTGTTCATCACCGTGCCGTGACCGAACAGCAGCCGGTCGACGATGCCCTGGCGGTCGATGGCGTACGCCATGGCCTGCCGGACTTCCTTGATCTGCAGCAGCGGGTGGGTCAGGTTGATGAACATGTGCTGGTAGCCGAACTGCGGGTTCTCCCACCAGTCGACGTGGCTGAAGTTCTTGATGACCTCCTCGAAGTCTTGCGGGGAGATCTGCGAGGCGCCGACGCCGACGGCGTCGATGGTGCCGTTCTGCAGTTCGCCGATGGCGACCTCGGCATCCACGACGCGGAAGATGATCTTGTCGATGTTGGGCCGGCCCTTGTGGTAGCTCTCGTTGGCCTCAAGTTCCGTGAACTGGTCGGTCACGTACTGGACGAACTTGTAGGGCCCGCTGGCCACCGGCGGCTTCTTGGTGACCTCGGCGATGGCCCAATCCCGGACCGGGATGCCCTCGTAGATGTGCTTGGGAATCAGGGCGCCGCCGAAGGTCTGCAGCGCCGGCGCGTACACGTCGTCAAAGTGGACGATGGCCGTCAGCTCGTCCGGCGTCTCGATGGGGTTGGTGGCCAGCCACTCCTCGTAGAGCGGCAGCGCCTGCTCCACGAACTCCTCGTACGTGATGTAGTCGACGCCTTCCTGGCGGTCCTCCGGATTCTCAGGTTCGATGCGGTTGCGCAGCTCGTTGTACTTGTTGAGCAGTTCCTGGCCGCCCCGCAGGGACGCGACGATGCTCTGGCTGGGGCCGGGCCACTCCGGGTGCATCTGGTTCAGGTAGGTGAAGGCGTAGTCCGCCGACGTGAGCGGCGTGCCGTCACTCCATACCAGCCCTTCCTTGAACCGGAAGGTCACCGACAACTGGTCTTCGGAGATCTCGTACTCGGCCAGGTTGGGCTCGAAGGCCAGGTCCTCGGTGAACTGCAGGACCGGTTCAAAGATCAGCCCGGCGATGTCGCTGTCGTAGGCGCTCTGGGTCAGCTGCGGGTGGAACACCTGGTTGGGAGCAGTGAACTGGGCGATGGTCACCTGGGTGGGACCGGAGGGTTCCTGCGGCGTTTCCCCGCCCTCGGCGGGCTCCTGCGGCTGCTGGGACTGCTGGCCGCCCCCGCAGGCCGCCACCACCAGCGCGACCGCCAGCAGCGCGGTCAACAACGCCAGTACCCTGCTCGGCTTGCGCCGAAACATCCCACTACCTCCCCCTTGTGCTGGTTGCGCCCTTGCCCGGCGGCGTCCAAAGCCGCTGGAACGGGCGACAATCCCTACCAAGGGTGCCACTACTTCCGTAATTGGATCGAAATATCCTGCCCGGAGTCCCCTCCCGTCACCCGGCGGTGATGCCGGTCACCTGCCGAGGCGCCATGTGACAGGCCACCCAGTGTCCCCCGCCCAGGTCCTTGAACTCCGGCTCCACCTCCCGGCAGATGGGCTCCGCCAGGGGGCAGCGGGTGTGGAAGCGGCAGCCTTTGGGCGGGTTGGCGGGACTGGGCACGTCGCCGGTGAGCACGATGCGCTCCCGCTCCCGCTGCACGGCCGGGTCGGGAATGGGAATCGCCGACAGCAGCGCCTCGGTGTACGGGTGCTGCGGGCTGCGGAACAACTCGTCCTCATCGGCCAGTTCCACCATCTTGCCCAGGTACATGACGCCGATGCGGTCGGAGATGTGTTTCACCACGCTGAGGTCGTGGGCGATGAACAGGTAGGTGAGGCCGAACTCGTCCTGCAGTTCTTCCAGCAGGTTCAGCACCTGGGACTGGATGGAAACGTCCAGGGCGGACACCGGCTCGTCGCAGACGATCAACTTAGGGTTCAGGGCCAGCGCCCGGGCGATGCCGATGCGCTGCCGCTGGCCGCCGGAGAACTCGTGGGGATACCGGCGCATGTGGTGGGAACTGAGCCCCACCACCTCCAGCAGCTCCCGCACCCGCCGGTCCCGCTCGGCGCCCCGGGCGATGCCGTGGATCTCCAGGGGCTCGCCGATGATGTCGCCCACGGTCATGCGCGGGTTCAGCGAGGCGTAAGGGTCCTGGAAGATGATCTGCATCTCCCGGCGCATGCGCCGCAGTTGTTCCCGGCTCAGCTCGAAAATGTTGCGGCCTTCGAACTCCACCCGCCCGGCAGTGGGCTCCAGCAGCCGCAGGATCACCCGGCCGGTGGTGGTCTTCCCGCAGCCGGACTCGCCCACCAGGCCCAGGGTCTCGCCCCGGCGGACGAAGAAGCTGACGCCGTCCACCGCCTTCACATGGCCGATGACCCGCGACAGCACGCCGCCGGTGATGGGGAAGTACTTCTTGAGGTCGACGACGTTGACCAGGATCTCTTCAGGATCGTACGACTCGCCCACCAGCGACGCCGCCGTCTCGGCCGCGGCGGGCGACGAAACCTGTTCCGCCACTTATGCCACCCCCTCCGCGGCCTTGCCGACGCGATCCCAGTGCCAGCACGCCGTGAACCGGCCGGGCTCCACCTGCTCCAGGGCCGGCTCCTCCGCCCTGCACCGGTCCGTGGCGTAGGGGCAGCGCGGGTGAAACCGGCAGCCGGTAGGCATGTTCAGCGGGTTGGGCACCACGCCCTCAATGACGTGCAATTTCTGACCCTTGGGCTGGTCCAGCCGGGGGATGGAGTGCAGCAGGCCCTCGGTGTACGGGTGCAGGGGCCTCCGGAACAGGGCGAACACATCGGCCTCCTCCACCACCTTGCCGGCGTACATGACGATGACCCGCTCGGCCATCTCGGCGATGACGCCCAGGTCATGGGTGATCAGCATGATGGCCATGCCGATTTTCTCGCGCAGTTCCTTCATCAACTCGAGGATCTGGGCCTGGATGGTGACGTCCAGGGCAGTGGTGGGCTCGTCGGCGATCAGCAGTTTCGGGTTGCAGGACAGCGCCATGGCGATCATCACCCGCTGGCGCATGCCGCCCGACATCTGGTGCGGGTATTCCCGGACCCGCTGCTCCGGCGACGGGATGCCCACCAGCCTCAACATCTCCACGGCCTTGGCCAGGGCCTCCCGCCGCGACAGGCCCTGGTGAAGCTCGATGGCCTCGGCGATCTGGTCCCCCACCGTGTACACCGGGTTCAGCGAGGTCATGGGCTCCTGAAAGATCATGGCGATCTCGTTGCCGCGAATGCGGCGCATCTCCCGCTCGCTCTTGGCCAGCAGGTTCTCGCCCTGGAAGATGATCTCTCCGCCCGCGATCTCGCCCGGCGGGTTGGGTACCAGGCGCATGATGCTCAGCGAAGTGACGCTCTTGCCGCAGCCCGACTCGCCGACGATGCCCAGGGTCTCCCCGCGGTTGACGTGGAAACTGACCCCGTCGACGGCGGGGACGACGCCTTCCTCCGTGCGAAAGTGGGTCCTCAGGTTACGGACCTCCAGCAGCCGCTCCGACACCCGATCACCTCATCGTTGAGCCCGGCGCAGGTTGCCGCGCAAGTTGCAGGGGTGAAAACCATTATGCATCGGGCCGCTCTTCGACTTCACCGGTGTCTTTCCTGCTGGAAGTCGCCCCGGAGCGGACCAACCCGGCGGTTTCGTCCAGCTGGAAATCCGCGGCATCGAGCCGCTCCAGCGCCCAGACCACCGGGTCGGCCAGCCAGGCCAGCATCTCGTGGTCGCCGCCGGTGCCGGGCAGCGGCGGCACGGCGCCCACATCCAGCAGGGTCCCCGGGTCGGCCGGCGCCCCGGTTTCGTCCAGGGCCACCGGGAGGATCGCCAGGTCGAAGGCGCGGTACTCGTAGACGCGGCCCAGGAAGGCGTCCGGGTCCAGGATCTCGACCCGGACGGCCAGCCCGGCGCGCTCAAGGCCGGCGGCCAGGGCCCCGGCGGCGCCGGCGGCGGCTCCCGCCGGCAGTTCGGCCCAGAGGCCATCGGGCACCACCAGCCGGATCTCCCAGGGCTCCCCGTGGGGGCGGCTCCACCCCTGCGGGCCCGGGGCGTAGCCGGCCTGCCGCAGCGCCTGCTCCAGATCCGGCGCCCCGGCTCCTGCGGCGACCGGCCTGGCGTCGCCCAGGGCACGGGCCGCTGCGCCGCGGTCCAGGGCCGCCGCCAGCGCCCGCCGCACCTGCGGGTCGTCGAGGGGCGGCCGCAGCGGGTTCATCAGCGCCGCCAGGCGCCAGCCCCGGGGCACGGCCACGGCCCGGTAGCCGCCGGCCTCCCAGACCGGGCGCAGGGCTTCCACCCGGTCCCCCGTCAGGCCGGAGATCAGGTCCACACCGCGCTCCAGCAGGGCGGGCAGGTGGGCGGCGTCCACAGGCGCCGCTTCAATGCGTGACGGCACCGCCTCGGGCCCGCCCGAGGCGCGGGGCACCCGCTCCAGCACCCAGCGGTCGCCGGGGCCGGCGGCGGCCCGGAAGGGACCGGCTCCCACGTGCCGGTCCGGCGGCACCACCGGCACCAGAGACAGCGCCCGGACCAGCCACGGCGCCGGCTGCGCCAGCACCAGCACCGCCTCGCCGGCGGCATCGTCCCAGCGCAGGCTCTCCACCAGTCCTCCCGCCGCCGGGTGCAGCGCCAGGTAATGCCGCCACGCCGCCAGCACGTCGCCGCCGGCCACGGCGCCGCCGTCCCAATAGGCGGCGCCCTCCCGCAGCCGGAACCGGTGTTCGAGGCCGCCGGCGCCGGTGCGGTGCTCCGCGGCCAGGTCCGGCACCAGGGTGCCGGCGGGCCCCGCCGCCATCAAGCCGGCGTGGACCAGGCGGCGCAGCCAGGTGCCGGAATCGCCCGGCGCCGCCGTCAGGGGGACACCGCCGGCGTCGAGGGCGTATGGCGCCACCGGCCCCGGCTCCAGGTCCAGGGCGGCCCAGTAGAGGACCCGGCCGGCCACCTGACCCGCGGCGCCGCCGCCGGGGCCGCGTCCCTGCGGCTCCCGCGGCACCGGCACGCCGCAGGCGGCCGCCGCCAGCAGGACCGCCAGAAGCGCCGCCGGCAGCGCCGGCCGGCGTTTCCCGGGAGCCGCCGCCGGGCCCCTCAACCGGGACGCCCCGGCGGTGCGGCCTCGCCGCGGAGGATACGGTTGAAGGTCTCCTCGTCCAGCACCGGGATGCCCAGTTCCCGGGCGCGGTCCAGTTTGGAGCCCGGGTTCTCGCCGGCCACCACGAAATCGGTGCGGCGGCTGACGCTGGAGGTGGCCCGCCCTCCCGCGGCCTGGACGGCCGCCTCAGCCTCGGCACGGGTGTAGCCCTGCAGGGTTCCGGTGATGACCACCGTCAGGCCCGCCAGCGGGCCCTGGGCCGGCGCCCCGTGGTCCTCGGGATCGCTGGTGCGGACGCCGGCGGCCTTGAGGCGCCGCAGGAAGTCCTGGACCTGGGGCTGCCGGAAGTAGGCGTGGACGCTGGCAGCGATCTTGGGGCCCACCTCGGGCAGCGCCGTCAGGGTTTCCGGGTCGGCCTCGGCCAGGCGGTCCAGGCTGCGGAAATGGGAGGCCAGGATCTCGGCGGTGCGGTCACCCACGTGGCGGATGCCCAGCGCCCGGATCAGGCGCCGCAGGGGCCGGTCCTTGCTGGCCGCGATGGCCTCCACCAGGTTGGCCGCCGACTTCTCCCCCATGCGCTCCAGGTCCACCAGCTGCTCCGGCTTCAGGGTGTAGAGGTCGGCGGCGTCGCGGATCAAGCCCGCCTCCAGCAGCGCCTCGATGACCGCCGGGCCCAGGCCCTCGATGTCCATGCTCTCCCGGGAGGCGAAGTGGCGGATCTGCTCCCGCACCTGGGCCGGGCAGCCGGTGGTGTTGGTGCAGCGCGCCGCCGCCTCGCCCTGGAGGCGGACCACCTCGGCGCCGCAGACGGGGCAGCGCTCGGGCATGGTGAAGGGCCGCTCGGCGCCGGTGCGGGCGGAAGTGATCACCTCGACCACTTCAGGGATGATGTCGCCGGCCTTCTGCACCACCACCCGGTCGCCGATGCGCACGTCCTTCTCCCGGACGATGTCCTCGTTGTGCAGGGAAGCCCGTTTCACCAGGGTGCCCGCCAGCATCACCGGTTCCAGTTCGGCGATGGGCGTCAACTGGCCGGTGCGGCCCACGCTGACCCAGATGTCCCGCACCCGGGTCTCGGCCCGCTGGGCCGGGAACTTGTAGGCCACCGCCCAGCGGGGCGTTCGGGAGGTGTACCCCAGCCGGCGCTGGGCGGCCAGGTCGTCGACCTTAATGACCACGCCGTCCACCATGTAGTCCAGTTCGCCGCGGCGCCCCGTCCACTCCCGGCAGTACTCCAGCACTTCCTCCACACCCCGGCAGAGGCGGCTGTGGGGATTGATCTTGAGGCCCCAGGAGCGCAGCAGTTCCAGGGCCTGGTGGTGGGTGGCGGGGTCTTCGCCGCCGGCATCGGCGATCTGGTAGAAAAAGGCGTCCAGCCGCCGGGAGGCGGTGACTTCGGGGTTCAACTGCCGCACCGCGCCGGCCGCGGCGTTGCGGGCGTTGGCGAACAGCGGCTCCCCCTGGGCGGCCCGCTGCCGGTTCAGGTGCTCGAAGGCGCTGAGCGGCATGAAGATCTCGCCCCGCACCTCGACCCGGCGGGGCGGGTCGCCCAGCAGGCGCAGGGGAATCGAGCGGATGGTCCGGACGGTGGCGGTGACGTCCTCGCCGGTCTCGCCGTCGCCGCGGGTGGCGGCCCGCACGTAGGCGCCGTCCACGAACTGCAGGGAGATGGACAGGCCGTCGATCTTCAACTCGCACACGTAGTCCACCTGATCGACGCCCAGACTGGCCCGCACCCGCTGGTCGAACTCCCGCACCTCCTGCTCGCTGAAGACGTTGCCCAGGCTCAGCATGGGCACCGTGTGCCGCACCGGCGCGAAGCCCTCGGCGGGCCGGCCGCCCACCCGCTGGCTGGGCGAGTCGGGGGTCACCAGGTCGGGAAAGGCGGCCTCCAGGGCCAGGAGCTCTCGCATCAGCGCGTCGTAGGCCTCGTCGGAAATTTCCGGGTCGTTGAGGACGTAATACCGGTAGTCGTGATGGCGGATCAGCCGCCGCAGTTCCTCCAGGCGCCGGGCTGCCTCGTCACGGAGCACGGCTGCCACCCCCTGCCCCAGGCGGTTTCCTCCGGCCGCCGGCACCGGTCTATCCCGGCCGGGCCAGCCTGGCGTAGCGCACCAGCAGGCGCTTGAGCCCCACGGGCTCCGGAAACACCACCGCCACCTCGGCGTCGAGGCCTGAGCCCCGCAGGCTGACGACGGTGCCTTCGCCCCACTTGGGATGGATCACCTTCTCACCGGCCCGGGGCACATAGGTTTCCCCCGCGCCGTCTCCCGGCCCGGCCCCGCCCGGCGCCGCGGCCGTGGGTGCGGCGGCCCGTCCCCATCCCCGGCCGGCCGCCGGAGGCCGGCCCAGGTCCTCGTCCGCCAGGACCGCGCCGCGCTCCTCCAGGCGGCCGGGCCGGATCTCCGACAGGAACCGCGAGGGGATGCCCGGCTGAAAGTCGCCGTAGACGGTGCGGTACCAGGCGTGGGTCAGGTACAGGCGCCGGCGGGCCCGGGTCATGCCCACGTAGCACAGGCGGCGCTCTTCCTCCAGGCCGGCGGCGTCGTCCAGGGAGCGGACGTGGGGGAAGAGGCCCTCTTCCATGCCCACCAGGAACACCACGTCGAACTCCAGCCCCTTGGCGCTGTGCAGCGTCATCAGCGACACGGCGTCGTCCTGGACGGCCGTGTCGGCCTCGGCGGTGAGGGCCACGTGGGCCAGGAAGTCCTCGGGCGTGTCGTCGAAGCCGGCGGCGGTGAACTCGGCGGCGATATTGAACAGTTCCTGCAGGTTCTCCAGGCGGCCGGCGGCCTCGATGGTCCCCTCCTCCCGCAGCATGCGGGCGTAGCCGCTGTCCTCGGCCAGCCGTTCCAGCACGGCGCCCACCGGCAGGCTGCGGCGCTGCTCGGCCAGGTCCAGGATCAGGCGGCCGAAGGCGGCCGCGGCCTCGGCCTGGGGCCGCGTCAGGCCGGGGATGGCGGCGGCGTCGGCGCAGGCGTGGACGGGGCTCAGCCCCAACCGCCGGGCGTGGTCGTCGATCTTCAGCAGGGCGGCCGGGCCCAGGCCGCGCCGCGGCTCGTTGACCACCCGCTCGTAGGCCAGGCGGTCATAAGGATTGACCACCAGGCGCAGGTAGGCCAGCAGGTCCTTCACTTCCTTGCGCTCGTAGAAGCGCAGGCCGCCCACGATCACGTAGGGGATGCCGCGGCGCACCAGCACTTCCTCCAGCACCCGCGACTGGGCGTGGGTCCGGTAGAGCACGGCGCACTCGGACCACGGGACGCCCTCCTCGGCGTGGAGCCGCTCCATCTCGGCGGCCACGAACTGGGCCTCGTCCCGCTCTTCCCGGGCGCGGTACAGCACCACCGGCGGCCCTTCGGTGCGGTCGGTCCAGAGCCGCTTCTCCCGCCGCTGCCGGTTGTGGGCGATGACGTCGTGGGCCGCGTCCAGGATGGGCTGGGTGGAACGGTAGTTCTGCTCCAGCAGGACCACCCTGGCCTCGGGGAAGTCCTCCTCGAAACGCAGGATGTTGGAGATGTCGGCGCCGCGCCAGCCGTAAATGGACTGGTCGGCGTCGCCCACGGCGAACAGGTTGCGCCGCCGGCCGCACAGAAGCCGCAGCCAGACGTACTGGGCGTGGTTGGTGTCCTGGTACTCGTCCACCAGCACGTAGTGGAAGCGCTCCTGCAGCGCCTCCAGCACCTCGGGGTGCTCCCGCAGCAGCCGCACGCACTCCGCCAGCAGGTCGCCGAAATCCATGGTGTTCTGTTCCCGCAGCCGGCGCTGGTACAGTTCGTAGATCCGGGCCACCTGGGCGGCGTAGAAGCCGTCGGCCCGCCGCGCCATCTCCTCGGGGCCGACCAGGTCGTTCTTGGCCCGGTCGATGGCGGCCCGCACGGCGCTGGGGTTGTAGCGCTGCGGGTCCAGGTTCAATTCCTGGATGCAGGCTTTGAGCAGGGCCCGCTGGTCGGCGTCGTCGGCGATGAGGAAGCGGGGATCCCAGCCCAGGCGGTCGCCCCAGCGCCGCAGGATGCGCACGCAGGCGGCGTGGAAGGTGGACAGCACCATGGCGCCGGCGGCGCCGCGCCCCAACAGCTGCTCCACCCGCTCCCTCATTTCCCGGGCGGCCTTGTTGGTAAAGGTGATGGCCAGGATGGACGCCGGGTCCACCCCGCGGCACACCAGGTAGGCGATGCGGTGGGTAAGGACCCGCGTCTTTCCGCTGCCGGCGCCGGCCAGCACCAGGCAGGGGCCCTCCAGGTGAGCGGCGGCCTCGGCCTGGGCCGGGTTCAGCCCGGCCAGCAGTTGTTCGCAGTCGCTCAAGACGTGGTGACCTCCGGCGTCTGGGGCGGGAGGAGCGCCGCCTGGACCCGCGTCCCCCCTTCCCGGGGCCCGTCCAGGGGGAGGCGCACGGTGACCACGGTGCCTCGACCCTCGGCGCTGGCCACGTCGATGGTGCCGCGGTGGCTGCTGACGATGGCGCTGACCACAGCCAGGCCCAGGCCGGTGCCGCCCGCCTTGGTGGTGAAGAACGGCTCGAAGATGCGTTCCCGATCGGCCTCGGGGATCCCGCGGCCGGTGTCGGACACCCGCACCGTTACGACGGGCACCCCGTCGACGCCTTCCGACAGGGTCTCAAAGCGCAGTATACCACCCCGGCCCATGGCCTCGATGGCGTTCCGCCCCAGGTTGAACAGGACCTGGCGCAGCCGGCGGCTGTCGCCTTCGATCTCGGGCAGGCCAGGGTCCAGGTGGGTTTCGATGGTGATGCCGTGGGGGCGCGCCTGGGCTTCCAGCAGCACGGCCACTTTTTCCACCAGCCGGTTCAGGCTGCAGGGCGCCGTCTGCACCGGCGCCGGCTTCGCCATCAGCAGCAGGTCGTCCACCAGGCGCTCGATGCGCTCGATCTCGCTGAGGACCACGTCCAGGTTCTCGTACTCCTCGGGCAGTTCCGCCCGCATCAACTGGATGAAGCCTTTGATGGCGGTCAGCGGGTTGCGGATCTCGTGGGCGGTGCCGGCCGCCAGCTGGCCCACCGCCGCCAGCCGCTCCGCCTCGCGGACCTGCCGCTCCAGGCGGTGCCGTTCCGTGATGTCGCGGGCGGTGCCCACCGCCGCCACCACCGTGCCGTTGAGGGCGCAGACCGGCGTCACCTGCACGTCGAAGACCCGGGTGCCGCAGGGCGCGTCCAGGGTCAGGGCACCGTCGTGCCAGACCTCCTTGCGGGTCAGCGCCCGCTCCATGTGGGCCCAGCGCCGGTCCAGGCGCGTCCAGGCCTTCAGCGGCAGCCGCTCCAGGCGCGCGGGGTTCAGCCCCAGCGTGGCCAGCACGCTGCGGGCCGTGTTGTTCATCAGGCGCAGCTCGCCGTCGGCGCCGAAGGCCACCACGGCCACCGGCAGCACGTCCAGCACCTGTTCGGTAAAGCGCTTCAGGGACGACACTTCCGTCAGCTTCCCGCGCAGCTCGTCCCGAAGGCGTGCGTTGTCCAGGGCCAGGGCGCCGGCGCCGGCCACCGCCTCCACCAGTTCAGGCTCGCCGGGCATGAAGGGCTCGTGCAGCGGCCGGGCGGCGCCCAGCACGCCGATGACCCGGCCCCGGGCCACCAGCGGAACGGCGTGCACGGTCCACCGTCCAGGCGGCAGCACGTGGCACCAGGGGCTGTCGGATGCGTCCACCGGCGCCGTCACGCTGTCCAGCCGGGTGACGGCCCGCAGCATGGGCCCGGGCTGGCCCTCCACCAGTTCACGGCCCGGCGGCCGGGTGCCGCGGCCGGCCTCCAGCCGGAAGACTCCCCAGCCGCTGTAGGAAGCCACCCAGCACGGCTCGCCCACGGCCTGGGCCAGGATGTCGGCGATGCGCTCGTAGGCCTGGCCGACGGTCAGCGCCTCGCTCAGCAGCAGGTTGAGCCGCAGCGCCAGGCCGGCGTCGATGAAGCGGGCCCGGAACAGCGCTGCGCCCGTCGGCGGCGCCGGCTGCGGCGCCTGGCCGCCGTCGGATAGGATGGCCCGGAGGGCGTCGGCCAGCTGCCGCAGCCGCCCGTCCGGCGCCGGTTCACCGCCGCCGTCCAGCATCCGCCGCATCGCGGGCTCGTGCTCCAGCACCAAGCCGATGAAGGCATCGGTCAGTTCGGGGTCCAGCAGCCGGCCCCGCTGCTCTTCCAGGATGCGCAGCGCCGCCCGCAGCCCGATGGGGGCGCCGCGGCCCGTGCCGCCGGTGAGGGCATGGAAGGTGTCCAGGATGGCCAGGATGCGGGCGCCCCGCGGCACCGCCTCCAGGGAGGCCCGGTCCCGCGGCAGCCCGTGCTCCTGCAGGAAGCGGTACCCGGCCAGGATGCGGTTGATCCCCGCCATGGCCATGGCCCTGCGCAGGCCGCGGGGAGCGGCGCGGTCGGCCTGGGTGCCGTGCAGCAGGGCGGCGAAGCGCAGGTCCCGCAGTTCGTGTTCGGGCAGTTCCAGGTAGCGGCCGAACGCCTCGACGGTGCGCACCAGCCGTTCCGCCGCCCGGCTTTCCAGCCGCGGCGAGTTGAGCAGGCCGGCCAGCTCCTGTTCCACCAGGTTCAGTTCCTGCTGCCGGGTCCGGACCAGGATGCGCTCCAGCAGCCCCGCCAGGATGACGTAACCGGCCAGCACCGGCCAGCCGTAGGCGGCGACGCCGGCGGCCACGGGGATGCTGACCCCCGAGAACAGCAGGCTCCGGTTGAAGTGGGAACGGTAGACGGCAGCCATCGCCGGCAGCAGCCGCTCTCCCCGCTGCAGGGCCACCATGCCGCCCACCAGGCCGCCGTTGACCACCACGAAGGCGAAGGCCGCCAGGATCAGCGCAGGCAGGGGTTGCCGGCCCAGGGCGACACCATGGGTGCCGCCCAGCAGGTGGAAGACCGCGGCGGCGGCCAGGACCGCCAGCGAGGTCTGGGCGGCGTTGAACAGGGCGGCCCGGTTCAGGCGCCGCAGGTACGCGGCGGCCAGCAGCCACCCCGCCATCTCCACCAGGGCGGCGCCGGCCGGGGCCGTGAGCCAGACCGCCGCCAGGCCCATCACCCCCCCGGTGGACACGGCCTCGCCCGCCGGCAGGCGCACGGCGCGAACTTCGCCCACCGCCACGCCCAGCGCCAGCAGCAGCGGCAGCGGTCCCCACGCCGGTGGGCCCCACCAGCGCCAGGCGCAGGCCACAGCCACAATGGCACTTGCCGCGACGAAGCCCGCATAGCGTCGAGGAGCCCGAACCGTCGGCCCTCCACCCATCGTCCCGTCAGTCCCTGCCCCCCATGGTGACAAAGGGAGGGCTCAGAAATGAGCCCTCCCCAACGTGCTTCTCTCTATATGTGTGGACCGGTCTCACGGACTCGTCTCGATTACGGGATGTCCGGCCAGCTGATCTGGGACAGCCCAGCCAGGGCCAGGGTCGCCAGGAGCGCCAGGCTCCAGAAGATGCGGCGAACCATGGCGATCCCTCCCTTCTCCGAGTTGCCCCTCTCACCAGGAGCAAAAGAGGCAACCTCCCCGCCCCCAATCCCTGTCGACGGGCCAACTGGAGTAAGGGATTTTACTCAAGGCATGTCCAACGGTTCGCCGAGGTGGGGATGATTTCCTGCTGGGCGGCCTCACCGGCCGCCGCCGCGATGTCGGTGCGGCAGTGCTTGCCCTCGAAGCGGATGAGATCTGCGGACTCGTATGCCCGGCGGCGGGCCTCGCCCAGCGTCGCCGCCGTCGCGGTGACGGCCAGCACCCGCCCGCCGGCGGTGAGCCACCGGGATCCCTCCCGCCGGGTGCCGGCGTGGTAGACGGTGACGCCCGGCCGCGCCTCGGCCTGCTCAAGGCCGTCGATGGGCAGCCCCGTACGGTAGGAGCCGGGGTAGCCGCCCGACGCCAGCACCACGCACACGGCGCCGCCGGGCAGCCAGCGGGCCGGGGTCGACGGGTTCCCGGTCGCCGCCTCGGCCAGCAGCGCGGCCCAGTCGCCGTCCAGGCGCGGCAGGATCACCTGAGCCTCGGGATCGCCGAAGCGGCAGTTGAACTCCAGGACCCGCGGTCCCTGGGCCGTGATCATGAGGCCGGCGTAGAGGACCCCGCGGTAGTCGATGCCCTCGGCGGCCAGGCCCGCCGCGGCCGGCGCGATGATCTCCCGCTCCACGCGGGCCAGCGTCGCCGCGTCCACCCAGGGCACCGGCGAGTAGGCGCCCATGCCCCCCGTGTTGGGGCCGCGGTCGCCGTCGAACACGGCCTTGTGGTCCTGGGCCGGGGCCAGCAGCAGGTAACGGGGCCCCGAAACCAGCGCCAGCACCGAAACCTCGCGGCCCACCAGCCGCTCCTCGATCACCACGCGGCGGCCGGCGGCGCCGAACGCGCCTCGCGCCAGGGCGCTGTGGGCCGCCTCCACCGCCTCGTCGTGGCTGCAGGCCACCACCACGCCCTTGCCCTGGGCCAGGCCGTCGGCCTTGACCACCGGCGGCTGCGGGCAGGAGCGGATGTAGCGCTGGGCGGCGCCGAAGTCGTCGAAAACCCGCGCCTCGGCCGTGGGGATGCCGTGCCGGGCCATGAATTCCTTGGCCCAGGCCTTGCTGGCCTCGATGCGGGCGCCGTCCATGCCCGGGCCGAAAGTCGCGACGCCGGCCTGCCGCAGCGCGTCGGCGCTGCCGGCGGCCAGGGGCGCCTCGGGACCCACCACCACCAGGTCCGCCCGGGCTTCCCGGGCCGCGGCCAGGGCGTAGGCGGGATCATCCAGGCTGCCCGCCGCGCCCACGGGACGGGCGCCGTCGCGGAACATGGCGTCGCTGCCGGGAGCCGCGTACAGGGCCGACACCGCCGGCGAGCGGGACAGCGCCCGCACCAGCGCATGCTCGCGCCCGCCGGAACCCAGGACCAGAACCCGCACCGTCCACACCCCTCAGTGACGGAAATGCCGGATGCCGGTAAAGACCATGGCCACGCCCAGGCGCCGGGCCGCCTCGATGACCTCTTCGTCGCGGACCGAGCCGCCGGGCTGGACGATGACCGCCGCCCCGTACTGCGCGCACAACTCCACCGTGTCGGGGAAGGGGAGGAAGGCGTCGGAGGCCACCACCGCGCCCCGGGCGCCCTCGCCGGCGTGCTCCAGGGCCAGCCGGGCCGCCAGCACGCGGTTGGTCTGACCGCCGCCGATGCCCAGGGTGACGCCGCCGCGGGCCACCACGATGGCGTTGGAGCGCACGTGCTTGACGGCGGTCCAGGCGAAGACCAGGTCGTCGGCCAGCTCCGGGGGCACCTGCCCGGCCACCGTGCGCCACGACGCCGGGTCAGGACGGGCGCGGTCGGCTCCCTGGACCAGGACCCCGCCCGGAACCGACCGCAGGCGCCAGCCGTCCAGGCGCCCCCGGCCCGGCTGCTGGTCCATCACCAGCAGCCGCAGGTTCTTGCGCCGGGACAGCAGGGTCAGGGCTTCCTCGTCGAAGCCCGGCGCCAGGACCACCTCCAGGAAAAGGTCCGCCAGGGCCTCGGCGGCGGCGGCGTCCACCGGCCGGTTGAAGGCCACGATGCCGCCGAAAATGGAGACCGGATCGGCGTCCCGGGCCCGCTGGAAGGCGGTGCGGGCGTCGCCGGCCACGGCGATGCCGCACGGCGTCCCGTGCTTGACCGCCACCGCCGCCGGCCGGTCGAACTCCACCACCGCTTCCCAGGCCGCCGCCGCGTCCAGCAGGTTGTTGTAGGACAGTTCCTTGCCCTGCAGCTGCCGGGCCCCCGGCAGGCCCGCCGCGGGGCCGGGCGCCTCGGCGTAGAGGGCGGCGTCCTGGTGGGGGTTCTCCCCGTAGCGCAGGCCCTGGCGCCGGACCAGCGGCAGCGCCGTCCGCTCCGGCCACGGGTCCAGGCCGGTGCCCGCGCCCAGGTGGTTGGCGATGACCGCGTCGTAGTAGGCGGTGTGGGCGAAGGCCCGCGCCGCCAGGCGCCGGCGCTGCTCAAGCGTCAGGCCGCCGGCGGCCAGGGCCGCGGCCACCTCGTCGTAGTCGTCGGGGCTGCACACCGGGATCACGCCCTGGTGGTTCTTGGCGGCCGCCCGCAGCATGGCCGGCCCGCCGATGTCGATCTGCTCCAGGGCTTCCTCCAGGCCCGCGCCGGCCTGCACCGTCTCCTCGAAGGGGTACAGGTTGACGCAGACCAGGTCGAAGGTACCCAGACCCAGGCGTACCAGGGCCTCCAGATGCTCGGGGCGGTCGCGGCGCGCCAGGATGCCGGCGTGGACCGCGGGATGCAGGGTCTTGACGCGGCCGTCCAGGATCTCGGGGAACCCGGTGACCGCCTCCACCGGCGTCACCGCCACGCCGGCTTCCCGCAGCAGGCGGGCCGTCCCGCCGGTGGACACGATCTCCCAGCCCAGCGCCTGGAGCCGGCGGGCGAATTCGGCCGCGCCCCGCTTGTCCGACACGCTGATCAGGGCCCGGCCGGCCGGTTGGGCGCCGTCGTCGAGGATGCGGACCCGCCGCCCTTCCACCCGGATCCGGCCCTCGGCCAGAAGCCTCACGGCCCGGGGGTACAGCCGGTGTTCCGCCGCCTGGATGCGGGCCAGAAGCGACGCCTCGTCGTCACCCTCCAGCACCGGCACCGCCTGCTGCAGGACGATGGGGCCCGTGTCCATGCCCTCGTCCACCAGGTGGACGGTGCAGCCGGTCTGGCGGACGCCGTGCTCCAGCGCCCGGCGGACCGCGTTCAGGCCGGGGAAGGCCGGCAGCAGCGAGGGGTGGATGTTCAGGATGCGCCAGCGGTAAGCCTCCACCACCTCGGGCCCCAGCAGCCGCATGAAGCCCGCCAGGGCCACCAGGTCCACGCCGCGGTCGTGCAGCAGCTCCAGCAGGCGCCGGTCGAACTCCGGTCCCGTCCGCCCCCGGCGCGCCCCCACGGGTTCCAGGTACACGGCCTCGATGCCGGCGGCCCGGGCCCGCTCCAGGGCAGGCGCGTCCGGTACGTCGGACACCACCAGCCGGATCTCGGCGCCCAGGCGGCCTGCCCGCTGGGCGTCCATCAGGGCCTGCAGGTTGCTGCCCCGCCCCGAGGCCAGCACCGCCAGGATCTTGCTCATGCTTCCGGCTCCTTTCCGGGCAGCCCCGTCACGCCCCGGCCGCGGGCCACCTCGCCGATGATCCAGGCGGGGGCGCCCAGGGCCGACGCCAGCTGCGCCCGAACGTCCTCGGCTTCAGCGGCCGGCGCGATCACGGCGAAACCGATTCCCATGTTGAAGGTGCGGTACATCTCAGCCGGTTCGATGCCGCCGGCTGCGGCCAGCCAGGCGAAGACCGGCGGCACCTCCCAGGCCCCGGGGTCCAGGCGGATGCCCAGGCCCGGACCCAGGACCCGCGGCAGGTTTTCGGGCAGCCCGCCGCCGGTGATGTGGGCCAGCGCCGAGACCCGCCCGGCCTCCAGCAGCGGCCGCAGGGCCCGGACGTAGATGCGGGTGGGGGCGAGCAGGGCGTCCACCAGGGGCCGGTCCCAGCCCTCCGGCACGTAGCCCGTATCCGGCCGGCCGTTTGCGTCCAGCAGTCCCGCCCGGGCCAGCACCCGGCGCACCAGGGTGAAGCCGTTGCTGTGGGGACCGGTGGAGGCCAGGCCGATGACGGCGTCGCCGGGGCTGACCCGCCTGCCGTCCAGGAGCCGGTCCTCCTCGCAGATGCCCACGGCGAACCCGGCCATCTCCAGGTCGCCCTCCCGCAGCAGGTCAGGGACCTCCGCGGTCTCGCCGCCCAGCAGCGTGCAGCCGGCTTCCACGCAGGCGTCGGCCATGCCGGCGGCGGCCGCTGCGATCTCTTCGGGTTTCAGGCGGCCGGCGGCCACGTAGTCCAGGAAGAACAGCGGCTCGGCACCGCAGGCCAGCAGGTCGTTGACGTTCATGGCCACCAGGTCCACGCCCGCGGTGTGCATGCGCCCGGCGGCGCGCAGCAGCAGCAGTTTGGTGCCCACGCCGTCGGCCGCCGCGCACAGCACCGGGCGCCGGTAGCCGCCCGGCAGGGCCATGGCCCCGGCGAAGCCGCCGATGCCGGCGATCTGCTCGGGACGGCGGGTCCGGGCGGCGTGGCGGGCGATGGCGGCCACCGTCCGGGCGGCCCGGTCGCGGTCGACGCCGGCGGAGCGGTAGTCCAGAGGGTTCACGACACTTCCACCTTCCCGGACCTGGCGGGGGACCGCGGCCGGCCCGCCTGGGCCCCGGCGCCTCCCGCGGCGTCGGGGGCCACCGGGTACCGTCCGGTGAAGCAGCCCAGGCAGAAGGATTCCGAGTCCAGGC
Source organism: Bacillota bacterium (assembly GCA_017577485.1). Lineage (GTDB taxonomy): Bacteria > Bacillota > Sulfobacillia > Thermaerobacterales > RSA17 > RSA17. The sequence goes on along the minus strand of PKRI01000002.1, from coordinate 23,587 downwards.
CGGTGGCCGCCAGCATGGCCTCGGCCGACAGGAAGTGCAGGCTGTCGGCCCCCACCGCGGCCCGGATGTCCTCGATTTGCCGCTGGGACGCCATCAGCTGGCTGCGGTCGGCGGTGTCGACCCCGTAATGGCAGGAGAACCGGTAGGGCGGCGAGGTGATCCGCAGGTGAACCTGGGCGGCGCCGGCGTCCCGCAGGAGCCGGACCAGGCGCGAGGCCGTGGTGCCCCTCACCAGGGAGTCGTCCACCAGCACCACGCGCCGGCCCTCCACCACGCCGCGGATGGGGTTCAGCTTGATGCGCACGGCCTCGGCGCGGTCGGCGCTGCCGGGCCGGATGAAACTGCGGCCCACGTAGCGGTTCTTGATCAGGCCCAATTCCACCGGCAGGCCCGCTTCCTCGCCGTAGCCGGCGGCCGCCGGCAGGCTGGACTCGGGCACGCCGATGACCACGTCGGCGTCCACCGGCGCTTCCCGGGCCAGCAGCCGGCCCAATTCCTTGCGCACCTCGTGGACCGCCCGGCCCTGGAAGACGCTGTCGGGCCGGGCGAAGTAGATGAACTCGAAGATGCAGAAGGCTCGGGGCCCGGGCGGCGCCAGGCGGCCGCCCCGCAGCCCGCTGCCGTCGATCCACAGCCACTCGCCCGGCTCCACCTCGCGCAGCAGGCGGGCGCCCACCGTGTCCAGGGCGCAGGTTTCCGACGCCAGCACGTAGGCCCCGTCCAGGCGGCCCAGCACCAGGGGCCGGATGCCGTGGGGGTCCCGGGCGGCGAAGATGCCCTCGGGCGTCAGGGCAGCGATGGCGTACCCGCCCTGCACCTGGGCCACCGCCGCGGCCAGCGCCTCGGGCCAGGAGCCCTTGCGGCGGGCCGCCAGGTGGGCGATGACCTCGGTGTCGGTGGTGGTCTGGAAGATGGCGCCCTCGGCCTCCAGGCGCCCGCGCCAGCCGGCGGCGTCCACCAGGTTGCCGTTGTGGGCCAGGGCCAGCTGGCTGCCGCGGCAGGACATGACCAGCGGCTGGGCGTTCTCGATGCGGCTGGCGCCGGTGGTGGAGTAGCGCACGTGACCCAGGGCCACGGTGCGGGGCCCGAGCCCGCCGGGCCCGCCGGCCAGCCGCTCCAGGGTTTCGGCGTCGAAGGCCTCCGACACCAGGCCCATGGCCCGGTAGTGGCAGATCTCCTCACCCGGGCGGCAGGCGGCGATGCCGGCGCTCTCCTGACCCCGGTGCTGCAGGGCGTAGAGGCCGTAGTAGGTGAGCCGTACCGCCTCGGGGTGGTCGTGGACGGCGAACACGCCGCACGCTTCCCTCAGGCCGTCCAGGGAATTCCTCAGGCCATCCATCGGGCCATCGCCTCGCTCCAGGGGCGGTGCAGCCGCTGCACCTCAGCGTCCACGGCCAGGGCGCCGCCGATGCGGATGCGCAGGCGCCCGCCGCCGGCGGCGCCGATGACGGCGGCCGGCACCGCCAGGCGGCCGGCCAGGTCCAGCAGCCGCTGCAGGTCGCCCGGAGCGGTGCTGACCAGGACCCGCGACGGCCCCTCGCCGAAGAGGACCTCGGCGGCGCTGCCCGCCTCCGGCAGCGCCACCTCGGCGCCGGCGGCGCCGGGCTCCGCGGCGAAGCAGGCCTCGGCCAGGGCCACCGCCGCGCCGCCGTCGGACAGGTCGTGGGCCGAGCGCAGCAGGCCGGCGGCGGCGGCCTCCACCAGCAGGTCGATGAGCCGCCGCTCCAGGTCCAGGTCCACCAGCGGAGGCCGTCCCCGCACCAGGCCGTGCACCACCTTCAGGTACTCGCTGCCGGCCAGGCCGGCGGCCGGCGCCCCCAGCAGCACCAGCGCGTCGCCTTCAGCCTTGAAGCCGGGGGTGACCACCTTCTCCAGGTCGTCGATGACGCCCAGCATGCCGACCACCGGCGTCGGGTAGACGCCGCGGCCCATGGTCTCGTTGTAGAAGGAAACGTTGCCGCCGGTGACCGGCGTGCCCAGGGCCCGGGCGGCCTCGGCCATGCCGTCGATGACGGCCGAGAAGGCCCACATGGTCTCGGGCCGCTCGGGACTGGCGAAGTTGAGGCAGTTGGTCAGGCCCAGGGGCCGGGCGCCGGTGCAGGCCACGTTGCGGGCGGCCTCGGCCACGATGAGCCGGGCGCCGCGGTCGGGGTCCAGCCAGGCCAGGCGGCCGTTGCCGTCCACGGCCAGGGCGATCCCCTTGCGGCTGCCGGGCACCCGCAGCACCGCGGCGTCGGCACCGGGGACCACCACGGTGTTGGTGCGCACCTGGTAATCGTACTGCTGCCAGATCCACCGCCGCGAGCACAGGTTGGGGGAGCCCAGGAGCCGCTCCAGCGCCGCCGTCCAGTGGGCGGTGTCGCCGGGGCCCGGCTCTTCCAGGCGCGGCAGGCGCCACCGCTCCTCCAGGTCCGCCGGCGGCGCCGCCGGCCTCCGGTAGACCGGCGCCTGCTCCGTCAGGATGCGGGCCGGCAGTTCGGCCACCACCCGGTCCCCGTCCCGCACCCGGAACATGCCGTCGCCGGTGACGCGGCCGATCTCGGCGGCCTCCAACCCCCAGCGGGTGAAGACCCGGCGCACCTCGTCCTCGCGGCCCGCCCGGGCGATGATCAGCATCCGCTCCTGGGACTCGGAGAGCATGACCTCGTCGGGCGTCATGCCCGGTTCCCGCCGCGGCACCCGGGCCACGTCGATCTCGATGCCCTGCCCGGCCCGGGAGGCGGTCTCGGAACAGGCCGACGTCAGGCCCGCGGCGCCCAGGTCATTGACGCCCACCACCGCGTCGCCGGCCGTCAACTCCAGGCAGGCCTCGATCAGCAGCTTTTCCAGGAAGGGATCGCCCACCTGAACCTCAGGCCTGAGGTCCTCGGCCTGCTGGTCGAATTCCCGGGACGCCAGCAGGCTGGCGCCGTGGATGCCGTCGCGGCCGGTGCGGGCACCCACCACAAACACCGGGTTGCCCACGCCCTCGGCCCTGCCCCGGACGATGCGGTCCCGGGGCAGGACGCCCACGGCCATGACGTTGACCAGGGGATTATCCGCGTAGCAGTCCTCGAAATACACCTCGCCGCCGACGGTGGGTACGCCCACGGGGTTGCCGTAGCCCGCGATGCCGGACACCACGCCGCCCAGCAGGTAGCGGTTCCGCTCCCGCTCCGGCGGGCCGAAGCGCAGCGAGTCCAGCAGGGCGATGGGCCGGGCGCCGACGGTGAAGATGTCCCGCAGGATGCCGCCCACCCCGGTGGCCGCGCCCTGGACCGGCTCCACCGCCGAGGGGTGGTTGTGGCTCTCGCAGCGCAGGGCCACCGCCGTCCCGTCGCCCAGGTCCAGCACGCCCGCGTTCTCGCCGGGGCCCATCAGCACCTGGGGACCCTCGCTGGGCAGCCGCCGCAGGTGCACCTTCGAACTCTTGTAGGAGCAGTGCTCGGACCACATCACCCCGACCATTTCCAGTTCCAGGTCGTTGGGCTCCCGGCCCAGCAGGTCCACCAGGCGCCGGTACTCGTCTTCCGTCAGGCCCACCCGTTCCCAGCGGGCGGCCGGGGCAGCCCGGGCGGCTTCAGCGTCCACCGGTCACCAGCTCCCTCCGGGCGGCCAGCCAGCGGACCGCCGCCCCCAGGACCCGCCGGCCGTCCTCGCCGCCGATCAGGCGCTCGACGCAGCGCTCGGGGTGGGGCATCAGGCCCACCACGTTGCCGGCCTCGTTGCAGATGCCGGCGATGTCGTGGGCCGACCCGTTGGGGTTGGCGTCGCCGCCGCGGCGCCCGGCGGCGTCCACGTAGCGGAAGACCACCTGCCCCCGCCGCTCCAGTTCCTCCAGGACCTCCGGCGGCGCGGTGTAGCAGCCCTCGCCGTGGGCGATGGGCATGCGCAGCACGGTGCCGGGCTCGATGCCCCAGGTGAAAGGCGTGCGGCCCGCCTCCACCCGCACGAACACGTCGTGGCAGCGAAACTTCAGGTCGCGGTTGCGGTGGAGGGCCCCGGGCAGCAGCCCTGCCTCGCAGAGGATCTGAAACCCGTTGCAGATGCCCAGGACGGGGCCGCCGGCGGAGGCGAACCGCTCCACCGCCGCCATCACCGGCGACAGGGCGGCGATGGCCCCGGCCCGCAGGGCGTCGCCGTAGGAAAAGCCCCCCGGCAGGATCACCGCGTCGTAGCCGTCCAGGTCGCCGGCGTCGTGCCGGACGTATTCCACGTCCTGGCCCAGCACCTCGCCCAGGGCCCGGTGGGCATCCACGTCGCAGTTGGATCCGGGGAACACGATGACGGCGAACCGGAAGCGCGCGTGGGCCGCAGGCGCGGTCACGGCCGTTCACCCGCACCGGCGGTCAGTTCAAACCGGTAATCCTCCAGCACCGGGTTGGCCAGCAGCCGCCGGCACATGGCGTCCACCGCGCCGCGGGCTGCGTCCTCGCTCTCGGCGGTGAGGGTCACCGCGATCCACTTGCCCACCCGCACGTCAGCGACGCCGGCGAAGCCCAGCGCCTGCAGGGCTCCCAGCACCGCGCGGCCCTGGGGATCCACCACTCCCGGCTTGAGCGTCACCCGCACGTGGGCCGTGAACTGCCGGCTCACCGGGCATCATCCCCGGGCAGGGCCTCGTCGCCCACCAGGCGCCGCAGGACCTCCCGGTAGGCATCGATGACGCCGCCCAGGTCCCGGCGGAAGCGGTCCTTGTCCAGGATCTCGCCGGTTTCGATGTCGCGAAACCGGCAGGTGTCGGGGGAGATCTCGTCGCCCAGCACGATGCGGCCGCCGGCGCGGCCGAACTCCAGCTTGAAGTCCACCAGCTTGAGCCCCCGCTCCGCCAGGAACGGGCGCAGCACCTGGTTGACCCGCAGGGCCAGGCGCTCCATCTCGTCGATCTCGCCGGGCTCCGCCGCCCCCAGCGCCCGCACGTGGTGCCGGTTGACCATCGGGTCTCCCAGGGCGTCGTTCTTGTAGTAAAGCTCGATAACCGGCGGGTCCAGTTCCCGGCCCTCTTCCAGGCCCAGGCGCCGCACCAGGCTGCCGGCGGCCACGTTGCGCACCACCACTTCCAGCGGGATCATCTCCAGGCGCCGCACCACCATCTGGCGGGGGCCCGCCACGTCCACGAAGTGGGTGGGCACGCCCGCCTGCTCCAGGACCTCGAACAGGCAGGCGGAGATCAGGTTGTTGCAGCGGCCCTTGTCGGGGATCTCGGCGCGCTTCTTGCCGTCGAAAGCGGTGGCGTCGTCCTTGAAGAACACCAGCACCAGGTCGGGGTCGTCGGTGGCATAGACGATCTTGGCCTTGCCCTCGTACAGCATGCCGGCGGCTTTGGGTTCCACGGCACCGCACCCTCTCGCTTGTTACCCTTGTTCCCAACCCAGGCGGCGGTAGATCTCGTCCACGCGCCGCAGGTAGTAGCCGGGATCGAACAGGCTTTCCAGCACCGGCCGCGCGATGCGGCCCGTGATCCTTGGGTCCGACAGCACCCGCTCCTGGAAGGTGGCGCCGCCCTGCCAGGCGGCCATGGCCAGTTCCTGGACCACGGCGTAGGCCTCCTCGCGGGTCATGCCCGACGCCACCAGTTCCAGCAGCAGCCGCTGGGAATAGATCAGGCCGCCCGTCCGGTTCAGGTTGGCGGCCATGGCCTCGGGGTAGACGTGCAGGTCGCGGATGACGGTGGTCAGCAGGTGAAGCATGTAGTCCAGCACGATGGTGGAGTCCGGCAGGATCACCCGCTCCACCGAGGAGTGGGAGATGTCGCGCTCATGCCACAGGGCCTGGTTCTCCAGGGCCGCCAGGGCGTTGGCCCTGAGCACCCGGGCCAGCCCCGAGATGCGCTCGCACTTCTCCGGGTTGCGCTTGTGGGGCATGGCCGAGGAGCCCTTCTGGCCGGTGCGGAACGGCTCTTCCACCTCCCGGACCTCGGTCCGCTGCAGGTGGCGGATCTCCACGGCGATCTTCTCCAGGGTGCCGCCCACCACGGCCAGGGTGGTCATGAACTCGGCGTGGCGGTCCCTCTGCAGCACCTGGGTGGAAACCGGCGCCGGCTCCAAGCCCAGCCCGGCGCAGACCCGCCGCTCCACCTCGGGGTCCACGTGGGCGTAGTTGCCCACGGCGCCCGAGATCTTGCCCACCCGCACCGTCTCCCGGGCGCGGCGCAGGCGCTCCAGGTTCCGCTGCATCTCGCAGTACCACAGGGCGAACTTGAGGCCGAAGGAGGTGGGCTCGGCGTGGACGCCGTGGGTGCGGCCCATGATTACCGTGTGCCGGTGCCGCAGCGCCTGCTCCTTCAGGACCTGGGCCAGTTCCTCGGCACCCGCGATCAGAAGGTCGGCCGCCTCCACCAGGATCACGGACTGGGCGGTGTCCACCACGTCGGTGGACGTGAGCCCGTAATGGAACCAGCGGGCGGCCGGACCCACCCGCTCGGCCACCGCCGTGGTGAAGGCGATGACGTCGTGGTGCACCTGGGCCTCGATCTCGGCGATGCGCCGGGGATCCACCACAGCTTTGGCGCGGATCTCTTCCACGGCCTCCCGGGGCACCACGCCCAGGTCGGCCCAGGCTTCCAGGGCCAGGAGTTCCACCCGCAGCCAGGTTTCGTACTTGTGCTCGGCGGTCCAGAGCCGGCCCATCTCGGGCCGCGTGTAGCGCTGGATCACGGCCTTCCCGCCTTCTCGCCCCCGAGTTCCCCGGCCAGCAGCGCGTCGGCCTCCTCGACGGCCGCCGCCTGGCGGCGCCGGTGCTCTTCCAGCCGCCGGCGCAGGTCGGGATCCTGCAGGGCGAGGATGCGGGCGGCCAGCAGGGCGGCGTTGACGGCGCCGTCCACGGCCACGGCGGCCACGGGTACGCCCCCCGGCATCTGCACGGTGCTCAGCAGGGCGTCCAGCCCGTCGGTGGCCCAGGCCTTCAAGGGGATGCCGATGACCGGCTTCAGGGTGTGGGCGGCCACCACGCCGGCCAGGTGCGCGGCGCCGCCGGCGGCGGCGATGAACACCTGCACGCCCCGGGCCTCGGCGTCGGCCACGAAGGCCGTCACCCGCTGGGGCGTGCGGTGGGCCGATGCGATGGTCACCGCGTAGGGAACCTCCAGGTCGTCCAGTACCTCAAGAGCCTTGCGCACGGTGGGCAGGTCCGACCGGCTGCCCATCAGGACGCCCACCCGCGGCGCGGGGCCGGTGGCGAACAAAGGGGCTCACCATCCCTCCGGCGTTCGAGCTTGAGCGGCTGCCGCAGCTTGAGTATACCCTATCGTTCGCCTCTAGGACCAGGACGACCCGGGTGAGAAGGGCGCCGCGGGCCAGCGCGGCGGTGGAAGGCGAATATTATCCCCACCAGAAGCAAAGATTGTTCGGAAACTCGGACGTCGGGGCGGTCAGCCGTCCAGGTTGATCAGGCGCTTGCGGATGGCGTACTTGGTCAGTTCCACCGCGTCGTGGAGGTCCAGCTTCTCCATGATGTTGGCGCGGTGGGCCTGGACGGTCTTGATGCTGATCATCAGCCGCTCGGCGATCTGCTGGTTGGTGAGGCCCTCGGCGATGAGCTTCAGCACCTCGATCTCACGCTCGGTGAGGCCGTCGAAGCGGTCGCCCGGAGAGGACGCCGGCCCGCTGAAGGCGGCCCGGGCCAGCTGGGGGGCCAGCACCGTGTGGCCCTGGTAGGCGGCCCGCAGCGCCGACACCAGTTCGGTGGTGGCGGACCGCTTGAGCACGTAGCCGGAGGCGCCGGCCTCCATCAGCGGCCGCACGTACTCCTCGTCTTCGTGCATGCTGAGGATCAGCACGCGGATCTCGGGATGCTCCCGCTTGATCATGCGGGTGGCCTCGATGCCGTTCATCCGCGGCATGCCGATGTCCAGCAGCACCACGTCGGGCTTGAGTTCCCGGGTCTTCTCCACGGCCTCGCGCCCGTCCTGGGCTTCCCCCACCACCTCGATGTCGGGCTCCCGCTCCAGCAGCGAGCGGATGCCTTCCCGGAGGATGGTGTGGTCGTCGGCGATCAGCACGCGAATGCGGCGGCCTTCCAACTGCTCCGACACGCGGCTCACCTCTGATCGTCTGCGGCAGGGCCGGCCGTGTCCCGGGCCGGCGGGATCCGTGCCCGAATCCGGGTGCCCCGACCCGGCGCCGAGTCCACTTCCAGGGTGCCCCCCACCAGCTCCACGCGCTCCCGCATCCCGAACAGGCCCAGGCCGCGGCCCTGGGGGTCGTTGGGCTTGACCGAACGCACGTCGAAGCCCCGCCCGTTATCTTCGACAAGGGCCTCGAGACCCTCCCGCCCCTCGGTCAGCACCACCCGCACCCGGGCGGCGCCTGCGTGGCGAACCACGTTGTTCAGCGCTTCCTGCACCACGCGGAACAGCGTAGTCTCCACCTCGTCCGACAGGCGGCCCTCGAAACCGGAAACCTCCAGTTCGGCGTCGATCCCGAAGGGCTCCAGTTTGTTCTTGAGCAGCCAGCGGATGGCCGGCACCAGGCCCAGGTCGTCCAGGATCGTGGGCCGCAGGTCGAAGGTCAGCCGCCGGGTTTCGGCCAGGGCTGCCGTGGCCATGTCCCGCAGCCGGGCCAGGTCCTGCCGCAGCCGCTGGGCGCCGTCGCGGGTGTCGGCCTGATCCACCGACTCCATCAGCATCTCCAGGCGGATCACCAGGTTGGCCAGCGCCTGGCTGGTCTCGTCGTGCAGTTCCCGGGCGATCCGCTTCCGTTCCTCTTCCAGCGCCCGCAGCACCACCGACGCCACGGAGCGGCGGTGGCGGGCCAGTTCGTCCAGCATCATGTTGAAGGTGGCGGCCAGCTGGGCCACGTCGGGATCGGGCACGTTCTCCACCGCCCGGGCCGACAGTTGGCCCTGCCGCACGGCCTCCATGGTGTCCCGCAGGTTGAACAGCGGGTGGAAGGCCAGCCGCGTCAGCAGGTAGTTTACCAGGATGCTGGCGCCGATGGCCGCCGCCAGCACGGCGGTGGCGGGAGTAAAGCCCGACGGCAGCGGCCCGTGGAAATGAGAAAGGGCCCACGTGGACGCCAGGGCTCCGGCGGCGATCAGCGCCGCGTTGGCGATGACCACCTTGTGAAACATCGGCAGGGTCTGGTTGAGGCGCAGGACCCAGCCCAGGAACCCCCGCTGCTCCACCGGCTCACTCCCATTCGATGGTGCCGGGCGGCTTGGAGGTGATGTCGTAGACCACCCGGTTCACGGCCGGCACCTCGTTGACGATGCGCAGGGCGATGCGCTCCAGCAGGTCGTGGGGCAGGCGCGCCCAGTCGGCGGTCATGCCGTCGTCGCTGGTGACGGCCCGCACGGCCACGGTCCAGCCGTAGGTGCGCTGGTCGCCCATGACGCCCACGCTGCGGGAATCGGTGAGGACGGCGAAACACTGCCACAGGCTGCGGTAGAGGCCCGCCCTGCGGATCTCCTCGACCACCACCGCGTCGGCCCGCCGCACCGCCTCCAGGCGCTCGGCGTCCACGGGGCCCAGCACCCGGATGGCCAGGCCCGGGCCGGGGAACGGGTGGCGCCAGACCAGGTCCTCGGGCAGGCCCAGTTCCAGGCCCACCCGCCGCACCTCGTCCTTGAACAGCAGCCGCAGGGGCTCCACCAGTGTCAAGTGCATGCGCTCCGGCAGGCCGCCCACGTTGTGGTGGCTCTTGATGACGGCGGCGCTGCCGGTGCCGCTCTCGATGACGTCGGGGTACACGGTGCCCTGGACCAGGAAGTCCACCGGGCCCAGCCGCCGGGCCTCCTCCTCGAACACCCGCACGAAGACCTCGCCGATGATCTTGCGCTTGGCCTCGGGGTCGGACACGCCCTCCAGGCGACTGAGAAACCGGTCGCGGGCGTCCACGTGCACCACCTTGAGGCCCAGGTCCCGGACGGCCTCCAGCACCTGCTCGGCCTCGCCGGCCCGCAGCAGGCCGTGGTCCACGAACACGCAGGTCAGGCGGTCGCCGATGGCCCGGTGCACCAGGGTGGCGGCCACCGCCGAGTCCACGCCGCCGCTGAGCCCCGCCACCGCCCGGCCGTCGCCCACCTGCCGCCGGATGGCCGCCACGGTCTCGTCGATGAAGGAGCCGGTGGTCCAGTCGCCGCGGCAGCCGCAGACGTCGTAGAGGAAGCGCTGCAGCAGGTCACGGCCGTGGACGGTGTGGACCACCTCGGGATGGAACTGGACGCCGTACAGCCGGCGCTGCGGGTCGGCCATGGCGGCGACCTCGGTGTTGGCGGTGCGGCCGGTGACGGTGAAGCCCGGCGGCGCCGAGCGGACCAGGTCGCCGTGGCTCATCCAGACGGTGGACCGCCGCGGCAGGCCGTCCCAGGGCGGCAGGGCCTCGAGCACCTCGAATTCGGCGCTGCCGTACTCGCGGTGCCGGGCCGGTTCCACCACACCGCCCAGTTGGGCCGCCATCAACTGCATGCCGTAGCAGATGCCCAGGACCGGCACGCCCAGGTCGAACAGCCCCGGGTCGACCCGCGGGGCGTCGGGCTCATAGACGCTGCGGGGACCACCGCTCAAGATCACGCCCCGGACGCCGCGCCGGCCCAGTTCGGCGGCGGGCACGCCGGGCGGGAACACCTCGCAGTAGACCCGGGCCTCCCGGACCCGCCGGGCGATGAGATGGGCGTACTGGCCGCCGAAATCCAGCACCGCGATGACGTCGTGGCGAGGCGGGGATTCCAGTTCCTTCACGCTCCCCCGTAGGCCTCGGGGCGCAGCGCCGCCACGAAGGGCAGGTTGCGCCCGCGCTCGTTCCAGTCCAGGCCGTATCCGACCACGAAGGCGTCGGGAATCTCAAAACCTTTGAAATCGATGGGCACTTCCACCCGCCGGCGCTCCGGCTTGTCCAGCAGGGCGGCCACCCGCAGGCTGCGCGGCCGGCGGGATTCCAGGTGCTGCAGCAGGTACTGCAGCGTCAGGCCGCTGTCGATGATGTCCTCCACCACCAGGACGTCGCGGCCCGCCACGTCGTGCTCCAGGTCCTTGAGAATGCGCACCACGCCCGAGTGCTCCGTGGACGCCCCGTAGCTGGACGTGGCCATGAAATCGAAGGTGACGGGCACCTCGATGGCCCGGGCCAGGTCGGCCAGGAACACCACCGCACCTTTGAGGATGCCCACGCAGATCAACTCGTCGCCGATGCGCTTGCCGGCGTAGACGCGGGTGATCTCCCGGCCCATCTCGGCCACCCGGCGGGCGATTTGCTCGGGGGTGAGCAGCACCCGCTCGATCAGCGCCTGCCACTGCTCGTGCATGTCACGGATCCCTTCCCCGGGCTTTCCCTGGGCCGGCGGCGCCCCGGTTCAGGCCTGCCTCCGGAACACTTCCGGCGGCGCCTGCCGGGCCCCGCAGGCCTCCAGCAGCCGGGCCGGGTCCGCGGGAAACACGGCGTCGGGCGTCCCGGCCGCAGCCCAGACCACATCGTAGAGCATCAGCGCGGGGTCGGCCAGCGCCGGCAGCGGCCGCCGGTGGCCCAGCGGCGGCACGCCGCCGATGGCGAAACCGGTGGCCTCGCGCACTTCATCGGCCGACGCCCGCCGCACCGGCAGGCCCAGGTGGGCCGACAGGGCCTCCACGTCCACCAGGTTGTCGCCGGAAACCAGCAGCAGCAGCGGCTCACCGCCCGCCATGAACACCAGGGACTTGACGATGGCGCCCACCGGGCAGCCGACGGCCCGCGCCGCCTCCACGGCGGTGCGGGTGCCCTGGGGGTAGCGGCGGATGCCGTCGTCGAGACCCGCCTCCCGCAGCGCCCGGCGCACCCGTGCCACCGCGGGCGGCTCGGCCCCGGCCACCGGCCCCTGGCTTTCGGGATCGACGCTCAACCCGCTTCCCTCCCGCCGGGCGGCGTCAGCACCAGGATGTCCACCACCGGCTCGTCCCTTCGATTCCCGCCGCCGGCAGGCCATTCCTCCAGCCGCCAGCGCCAGCCCAGGGCCTCCATGGCCGCCACGAAGCGCTCGGCGCCCAGGCGGCCCGGGTCGGCCAGCACGGCGCGGCCGGTGGGCTCCAGGTGCCGTTCCAGGATTCCGGCCAGGCAGCCGTGCAGGCGGGGCTCGTAGAGGATGTCGGCGCCCAGGATCAGGTCGAAGCGGCCCAGGTCCGGGAAGCGGCGCCAGTCCGCCAGGCGCCGGGTGATGGAACGGCAGCCGTTGCGCCGGGCGTTGACCCGGGCCAGGGCCAGGGCTTCGGGCACGTAGTCGGTCTGCAGGACCCGGGCTCCCCGCAGGGCGGCGGCGATGCCCGCCAGGCCCACGCCGCAGCCCAGTTCCAGGACCCTGAGCCGCCGCAGGTCCTGCCGCCAGAGCCACCCGGCCAGGGCCCGGGATGCCGGCCAGAGTTCGGCCCAGAAGGGGATGTCGTCGGCGGTCACGGCCCGCTCCAGCAGGGCGTCCGTCGAGGCGTAGGCCTCGATGTGGAGCCGGCGGCCGGGCAGCGGGATCTCGTGCACCACCCGCGGCGCCGGGTCACCCTCCACCCCGGGATCAGCCCCGCGCGGCCCCCGCCGGGACCTTCCCGTAGCGCCGGGCCACGTAATCCTCCAGGATGGCCATGAACTCCTCGGCCAGGCGGTCGCCGCGCAGCGTGGCGATCTGCACGCCGTCGGCGTAGACCGGCGCCGCAGGCTCCTCGAACTTTCCGGGCAGGGAAATGCCGATGTGGGCGTGGCGGCTCTCGCCGGGACCGTTGACCACGCAGCCCATGACGGCCACCCGCAGTTCCTCCACGCCCGGGTAGAGCCGGCGCCATTCGGGCAGCCGCTGCCGGATGTACCCAGCCACCTGCTGGGCCAGTTCCTGGAAGTAGGTGCTCATGGTGCGGCCGCAGCCGGGGCACGAGGTCACCTGGGGCGTGAAGGCCCGCAGCCCCAGGGACTGCAGGATCTGCTGGGCCACCCGCACCTCCTCGGCCCGGTCGCCGCCGGGCGTGGGCGTCAGCGAGACCCGGATGGTGTCGCCGATGCCCTCCTGCAGCAGCACCGCCAGGCCCGCGGTGCTGGCCACGATGCCCTTCATGCCCATGCCGGCCTCGGTCAGGCCCAGGTGCAGCGGGTAGTCGCAGCGGGCGGCCAGGGCCCGGTAGACGGTGATCAGGTCCTGCACCTCCGAGACCTTGCAGGACAGGACGATGCGGTCGTGGGGCAGGCCCAGCTCCTCGGCCATGGCCGCGGAGCGCAGGGCGCTCTCGATCATGGCCTCCAGCATCACTTCCCGGGCCGATCGGGGCTCAGGCCGGCGGGCGTTGGCGTCCATCAGTTCCGTCAGCAGCTGCTGGTCCAGCGAACCCCAGTTGACGCCGATGCGCACCGGCTTGCCGTGGGTCAGGGCCGCCTCGATGATGCGGGCGAAGTTCCGGTCCCGCTGCCGCGTGCCGGCGGTGCCCGGGTTGATGCGGTACTTGTCCAGGGCCCGTGCGCACTCAGGGTAGCGGCTCAGCAGGACGTGACCGTTGAAGTGGAAGTCGCCCACCAGCGGCACGTCGCAGCCGGCGGCGCGAACCTTCTCCACCACGGCGGGCACGGCGCGGGCCGCTTCCTCGGTGTTGACGGTCATGCGGACGATTTCACTGCCGGCCTCGGCCAGGGCCAGAACCTGCCGGGCCGTGGCTTCCACGTCGGCGGTGTCGGTGTTGGTCATGGACTGGACCACCACCGGATGCCCGCCGCCGATGACGACGCCGCCCACGCGCACCGCCACCGACGGGCGCCGGGGCCGGGGGCCGATGCGAAGGTCGTTGTGTTGAGCCACCGTATCCCGCCTCCGACATCCATTCTAGCGGAATTCCAGCGGGCGTCCCCGCTGGCCGCGGTGGGGGCCGCCGGCACCGGCCGCCGGGCTAAACGGGGCGCCCCGCCCGCGCGATAACCAGGACAGGCCCATCACCCTGCCTGCCTGGCTCCACGGCGTCCGCCCCAGGGGGCGGGGCGCCGTTGGAGTGACGGTTTTGCCGGTAAGCGCTGGAGACCTGGAGTCGGCGGTGGTCCACGGTTTGGCCGCCGCGGAGTCGGCCCTGTCCGACCTGCTGGGACGCCGGGTGGAGGCGTCCCTGCTGAGCGTTTCGGAAGCGGAACTCAACCAGGTGGATGCGCCGTGGCTGTCGGGGGAGAGCATGGCTGTGGCCCTTTACCAGTACTTCGACGGCGCCATGACCGGCCACTGCCTGGTGATGATGGAACCCGGCGCGGCTGCGGACCTGGCGCGCCAGTTGTGGGGCGATACCGGGCGCGCCGAGGCGCCGCCGGATCCGCTTCAGGACGAAGCATACCTCTCGGCGCTGCTGGAGTTGGGCAACATCCTGGCCGGCCGCTTCCTGGGCGGCATGGCGGATCACCTGCGCCTGGAAGTGCTGCCCACTCCCCCGGCCTCCACCGTGGACTCGGCCGCTGCCCTGTTCAACAGCCTGGTGGCCGCCGGAGCCCAGTTCGCCCGGCGCATCGTGATGGTGGCAGCCTCGTTCTCGGTGGAGGGCCTGCCGGTCCCGGTGACCCTGGCCCTCATCCCAACCCAGTTCCCGGGCGCGGCTGCCCCGGGCGGGGAGCGGTGACCGTCGTGGCGGTACCCATGGGCGAGGCGGCGGCCGGGGGCCCAGGGGACGTGCTGGCCATCTACGGCCTGGGCTCGTGCGTGGCCCTGGCCGTGTGGGACCCGGAGACGCGGCGGGGGGTCCTGTGCCACATCGTCCTGCCCGAGGGAACGCCGGCGCCCGGCGACCCCCCGGCTCGCTTCGCGGGCCCGGCGGTGGACTGGGCCGTCAGGACCCTGGGCCGGGTGCCGCCCCGGGATCTGGTGGTCAAACTGGCCGGCGGCGCCAGCGTGCTGCCCACGCAGCACGTGCCCATGCTGGACATCGGCCGCCGCAACCTCGACGCGGTATTCCGGGAACTGGCCCGCCGCGGCATGCGGGTGGCCGCGGAGGACACCGGCGGCAAGTACGGCCGCACGGTCTTCTTCCATCCCGCCGACGGCGGGCTGGTGGTACGGACCGCGGGTGGGAAGGAGCAGGTCCTGTGAGCCATCGCCCCATCCGCGTGCTGGTCGTCGATGATTCCGCCTTCGTGCGGGCGGTCCTGACGCGCATGATCACGTCGGACCCGGACTTCACCGTGGTCGGCGCCACGGGGCGCGGCAGCGAGGCCGCCGGCCTGGTGACGCGCCTCCAACCCGACGTGGTCACCCTGGACGTGGAAATGCCGGACATGAACGGCCTCGACGCCCTGGCCGAGATCATGCGGACCAGGCCGACGCCGGTGGTCATGGTTTCGTCGCTGACGGCGTCGGGCACCCGCACGGCGGTCCAGGCCCTGGCCCTGGGCGCCGTGGACGTGGTGGGCAAGCCCTCGGGGCCCCGGTCCCCCGACCTCCACCGGGTGCAGGAGGAACTGCTGGCCAAGCTGCGGGCCGCAGCCGCAGCCCGGCCCCGCCTGACCCCGGCGGCCGCGCCGCCTCCGGACCGGCAAGCGCCGCCGGCGGCGGCACAACCCCTGGCCAGGCCCGCCGGTCTGGCCGTGGTGGGATCGTCCACCGGGGGGCCCGGCGCCCTTCACAGCCTGCTGGGGTCGATGCCGCCCGGCTGGCCGGGGGCCGTGGTGGTGGTCCAGCACATGCCTCCGACCTTCACGGCCAGCCTGGCCGAGCACCTCAACGCCGCCACGCCCCTGACGGTGCGGGAAGCCCGGGACGGCGACCGCCTGGAGCCCGCCACCGTGCTGGTGGCGCCGGGCGGCCATCACCTGGTGCTGGCCCCCGACGGAACCGTGCGGCTGGATGACAGCCCGCCCCGCCATGGGCTGCGGCCGGCGGTGGACGTGACCCTGGAGTCGGTCCCCGAGCACTGGGCGGCCCGCTGCGCCGTCATCATCCTCACCGGCATGGGCGTCGACGGCCTGGCCGGCGCCCGGCGCCTCCACCGGTTGGGCGCCCGGGTGGCGGTCCAGGACGAGGAAAGCAGCGTGGTGTTCGGGATGCCGAGGGCGGTCTGGGAGGCCGGCCTGGCGGAACTGGCGGCGCCCCCCCAGGACCTGGCCCGCTGGCTGGTCAGGGCCGGCGCCGCCTGGCCGGTGCCCGGCGGGAAGGCGGGCGACGGGCCGTGAGCGCCGGCACCCTGGCCGTGCCCGAGGGGTTCCACCGCCTGGTGCGGGCGGTGGACCGGGCGCTGGGGATCGACCTGGCTCCCTACGCCTCGGCGCAGTTGTTCCGACGGCTCGACAGTTTCTGCCATCGCCACGGCATCGCCGACCTGGCCGGCCTGGCCCGCCGCCTGGAAGCGGAGCCGGCGCTGGGGGAGGCCTTTGCCGCCTTCCTCACCATCAACGTCACCGAGTTCTTCCGCAACCCCCAGCAGTGGGCGGCGCTGCGCCGGCTGCTTCCCTCGCTGCCGCTGTCGCCCGGCGGCGGCGTCCGGGCCTGGAGCGCCGGCTGTTCCATCGGCGCCGAACCCTACAGCCTGGCCATGCTGCTGCGCGAGGCGCTGCCCGGCCGCCGGCACCAGGTGCTGGCCACCGACATCGACGCGGACGCGCTGGCCCAGGCCGAGGCCGGCCGCTACACCGCCGAGCAGGTGACCGGCGTGCCCGACGACCTGAAGTCCCGCTACCTGCGGGCCGAAGACGGCGGTTTCACGGTGGTCGAGGCCCTCAGGCGCATGGTCCGGTTCCAGCGGCACGACCTGCTGCGGGACCCGCCCCCGGGCCGGTTCGATCTGGTGTTGTGCCGCAACGTCACGATCTACTTCAATGCGGCCGGTCGCGACCGCGTGTACCGCTGCCTGAGCCAGAGCCTGGTGGAGGGCGGGCTGCTGTTCATCGGGGCCACCGAGAGCCTGCTGAGCCCCGCCCCGTACGGCCTGAGCCCCGTGGAACCGGGCTTTTACAGGAAGGTTGCCGCATGAGTCAGCCTGCGGGAGGAGGTAGATGGCATGGCACGCATCCTGGTCGTCGACGACACCGCCTTCATGCGCCTGCGGCTCAACAATCTCCTGACCGAAGCCGGTCATGAAGTGCTGGAGGCCGAGAACGGCCAGCAGGCGGTGGAGCGGTACGCGGAAGCGAAACCCGACCTGGTCCTGATGGACATCACCATGCCCGTCATGGACGGGCTCACCGCCCTGGAGCAGATCCGCAGCCAGTACCCCGAGGCCCGGGTCATCATGTGCACGGCCATGGGCCAGCAGGCTCTGGTGCTCCGCGCCCTCAAGGCCGGGGCCAAGGACTTCATCGTCAAGCCCTTCGAACCCCAGCGCGTCCTGACCGCGGTCCAGCGCGTCCTGGGAGGTTGAGGGAGGAATCGCCGCGGTGCGCCGAGTCCTGGTGGAACGCCTGGAGACCGAGGCCGTCCTGGCGCAGGATCTGGTGGACGCCAACGGCGTGACGCTGCTGCGCCGCGGGCAGCCCATCAGCCCGCGCCTGGCCGACCGCCTGCGCCGGGTGGGGATCGCCGAGATCCTGGTGATGGACCCCCTGCTGGCCGATCTCGACCTGCAGCCGCCCCTCAACCCCGACACCATCAGCACCGTCACCGCGCGGCTCAACGAGATCATGACCGGCGCGCGCAAGGCCTTCCAGGACGGGCACCCCTACACCGTCGCCGGCGACATGCTGCAGCCCCTGGCGCGCATGATCGTCGACGACCTGTCCGCCAACCGCCACCGTAAGTTCGAGATGATCCCGGTGGTCAACCCCGACTACCTGCTGGGGCACCTGCTGAACGTGGCGGTGCTGGCGGTCCAGTTGGGCCGCCGGTCCAACCTGCCCTATGACCGCCTGGTGGACCTGGCCGCGGGGGGCCTGGTGCTGGACCTGGGCATGCTGGGGCAAGCCGACGTCATCCGCCGCGCCCCCAGGCCCCTGGAACCCGGCGAGTGGTCCATCATCCACCAGCATCCCGCCCAGGGCGTGGCCTGGCTGGGCGAATCGGTGTCGGCCTACACCAAGGCCATCGTCGCCCGGCACCACGAACGCCTGGACGGCAGCGGCTACCCGGAAGGGACGGCCGGCGACCAGCTGCACCCCATGGTGCGCATCGCCATGGTGGCCGACGTCTACGTGGCGCTGACCAGCGACCGGCCCCACCGCCGCCGGATTCCCGCCCACGAGGCCATCGACTACATCATGAGCATGAGCGGCATTCACTTCGATCCACGCGTGACCCGGAACCTGCTGAGCGTCGTCCATCCCTACCCGCTGGGCGTGCGGGTGCGGCTGGGCTCGGGCCGCGTGGGGGTCGTGGTCGGCGACCGGGGGATGGGGACCAGGCCCATCGTCCGCGTCTTCCAGGAAGGGACGCGGCGGGTCGACCCGCCCTACGAGGTCGACCTGTCGGCACCGGAATTTCAGACCGAGTTCATTACCGAGATCCTGTACAGCTAGGAGTGAGCGCCGTGCGGACCGAGTTCGTCAATCCGTTTGTAGCAGCCGCCCTGCATGTGTTCCGGCAGGAACTGCAGGAGGAACCGCGGCGGGGCCCCCTGCGCCTGGAAGGGTCCCGGGTGACGCCCGGCGAGGTGACGGTCATCGTGGGCGTGGCCGGTGACGTGGAGGGACTGGTCCTGTACGGCATGGACATCGCCACCGCCCAGCGGATGGTGGGCTCCATCCTGGGCATCTCCCCGCTGCGGGTCCACGACGACCTGGTGGAAAGCGGCGCCGCCGAGATCGGCAACATGATCACCGGCCGCGCCAGCATGGAACTGGAGAAGCAGGGCTACTCCTGCGAGATCACGCCGCCCGTGGTGCTGCTGGGCCGCAACATCCTGATCAGCACCGTGGCCTTCAACCGCCTGGAGATCCCCTTCGACCTGTCCACGGGACGGGTGGTGCTGCACGTGGCCCTGCGCCGGCGCCAGGGGGAAGGCCGCAAGGAACTGGCCGGCGGGTCCGCCGGCAACCTGCTGGTCAATCTCCGGCAGTGGCTGCCGCAGGAAGAGTCGCAGTCCCGGTAGCGGCTCCGGGGCGGGTCGGGGCGGGCTGGCCTGCCCGGCGCGGCGAAAGGCCCAGCCCTGCTAATCCGAAAGACCGGCCGGCGCAGCCGTACCGGGCACCGGCGCCGGCTCCGGCCGGCCGATGAAAAAGCCCTGGGCGTAGTCGACGCCCAGCCCGCGGAGAAACTCCAGCGTTTCCTCATCCTCCACGAACTCGGCCACCGTGGCCTTTCCCAGCGCGCCGGCAATCTCCACCACGCCCTTGAGCAGGCGGCGGTCGGCGGCGCTGCGGCTCAGGTTCCTGATGAAACTGCCGTCGATCTTGACCAGGTCCACCGGCAGCCGCCGCAGCAGGTCGAAGCAGGCGAACCCCACGCCGAAATCGTCCAGGGCGAAGCGGCATCCCAACCCCTGCAGGCGCTGGATGTGCTGCTGCACCCGGGGCAGGTTGCCGATGGCCGACTGCTCGGTGATCTCCAGCACCAGGAGGCGGGATGCCCGCGGCCGGCGCTGCAGTTCCGCTTCCAGGGCGTCCATGAAGCCCTCGTCGCTGAGGGACCGGCCCGACAGGTTGACGGTCAGGGCCACGTCCGGACCGGCGGGCGCGTCCAGCATGGCCAGCGCCCGGCGGACCACCCACAGGTCGATCTCCGCCATCAGCGGCGTGCGGGCGGCCACGTCCAGGAAGGCGTCGGGCCCCACCACCCGCCCGTCGGGACCGGGCATGCGCAGCAGCAGTTCGTAGAAAGCCACGCGGCCGGTGCGCAGGTTCTGGATCGGCTGGCGGTACAGGATCAGCCGGTCCTGGCTGAGGGCCTCCCGGATCCGCTGCTCCCAGGTGACCCGCGACGAGATCTCCTTGCCCACCTGCAGGTCCGGCGAGAACAGCGCCATGCGGCCGCCCCCGTGGTTCTTGGCCTCGTACATGGCCAGGTCGGCGCTGACCAGCAGTTCGTCGGTGGTCCCGCCGTGCCGCGGGTACTCGGCGATGCCGATGCTGGCGTTGGGCTTGATGACGCCCTTGCCGGCCACCACCACGTCGCCCTGCAGCCGCTCCAGCAGCTGCGCCGCCAGCACCTGGGCCTGGACCGCGCACGTCCCCGGCAGGAAGACGGCGAATTCGTCGCCGCCGATCCGGGCCGTGACGCCCGTGGGCCCGAAGACCTCGTCCAGCAGGGCGGCGAACTTCTTGATCAGGGCGTCGCCGGCGTGGTGGCCCAGGCTGTCGTTGACGTCCTTGAGGTTGTCCAGGTCGATGTAGAGCAGCACGTGGACCGCATCGTCGCCGGAGGCCTGCAGGCGGCGCTCCAGCTCCGCCTGCAGGCCGGCGCGGTTCAGCAGGCCCGTCAGCTGGTCACGGTTGACCAGGCGGGCCAGTTCTTCCTCGTAGCGCTTGCGCTCGCTGATGTCCACGGCGATGGTGGAGAAATACTCCACCTGCCCGTCCTCGTTGCGGTGGGCCACGATGGTCTGCAGCACCGGGATTTCCCGCCCGTCGCGGCTGAGGAAGCAGGTCTCGCCGGTCCAGACGCCGTCCCGCGCCGCCGCCGGCAGCGCCTCCTGCATCACCAGGTCTCGAACCCATTCGGGGTGGGTGTCGGGAATGCGGATGCCGTTGAGGTCCTCGTCCTCGCCGATGCCCAGCATGCGGCGGGCCGCCCGGTTGTAGAAGAGCACGCGGCCCTGGGCGTCGGCGGTGGACACGAAGTCCGGCGACTCCTCGATGATGGCCATCAACATGTCCTGGCGGCGGCGCAGCCTCTCCCGCGAGGGATCGCGGTCCTGGGCCGCGCCGGTCCGGCTCCGGGCCAGCAGGGCGATGGCGGCCGCCCCCCCGCCGGCCGCCGGGCAGGTCACCAGTTCCAGCCGCACCGGCACCTGGCCCCGGCCCGGAAGGCAGAGGCCGGCGTCGCCGGACCAGGTGCCGGCCTCCTCCAGGGACGCCAGCACCTGGCTGCCCGGCACCCCGTTGACCGCCAGCAGGTCGCCCAGGGTGAGCGCGGATAGGTCGCCCACCCCGGCCAGCGCCTCTCGCAGGGGCCCGTTGGTGTACGCCAGGCGGCCCTGATCGTCAAAGAGGGCGAAGTAGACGGTTTCAAGCGACACCGCAGCACCCACCCCCACCCGCGTGAGGCCGTCGGCGGCGGCTGCGGACCAACCGCCAGTGGGCCGCGGCGTTCAGTCCGCCGCGGCCCACTGAACGTCGTCGCTGAAGGAGCCGGCTGCCCCGTCGTCGGGGACGGCCACCGGTTCTTCGTCGTCGCCGGATTCGTCCAGGCGGAAGCGGGCCACCACCTGCTGCAGTTCCTCGGCCAGGCCGTGCACCGCCGCCGCCACCCGGCTGATCTCCGCCACCGACGCATTTACCTGCTGCGTCGACGCCGCCATCTCCTCCGTCGACGCAGCCACCTCCTGCGCCACCGCGGCCACCTGCTGGATCGACTGGCTCACACGGCCGCTGGACGACGACATCTGCTCCGCCGCCGCCGTGTTCTCCTCGGTGATCCCGGCCACGCTGTCCATGGCCTGCACCACCTGCGACGACGCCGCCGTCACCCGCTCCGCCGCCCGCTTGATCGCCTGCACCTTCTCGTGGGTCCGCTCCATCGCCGCCAGGATCTCGCCCAGCGCGCGACCCGTGTCCCCGGCCAGCGACGACCCCGCCTCCACAGCCTCCGTGCTGCTGTCAATCGACGATACCGCCGCCGCCACGCCGCTCTGAATCGTCCCCACCAGCGCCGTGATCTCCCGCGTCGCCTGCTGCGACCGCTCCGCCAGCTTCCTCACCTCGTCGGCCACCACCGCAAACCCGCGACCGTGCTCACCCGCCCGGGCCGCCTCAATGGCCGCGTTCAGCGCCAGCAGGTTCGTCTGGTCCGCAATGTCGCTGATCAACTTCACAATCTCGCCGATCTCTTCCGACCGGCTCCCCAACTCCTTCACCCGCTCCGCCACGTCCCGCGCCGCCTGGCGAATCCGCTCCATGGCGGCCACCGTCTTCTGCACCGCCTCGTCGCCGGCCCGCGCCGACAGCAGCGCCTGCTCCGCCGCCACGCTCACTTCCTCCGTGGCGCGCATCGCCTCGTCCACCGCACGCGCCGCGTCGCTCAGCGCCTCCGACGTCTCCTGCACGTGCCGCGCCTGCTGACGGGCGCCCGCCGCAATCTGGTCGATGGCCTGCTGCAGCTGCTCCACGGCACGCACCGTGTCCTCGGCGCTCCGCGCCTGGTCGTTGGCCCCCTGGGCCACCTGCTCCACCGCGCTGGCAATCTGCGCCGTCCCACCCGCAGCCTGCTCCGCCATGCCCGCCATCTCGCGGCTCGAGACCACCACTCGCCGGCTGGCGTCGATGACCTCGCCCACCACCTGGCGCAGGCTGCGCACCGTGTCGCGGAAGGCGTCGTACAGCTGCCCGATCTCGTCCTTCCAGGAAGCCTGATCTTCCCAGGCCGACCTGGCCAGGTTGCCGGCCGCCACCCCGCGCGCGGCCTCGGCCAGCACCATCAGCGGCCCCGTGATCATGCGGATGATGGCAAGGCTCAGGACCACGCTGACCGCCACCGCCGCCAGGAGGATCAGGATCATCGTCACGTTGACGCGGCGGCCGGTCAGCTGGATCTCCCCGTTGAGCTCTTCGGCCGCCTGCCGGTTCACGTCGATCAGTTGCTGCATGGCTTCGTGGGCGGCCCGGAACGCCTGGCTCCCCTGGCCCGAGTAGGCCAGCTGCTCGGCCCAGACCTGGTCTCCCCGGCGGCTGGCGTCCAGCACGTTGTCCCTGGCCTGCTGGAAGGCGCTCCACTGGTCCCGGACCACCTGCAGGCTGCGCTGCTCCTCCTCGCTCAACTGATTCTGCGCGTAGCGGTCCAGGAGGGCGAAAATCTCCTCATCCAGCCGGCGGATGCTCTCCTCGTGCTGGTTCTTCGCCGCCGCACCCGGGGCGATGACGTGCAGCAGGACCTGCTCGCGCACGCTCCACATCCTGTCGGCGACGGCCTGCAGGTCCTGGATGGGCACCAGCCGGTTCTCGTAGATCGTGTCGGCCATGCCGCTCATGGTGCTGAAGCCGAAATATCCGGCCACGCCGATCAGCAGCATGGACCCACCCAGCACTCCCGTCAGCAGGAACAGCTTCGCCCTGACCTTCATGTTCCGAAGTGGGTTTGCCATGCTCCGACCTCCCAGGCGTTGACCACAGGATCCGTGCTCGCAGCAACTTCAGCGGGGACGCGCCGCCGTGCCACCTTCCGGCCCGGCGGCGGCGTCTTCATCCTCGGGTCATTCCTGATATCGGAACCGCCCTGACACCCGTCAAGGCTCCGGGCCAAGCCGTCAGTCGGCGGCGGCCACGACCTCCGGTTCCGCCGCTTCATCAACCGGGACCGCCCCACCATCCTGGGCGCTCTCCTCGCCGTCGCCCGCCGGCTCCTGGTCGTCGCCGGCGGTCTCGTCCAGGCGGAAGCGGGCCACCACCTGCTGCAGTTCCTCGGCCAGCCCGTGCACCGCCGCGGCCACCCGGCTGATCTCCGCCACCGAGGCGTTGACCTCTTGCGTCGACGCCGCCATCTGCTGCGACGACGCCGCCACCTGCTGAGCCACCGCGGCCACCTGCTGGACCAGCTGGCCCACACGGCCGCTGGACACCGACATCTGCTCCGCCGCCGCCGTGTTCTCCTCGGTGATCCCCGCCACGCTGTCCATGGCCTGCAC
>PKRI01000029.1 GCA_017577485.1 Bacillota bacterium | reverse complement strand
ATGTTGGTCGGGTTCGGGGGGTCGGAGATGTGTTAAAGGGGCAGCGGTGGAAGAAACCCCGCCGGTGCCGGCCCGGCGCCCCCAGCGGCTCGGGGGCCCCGGCGCCGCCCTGACCATCCTGGTGGACGAACTGGAGGCGGCCCGCAGTGAACTGCTGTCCGACGTGGGCCGCCGCATCGCCGCTGCCGCCGAACCCTTCGTGGCACCCATGACCGGCGGCCGCTACACCGGGCTGGTCGTGGAGGAGGACCTGTCCGACGTGGCGGTCCTTGCCCCGGGCCGCGAGGAGCCCATCCCCTGGCGTGACCTCAGCCGGGGCACCCAGGACCAGGTCTACTTCGCCCTGCGCCTCGGCCTGATCCACCTGATCTACGGGGACACGCCCCCACCCCTGCTGCTGGACGACCCCTTCCTCACCTTCGACGACCGGCGGGCCGCGGCCGCCATGGCTCTGCTGCGCCGGCGCGCGGAGCAGGGGCAGCAGGTGATCCTGCTCACGTACAGTCCCCGCTACGAGGAACCGTGGAGCGCCGCGGTCATCCACCTCACCCCGTGACGCGGAGGGCGCAGCCTGTCCCCGACCCCCGACCCCCCACCCGCTCTCCACCGCCCGTCCCGTAAACCCGCGATCCGCCTAACCCTGGTTCCCCTGACTCCCGTTGGCCCAAGATCAGATTCACTTCCGGCGGACGCGGCGCGGAACGGCTGGCCAGGGGTAAGATCAGCCCTACTTATGTCGCCTCGGCCCCGGGTTTGCCACTTCCGTTAACCCCCAGGGTCAATGTTGGACCTGAGCAGCCGCCGACGTCGCCTGGCGTCCCATACAGGTCCAATTTCGGATTCGCACCAGCGGACGACTCGCACCAGCGGACGACTCGCACCAGGGGGGACCCGCACAAACCACCCAGCCGAGCTCAGACCCACCGCAATGCCCATCACGACGCCATGTGCGGCGTCTTCAACCGGTACGAGCGGATCCGCTGCCGGCCGCTGGCCGGTTCGAGCCAGCCCAGGTCCACCAGGCGGCGGATCACCTTCGCAGCCTTGTGCTTGCCTACCCCGAGGTGCTGGCGGATCTGCTTCGGCGTCACCCGTCCCGTGGACGCCCCCGCAAACTGCACCACCGCCCGTTCCAGGGCGTTGAGCCCCGCCTGGGCCCCGTCGTCGGACCACCGCCCCATGAACTGCTGCAGCACCTGCTGGCAGGCGCGGGCGTGGTCCAGCACCTCGTCGAAGGAAAAGCGCAGCACCGCCCAGCCGTCGATGACCAGGTGGTTCTGCCGGCGCAACTGGCGGATGAACTCATGGCGGTCAATGCGGCTGACGTGAGGACCATACCCGTCCACCTCCACGGCCAGGCGCAGCGAACCGCGGATGTAGGCGAAATCCAGGTACCGCGGGCGGCCGTCGTAGTCGACGATCTCGTACTCCGGGTGGAGGTGGCGGAGGTTGCCGAAGGCGGGCCACCAGACGGTCTCCAGGAAGAGCCGCTCCGCATGGCCGTGTCCTTCCCGCAGGCGGCGCAGCCGTTCGCCCTTGCGGCGCGCGGTGTGATAGGCCAGAAACTGGCGGTACGCGAGGTCGAACTGCATGGCGCTCCCTCCTCGAGAGCGCCGGATTCTCGCCCGACCCGGGAAATTCCTTCCAATATCTGGATGCAAAGCCCGCGGGGAGCGGTCTCTGTCGGCCGCGCAGTCCATCTCTGTGGGGCGCGAAGCCCGGCCCTGGCCTCCGCCTCACCGACCCGCAGTGCCCCACCTACCGCAGCGGATCGAACGGCGCCAGTTCCGACGGTACCTGTCCGGTCACCATGGCCTCCGCCAGCAGTTGGCCCGTCAGGGGCCCCAGGAAAATGCCCCACATGCAGTGCCCGCCGCCCACGTACACCCGGGGCGACGACGTGCGGCCGATCAGCGGCAGCCCGTCGGCGGTGCAGGGGCGCGAGCCGACCCATTCGTCGCGACGGTCGCTGAAGTCCGCCCCGTCCAGCAGGGGGGCGGCCGCCTTGACGATGGCCTGGATACGGCGCGGGTCCAGGGGCTCCCCGTGCCGGCGGAACTCCATCATCCCCGCCACCCGCAGCCGGTCTCCCAGCGGCGTGCACGCCACCCGCTGGACCGGGAAATACACCGGCCCAGCCGGCACCCGGCGCATGGGAATGCTGAAGGAGTAACCCCGCCCGGCCTGCACCCACACGCGCACGCCGAACTTCCGCGCCAGCCGCGACAACTCCGCGCCCGTGGCCAGCACCACCGCGTCGGCCGTCAGGGTGTCGCCGTCCTCCAGGTGGACCGTCACCCGCGACCCCTCGTCACGAACGTCGGCGACGCCGACGCCCTCGCGCAGGTCCACCCCCCGCTCCCGCACGGAGCGGGCCAGCGCTTCCATATAGCGAGGCGGGTTGATGAACCGCTGGCCGTACAGCCGGACGGCCATGCCAACGTTCTCCGACAGGGCCGGCTCCAGCCGCCGCGCCTCGGCACCGTCCAGCACTTCGTAGCGGACGTCGAGCCCCGCCTCCTTGAGGTATCCCAGTTCCTCCAGGAGGCCGCCGGCCTCGTCGCGGGAGCGGAAACCGATCAGGAAGGGCTCCGCTTCGCGGACCGGTTCGGACACACCCCCGGCCGCCATCCGATCAAAGGCCGCGAAGGCCCGGCGGCTGACCGGGGCGTAGGCCCGGATGCCGGCCACCCACCGCGACCGGGTGCTGTGGCGGGCGAACCCGATCAGGAAGCCCCACAGCTGGGGGTCCGCCCGGAGCGGGACGTAGAGCGGCGAGTCGGGCTGCAGCATGGCGCGGATGCCGAAGCGGAGGACTGCCGGCTCGGGCAGCGGGACCGTCAGCCCCGGCGTCAGCCACCCCGCATTGCCCCACGATGCCCCCGCAGCCACGTGCTTGCGCTCCAGCACGGTGACCTCGACATCGTGCTCGCGCAGGAACCAGGCTGTCGACAAACCCACCATCCCGGCCCCGACAACGACAACGCGCTTCGGCCTTTCGGCGGCAACTGCGGACACTGACGTCACCTTCCCGTCGCTGCGCGTGCTCTCGAGCGTTACTGGACGTGCCTATGAGCGTCCCTGGGCGTACTCCCGGGCATCACTGGACAGCCCTTGAGCGTGGCTGGGCGTGCTCCCGGGCGCCTCCGGACCTGCTCCCGGTACCGACACCGTTCGGCACGGCCCGTCCTCAGTGTAACAGTTTGGCCGGCGGGCCCGCCCGATGCACAGACCGCTTCGCCGGCGGGGTCGGTGGGGTGCGGGCACGGCACCGGCCCCACCGCGTCCGGACCCGGGCCTGGCCGGCCCCGCCCGTCCGGGCCCGGGAGGCCGGTAAGCCGGATATTCATCTCATTTCCAGCTGGCGACGCTGGATGGGCCGCCATAGGGTCGGTACCGTTCCTACTTATGTCACCTCGGCCCCGCTCTCGGAACTTCCGTAAACCCGCAGACCTGATCTCAAACCCAAATATCACCGAACCGCGTCCACCGCCCGAATTAGGCCCAAAATTCGTCCTCGCCTGGGTGCCCAGGCGGAGCCTGGGGTACCCCCACGTGGGCGCCGACTCACGCGACTACCCGGGCATGGAGCCCCCGTATCACTCGCTGCCCGCAGGCCGCTACCAGTTGGAGGTGGTCTTCTCGCGGCCCATGGACCGCCAGTCCGTGGAGGAGACCCTGGCCCAGCGCCTGGGGCAGACCCTGCTGCCCCACTGGGTGTGGCTGGACGACCGCACCGCGCGCTTCACGGTGAACCTGGCCAGGCCGGTGATCGTGGACTTCCACGGCGCGAAGGGCCGTGATGGCGTCACCATCTGGGAGTTGTGGACGATGAACCTGCGCGGCCGCGAGCCGCGCCCGGTGGCGGCCCTGGACCCTCACACCGGCGCCGCGGAGGAACGGTTCCGGGTGCCCATCTCCCCTTGCCAGTTCGTGGTCCCGTCGCCCGACGGCGGCATGGTCCTGATGGTGGAGAACCGCGGCAGCGGCGTGGACGCGTGCCCGCCGGCACCCCTGTTGGCCGACACGGGTGACCCCTTTCGCACCGCCCGCCGGATCGCCGGCGACTATGCAGGTGCAGGACCCGGGTCCTGGCGCCCCTTCTGGGCCTCGGACGGCAGCCGAGTCTACATCGCCGGTGGCGTGGTGGCTCTGGCCGGCCATCCGACTCCCGACCCCGGTGATGCCGCCCTCGGAGACATCCTTCCCGACGCCGTCCACGCCGGCCCCGGCGTTTGGGTGGGATGGGCCCTGGATCCGGAATCCGACCGCCTGGCCGCGCTCTGGATGGAAGACGAGAACGCACGGCTTCACCCGGTCATCAGCCGGGACGGAACCGCGATGCAGCACGTCAACAACCTGGGCTACGGGGACAGGGACACCGATGGTGTCCGCAGCACCAACTCCACTGGCTGCCCGGCGGGAAGACGCTGCTGACGGAGGCCCTGGTGGACGGCCGGACGGCGGTGCTGCGGGTGGACCTGGACACCGGCCCCGTCAGCGCGGTTGCTGCCGGGCTGCTCCAGCCCGTGCCGACGCCGGTGGGGGACCTGCTGGCGGCCGCCGATTCCGAGGCTGGCGCTCTGGTGGTGCTGGCCCTGGACGGCAGGGAGCGGTGGCGCGCCGCCCTGCCGGGCGGCGCGTACAGCACCGTCCACTGGAGCCCCGACGGAAACTTCGTCGCCGTCACCCGGCGCAACCCTGACGCCACCGGCCGCGTGACGGTTGTCAGCGCCGCCGACGGCAGCCTGGTCTGGGAAGGGGACGGCCACGCCCTGGGCTGGGAAGCCGGCACAGGACGCCTGCCGATGTACCAGGGGACGCTGGAGCCAGCGTGCTGAGGAAGGCGCTGCCGGGCCTGGTGCGGCGCGGCCCGGCCAGGGGCTGCGGTGCGGCGCGTCAGGGGGCTGTCCGGCCGCCGCGCCCGGATCCCGCCGGCAGTCGTTGGCCGAAGATTCACCCTATTTCGGGCTGGGTCGGGTCAGCGAGCCACCTCCAGGTCAATTCTCGCCCTACTTATGTCACCTACGCCGGCGTTTCCCCACTTCCGTAAACCAGCAGGGCTAAGATCGGAACTCACCGCACCTCCGCAGCCCGAATCGCGGGAATCAGGTCCAATATCAGACCCAAGCCCCGCCGCCCGTCCACCTACCGATTCACGTCGATGACCACACGGCCGCGGATCTGGCCGTCGGTGATGGCCTCGGCCAGGTCCAGAATCTCGCTGAGCCCCCGCACGGTGGTCATCTCGGCCAGGAGGTCGGCCGGCAGTTCCTCCGCCAGCCGCCGCCACGCCTCCCGGCGCCGCGGCATCGGGCAGTACACCGAATCGATCCCCAGGAGGTTCACCCCGCGCAGGATGAAGGGAAACACCGTGGTGTTCAGGTGGCTGCCGCCCGCCAGGCCGCAGGACGCGACGCTGCAGCCGTAACTCATGGCCCGGAGCAGCGATGCCAGCGTGTCGCCGCCCACCGTGTCGACAGCCCCGCCCCACCGCTCCGATTCCAGCGGCCGGCCCGACGGCGTGGCCAGTTCCTGACGGTCGATGAACTCGGCCGCGCCCAGGCGCCGCAGGTAATCGTGCAGTTCCGGCCTGCCCGTGGACGCCACCACGTGATACCCGCGCCGGGCCAGCAGCGCCACGGCCACCGAACCCACGCCGCCGGCGGCGCCGGTGACCACCACCGGGCGGTCGCGGTTGATCCCGTGCTCCTCCAGGGCCATGACGCAGAGCATGGCCGTGAACCCGGCGGTCCCCACGGCCATGGCCTGCTCCAGCGTGAAACCCTCTGGCAGCGGCACCAGCCACTGCGACCGGACCCGGGCCATCTGGCTGTATCCGCCCCAGTGGCGCTCGCCGATGCCCCAGCCGGTCAGCACCACCTGATCTCCGGGCTTGAACTCGGGCGACGCCGACTCGACCACGGTGCCGGCCAGGTCGATGCCCGGCACGCACGGGAACGAGCGGATGATCTTGCCCTTGCCGGTGATGGCCAGCCCGTCCTTGTAGTTCAGGCTGGAGTAGACTACCTGGACCAGCACGTCTCCCTCGGGCAGCGCGCTCAGGGGCAGGGTCCGGAACGACGCCCGGGGCTTCCCGTCCCCTTCCTCCAGCACCAGCGCCCTGAACTGCTCCGGAACCATCCCGACCACTCCCCCCGACCGGTCGATGTAGCGAACACCCTGGAACGCCCCGCTGAGGACCACCGGCGCAGCGCGGCGGCAGGCTCCGCGGCCGCGCCCGCGCCTGGATTATTTCGCCACCGCCGGCCCGTTTCCTCAGACGGCCCCGCGGCCCCACCGGCCGGGCACGGCCCAGCAGGGAGGGCCCGCCGGGCACGGCACTTGAGGCGTAGCACCTGAGGCACGGCGCCCGAGGGTCACCTTAGGCATGGCGCCCGGCGCCCGGTGTGGTAGTGTCGTGGGTGGGATCCGGCAGGGAGGATCGTCGATGGCCCAGGAGCCGGCTTACCGCATCATGCTGGTCGAAGACGAGGCCAAGATCGCCGCCATCCTCCAGGCGGAACTGGAGCGCTACGGGTACCGGGTGGTCCAGGCCCGGGACTTCGGGCGCGTCAAGGAAGAGTTCATCCAGCACCAGCCGCACCTGGTGGTGCTGGACATCAACCTGCCTCGCTACGACGGCTACTACTGGTGCCGGCAGATCCGCACCGTTTCCAAGGTGCCCATCATCTTCATCTCCGCCCGGGGCGACGACGTGGACCAGGTGCGGGCCCTGGAAAGCGGCGGCGACGACTACATCACCAAGCCCTTCAGCCTGGAACTGGCGGTGGCCAAGGTCAACAGCAGCATCCGCCGGGCGTACGGCGAGTACGCCCTGGCCGCCGACGCCGCCCGCCCCGCCCCCGCCGTGGTCGGCGACCTGGTCCTGGACCCCGCCGCCAACCGGGTCAGCCGCGGCGGCGCCTCCATTGAACTGGCACCCAGGGAGTTTCAGCTGCTCTGGACCCTGGCCCGCCGGGCGGGCCGGATCGTCACCCGCGAGGAACTGCTGGAGGCCCTCTGGGACGACGTCGACTTCGTCGACGACAACACCCTGACCGTCAACGTGGCCCGGCTGCGGCGGCGGCTGGAGGAACTGGGGCTCGGCGCCGCCATCGAGACCAAGCGCGGCCAGGGGTACCTGTTCAACCCGGCCGCCGGGCCGGACCGCACCCGGGAAGGCAGCGCCGCCGGCCGTGAGCGTTAAGTCCTTCCTTGCCGCCCGCTGGCCGTGGATCGCCGCCTACGCGGCTTTCGCCCTGCTGGCCGGGGCCGTGGTGGTCCTGGACCTCCGGCTGAGCGGCGCCCGGCTGCGCCCGGGCAACATCCTCTACATTCTCATCCTGGGCGTCGTGGTGCTGGGGGCCGCCCTGGCCCTGGACTACCGCCGGCACGCAGCCTTTACCGGTCACCTGGCCCGGATCACCGGCTCCGAAGACCTGGACCACCTGGGGGTCCTTCCCGACCCCCGCACCCCGGAACAGGAACTGTTCGTCCAGGCGTGGCAGCGGCTGTACGCGCGGCTTCGGGCCCAGCTGTCGGAGGAACGGGAGCGCGGGCAGCGCCACGTCCAGCTTGTCACCCAGTGGGCCCATCACATGAAGACCCCGGTGGCGGTCATCGACCTGGAACTGCAGCGGCTGGAGCGGTCGGCGGGACCGGCGGCCAGACCGGAGGCCGCGCCTCAAGCAGGGCGGCGGGCACCGGACGACATCACCGCCGCCCTGGCCAGCATCCGTGAGGAGAACCAGCGCCTGGGCCACGCCCTGCAGATGCTCCTCAACATGGTCCGGCTCCAGGACTTCGCCGCCGACTTCAAGGTGGAGCGGGTGGACCTGCTGGCCCTGGTCCGCGACCTCATCAACGACCACCGGCGGGAGTTCATCGTCCACCGGGTCTACCCGAGGGTCGAGGTAGCGTCGCAGCAAGGCGGCAGCCGGGGCGGTCCCGGCGGCGGGGAGCCCACCGCCGCTCCCGCCCCGTGGCAGGTCGAAAGCGACGCCAAGTGGCTGCGCTTCGCCCTGGAGCAGATCACCAGCAACGCCGTCAAGTACACCGCCGGTGCCGGCGTTGACCCGGGCCGCATCACCTTCGTCCTGCGCCGCGACGAGGACGATGCCGCCGTCGTCCTGGACATCGCCGACAACGGCGTCGGCATCCCGCCCGAAGACCTGCCGCGAGTGTTCAACCCCTTCTTCACCGGCAGCGCCGGGCGCCGCTTCCCCCAGTCCACGGGCATGGGGCTCTACCTGGTGCGGGAAGTATGCCGCCGCCTGGGCCATCGGGTGACCATCGAATCGGCGCCGGGCCGGGGCACCCGCGTGTCCATCCGCTTCCCCGGGCCCCAGACCATCTTCGCCGGCCTGGACCGGCAGGTCCTGGGCCGGGCGCCGATCCTGCGGGATCGGTGACAAAACCGTAAGGATTCAGGGCGAAACTGCAAGCCGATTCGATGGGACCCGGCGGCCCGTCCCCGTTACCCTGCTCTCGAAAGGAGCAGGAGACGCCATGAGAGACACGACGACGCGGGTGTTGATCGCCCAGGGATTGACGAAAATCTACGGCAGCCGCGGCCGGGCGGTCACCCGGGCCCTGAACAACCTCTCCCTGGCCGTGGACCGGGGCGAGTTCGTGGGCATCATGGGCCCGTCCGGCAGTGGCAAGACCACCCTCCTCAACCTCCTGGCCACCATCGACCGGCCCACCTCGGGCACTGTGACCGTGGAGGGCCGCGACACCTCCCGCATGTCCGAGCGGGAACTGGCCCTGTTCCGGCGGAAGCGGCTGGGCTTCGTGTTCCAGGACTTCAACCTGCTGGACAGCCTGACCCTCCGGGAGAACATGGCCCTGCCGCTGGTGCTGGACCGGCAGCCGCCGTCCCTGATCCGGCAGCGGGTCGAGGCGCTGGCCCAGCGCCTGGGCATCCAGCACGTGCTGGACCGCTTCCCCGACGAGGTCTCCGGCGGCGAGCAGCAGCGAGCCGCGGCCGGGCGGGCCGTCATCCACGAGCCGGCCCTGGTCCTGGCCGACGAGCCCACCGGCAATCTGGATTCCCGGTCATCCCAGGCTTTCATGGAGATCCTGCGGGACCTCAACGAGAGCCTCAACGTGACCATCGTCATGGTCACCCACGACCCCTTCGCCGCCAGCTACTGCAGCCGCGTCCTCTTCATCCGGGACGGCGCCCTGTACAACGAGATCCACCGGGGCGACGGGCGCCAGGCCTTCTTCCAGCAGATCCTGGACGTGCTGGCGCTGCTGGGAGGTGGGTCCGGTGGACATTAAGCGCGTGGCCTGGAGCAACCTGTGGCGCAACCGGGGCCGCTACCTGGCGTACCTGGGCAGCGCCGCCTTCGCCGTGATGGTCTACTTCCTGTTCAACGCCGTGGTCCTGCACCCCGACTTCCAGAGCGGGTACCGGGGAGCCCGCTACGCCGTCGCGGCCATGCGCGCCGGGGCCGTGGTGGTGGCAGCCTTCACATTCTTCTTCCTGCTGTTCGCCCACGGGTCGCTCATCCGCTTCCGCCGGCGGGAGTTCGGGCTGATGCGGCTGATGGGCTTCACCCGCGGCCAGCTGGTGCGGCTGCTGCTGTGGGAGAGCGTGATCACCGCCGCCGCGTCCCTGGCCGTGGGCAGCGGCCTGGGCCTGCTGTTCGCGCGGCTGTTCTTCATGGCGATTTCGGTGATCCTGGACCTGCCGGAGCCCATCCCGGTTTACGCGGGCGCTCCGGTGTGGCTGCGGACTGCCGGCGTGTTCGGGGCCATCTTCGCGGCGGTGTCGCTCCAATCCATCGGCGAGGTCATGAAACACTCCATCGCCGAACTGCTCCGGTCCCGGCGCCGGACCAAGGAACCCCCGACCTACTCCCGCGGCAAGGCGGTCCTGGGCACCGTCCTGCTGGCGGTGGGGTACGCCTGGGCCGCCCTGGGCGACCAGGAGCACATGTTCCTGGCGTCCATGCCAGTCACGGCGATGGTTTCCGTGGGCACCTACCTGCTGATCCACGAGGGCAGCATCGCCCTGCTCAACCGGCTGCGCCGGAACGAGCGGGGCTTCTACCGGCCCGTGCCCTTCCTGCACCTGAGCCAGCTGCTGTTCAAGCTCAAGGACAACGCCCGGACGCTGACGTCGGTGAGCCTGCTGGTGGCGGTGATCCTGACGGCCATGGGCACCATCTACAGCGTTTACGCGCTGGCGCGCGAAGACGCCCTGCGGGGCCAGGTTCACTCGCTGGAGATCGCCCGGTTCGGTGCCGGCGCCGCGGACCTGGCGGCGGAAGCCGAGGGCTTCACGATGCTGCTGGAGGACCAGGGCCTGGAGGTCCCGCACCACTGGTCCCTGCTGACCGCCTGGGCCGACCTGTCTTCGCAGGACCTGATGGGATCGGTGATCCTCGTTCCCTACTCCATCTACCGCGACATGCGCGAGGCCGCCGGCCAGCCCGCCCTTCCCGCCCCGGAACCTGACGATGCGCTGGCGGTGGGATTCGGCCCCGTATCCGGCGCCAACCCCCAACCCTACGTGTTGACGTTGGAAGACCAGCGCCTTGAGGGACTGGCTCACGTCGACGAGGGCCGCAGCCTGTTCTACCTGCAGTGGGCGCTGGTGGTGGCCGATGAAACCTTCGCCCGCCTCACGGCCCAGGCACCGGAGGACCGGCGGATCGCCCTGGCCGCGTGGGACACCTCGCCGGACCTGGGCAGACAGGCCATCGCGGCCCACAGCGCGGTCCGGGAGCACGTGGACACCGGCTCCGGCGACGTCTTCCTGTCCCGGGCCGTGCGCTACGACGATCAGGTGTCCCAGTGGTCCATCGTCCTGTTCATGGCGGTGTTCGCCTCCCTGGTGTTCTTCGCCGCGTGCTGCAGCCTGATCTACTTCCGCCTGTCCGCCGAGATCGAGGACGACCGGCGGTACTACCGCCGCCTGTCGGATCTGGGCGTGGGCCGCGACCTGCTGCGGCAGGTGAACCGCCGCCAGCTGGTGACGCTGTTCTTCGTCCCCTTCCTGATCGGGTCCGTCCACTTCACCTTCGCCATGCGGGCCCTGAGCATCACGGTGGGGTACAGCGTCATCCACTACGGCTGGTTGATGGCGCTGGGCTATCTGGTCCTCTACGCCCTGTACTTCCTGGCCGTCCAGGGCTTCTACTGGCGGTCGCTGCGGCTGGGCGGCTGAGACGCCGGCAGCCCCGGGTCCCGCGCCGCCGCGCCACACAAACGAAGAGGCGGGAGCGCGGCCGCTCCCGCCTCACCCGCTGACTGGGCCGGCCATGAGGTCGTCCTCATGCCCGCACCTCGCGCCGCATGAACAGCACGTACGAGATGCAGAAGATGGCCAGCGTGGCGCCCGCCAGCAGCGTCACGTGGGGCCAGATCAAAAGCAGGCTCTGGCTCAGCGGCAGCGAGCCGGGCACGGCGCCGATGTATTCCGTGATCAGCACCAGGCCCAGATGCCGCATCTCGGGGTCCAGCAGCGCCGCCACCGCCTCGCTGTAGAGGAACGGCGGCGAAAGCCGCTTCAGCCACAGGGTGACCGTCTCGTGGCGCAGCTGGCGTTCCACCGTGACCACGTCGCCCAGCGGCACCAGCACGTCGGCCAGCAGGTCGGCCACCAGCGTGCCGAACAGGGCGAAGAACAGCCACACGGCGATCCCCGCCAGGGCCGACGTGGACGCCTGCCGGAACCGCACCGAGAACAGGATCGACAGGCTCAGCCAGAAGGCCACGTAAAGCAGCGTCACCAGGAAGAAGACCAGCAGCCGGCCCACTTCCTCACCGCTGGGCGGCACGCCGATCATCCGCAGCCCGAGGCCCGAGATCAGCAGGGCCAGCACCGCCAGCATCAGGGCGATGGTCAGCAGCCCCGCCACGAACTTGCCGTTGATGACGGCGTCGCGGTGGATGGGCTGGGCCAGCAGGCGGCTGAGCGTGCGCCGCGACTCCTCGCCGTTGATGGCGTCGAAGCCCAAGGCCAGGCCCACCAGCGGCGTGAAGAAGGCCAGGAACGACACCAGCGACGGCAGCTGCCGCTGCGGGTCCCCGGTGGTGAAGAGCTTCAGGAATACGAACTGGTCGAACACGCCCGTGCCCACATTGTTGCGGATGGTCTGGGCGGCCACGTACAGCCCGGCCAGGGTGGTGACGAAGACGAGCCCCGCCAGGATCACGAAGCGGCTGCCCAGCAGGTTGTCGGCCAGTTCCTTGCGGACGATGGGCGCCAGGCCCGAGCGGTAGGGCTCGCGGACCAGGTCGGCCACCAGGCGGCCCAGCCGCGCCGCGAACCCCTCGACCGGCGCGGCGGCGTCACCCGGACCCGGCTGCACCGCCGCGGGGCCGGAACCCGCCGCCGGCGCCCCGCCGGGCCCCCGTTCAGCGGGCCCGGCGCCGGTTCCCGCCGTCGGCGTCGTCGCCATGGCGCGATCCCTCCCGGAAGTACCTGCGGTAGATCTCTTCCAGGCTGTGGCTGCGCAGGTCCAGGCGCAGCAGCCGGTAGCCGGCCTTGACCAGCGCCGCCGCCACCTCGGGCCGCACGTCCCGCTCGGCCCGCACCAGCAGCCGCGGGCCCTCGCGGTCGATCTCCAGCACCCCGTCCACGCCCCGCACGGCGGACAGGGCACCGTCGTCCACCGGCGCGCACTCCACCTCCAGCAGGGGGGCATCGCCGAAGATCTGCCGGGCCAGCGTGTCGATGGGCCCGCACGCGATGAGCCGGCCGCCGACGAAGATCCCCACCCGGTCGCAGATCTGCTGCACCTGCTGCAGCTGGTGGGACGACAGCATCACCGTCACGCCGTGACGGTCGCGCAGTTCCGTGATCAGCCGCAGCAGTTCCGCGGCGCCCTCGGGGTCCAGGCCCGTGGTGGGCTCGTCCAGGATCACCAGGCGCGGCTCCTTGATCAGCACGTCGGCCAGGCCCAGCCGCTGGCGCATACCCCGGGAGTAGCCGCCCACCCGCCGGTCGGCGGCCTCCGTCAGGCCCACCTGCTCCAGCAGCCGCTCGATGCGCACCTCAGCCTCGGCGTCCGGGATCCCGTTGAGCCGCGCCGTGTAACGCAGGTTCTCCCGGCCCGTCATGTGGTCGTAGAAGCCCACGTTGTCGGGCAGATAGCCCGTCAGGCGCTTGATCTCCAGGGGCTCGCGGGTCGGGTCCCGGCCCAGCACCGCGGCCTGCCCCGACGTGGGCTCCGTGAGCCCCAGCAGCATCAGGATCGTGGTGGTCTTGCCGGCGCCGTTGGGACCCAGCAGGCCGAAGATCTCGCCTTCGTAGATCTCCAGGTCCAGGGCGTCGACGGCCGTGACCTCATCGTAGCGTCGCGTCAGGGCCGACGTCCGGATGACCGGTTCCCGCCCCGGCTCCCGCCGCTGCGGCGAGGGGGACGGCTGCACGGCGGCCGTCACCGGATCGCTCACGGTCCGTCGCCTCCCTCACCGCCGGCCGTACTTCTGGAAGACGCCGAAGGTCCCGGCCACCGCGGCCGCCACCAGGGCAAGGCCCACCCAACCCCAGAGGGTGGACGTGGTCACGCTGACCCGGAACTCGGCCCGGTCCGACGACGCCTGGCGGGCGCTGCCGGTGACGGTGACCATGTAGTCGCCGGCCAGGGCCTGGGCCTTGGGCGTGACCCGGGCCGTCACCTCGCGGTACTCGCCCGGCGGGATCTGGTCGATGGACTCCGGCTCAAACTCCACCGTCCACTCGGCCGGCGCCGAAGCCGACAGGGTAACGCCCTCCAGCGGGGCGGTGCCGTCGTTGAACACCACCAGCGGCACCTCGGTGGCCCGGCCGGCCTGGGCGCGGAAGCTGAAGCGCTCGTCGGCCGGCGCCACGCGGATCTCATAGGAACCGGTGATGACCACCTGCAGTTCGGTCTCGAGGGCGGCGCCGGGCGCCTCGGCCCGAACGGGGATCAGGTACTGCCCCGCCTCGGCGCGGCTCGGTGTCTGGATCTGCACGTCGAAGCGCTCGCTGCTGCCGCCGTCCACCGGCAGCGACGTCACCTGCTGGCTGCTGGAGGTGGGCTTGAAGGTCACCTGCCAGCCCTGGGGCACCTCAGCGCTCAGCGCGTAGAGCTGCCGCTCGGGACCGTCGTTGCGCAGGGTCAGGCGGAAGTCGAAGCGGGCCCCGGCCGACCCCTGCAGCACGGGATACTCCACGTCCAGTTCCGACACGCCGGTGCCGCCCTCGGCCACGCGAACGGTCAGGTCCAGCTCCGAGGCGACATCGGCGCCGGACGCCCGCACGGTGATCCCGTAGTCGCCGGGCGCGGTGCCGGCGGGCACGTTGACCTGCAGGTCCACGCTGACGGAATCGCTGCCCTCGACGTACGCCGCGTTGACCAGCCGGCCGGACCCGCGGAGGACCGTCTCCCAGCCGTCGGGCACCTCGACGACCTCCAGCTGGACGGTCCGGCTGGCGGACGACGAGTTCTTGATCCACAGCGGGAAGGTCACCCGGTCCCCGGCGTTGACCGTCACCGACGGGTACTGGGTCCACAGGGTGATCTGCGCCGACGCCGCTGCGGGGAAGATGAACAGCGCGCTCAGCGCCAGCACCGTCACCAGAGCGAGCACGCGGTTCCTCATGCAGGATTCCCCCCTCACAATGGATCGGACGATCAACGGCCGCTCGCCGGCGGCGCGTCGCCCGGCGGGTCGCCCGCCGGATCAGGCACCGGGCCGCCCGGCGCGTCGCCCCGCGCGCCACCGCCGCCCAGCGGCAGCCGAACCCTAAACTCGCTCCCCTCACCGGGACTGCTGGCCACCTCGATGCGGCCCCCGTGCTGGCTCACGATCCAGCGGGCGATGGCCAGCCCGAGGCCGGAGCCGTCGCAGGCCCGCGCCTCCGGCGCCCGGTAAAACCGCTCGAAAATTCGTTCCTGCTGGTCGGGCGGGATGCCGATGCCGTTGTCGCGCACCCGCACCACCAGGTGGCCGGCGTCTGGGCCACCGCTTCCGGCACCCGCCTCCGCCGGTCCCTCCACCGCAGCCTCCACCCGGATCCAGCCGTCCTCCGCCGTGTACTTGACGGCGTTTTCCACCAGGATCCAGAGCAGCTGCTCCAGGGCGTCGGGGTCGGCCGGCAGCGTCACGTCGGCCGCCTGCAGTTCCACGGCGCGCCCGCCGGCGATGGTCCGGGCGCGGTGCACCACCGATTCAAGAATGGGGCGCAGCCGGGTGGGCCGCAACTGCAGGCGCCGCCCGGCGTCGGCGCGGGCCAGCACCAGCAGGTCGTTGACCAGTCGCGTCATGCGCCGGACCTCGGCCTGCATGTCGGCCAGCGCCTCCTGACGTTCGGCGGGGTCGCCCGGGTCTTCCTGCAGCAGTTCCAGGTTGGCCTGGAGCACCGTCAGCGGCGTGCGCAGTTCGTGGGAAGCGTCGGCGGCGAACCGCCGCTGGGCCTCGTAAGCCTCCTGGGCCTGGCGATAGGCACGGTCCTTCTCCTCGTAGGCCTCGGCGATGCGGTCCAGCATCAGATTGAACTCGCTGGCCAGCTGGCCCACCTCGTCGTCGGGCAGGTCCAGGGCCACGCGGCGGCTGAAGTCGCGGCTGCGGCCGATCTCCCGCGCCGTCTGGGCGATCTGGGCCAGGGGCCTCAGCCCCCGACCCGCGATGAACACCGCCAGGGCGCCGGTCAGGACCAACAGGCCGGCGTTGGCCAGCACCAGGGTCCAGCGCAGCCGGCCCAGGAACGCCTCCTCGGCGTCGATGACCCGGGCGGCCACCACGTGGACGATCCCGCCGGCCGTCCTGACGGGCAGGGTGTAGATCCGCAGGGGCGTGTCGTCGACCCGGACCGTGTCGAAGCGGGCCCGCGCCGCGCCTACCCCGCCGGCCGGGATGGGCTGGTCGGCCAGGTTGGCGGACCGGTACAGCACCTGACCCGAGGGGCCGCGGATCTCCAGCAGCAGGGTGGCCATCTTGATGCGGTTGACGGCGGGGACCCGCATGCCGTGCAGGGATCCGGAACCGCCGGCCCACGCGATCTGCGCCGCCAGCCGCTCCGCCTCGGCGGCCAGGCGCTCGTCGACGTCGTCCAGCGTGCTCCGGAGCAGCACGGTGTAAAGGGCGCCGCTGAACAGGGTCAGCGTCAGGAACATGGCCAGCCCGTAGCCCAGCGCCAGCCGCCAGCGGATGGGCAGCGGGCGCCCGGGGAACTTCAGCGGCCGCCCATCCCCCGGTTTCTCCTGCCCAGCCTCTTCCTTCACGGCTGCTCCTCCCGCAGCACGTATCCCTGGTTGCGCACGGTGTGGATCAGGCGCGGCTCACCGCCCGCCTCGGTCTTCTGCCGCAGGCGCATGACGTACGCCTGGACGATGTTGATGTCGCCCTCGAACTCCCAGCCCCACACCCGCTCCAGGATGGTCTCGGCCGGCAGCACCTGCCGCGGGTTGCGCATCAGCAACTCCAGCACCTGAAATTCCTTGGCCGTCAGGCTGAAGGACCGGTCGCCGCGGCGGCCCGTGCGGGTGCCGACGTTCAGTTCCAGGTCCGCGAACCGCAGCACCTGGGACGGCCGCGGCTGCCGCCGCCGCAGGATGGCCCGCAGCCGCGCCTCCAGTTCCGCGAAGGCAAAGGGCTTGACCAGGTAGTCGTCGGCGCCGGCGTCCAGGCCCTGGACCCGATCGGGCACCTCGTCGCGGGCCGTCAGCATCAGCACCGGCAGGTCCGGCTGCACCGACCGCAGCCGGCGGCAGACCTCGATGCCGTCCATCCCCGGCATCATCACGTCCAGGACCACGGCGTCGGGCGGGTCCTCCTGGGCCATGCGCAGGCCCTCGGGCCCGTCGTGGGCGGCCGTCACCCGGCAGCCGGCGCGCTCCAGGCCGCGGCGCAGCACCGAAGTGATGCGCCGGTCGTCGTCCACCACCAGGATGCGGCGGCCCTTGAGGGTCGTGGTCTCCATACAGCCGGAACCTCCAGCCGTAATCCTAACTCTGAAGCTGGCCCAGTTCGACCTGCAGGTCGAGGCGCCGGCCGTCCCGCTCCACGGTGACGGTAACCACGTCACCCACGCGGTAGCGGTTGACCGCCTTGATCAGTTCGGTGAAGGTGCGGACTTCCTCGCCCTGCACCGCCACGATGACGTCGCCGGGCTGGATGCCCGCCCGCTCGGCGCCGCTGCCGGGCTGGACGGCGGTGACCCGGACGCCCTCGCCGGTGAAAACGTCCTCGTCAAACACGGGGGACTCCACCGTGACGCCCAGCGCCGGGCGCGTGACGTAGCCCTGCCGGATCAGGTCCTCGACCACCCGGGCCACCTCGTTGCTGGCCAGGGCGAAGCCCATGCCCTCCACGCCCGGCGACCGGAACTTGAGGGTGTTGATGCCGATGACCTCGCCCCGCAGGTTGACCAGGGGACCGCCGCTGTTGCCGGGGCTGATGGCCGCGTCGGTCTGGATGACCTCGAAGATCCGGCTCTGGGCGAACTGGCCCGTGCGGTCGCGGAGAGACTGCAGCAGGTCCGTGCGCACACCGCTGACCACGCCCACGGTGACGGATCGGAAGAAGTCGAGGCCCTGGGGATGGCCGATGGCCAGCACCGTCTCGCCGGGCCGCAGGTTGTCGGAATTGCCCAGGACGGCCGCGGGCAGGTTGCCGGCGTCGACCTTCAGGACCGCCAGGTCCGAGTAGGGGTAGTCGTGGGCCACCAGTTCGGCGGGCCAGCGCTGGTCCTCGTCCAGGACCACCTCGATGGCGTCGGCCCCTTCGACCACGTGGTAGTTGGTGACGATGTAGCCGTCGGGCCGCAGGATGACGCCGGAGCCGACGCCGGCTTCCACCAGCCGCGTCTCGCCGCTGCGGCGGCTGCGCATTTCCTGCTTGTTGATGACCGCCACTACCGACGGGCTGACCTGCTCGGCCACGTCGGCGATCACGCTTTCCACCGGCCCGGCGGTGCTGATGCGGAGGGTGGGTGACGGGGCGCGGGCCCCGCCGCTCCCCGCTTCGGCCGCGGCGGTGTCGGCGGCAGTGCTGACGGGGGTGCCGTCCCTACCCAGCAGCGCTTCCGGCATCAGCACCGCGATGGTGAGGCCGCTGCCGGCCACGGCGCCCAGCGCCGCCACCAGGAACGTGGCCAGCCAGCGCCGCCTCCGGGACGGCCCCGTCACGCGCCAGGCACCCTGCACCGGCTCCGAACCCGGCGCGGGCGCTGCCGCGGCCGCGGGCCCGGTCGCGGCTGCGGCTTCAGGCCCGGACGCGGCTGCAGCGGCAGGCCCGGACGCGGCTGCGGCTGCGGGCCCGGCCGCCGAGACGCCTGCGGCGGGCAGGTCGGCGGCCGGCACGTCCGACGGCGCGAGGTCCGCCGGCAGCGGGGTATCCGGCAGCCGGGGCTCGGCTTCATCGCTTCTGGCCGCGTCCCCCGTCGTGCCGCTCCCGGGCTCGTGCGCACCCGGCGTTTGCGGCTGGTGTGCATCCGCTGGGCGGGGCTCCGGTTCCATGTCCCGCTCGGGATCGCCCGACATCAGGCCACCTTCTCTCCCTCTGCTGCTCTCGCTGACGTCTCGCAACGGACCGAGAAGCCGCTCACAAAACCCCGTCGCACAGCCTGGGCGCAGCCGTGCGCCGGGCCCGGTGTCTTTCAAACAAGCGTGGGGTCGGCGTCAATTCGCAGGGCCCGGGCACGGCCGCGCCGCCCGGGCACCATCCTAGGCCCCCATCCTGAAACGGAACTGAAAGGACGTTGTTCGAAAAGGACCTGGCCGAAAATTGGACCTGTTGGTCCCGGAAAACGGGTCCCGGCGCGAAATTGGCACGTCCTTCGATCTACTTATGTAAACTAGCGCCCCCGCACCCGTTATTGTCAACCACATAGGACCCAAAATCGGACCTGCGAATCCCGTTCGACACCGATCGACCAGTCTCAGGTCCAGAATCGGAACGAGCCGCGGAGAGAAGGCCGCGTTAAGGCCGGAAAAAGGCCGGGGAAGCCCCATGGACGGCCGGTCTAGATCCTTTCGAAGATGGCGGCCAGGCCCTGGCCCCCGCCCACGCACATGGTCACCATGCCGTAGCGCCCGCCGTGGCGCTCCAGGTAGTGCATCACCTTGACCACCAGGATGCAGGCAGTGGCGCCCACCGGGTGTCCCAGGGCAATGGCGCCGCCGTTGGGGTTGGTCCGCTCGGGATCGA
The DNA here is from genome assembly GCA_017577485.1 of Bacillota bacterium. Taxonomy (GTDB): domain Bacteria; phylum Bacillota; class Sulfobacillia; order Thermaerobacterales; family RSA17; genus RSA17. Next base: position 8,821 of record PKRI01000029.1, on the reverse strand, counting down.
GCCCGGCGTCGCGGATGACGGCCAGCGCCTGCGCCGCGAAGGCCTCGTTCAGTTCCACCACGTCCATGTCGTCCAGGGTCAGGCCGGCGCGCTTCAGCACCCGCGGGATGGCGTAGGTCGGCGCGTAACCCATGTAGGCCGGGTCGATACCGGCCATGGCCGAGGCCACCAGCCGCAGCCGCGGCTTGAGGCCCAACCGCTGGGCCGTGTCCGCGCCCATCACCACCACGGCGGCGGCCCCGTCGTTAACGCCGGCCGAGTTTCCGGCGGTCACGGTCCCGCCCTCGCGGAACACCGGCCGCAGCCGGGCCAGCTGCTCCAGCGACGTGTCCCGCCGCGGGTGCTCATCGACGGCAAAGGTGACGGTTTCACCCCGCCGCCGAGGATCCGGAACCTGCACGGGCACGATCTCCGCGGCGAACTCGCCGGCATCGATGGCCCGCACCGCCCGCTGGTGGCTGCGCAGGGCGAACTGGTCCTGGTCCTCGCGGCTGATGCCGTACTTCTCGGCCACCCGCTCGGCGGTGAGGCCCATGTGGCCGTGGCCGAAGGGGTCCGACAGCATGGTGATCAGCCCGTCCTCCAGCTGCTCGTGGCCCATGCGCATCTGCCCCCAGCGGGCGCGGCGCACATAGAAAGGAAGCTGGCTCATGTTCTCGACGCCGCCGGCCACGGCCACGTCGATGTCGCCGGCGCGGATGGCGCGGGCCGCCGTGAGCACCGCCTCCAGCCCGGAACTGCACAGGCGGTTGACGCTGACGGCGTTGCGCTCGGCCGGGATCCCGGCCTTGACGGCGCAGGTCCGGGCGATGTAGGCGTTCTCGGCGATCTGGCCCACGCAGCCCATGACCACGTCCTCGACGCGCTCGGGCTCCACCCCGGCGCGGCGCAGGGCCTCGGCGATGACCACCGCACCCAGGTCCGAGGGGTGCGCGTCGCGCAGCGAGCCGCCGAAGGTGCCGATGGCGGTGCGCACGCCGTCGACGATGACGACCTCTCTCACGGCGATACCTCCCCGCAGGTCACCGCATGCAGCCGTGTGTCCCACTCCGGCGGAACGCGCCGCGCCCTCACCCGGCGGGCACTGCAGGCCGCCGGAAGCCCGAACACGCCGGCCGCCCACCGAAGATACACCGCGGCCGGCCGCGCGGCTCCCTGGCCGCGGCCGGCCGGCCGCTCGACCATTCAAACGACCATCCGTGGCGTAAGCCGCGGCACCGCGCCGCCGCCGTCAACCCCGCAGCATCTTGCGCAGCACCGTCTGCAGGATGCCGCCGTTGCTGTAGTACTCGACCTCCACCGGCGTATCCAGCCGGGCCACGGCCTTGAACCGCACCTCGCTGCCGTCGTCGCGGCGGGCGATGACCTCCACCTCGCTGCGGGGCCGGATGCCCTCGATGCCCCGGATCTCGTAGGTTTCGGTGCCGTCCAGCCCCAGGGTCTCGGCGCTCTCGCCCTCCCGGAACTGCAGCGGCAGCACGCCCATGCCGATCAGGTTGCTGCGGTGGATCCGCTCGAAGCTCTGGGCCAGCACCGCCCGCACGCCCAGCAGCGCCGTCCCTTTGGCCGCCCAGTCGCGGGACGACCCGGTGCCGTACTCGCGGCCGGCGATGACCAGCAGCGGCACGCCCTCCTGCTGGTACCGCATCGCAGCGTCGTAGATGGACATCTGCTCGCCGCTGGGCAGGTGGCGGGTCCAGCCGCCCTCGGTCCCGGGCGCCAGGCGGTTGCGCAGCCGGATGTTGGCGAAGGTGCCCCGCACCATCACCTCGTGGTTGCCGCGCCGTGACCCGTACGTGTTGAACTCCAGCGGCTCGACGCCGCGCTCGATCAGGTACCGGCCCGCCGGGCCCGCCTTCTGGATGCTGCCCGCCGGCGAGATGTGGTCGGTGGTCACCGAGTCGCCCAGCAGCGCCAGCACCCGGGCGCCGGTGATGTCCCGAAGCGGCGGCGCCTCCAGCGGCATGTCGTCGAAGTAAGGCGGGTTCTGGATGTAGGTGGAGTTGGGATCCCAGGCGTACAGATCGCCCTCGGGCACCGGCAGGGACCGCCAGCGCTCGTCGCCGTCGAAGACCCGCGAGTACTGGTCCACGAACAGTTCGGGCTTGAGGAACTGGTTGATCACCTCGTGGATCTCATCCTGGCTGGGCCAGATCTCGCGCAGGTACACGGGCCGGCCGTTGGGATCATAGCCGACCGGGTCCCGCGTCAGGTCCACGTCGATGCGGCCGGCAATAGCGTAGGCCACCACCAGCGGCGGCGACGCCAGGTAGTTGGCCTTGACCAGCGGGTTGATGCGGCCCTCGAAGTTGCGGTTGCCGCTCAACACCGCGGCCACCACCAGGTTCTCCTCTTCGATGCGCCGGGCCACGTCCTCCCGCAGGGCGCCGCTGTTGCCGATGCAGGTGGTGCAGCCGTAGCCCACCACGTGGAACTTCAGCGCCTCCAGGTACGGCAGCAGCCCCGCCTGCTCCAGGTAGTCGGTGACCACCCGTGAACCCGGGGCCAGGCTGGTCTTGACGTAGTCCGGCACCGTCAGGCCCCGCTCCACCGCCTTCTTGGCCAGCAGGCCGGCGCCCACCATCACCGCCGGGTTGGACGTGTTGGTGCACGAGGTGATGGCGGCGATGACCACCGACCCGTCGGACAGTTCCAGGCTGCGGCGGGTTTCGGTGCGCACCAGGGTGGCGACGGAGCCGCCGCCCGGCGCAGCCGCGTCACCGCCGGCACCGCCGTCACCGGCCAGCGCCGGCGTCAGCGGCCGCCCGTAATCCTCCAGCACCTGCTTGAAGGACCCCGCCACCTGGCTCAGCGACAGCCGGTCCTGGGGCCGCCGCGGCCCGGCCATGCTGGGCTCCACGTCGCCCATGTCCAGTTCCAGCACCGACGAGTACTGCGGGTCCGGCGTGTCGTCGGTCCGGAACAGCCCCTGCTCCTTGGCGTACCGCTCCACCAGGTCCACCAGCTGCGGGTCGCGGCCGGTGCCCCGCAGGTAGTTCAGTGTCTCGTCATCGATGGGGAAGAACCCGCACGTGGCGCCGTACTCCGGGGCCATGTTGGCGATGGTGGCCCGGTCGGCCAGGCTGAGCCGGCTCAAGCCGGGGCCGAAGAACTCCACGAACTTGCCCACCACGCCGTGGCGGCGCAGCATCTGGGTCACCGTCAGCACCAGGTCGGTGCCGGTGGCCCCCTCGGGCAGCTCACCGGTCAGCCGGAAGCCCACCACCTCAGGCACCAGCATGAAGTAGGGCTGGCCCAGCATCACTGCCTCGGCCTCGATGCCGCCCACGCCCCAGCCCAGCACGCCCAGGCCGTTGATCATGGTCGTGTGGGAGTCGGTGCCCACCAGGGTGTCGGGGAAGGCCACGGTGCCCCGGCCGTCGTCGCGGGTCTGCACCACCCTGGCCAGGTACTCCAGGTTCACCTGGTGCACGATGCCGGTGCCGGGCGGCACCACCCGGAAGTTGTCGAAGGCGCGCTGCGCCCAGCGCAGCAGCGCGTACCGCTCGGCGTTGCGCTCGAACTCCTTCTCGACGTTGTAGAAGTAGGCGTAGGCGGTGCCGAAGGTGTCGACCTGCACCGAGTGGTCGATGACCAGGTCGCAGGGCACCAGCGGGTTGACCTTGCGGGGGTCGCCGCCCATCTTCTTGACGGCGTCCCGCATCGACGCCAGGTCCACCACGGCGGGAACACCGGTGAAGTCCTGCAGGATCACCCGGGCGGGCATGAAGGGGATCTCGCGGTCGGGAACCGCCTCGGGCCTCCACCCCGCCAGGGCCCGCACGTCGTCGTCGCTGGCCACGGAACCGTCGCGGTGGCGCAGCATGTTCTCCAAAAGCACCCGGATCGAAAACGGCAGCCGGGCCAGGTCCACCAGGCCGGCCTCTTCCAGCGCCCTCAGGCTGTAGTAATCGACCTTGCCGGCGGCCGTATCAAGGGAACGACGAAGTTGGAGTTCTGAAAACCCAGGCAACACCGATTCCCCCTCGTTCATCCGCCACTGCTACCACCATAACACATGGCCGCCATTCGATTCCCTGGATCGGGACGAAGGGGTACAATGAATGGAAAGCGACACCAACCGAGGGTCGCCCCTCTGGAGGAGGATCTTGCCGTGCCGGCCGACATCCGCTGGGTGATCGTGGTCACGCCCCAGGGCCACCTGCGCATCCACCGCGCGACCTGTCCCCATACCGACCGATCAACGGAGCGGATCCTCCTCGAAGAGGACCGTCAACTGGTCAGCGAGGTCCGGGACGCCCTGAACCGGGGCCGCCGGGTGTCCTACTGCAAGAACTGCCTGGACGACTGGCCTGGCCCGGTCCGTCACCTGGTCACCCGCCTCGGGTGAGTCACCGCAGAAACACCGCCACCGGCACCACGTCGCCGGTGTCCAGGAACACGGCATAGGCCTCGGCCGCCGGCTCGCCGTAGGCCGCGGCCACGGCCCGGGCGTACATGCGAAGCTGGCGGTCGTAGCCCCGCTCGGCCGCCAGCGCCGCCGCGTCCCCCGTCACCCGGTCCGTCTTGAAGTCCACCAGCACCAGGCCGTGGGGCTCGCGCCACAGGGCATCGACGACGCCCTGCACCAGGACCCATTCGGATTGCAGTGCGGTTTGCAGTTCCGGCGCGGCAGCCGCGTCGCCGTGGACCTCGGCGGCCGGCAGCCGCATCAGGAAGGGCACCTCGCGCCGCAGACCCGCGGCGGACCGCATGCGCCGGCCCAGGGGCGAGGCGAAGAACCGGGCCAGCCGGCGGACCGGCACCAGGTCCGCGTCGCCGGGCGACAGCACCTGCCGGGCCACCAGGCCTTTCACCTGGGCGGCGATGCCCGCGGCGTCCAGGGGCCGCGACAGGTCCAGGTGCTGCAGGATCAGGTGGGTGACGGTCCCCCGCCGGCGGGCACCGGCGGCCGGGGGACCCCCATCGCCGCCGAGGTCGATCCGGGGCAGTTCCGCCTGCCAGGGGGCAGGCGGCAGCCACTGGGCGGCAGGCTCCTCCTCCCCGGCAGCCTCGGGGGACGCCTCGGGTGAGGCCTCGGGCTCCGACGCGGCGGCGGCCGCCGCCGCGTCGCGGCCCGCCGCCGCCTTCAACTCGGTGACGCTGGTCTTGGCGGGCAGGCGGCCCAGGGGCGCCCAGGGCGGCGACCACTGCAGCCGGCGGTCCAGGTCCCGCTCCGCTTCCCGGGCCCGTTCCGCGCCGTCCCCGTCGCGGGGCAGGTCCACGGGCTCGCCGCGGCACAGCCGGTCCCAGACACCGTCCAGGCCGCCTTCCTGCGCCGGGGACGGCGGCACCAGCCTCACCGCCTGCTCGGCGCGCCACACGTGGACGTCCCAGCGCGACGGGTCGTCAAACAGCCGCCGGTGGGCGGGCAGCAGCGCCGCGGGCGCCGCCTGCCGCAGCGGCGCGCCGTGACGGTGCCGGGCCAGGCAGGGGCCCAGCAGGTCCAGGAAACTGGACGCCTCCAGCAGGTAGCCGTCGGGCAGCGGCGTCTCGGGGTGCTGCACCAGCGAGCACCAGCGCTGCAGGGCCGACGGCACGTCGCGCACCGACCCCAGCAGGATCAGGCGCTCCCGGGCCCGGGTCATGGCCACGTACAGCACCCGCATCTCCTCGGCCAGGGACTCGGCCCACAGCCGGTGCTTCAGCGCCTCGCGGGCCGCCGGGTCGGACCGGGTGCCGCGCTGGGGGTCCACCAGGCGCGGCGCCAGGCCCAGGTCCCGGTGCAGCAGCACCGGCGCCCCCAGGTCGTCGCGGTTGAACTCGCGGCCCAGGTCCGCCACCAGCACCACCGGGAACTCCAGCCCCTTGCTCTGGTGGATGCTGAGGACCTGCACGGCGTCGCCGGCCGAAGCCGCCGGGGTGACGGTCCCCACGTCGGCCTGCCGCTCCTTGAGCCGCTCCACGAAGCGCAGGAAGCGGTGCAGGCCCTGCCGGGCGAAGCCGTCGAAGGCCCGGGCCAACTCCAGCAGCCGCTCCAGGTTGGCGCGGCGCTGGGCGCCGCCCGGCATGCCGCCGGCGTACTCCAGGAACCCGGTTTCCTGGTAGATGCGCCACAGCAGGTCGCCCAGCGGGCCGCGGCGGGCGGCGGTGCGCCACCGCTCCATCCGCTCCAGGAAGCGGTCCACGGCCTCGATGCCGGCGGCCCGGCAGGCGTCGTAAAAGTCCCCGTCGGGAGCGGCCAGGCGCACCCGGGCCAGGCCGGCGGCGTCCAGGCCCACCAGGGGCGAGTGCAGCACGGCCGCCAGCGGGATGTCCTGCCGCGGGTTGTCCAGCACCTGCAGCAGGCTGAGGACTGTGGACACCTCCAGGGAATCCAGGTAGCCGGTGCGCAGGTCGGCCCGCGCCGGGATGCCCGCCGCCGTCAGGGCTTCCACAAAGGCCGCCGCCCGGTAGCGGGGCGAGCGCAGCAGGATGGCCACATCGCCGGGCGCCAGGTCCCGCCAGGCTTCCGACCGCGGGTCCCACACCCGGTCCGGCCGGCGGCCGTCCAGGCCCAGCATGCGGGCGATAAGCCTTGCCGCCAGCGCCGCCTCCCGCTCCTCGGAGCGCAGGTTCTCGCCGGTGACCTGGGGACTGTCCTCCCCCGGGGGACTGTCCTCCCTGCGGCCCGCCCCGCCCGCATCCCCGGCCCCGGCCTGCGGGTTCGGGTCCCGCTCCCGCAGCGCCTTTGCCGCCTCGCGCAGCAACCCCGGGTCCCGCTCCAGGATGTGGACCTCCACCGCCGCCTCGGGCGGGGGGTACGGAAGCCCAGGCTTCAGGGCCGCCTCCTCGCCGTAGGGGACGCCCCCCACCCCGGTGGGGAACAACTGGGCGAAGACGAAGTTCACCGCGTCCAGCACCGACGCGCGGCTGCGGAAGTTCTCAGGCAGGTCGATGCGCCGTTCCTCCGCCCCGGCCTCGGGCCGGTAGGTGCGGTGCCGCTTCAGGAAGATGGTGGGGTCGGCCAGCCGGAAGCGGTAGATGCTCTGCTTCAGGTCGCCCACCATGAAGCGGCGGCGCCCCTGGCCCAGGGCCGCCAGCCGTTCCAGGATGGCATCCTGCACCGGATTGATGTCCTGGTACTCGTCCACCACGATCTCGGCGAAATCCCCGGGGTCGCCGCCAGCCTCCAGCACCCGCAGGCAGCCCCGCTCCAGGTCGTTGAAGTCGGCGGCCGCCAGGGCCTCCTTGGCCGCCCGGTAGGCGGCGTCGAACTCCCGCACCAGGTCCACCAGCACGGCGGCGCTGCGCCGCACCGCCGCCAGGTCGGCCGCCTGCCGGGCCAGGGGACGGGCCAGCACCGACTGCTGCAGCGACCGGATCATCTCCTTGGCCTTGTCGCGCAGGCCGCGGACCTGGTCCTTGAGTTCGGCGGCAGCGTCCTGGCCGGACCGCGGCAGGGATTTGAAGGCGGCGGCCCGCAGCGCCGCGGCCGCCTCGTCCCAGGGCCGGTTCTTGAGGCAGTGGACCAGGTGCTCCAACATGGCGGCGTCTTCGGCCAGGCGGTCCAGGTAGCCGGCGGGACCGTCCGGCAGCGACGCCAGGGCCTGGGCGTGGCGAATTCGCCACAGGGCCTGCTCCACCCGTACCGCCGCCGCCGCCCGCGCCTCGTCCAGCAGCGGATGGCCGGCCGCCGGACCGTCACGCTGCGCGGCCCCCACCCCGGCATCCTGCCCGGCATCGCGCTGCTCCACCTCCGGCGGCGCCAGCAGCGCCAGCGCTCGGTCCAGCCAGCCGTCGGGGTCCACCTGGGTGGCGGCGAACTCGTGCACCCGCAGGATCAGGTTGGCCAGGCCCTGCCCCGTGCGGCCGCCGAACCGCCGGGCCAGGTCCAGGAAGTCCTCGTCGCCGGCGGCGAACCGCCGCTCCAGGATCTGGTCCACCGTTTCGTAGCGCAGCAGTTGGGCCTCGTCCTCATCGAGGACCCGGAACGACGGGTCCATGCCGGCCAGGTGGAACTGCAGACGGCAGACCCGCAGGCAGAAGGCGTGCAGCGTCGAGATCTGGGCCCGCGGCAGCAGCGCCGCCTGGACGGCCAGGCGCTGGTCGCCGGGGTCCTCGGCCAGGCGCTCGGCCAGGCGGCGGGCGATGCGCTGGCGCATCTCGGCGGCGGCGGCCTCGGTGAACGTCACCACCAGCAGGCGGTCCACGTCCACGGGATCGTCGGGATCAGTGATGCGCCGGAAGATGCGCTCCACCAGCACGGCGGTCTTGCCGGCGCCGGCACCCGCCGAAACCAGCAGGTCGGCGCCCCGCGCCTCGATGGCCTGGCGCTGCCGTTCCGTCCAGTGAACGCCGCTCACGAGCCCGTCACCTCGCGCCAGAAGACGTTGGGGTCCACGGGCGCCAGGTGCCGGTGGAAGCCGTGCGCCCCCTCGAACCGGCAGACGGGCTTGTAGGGACAGTACCTGCAGGGGACGCTGCCGTCAGGCCAGCGGTAGGGCTGGGGCGCCACGCGGCCCGACAGCACGCCGGCGGCCAGTTCGGCCATGCGCCCCCGAACGAACTCCAGCAGGTGCTGCAGGTGCTCCCGGGGCACCACCCGGGGGGACTTGCGGGGTGTCCCGTCCTTGTTGAGGCCTGCGTCCACCAGCGGCGACACGCCGGCGCCGGTCTCGGCGTCCATGGCCCGGATCACCCGGGGATCGGCCGCGGTCAGGCCCGTGAGCCTGGCGGCCTTGAGCCGCTCCAGGCGCACCGCGGCGTCGCCGGCGGCGCCGGCACTGCCCGCACCGCCGCCCCCACCGCTGTTCCCATCGGGGCCCGCATCGCCTGCCGCACCACCGCCCGCATCCAGCGGCTCGTCGACCACCGGCTCCACCAGCGGCTGGTAGTAGGC
>PKRI01000028.1 GCA_017577485.1 Bacillota bacterium | reverse complement strand
TAAAGGAGACGGCCCCGGGCGGAGGCGAGGGAGGCCGCGGGCCCGGCGGTCCCGCCCCGCCGGGATCTCGGGGAGGACGGCGATGGCGATCTGCCCGGGCCCTGCGGCGCCGATGCCCAGGCCGAGGGGGCGGTACAGGCGGTCCAGGTGGGCGTCCACGTCCACGCCCCCGGCCCCGCCGGCAGCGGCGTCCCCGCCGAGGTCCCGGACGCCTTCCCCGGAGCGCAGCGCTTCCAGCAGCTGGCGCGTGCGGTCCCAGGGGCCCAGGACCCCCAGGTACGCGTACGGCTGACCCCAGATCGCCCGCAGGATGTCCCGGTCGTGGTTGAAGTTGTGGGTCATGACCACCACGTAGGTGTAGCGGTCGATGGTCACGTGGTCGAGGGCCTCGTCGGGATGCGCGTGGATGACCCGGTCGGCCTCGGGGAAGCGCTCCGGCGTGGCGTAGGCGCGGCGACTGTCCACCACGATGACCCGGAAGCCGGCCTCATGGCCGTAGCGCGCCAGGGGAATCGCGTCGTGCCCCGCCCCGAAGATCAGCAGAACCGGCGGCGGCACAATGCTCTGGATCGCCACCTGCACGTGTTCCGGGCCGGCCTCCAGCACGTCCCGGCGCCGCCGCACCACCGCCTCGGGATCCAGGCGCCCGCCGCGGTATGTGTAGAGCAGGGACTGGGACGCGCCCTCTTCCATCATCCGGCGGGCGTCGGCGGCGGCGGCCGCGTCCAGGTCGGGGTCACCCAGCGTCCCCTCCACCCGGTCGGCGTAGACGACCATGCGGGCCCCGGTCTCGGGCCCGCCCTGGCGGCCCCGCACCACCGTCACCACGGCCCGGCGTTCGCGGTGGCCGGCCGCGCCAGGAACAGCGCCACCGCCGGCCTCGCTCTCCGCACCGGCCGCGCCCGCCTCCACCGGCTCCACATACACATCGATCACGCCGTTGCAGCCCAGGCCCAGGCCCCAGACCACGTCGTCGTCCGCGGTCATGTCGTAGCGGAGCAGCTGCGGCCGGCCGGTCTGGAGCACCTGCCGCGCCGCGTCGGCCACGGCATCCTCCAGGCAGCCGCCGCTGATCATGCCGTAGCGCGAGCCGTCGTCCAGGACCACCATCCTGGCACCCTCGCGCCGGTACGCAGAGCCGGCCACGTGGACCACCGTGGCCAGCGCGGCCCGGCGCCCCTCGGCCCGGGCCCGCTCCAGGGCGGCCCTGACCTCCGGCGCTTCAGCCATCGCTCCCCACCTCCTGGGCCGGGGCCGCCGCCAGCACCAGTTCCCCGTCGTGCAGCGCGCGGCGCAGCCGCTGCACGTCGCCGTTGGTCTTGACGATGAGCCCTAGCATGGGTTCGATCACCTCGGGTTCCAGGGCGTCCACATGCATCAGCACCAGCGCCCGGGCCCAGTCCAGGGTCTCGGCGGTCCCGGGCAACTTGTCGAGGTCCATGCGCCGGACCTGCTGCATGAACTGGCAGATCTGCCGGGCCAGGCGGGCGTCGATGCCCGGCAGCCGGGCCTCGATGACCGCCCGCTCCTTCTCCGGCGACGGATAGTCGATCCACAGGTAGAGGCAGCGGCGGCGGACGGCGTCGCTCAACTCCCGGGTGCGGTTGGACGTGATGATCACGTGGGGCCGGTGCCGGGCCTGGATGGTGCCCAGTTCCGGGATGGTCACCTGGAAGTCCGAAAGCACCTCCAGCAGGAAGGCGTCGAACTCACTGTCGGCCCGGTCCAGTTCGTCGATCAGCAGGACCGGCGAGCGGTCGGGCTGGCGCAGGGCCGCCAGCAGGGGACGCTCCAGCAGGAATTCCTCGCTGAAGATGCTGCGCTCCCGCTCTTCCAGGCTGCGCCCGGCGGTGCCGGCCGACTCCTCCAGCCGGATCCGCAGGATCTGCTTGGCGTAGTTCCACTCGTACAGGGCGGTGTGGGCGTCCAGCCCCTCATAGCACTGCAGCCGGATCAGCCGCGTGTCCAGGGCCGCCGCCAGGGCCTTGGCGATCTCGGTCTTGCCCACGCCGGCCGGCCCCTCCACCAGCAGGGGTTTGCCCAGCACCAGCGACAGGTACACGGCGGTGGCCAGGTCGCGGTCGGCCACGTAGCGCTGGCCGGCCAGCAGTTCCTGGACCTTCTCTACCGTCAATTCCTCGACGTTCACGGTCACGGGCATCGCTCCGTCACAGGTATCGCTCCAGCGCCAGCAGGCTCTCCAGGTTGTGGGCCGGGGCCAGCACGTCCACGTAGGGCAGCGCGGCCCGCATCCCCATGGCCAGCGGCTCGTACCGCGGGTCCCCCGCCAGCGGGTTGAGCCAGATGACCCGCCGGGCCAGGCGCTGCAGGCGCTGCATTTGTTCCGCCAGCAGGGTCACGTCCCCCGTGTCCAGGCCGTCGCTCAGGATCATCAGGACTGTGTCGCCGTCCACGGTTTCGCGGCCGTACTCCCGGTAGAAGTCGGCCAGGCAGCGACCGATGCGGGTGCCGCCGCCCCAGTGGGCGGTGGCCGCCACGGCCCGCGACACGGCCAGGTCCGCATCGGTGCCCCGCAGGATGGGGGTGATGCGCGCCAGGCGGGTGCTGAAGACAAAGCTTTCCACCCGGCTGCCGGCCACCTGCTGCAGCGCGTAGAGAAACTGCAGAAGGAAGCGGGCGTAGACTTCCATGGACCCGCTGACATCGCACAGGACGGTCAGGCGGGTGCGGCGCAGGCGGCGGGCCTGGTAGACCAGGTCGAGGACGTCGCCCCCGTGGCGCAGGGCCCGCCGCAGCGAGCGGCGCACGTCGGGACGGATGCCGCGCCTCGCCGGCCGGGTGCGGCGCGAGAACCGGGTGGCCAGCCTGCGGGCCACCCGCTCCGCCAGGCGGCGCAGTTCGGGCAGGTCGGCGGTGCCGATCTCGGCGAAGTCCCGCTTGAGCAGCGTTTCCCGGGGCGTGTAGGCCACGACCTCCGGCGCCGCCTCGCCCTCGGCCTCGTCCTCGTCCTCCTCGTCGCTGCCCACCGGGATGGTTTCGGGATCCCGGCCGGTGCCCTCGTCGTCCGCCAGCCCCAAAGGCTGCTGGTCTTGCTCCGGGGCGGGAGGTTCCACCTGGATGACCCCGGTCCCGCCCCAGATGCGGTCGAAGAGCGCGTCGAACAGCGGCACCCGCTCCGGCGCGTCCACGAACACGGCCCGCAGCGCCGCCTTGACGTCGTCGCGGCGCATCAGGTGGATGTGGTCCAGGGCGCGGAGCCCGTCCAGCACCGCGTCGGGGCCCGCCGGAAACCCGAAGCGTCGGAGGGTGCGGGCGAACCGGGACATGTGGCTCGAAATCGTCCGAGGGCTCACCGGCTCTCGCTCCCGATCCCATCGTATCACGGAGCCGGGGCCGGCGAGCCCCCGGACGCTGGTCAGCATCTCAGGCCCTCAAGGGGCAGGACGGCCGCCGGCGGGCCGCCGGCCCGGAAACCCAGCCCAGCCGCCGGGCCGCCTTATGCCGGCTGGCTCAGCGCCCGGCCCAGGGCCTCCTGCACGGCCCGGCGGACGTAGACCTGCGCCACCTGGGCGCGGTACTCGGCCCCGGCGTGGACGTCGCTGACGGGGTCGACGCCTTCCACCGCCCGCGCGGCCGCCTCGGCGATGACCTGGTCGTCCAGGACCCGGCCCACCAGCAGGTCCTCCACCGCGGTGGCCCGGTACGGCACATCACCGACGCCGGTGACGCCCACCGCCGCGCCGGTGCAGCGACCGGAGCCGTCCACGGTGACCCGGGCGGCCGCGCCCACGATGGCGAAGTCCGAGGCCTTGCGGGCCAGCTTCAGGTAGGCGCTGCCGCTGCGGGCCTGCGGCACCGGGAAGCGAATGGCCGTCAGGATCTCGCCAGGCTGCAGCGCCGTCATGAACGGCGCCACGAACCACTCGGCGGCCGGCACAACCCGCTCACCGCCGGGACCCACCAGCACCAGTTGGCCCTCCAGGGCCAGGACCGCCGCCGGCCAGTCGGCCGATGGGTCGGCGTGGCAGAGGCTGCCGCCGATGGTGCCCCGGCGCCGGACCTGCGGGTCGGCAATGCGGTCGGCGCATTCGGCCAGCGCCTCCAGGCCCGCGGGCAGGCGGGCCGCGGCCAGGTCGGCGTGCCGGGTGAGGGCACCCACTTCCACGTGGTCCACCTGGCGGCGGATGCCCCGCAGCCCTTCGATGCGGCCGATGTCGACCACGGCGCCCGGGCGGGCCAGCCGCAGCTTCATGGCGGGCAGCAGGCTGTGCCCGCCGGCCAGCACCCGGGCGTCGTCGCCCAGTTCCTGCAGCAGCCGCACCGCTTCATCCACGCTGGACGCGCGGTGGTACGCGAAGGCGGCCGGGATCATGCCGGTTGCCCCCCTCCGGAAGCCTTGGCCTGCTGGATGGCCGCCCACACCCTGGACGGCCGCAGCGGCATGTCGATGTGCCGGACGCCCAGGTGCGCCAGGGCGTCGATGACGGCGTTGACCACGCACGGGGTGGACCCGATGGTGCCGGCCTCGCCGACGCCCTTGACACCCAGCGGGTTGGTGGGCGACGGCGTCACGGTCCGGTCCGTCTCGAAAGACGGCAGGTCGGCCGCCGTGGGCACCGCGTAGTCGGTGAGCGAGGCCGTCAGCAGCTGGCCCTGCTCGTCATACACGACGCCCTCGTACAGGGCCTGGGCGATGCCCTGAGCCAGGCCGCCGTGGACCTGCCCTTCCACCAGCTGCGGGTTGATGACGTTGCCGCAGTCGTCCACGGCCACGTACCGCAGGATCTTCACCCGGCCGTCCTCGGGGTCGACCTCGACGATGCAGGCGTGGGCCCCGAAGGGATAGGTGAAATTGGTGGGATCGTAGAAGACCGTAGCCTCCATGCCGGGCTCCACGTCGTCGGGCAGGTTGTGGGCAGTGAAGGCGGCGGCCGCCACCTGGGCCAGGGTCACGTGGCGCTGGGGCGCACCCTTGACGTGGAACCGTCCCTGCCCGTCGACCACCTGGAACTCCACGTCGTCCACCGTGGCCTCCAGGACGTGGGCCGCGATGCGCCGGGCCTTCTCCCGCAGCTTGACCGACGCCATGTACACGGCGGTGCCGCCCACCGCGGCGGAGCGGCTACCGTAGGTGTCGAGCCCGTGGGGCGCCACGGCGGTGTCGCCGTGCAGGACCTCCACGTCCTCGTAATTGACGCCCAGGGTCTCGGCCACGATCTGGGACCACGAGGTCTGGTGGCCCTGCCCGTGGGGCGAGGTGCCGGTGACCACGGTGACCCGGCCGGCCGGCGAGATGCGCACCGTGGCGCTCTCCCAACCGCCGATGCCGGCGCCCAGGGCTCCCCAGATCCGCGACGGCGCCAGGCCGCAGATCTCCACGTAGGTGGAGAAGCCGATGCCCAGCAGGCGCCCCTGCTGCCGAGCCTCCTGCTGCTGGCGCCGGAAGCCCTCGTAGTCGATCTTCTCCAGGAGCTTGTTGAGCGCGCCCTCGTAGTCGCCGCTGTCGTAGGTGAGGCCCGAAACCGTGTTGTACGGGAACTGGTCCGCCTTGATGAAGTTCCGCCGCCGGACCTCCACCGGATCCAGGCCCAACTCCCGGGCCACCGTGTCCACCAGGCGCTCCAGCAGGTAGGTGGCCTCGGGCCGGCCGGCGCCCCGGTAGGCGTCGGTGGGCGTCTTATTCGTGAAGACCTCGATGACCTCCACGTCCAGGGCGGGGATGGCGTACACGCCGCTCATCATGAAGGGCGTGAAGGTCGGGATGGCCGGCGTCAGCAGCTGATGGTAGGCGCCGATGTCGGCGATGATCCTGGCTCGGATGCCCAGGATGCGCCCGTCGCCGGAAACGGCCGCCTCCACGTGGTTGATCTGGTCCCGGCCGTGGATGGTGGCCATGAAGTGCTCGCTGCGGCGCTCGATCCACTTGACGGGCCGGCCCAGCTTCAGCGACAGGGCCCCAGCCAGGATCTCCTCGGCGTAGAGGTTCAGCTTGCAGCCGAAGCCGCCGCCCACGTCGGGCGCCACGATCCGCACGCGGGTCTCGGGCACGTTGAGCAGGCCCGGGAGCAGAGCGTGCAGGATGTGGGGGATCTGCGTCGAGGACCACAGCGTCAGTTCCCCGCTGATCGGATGGGCCTGGGCCACGACGCCCCGCGGCTCCATGGGCACCGGGACCAGGCGCTGGTTGACCAGGCGCAGCTTGACCACCCGATCGGCCTTGCGGAAGGCGTCCTCGATATCGCCGCCGGACAGCGGGAAGCGGGCGGCGATGTTGTTGGGCACGTCGTCCCACACCAGGGGGGACCCGTCCTGCATGGCCGCCTCGGGGTCGGTGACGGCGGGCAGGGGCTCGTACCCCACCTGGACGGCCTCGGCCCCATCGGCGGCGGCAGCGGGCGATTCGGCCACCACCACGGCCACGGCCTCACCGACGTGCCGGACCCGGTCGAGGGCCAGCGGGTACTTGACGGGCGCCTTCAGCCCCTGCAGGGACCAGCCTACGGGCATGGGACCGCACAGGTCCTTGACTTCTTCACCGGTGATGACGGCGCGGACCCCCGGCATGCTGCGGGCGCGGCCGGTGTCGATGCCGGTGATGCGGGCGTGGGCGTGGGGCGACCGGACCACCGCCATGTGGAGCATGCCGGGCAGGCGCAGGTCGTCCACGTAACTGCCGGTGCCGGTGATCAGGCGCGGGTCCTCCTTGCGGCGGACCACCCGGCCCAGCACCCTGCCGGGCTGCGCGGGCCGGGGCTCAATGGGCAGCGCCATCAGTCGTCACCCCCGCCCGCCGCCGCGGCGGCCTCTGCGGCCCGCATCCGGGCGGCCGCCGCCTGCACGGCGCGGACGATGTTCTGGTAGCCCGTGCAGCGGCACAGGTTGCCCTCCAGGCCGCGTCGGATGGTCTCTTCATCGGGGTCGGGGTGGCGGTTGAGCAGGTCGAGGGCCGACATGATCATCCCCGGCGTGCAGTAGCCGCACTGCAGGCCGTGGTGCTCCCAGAAGGCCTCCTGCAGCGGGTGCAGGCGGCCGTGCTGGGCCAGGCCCTCGATGGTGGTCACCTCGCCCCCGTCGGCCTGGACGGCCAGCACGGTGCAGGACTTGACGGCCTCGCCGTCCAGCAGCACCGTGCAGGCGCCGCAGTGGCTGGTGTCGCAGCCCACGTGGGTGCCGGTCAGGCCCAGCACGTCCCGCAGGTACTGGACCAGCAGCAGCCGCGGCTCGACCTCGTGCTCGTGGACGTCACCGTTGACCCTGATTCTGACGCGCACACGAGAGTCTTGGGACACGGAACCCCCTCCTCCAGATCGATCAGGGCCGGGACTCCTCAGGCCGGACCCCTGCATCGGTGGTACGGGGGTTCTTGTGAAGGACGATTGGGTCGGACGGTTGCGGCGGAAGTGGAGCGGCGCCGGCCTGGGCCGGACGTCCCAGGACCTGTCCCGTGGTGCGACAGTTCCACCCGGCGGGGGAAAATCCTTCACCTTGCCTCTTGAGGGGGACATCACTATACTATTTTGGGGTTGTTTCGACCCACTCGTCCTGACTCCCCAAACCCAAACAGAGCTGAACCGCGCCCTGCCGCGGGTGGAGTCCGCCGCGCGCAGCCGGGAGCGCGCCGTCGCCGTACCGCCCGCGGCACCTGGCGGTGAGGCTGACTTCGTGTCCGTGGAAGGAGGAGACCACCGATGCGCAAGGTGCGCGTAGCTCTGGCGGGCGTCGGCAACTGCGCAAGCTCGTTGGTCCAGGGCATCTACTACTACGCCGACGAGAAGCGCCTCCGTGCCGCCCGCGGTCTGATGCATCCTCAGATCGGGAGTTACCGTCCCAGTGACATCGAAGTGGTGGCCGCCTTCGACGTCGACACCCGCAAGGTAGGCCGCCCGCTGCGGGAGGCTCTGCTGGCCAAGCCCAACTGCACTCCGGTCTTCTGCGATCTGCCCGAGATCCCGGTCACGGTGCAGATGGGGCCGGTGCTGGACGGCTTCAGCCGGCACATGGAGGACTACCCGCAAGACCGGTCCTTCCGCCTGGCCGACGCCGCTCCGGTGGACGTGGCCCAGGTTCTGAGGGATGCCAGGGCCGATGTGCTGATCAGTTACCTGCCCGTGGGGTCGGAGGAGGCGACCCGTTACTACGCCCGCGCGGCCCTGGAGGCCGGGGTGGCCTTCATCAACGCCGCGCCGGTCTTCATCGCGTCGTCGCCCGAGTGGGCCGAGCAGTTCCGCCGCCGCAACCTGCCGCTGATCGGCGACGACATCAAGAGCCAGGTGGGCGCCACCATCGTCCACCGGGTGCTGACCCGGCTGTTCGAGGACCGCGGCGTGCGCCTGGAACGCACGTATCAGCTGAACTTCGGCGGCAACACCGACTTCCTCAACATGCTCAACCACTCCCGGCTCAAGAGCAAGAAGAAGTCCAAGACCCAGTCGGTGCAGTCCCAGCTGGCGGAGCCGCTGCCGGACGAGCGGATCCATATCGGTCCCAGCGACTACGTGCCGTGGCTGGAGGACAACAAGGTCTGCCAGATCCGCATGGAGGGCCTGGGCTTCGGCGACCAGCCCATCGTCATCGACCTGCGGCTTTCGGTGATGGACTCGCCCAACAGCGCCGGGGTCATGATCGACGCGGTCCGCTGCGCCAAGCTGGCGCTGGACCACGGCATCGGCGGCGTGCTGGAAGGCGTGTCGGCCTACCTGATGAAGTCGCCGCCGGTCCAGTACACCGACGATGTGGCCCGCCGGTTGATGGAGGCCTTCATCCAGAATCCCCGCGCCGCCGCGCGCGACGTCTCGGAAGACCTGGAAGAGGCCAGTTGATGCGAGGCCAGTGGAGGCCGGGGGTGCCTGTGTGCGGGCGGTGATCCTGGCCGCCGGCGAGGGCAGCCGCTTTCGCCGCACCGTGGGCTTCGGACCCAAGCCCCTCTACCCGCTGTACGGGGTCACCCTGCTGGAGCGGGCCGTCCGCTGCGCCCGGCAGGCCGGCTGCGACGAGGTCGTGGTGGTGCTGGGCGCGGAGGGCGAGGTGATCCGGCGCCGGCTCCTGTCGCGGCTGCAGAGCCCGGAAGCCGGCGCCGCCCCCGGCCCCGGGGTGCGCTGGGTGGAGGCGGCCCAGTGGCGGCGCGGCAACGGCGCCAGCCTGCTGGCTGCGCGGCCGCTTCTGGGGGACGAGCCCTTCCTCTTGATGATGGCCGACCACGTGATGGACCCGGGGCTGTGCCGGCGGGCGGCGGAGGCGGCGCGGGACCCCCGCCGGGCCGCGCTGCTGTCGGGCGGCGGTGCCCTGCTGCTGGTGGACCCGCGCCTGGACCAGGTCCACGACCTGGACGAGGCCACCCGGGTGCGCCACCAGGACGGCCGGGTCATCGCCATCGGCAAGGGCCTGGAGCCGTATACCGGGGTCGACACGGGGGTCTTCGTGGGTTCGCCGGGCCTCCTGGACGCCCTGGAGGAAGTGCGGGACCGGGCCGGGGACGACGGGCCCGTCACCCTGACGGAGGGGGCTGCCCTGCTGGCCGCCGCCGGGCGCCTGGGGGCGGTCCCCGTGGATCAGGGCTGGTGGCTGGACGTCGACGATGCCGACGACCTGCCGGCGGCCCGGCAGCGGCTGCTGGCCTCCGCCTGCGCGTCGGGGGGCGACGGGCCGGTGGCCCGGCACCTGAACCGGCCCGTGTCGCGGCGGCTGACGGCGCTGCTGGCCTCGACGCCGGTTACCCCGGACATGATCACCTGGGCGGCGGCGCTGCTGGCCGCGGCCGGGGCCGCCTGCTTCGCGCTGGGCCTGCCGGCCGCGGGCGGCATCCTGGCGCAGCTGGCCTCCATCGTGGACGGCAGCGACGGTGAACTGGCGCGCCTGCGCCTGGAGGCACGGCCGTCAGGGGCCCTCTTGGACACGCTGCTGGACCGCTACGCCGACGCGCTGCTGATCGCCGGGCTGACGCTGGGGGCGCTGGGGGCGCCGGGGACGCCGGGGGCATCGGGGGCGCCGGGGGCGCTGGGAGCGCTCGGCGGGCCGGGCGGCGCCTGGCTGCCGCTGCTGGCGGGCTTCCTGGCCCTGGCCGGCGCGCCGTTGTCCGCGCTGGTCAAGGACCGGCTGCAGTGGCTGGCGGGGTCCGGCCGGCGCTACAACCCGCTGCGCGACGACCCCGCCTGGCTGCGCTGGCTCCCCGTCAACCGCGACGGGCGCTGCCTGGTCATCCTGCTGTGCGGCCTGGCAGGGGCGCCCGTGGCCGCCCTGCTGATCCTGGCCCTGGCCAGCCACGTGGGCGCCTGGGCCCGCGTGGTCCACGGCCTGCAGCGGCTGCAGGCACGGTCCTGAAGCCGGCTCCCGCAGCGCCCTCGCCCGGGCTCCCCGCCGCGCCCGTGCCTGCCGGCGCCCGGTCACCGGCAGGGGTCGGGGCCGCCGCCGCGGAATGGCGGGCGGGAACGGTCCCTGGAAGGGTGAAGGCGGATGGTCCGCGACGGCCGTTTCGTGGCCCGCTTCGTAGCTCCCGTGGAAGAGCAGCAGATCCAGCCCAACGGCGTCGACCTACGCCTGGGCCGGCTGTTCCGCATCACCGGCGCGGGAGCCCTCCACCCCACCCACACCGACCTGGCGGACCGTGAGGAGGTACCGCTGCCGGAAAGCGGCCCCGCGGCACCCCTGCCGCCCGGGGCCTACGTGGTGCGGTACGTGGAGCAGGTGCGGATCCCGGAAGGACACGTGGGCCTGATCCTTCCCCGTTCCAGCCTGCTGCGCAACGGCGCGGCGCTCTACTCGGCGCTGTGGGACCAGGGCTACGAAGGCCGCGGCGAGGGGCTGCTGGTGCTGTGGCACCCCCTGGTGCTGCCGGCCGGCTGCCGCATCGGGCAGTTGGTGCTGATGACCGCCGATGCCGCCGCCGGCTACCGGGGCCAATGGCAGGGCGAAAACCTGTAGCATTGCGAGGAAGCGGTTGGCAGCGGCCGGCTGCTTTGCATCACCCCTGGCGGCGGCCGGCGGGCGCGTTAGGCCGGTACCAGCACTATTCCCCCGTCTCCACGCTCGTTTGGCGGACGACAGACCCGAAACAGGCGCTACTTACGTAAACGCGGCCGCGGTTTGCGTAATTCTGTTAACTTCCAGGTCCAACTTGGGACTTATTCCGCGCCGGCGGGCTCGAATGGGCAGACACAGGTTCGATATTGGTGCTGACCGGAGCCGGCAGATCCAGCGGATCCGCCTCAGCCCCCGATGGCGTGCATGGTGCGGGCGGGCTTGACGAACTCGGGCATATTGATGAGGTGCCCGGCCCACTTGACCCACACGGCGCGGCGGATGGCCTGCTCGATTTCCTCATCGGACGCGCCGCCCCGCAGCAGGTCCCGCAGGTCGTGCTCCTCCAGGGCGAACAGGCAGTTGCGGATCTTGCCGTCGGCCGTCAGCCGCACCCGATCGCAGTGGGCGCAGAAGGGACGGGTCACCGAGGCGATGATGCCGAAGGTGCCGCGGCCGTCGGCGAATCGGTAGCGCCGGGCGGGCTCCGACGGGTCGCCGTCCTCGGGCACCACCTCGCCGATGGTGCGGGCGATGTCCAGAATTTCCTCGGCGCTGAAGACCATGCGGCGCTCCCAGATGTTGTCGCCGTCCAGGGGCATGAACTCGATGAACCGCACAATGAAAGGCCGCTCCCGGGCCCAGCGCAGGAACGTTTCGATTTCGTGCTCGTTGACGCCGCGCATGACCACGCAGTTGATCTTGACGGCCTCGAAACCGGCCTCCTCTGCGGCGCGGATGCCCTCCAGCACCCGCTGCAGGTAGTCGCGGCGGGCGATCTGGATGAACCGGTCCCGGTCCAGGGTGTCCAGGCTGATGTTGATGCCCACAAGCCCCGCCTGCTTCAGGGCGCGGGCCTGCTGCGCCAGGAAGAAGCCGTTGGTGGTCATGCTGACTGACTCGATGCCGGGCACCGCCGCCAGCCGGGCCACCAGGTCCGGCAGGCCCGGGCGCAGCAGCGGCTCCCCGCCGGTCAGGCGCAGTTTCCGCACGCCCAGCGGGGCCATGATGCGGACGACGCGCTCGATCTCGTCGAAGGTCAGGTGGACTTCGGCGGGCATGAACCGGACGTCCTCGGGCATGCAGTACACGCAGCGGAAGTTGCAGCGGTCGGTGACGGAGATGCGCAGCTTGCGGACCACCCGGCCGAACTGGTCCACCAGGGGACCCTCCCTCGGCCAACCGGCGTCGCCGGGCCGTGCGGCGGCTTCGGCCCGGGCACCGGGCTCCACCGGCGCCGCGCTGCCAGCCGCGGCCGTCTTCAGGCTTGCCGCTGCCGTCACCCGCTGGGCCACCGGCACCCCTCCCCCGAACGTCCTCGACACCCATCGTACCACACCGGCACGTGGATTCGAGCCTGCCGGCGGACAAGGAATCCCGCGGCACCGCCCCGGTCGCCGCACCCACCTCGCACAGCGGGTCGTGCGGGCCTGCGGCGCCCGGCGGCGCCCACCCCGTGCGCCAGGGCCTGTCAGGGTATGATGGTCACGGGGGATTTCCATGAACGATGATGCAGCACCGGCGGCGGCCGGAGCCGTCCAGGACCCCGCGGCACCGCCCGCCGCCCCGGAGGACGGCCCCGGGGGCCCCGACCCCGCCTTCGAAACGCTCAAGGCGGTGCTGCGGCCGCGGTCGGTGGCCGTCGTCGGCGCGTCCCGGGACCCCGACAGCATCGGCTACCGCATCCTCTACTACCTGATCGCCAACCGCTTCAACGGGCCCGTCTACCCCGTCAACCCCAACGCCACGGTGGTGGGCTCGATCCCGGCCTATCCCTCCCTGGCCCAGATCCCAGGCCCCGTGGACCTGGCCGTGATCGCCACGCCGCGGGACGCCGTCCTGCCCGTGGTGGATCAGTGCGGCCGCAAGGGCGTCCGCGGCCTGGTCATCATCACCGCAGGCTTCGCCGAGACCGGGCCCGAAGGCCGGCGCCTGCAGGACGAGGTGGTGGCCCGGGCGCGGTCCTACGGCATGCGGGTCATCGGGCCCAACTGCCTCGGGCTGATCAACACCGCGCCCGACGTGCGGCTCAACGCGTCCTTCGCGCCGGTGGTGCCGCCCCACGGCAACATCTCCATGTCGTCCCAGAGCGGTGCCCTGGGCCTGGCCATCCTGCAGTACGCGGCTGCCATGGGCCTCGGCCTGTCCACCTTCGTCAGCGTCGGCAACCAGGCCGACGTGTCGGGCAGCGACCTGATCCGGTACTGGGAGGATGATCCCTCCACGGATCTGATCCTCCTCTACCTGGAGTCCTTCGGCAAACCCCGGCAGTTCGCCCGCCTGGCGCGGCGGGTGAGCCGCAAGAAGCCCATCCTGGCCGTCAAGGCAGGACGCAGCCCCGCCGGGCACCGGGCGGCCGGGTCCCATACGGCGGCGCTGGCGGCCAGCGACGTGGCGGTGGACGCCCTCTTCCGCCAGGCCGGCGTCATCCGCGCCGACACCCTGGACGAGATGTTCGACATCGCCGCCCTGCTGGCCAACCAGCCCCTGCCCCAGGGCCCCCGGGTGGGCATCGTCACCAACGCCGGCGGGCCGGGCATCCTGGCCACCGACGCCCTGGTGGGGTTGGGCCTGGAGGTGCCGGAAACGTCGCCGGAAACCCGGCAGCGGCTGGCGCAGGTGATGCCTGCAGCCGCCAGCCTGGGCAACCCCATCGACATGATCGCCTCGGCGGGACCCCACCATTACCGCGCCGCGGTGGCGGCCGCCCTGGACGACCCGGCCTTCGACGCGGTGCTGGTGATCTTTGTCCCGGTGGAGCTGGCCGATCCCCAGGCGGTGAACCAGGCCGTCCGCGAGGCGGTGGCGGAGGCCCGCGCCCGGGGCAACCGCAAACCGGTGCTCTGCTGCTTCCTGGACAGCCGCGGCCTGGCGCCGGCGGCACAGCCGGCGGCGGGCTCCCCGCTGGGCCGCGGGATCGCGGCAGGCGCCTCGGGCGAGCGCATTCCCTCCTACGTGTTCCCCGAATCGGCGGCGCGGGCCCTGGCCCGGGCCTACGAGTACGCCCGCTGGCGCAGCCGTCCCGCGGGCGAGTTCCCGCGCTTCGACGACGTGGATCCCGAGCAGGCTCGAAAGGTCCTGCACGCCGCCCGCGACCGCGGCGACCGGTGGTTGGGCCCCGAGGACGTGGCGGCGGTGCTCCAGGCCTACCGGCTGCCCCTGATTCCCGGCCGCCTCGCCCGCACCCCGGACGAGGCCGCGGCCGCGGCGGCCGACCTGGGCTTCCCCGTGGTGGTCAAACTGGCGTCCCGCACCATCGTCCACAAGACCGAGTGGGAAGGCGTGGCCCTCGACCTGGAGACGGCCGACGTAGTCCGCAGCGCCTGCCGCCGCATCGAGGACCGGCTCCGGGCCGCCGGGCGGCACGAAGAACTGGACGGCTTTCTGGTCCAGCCCATGGTGAAGGGCGGCGTCGAACTGCTGGTAGGCATGACCGACGACCCCTTGTTCGGTCCCCTGATCGCCTTCGGGCTGGGCGGCATCCACGTGGAGATCCTGAGGGACGTGGTGGTGCGGATCACGCCCCTCAGCGACCGCGACGCCGACGAGATGATCCGCGGCATCCGCGGCTACCGCCTGCTCACGGGTTACCGCGGTCATCCGCCGGCCGACATCGACGCCATTCGACAGGTGCTGCTGCGCCTGTCGCAACTGGTGGAAGACCTGCCCGAGATCGCCGAGATCGACCTCAATCCCGTCAAAGCCTTCCCGCCGGGCCAGGGGTGCCGGATCCTGGACGCCCGCATTCGCCTGGATTAGACGCTTGGACCGGACGCCCGGGCTGGACGCCTGCCTTCGCCTGAATCTGGATTCAGGCGAAGGTATCCAGGGCCAGACAGCGAAACTAAGGTGCAACCGCCCGTCGGGGCGCAACGAAGCGCCACGCGCCCCCCGGGCGTTCACCTGTTTCGAGGGGGGATGTCGGTGCTGCTGCACCACAAGGGCAGCCCGGGCTTCGGTCGCCGAGCGGCCATCCTGGCCGTCGCAGCCTCGCTGCTGCTGGCGGCCTGCGGCGGCGGTGGCGGCGGTGGTGAAGGCAGCTCCGCCCCGGCGGAGTTCCGCATCGCCATCGGCATCGACCCGGACACCCTGGATCCCGCGGGTCAGACCACGACCACGGTGCAGAACATCGTGGACTACATGGTCGACACGCTGGTCGACATCGACAAAGACGGAAAGCTCAAGCCGGGCCTGGCCACCGACTGGGAGGTGGCCCCTGACGGCCTCTCCATCACGCTGACGCTGCGCCAGGGCGTCACCTTCCACGACGGGACGCCGTTCAACGCCGAGGCGGTCAAGTTCAGCCTGGACCGCGTCCTGGATCCCAACGTAACGGTGCCCATCCGCGGTTCCTACACCGTAATCCAGGAAGTCGAAGTGGTGGACGACTACACGGTCCGCCTGCACCTGTCCCAGCCGTCCCCGGCGCTGATGGCCGCCCTGTCCACCACCATGGTGGGCATCATCTCGCCGGCGTCGGTGGAGGAGCACGGCAACACCTACACCAACTACCAGCACCCGGTGGGTACGGGTCCGTACGTCTTCAAGGAGTACGTGCCCGGCGAGCGCGTGGTGGTCGAAAAGAACCCCGACTACTGGGGTGAGGAGCCGTACTACGACCGGGTCATCTTCCAGGTGGTGCCCGAAGCCGCCACGCGTATGAGCCAGCTGCTGTCGGGCCAGGTGGACATGATCATCCTGCCGCCGGTGTCCGACATCCCGTCGCTGCAGCAGAACCCCAACGTGGAAGTGCTGCTGGCGCCCAGCAACCGGACCATCTACATCGCCATCAACAACAACGATGAGGTGCTGTCCGACAAGCGGGTGCGGCAGGCGCTGAATTACGCCGTCGACAAGGACGCCATCATCCAGAACGTGCTCTTCGGCGCCGCCACCAAGCTGGATGCTCCCATGGCGCCCAGCCTGTTCGGCTACTGCCCGGTGGGCGCCTACGAGTACAACCCCGACCGCGCCCGCCAGCTGCTGGCCGAGGCCGACGTCGAGAACCTGACGCTGGACTTCATCGCGCCGACGGGCCGGTACGTGCAGGACTTCCAGGCCGCCGAGGCCATCGCCGGGTACCTGGAGGACGTGGGCATCAACGTGACGCTGCGCACCATGGACTGGCCGACCTACGTCCAGAACATCCAGCAACCGCCGGACCAGAACGATCTCGACCTGCACCTGCTGGGCTGGGCGCCGGGTTATCTCGACGCGCAGCAACAGATGGTCCAGTTCCAGCTGGCGGCGCACCCGCCGAACGGGCTGGCCACCGCCTTCTACACCAACCCCGAAGTGGAAGACCTGCTGGAACGGGCCTCCCGCGAGATCGACGTGGAGACCCGGGCCGACCTGTACTGCCAGGCGTCGCGGCTTATCATGGACGACGCGCCGTGGATCTTCCTGTGGTACCAGAGCTTCCCCATCGTGTACTCCAAGGACGTCACCGGCGTGTCGTACCTGCCCAACGAGATGTTCGACGCCGTCTACGCGCGGCCGGCCAACTGACGGCGGCAGCCGACCGGTTGCGGCAGGCCGGGGGGTCCACGGCCTCCCGGCCTGCCCCGGTTTCTGGCCCTGAAGCCTGGGGGTCGCAGAATCGGTGAAAGGCACGCTCCAGTACATCACGAGGCGGGTGCTCACCAGCCTGCTGGCGCTGGTGGGCGTCTCGCTGATCGTCTTCATCATCGTCCGCGTCCTGCCCGGGGACCCGGCGCGGATCATCGCGGGCCTCCTGGCCACCGAGGAAGAGGTGGAGCGCATCCGGGTGGCCATGGGGCTGGACCGGCCCCTCCCCGTCCAGTACTGGGACTTCGTCACCGGGCTGCTGCAGGGCGACCTGGGCACGTCCCTGCGCACGCGGCGGCCGGTGCTGGTGGAACTGGTGCCGCGGCTCAAGATGACCATGCTGCTGGCCACCACGGGGACGATCCTGGGCTCGCTGCTGGGCATCACCGCCGGGGTGGTGGGAGCCGCCCGGCGGTACACGCGCCTGGATTACCTGCTGTCGTCGGGGTCGCTGGTGGGCATCTCGATGCCGGTCTACTGGCTGGGCTACATGCTGATCATCGTCTTCGCCGTGAACCTGCGCTGGTTCCCGGCGGCGGGCGCCGACGAGCCGAGCAGCATCGTGCTGCCCACCCTGACGCTGGCCGCCTTCTCCATGGCGCTGGTGGCCCGGATGACCCGGGGCAGTATGCTGGAGGTCCTGGGCCAGGACTACATCCGCACGGCCCGCGCCAAGGGCCTGGCCGAGCGGGTGGTCATCTACCGGCACGCCCTGCGCAACGCGCTCATCCCGGTCCTCACGGTCATCGGGCTGCAGTTCGGCAGCCTGCTGGGCGGCGCCGTGCTGACCGAGTCGGTGTTCGCCTGGCCCGGCATGGGCGTGCTGCTGGTCAACTCCATCATCAACCGGGATTACCCCATGGTGCAGGGCATCGTGCTGGTCTACGCGGTGCTGGTGGTGCTCCTGAACCTGGTGGTGGACTTGGCCTACGGCTGGGCCGACCCGCGGATCCGCTACGACTGATCCGCCGCAGCCGAGCTGGTGAGAACCGGTCCGCTCAGCGGACCCGGAACGACTGAGGGTGGCGCAAGGCATGGATACGTGGAAGCGGTTCAAGCGAAACCGGGCAGCCGTGGCGGGCCTGGTGATCCTGGCGGTGTTCGTGGCCGCGGTGGCGGCGGCGCCGCTGCTCACCTCCCGGGACCCCGTGACCCAGAACCTGGAGGCTGTGCTGCGCCCGCCCTCGGCCGAGTACCTGCTGGGCACCGATCACCTGGGCCGCGACATCTTCACCCGCATCCTCTACGGCGGCCGCATCACGCTGGTCATCGGCCTGCTGGCGGTGGCCGTGGGCCTGGCCGTCGGGGTGCCGCTGGGCGTGGTGTCCGGGTATTACGGCGGGCGGGTGGACCTGGTGATCCAGCGGGTCACCGACATGCTGCTGTCGTTTCCCAACATCCTGCTGGCCCTGGCGCTGGTGGGCGTGCTGGGCGTTGGGCTCCAGAACGTCATCGTGGCGGTGGGCATCAGCACCGTGCCCCAGTTCGTCCGCCTGGTGCGCGGCTCGGTGCTGACCATCCGCGAGCAGACCTACGTGGAGGCGGCCAGGGCTCTGGGGGCCGGCGACCGCCTGATCCTGACCCGGCATGTGCTGGCCAACGCGCTGACGCCCATCATCGTCCAGGCCACGCTGAGCATGGGCGTCACCATCCTGGTGGCGGCCGGCCTGGGCTTCCTGGGCCTGGGCGTGGAGCCGCGGACCGCCGAGTGGGGCGCCATGCTGGGCGAGGGCCGCAACTACATCTTCAGCGCCCACTGGACCGTGACGTTCCCCGGCCTGGCCATTTTCCTGGCGGTGCTGGCTTTCAACCTGGTGGGCGACGGGCTGCGGGACGCGCTGGACCCGCGGCTGAGGTCCCAGGGGCTGTCCGGGGCCGGGGCGGCCGCCGCCGAAGGCGATGCCGGTGCCGGGCCGGGGGCCCGGGCTGCGGCCGGTGCCGCGGCGGGAGCCGGGGCCGGCGCGGGCGGAGGAGCCGGGGTTGGCGCGAGCGGAGGGGGCGCCGGCGGGGCCGGCGGGGGCGCAGGCACCGGTTCCTAGACGGGCGCCATCTCCCGGGCCTTCAATACGGCCTGCACCCGGTCGCGCACATCCAGCCGCGCGTAGATCTCGCTGACCACGTTCTTCACGGTTCCCTCCGACAGGAACAGCCGCTGGCCGATCTCGCGGTTGCTGAGCCCCTGGGCGATGAGGTCCAGGACCTCCCGCTGCCGGGGAGTCAGGGCCTCAAGGAGCGCGCCGCCGGCCGCGCCGATCCCACCGCTTCCGCCGGACCCGCCGGCCGCGCCGGCCCCGCCGGACCCGTGGGACCCGCCGGACCCGTGGGACCCCGGGGCGCCCCCTCCTCCCCGCCCGTCCCGGCGGTGAGGCGCCGCGCCAGGTCGCCGGGGATCAGTCCCCCGCCCGCTGCCAGCAGCCGCACCGCGTTGACCAGGTCCTCGGCGGCGATGTGCTTCAGCAGGTAGGCGTCGGCGCCCGCCGCCAGGCACTGGCGCACCAGCCGGTCGTCATCGTAGGTGGTCAGCATCAGGATGGGCAGATGGGGATCGCGGGCCCGCAGGGCGTGCGCACAGCCGATCCCGTCCAGGACCGGCATCCGCACGTCCAGGACCGCCACGTCGAAGGGCCGGCCGCCGCCGCGGGCGGCCGCAGCAGCCGCAGCCCGTCCCGCACCAGCGCCTGGTCCTCGGCCAGCAGCACCCTGAGGCGGGTCCGCAACCCGGTCAACCTGCTTGCGGTGGGTCCGGACCGAGATGCCCTCCACCCTCACGTCGCCGGCGTCGGGACGCAGCAGCCCGGCGATCATGGCCAGGGTCGTGGTCTTGCCGGCGCCGTTGGGACCCAGCAGGTCGAAGATGTCGCCGGCGGCCACTGAAAGGAAATGTGGTCCACGGCGGTCTTGCTGCCGAACCGCTTGACCAGTCCCGTGACTTCCAGCAAAAAGTCCCCTCCTCGCGTTCCCGGTTGCGCGCCCGGTGGAACCGGGGTGCCGGGCGCGCAGGCCCGGCGCTGCGCCCCACCGGCCCGACCGGGTGCGCGTCCAGGTTGGCCTGCGGCGCGCAAATCGCGGTAGTGACGGCGGTCATGTTTTTGGGGGAGGACGGCCGGCAGGGGCGGACGCCCGGCCGCGAGCCTGCAGCCTGGAGGGCTGGTGCTCGTGCCCGCCGTGCAAAATAGAAGCCAGAGGGACCTTATCGCGGGCCGCAGCGGGCCCGCCGTGCATTATAGAAGCGTTTTCACGGTTAACCGGGGGTTCTGCAGGAAGGTACGCGGGCCGGGGGACCCATTTAAGGGCTGTTTCAACGTTCTATTGCACGGGAAAGCCGCCCCGGCGGCGTGAAAAAGCGAAAGCGCGCTAACAATGCACGGGCCCCGGACAACCCGGCTCGCCCGGCCGGGCGACCCACCCCGGGGGCCTTCCGCGCAGCACCGCCACGGTATGCGCGGCCCGCCTGCCCCGCCGGCAACGGGCAGGGGCAGCCCGGGCGCGCCACGGCGGCGCGCCCGGGCACTTGCCACTCACTCTTCCCGCGGGTCGTAGCCGACCACGGTCCAGATGCCGGTTTCGTCCTGGCGGACCAGCCGCGCCAGGTAGACTCTGGCGGCCGGTCCCTCGGACACCGCCACCACCGCCTGGACGCCGGTGCTGGCCTCCAGCTTCAGGGCCTCGTAGGGGATGTCCCCCTCGCCGGTGATGCCCTCGGGGCTCACCAGCCCGTTGACGAAGACGTGGGCCACGAACACCGGGTCCAGCATCCAGGGCGAACTGCCGCGATCCACCTGCTGCTGGGCGGCTTCCAACTCCCGGCCGTTCAGCCCGCGGACGGGCACCTGGACCGCCCTGATCAGGTCCTCGCCGGGGTCGGGCAGTTCCAGGTCCGGCGCCAGCTGCCGGGCCAGGTCCTCCGCCTGGGGACCGTCCACGTGGATCAGCAGCCCATCCTGGACCCAGCGCAGTTCGTCGCCGATGACCTCCACCACGCCGCCGGCGGCTCGGCCCAGGGCGCCGTAGGGTTCAGGCTGGAAGGTACCGTCGTCGGGCTCCATGGCCACGTAGGTGTCGCCGTAGTCCAGGACCACCCGACCGCGGTGGGCGGCGATGCGCGCCGGCGCCTCCTTGGGCAGCAGCGGCGTGAACCCGGCGATTTCCCCGGCCTGCTCCGGGGTGGCCACCAGTTGACCGGGGTCTTCCTCCACCAGCCTGTACCCCTCGGGCACCGCGAACTGGAACAGCGCCGGATCCACGGCGGCGTTGGCTTCGAAGGTCACGAAGGTGTAGGTGATCTGCAGCGCGTTGTGCATGGCGGTCTCCAGCCGCAGCGGCAGGCCGGACTCGGCATCCAGCCACAGGAAGTAAGGCAGGCCGCCCGGCGGCAGGATCTTCAGCCGCACCGCGCCGCGCCCGGCCACGGTGTCGCGGCCGTCCAACTCGTGGGGATAGCCGGCGGCCCGCTCCGCCTCGTCGTGCAGGTCGAAGGAACGGGGATCGGGAAGCAGGGGCAGCACCGCCACCTCCCGGGTGTCGGGCCGTACCTGCCACCGCCGGGTGCCGTCGTTGACGGTCAGCACCCCGTCCTGGTCGCGGACGGCGTAACGGTCACCGTCCGACCAGATCTCCAGGCGCCGGTCCAGCCACGTCTCGCCGCCGGCGTTGGTGGTGCGGACCTCCAGCACGCCGTGGTAGGAGTGGAGTTGCGCCACAGCCTGTTCCATGGCCTGGACCCAGTTGCGGTCGCCGGGACCCGGAAGCAGCACCTGGACCGCCAGCACCACGCCGGCCGCCACGGCCGCCGCGGCAGCCCACAGCACCCAGCGCCCGCGGCGGCGACGCCGGGCCGCCTGGGTCGGGAGGTCGCCCATGGCCTTCAGCGCCCGCACCAGCACAGCGTGGTCGGCCGCATCGGCCGTGCTGGGGTCGGGCGGGGTTCGGCCCGCGTTAAGGGCGTCGATGACCCGGTCGAGTTCCTCTTCGGGCAAGGGCTTCACGGAGGTCATGTCCGTTCCGCCTCCTCACGATCCACGGTGTAGCCGCGGCCGAGGGTGGTGGCGCCGGGTCCCCCGGTGCCGGTACCTGCGCGTGCATCCCCGGTGCCGGTGCCTGCATGGCGTGCATCCCCGGTGCCGGTGCCTGCATGGCGTGCATCCCCGGTGCCGGAGCCGGCGCGGGCACCCAGTTCCGCCAGCGCCATTTCCCGCAGCGCCTGGATGGCCCGGTACTTCAGGCCGCGCACCGACGCCTCGCTGCGGCCCATGCGGGCGGCGGTCTCCGCCCGCGACAACCCCTGGATGATGCGGATTCCAGCACCTGGCGCTGGTCGGGCGGCAGGCGGTCCAGCAGACCGCGCAGCCAGAGCCGGTCCAGGAGGCGCGCACCCGGGTCGGCGTCGTCGTCAGCCACCAGCCAGGCCTCCTCAAGGGGCGACAGCACTCCGCTGGAGCGACGGCGCCGCCAGCGGTCGCGCAGCAGGTTCAGGGCGGCCGCCCGCAGGTATGCCGGCGACGGGACCGGCGGGTCCAGCGGGTCCGCCGGGACCGCTGAGGCCGCCGCGCCTACGGGGGCTGCCGGTACCCCCGAAGGTGCGCGGGGCACCGGCCCCCCGGGGTTCGCCGCACCCTGCCGCCGCAGCACGCGGGCGCAGACCTCCTGGGTCAGGTCCTCAGCTTCCTCGCGGTTCTGGACCCGGCTATAGATGAATCGGTAGACGGTGTCCCAAACGGCGCCCCAGCGGCGCCGGTACGCGCCGGCCGCGGCGTCCGGCGTCCGGGGCCGTTCAGCCTCGTTCACGGGATCGCTCCCTTCAGGCGCGCCTTTCACTTCCTTCGACGCATGGGAAGCGCAAACGTCACGGCGGGAGGCGGCGGATCCTGGGAAGCAGGGCAGGCGGTTGTGCCCGGCAGTCGGGCGCCGGGCAGCGGCGGGCCGGGCAAGGTCGTTTCTGGCCCTCGAGCCCGGGGCTGTGCTGCCGCGGGTCCAATATCGGGCCTATTGACGGCCACGTCGGCGGTCCCGTGGAGGACAGGTCCGATCCTGGCGCTGCCCAGCCAATAATAAGCCCGATAGCCGCACTGGCGGCCTCGAGTTTACGGAAGTACCGCCGGGATCAGCCCAAAGGAAAGCGGGGCGGCCTTAACCGGCCCTAATAGGGACGAAATTGGAGGTAGACTCGGAGGATGCACCCGGGGAACCGCACCGTCTGCGTCGACTGGAACGGCGTGCTGGACACCTACGCCGGGTTCCGCGGCGAGGAGCACTTCGACCCGCCGCGGCCCGGTGCCGGGCGGTTCCTGGAGCGGCTCAAGGCGATGGGGTTTCGCGTGGTGGTCCTCAGCACGCGGCGCCCGGACCAGGTCTGGGACTGGCTCCGGCGCCACGGGCTCGACGCCCACGTGGACGACGTCACCGACCGCAAGGTCCCGGCGGTGGCCTACGTGGACGACCGGGCCATCCCTTTCCGCGGCGATTACGACGAGGTGCTGTCAGCCCTGCGGCACTTCCGGCCCCACTGGCACCAGGAGCGCCGCGCCCCGCGCGAACCCGGCGACCGGCACTCCCCTGCGGTCACCCGAAGCGAACAGCCGGTCCACTCCGGGAACTGAACCCGTTCCCCGACCTCATCAAAAGGGAGCACTCCAGCGGCAGTCGTGGTGGCGCTCATCCTGGCCGGCTGCAGCGGCGCCCCGGCCGGTGAACCGCCGGGCCGGGCCGAAGCACCGCCCCGCGGCGCGGAGGCACCCCCAAACGAGGCGGAGGTTCCACCCGGAGAAACGGAGGCACCGCCCGGCGGCTCGCAGCGAACAGCGCAGGGAACAGGCGACGAAATTCCAGCGCAACCCGGCGGGCCCTCGCCGGCCCAGCCCGAGCCTCTGACCGTCATCAACCTGCTGGACCGCTGGGAAGCTGCCGTGAGCGAGGCCCTGGGCGGCGGCGACCATGACCGGTACGCCATGGGTTGGGTCCAGATGTCCCGCCTGGGCCCGGGATCGGACCAGCGGGCTGAGGTCATGGCGGAACTGCGCCTCGACGGCGACGCCGCGACCCTGCTGGAAGCGGCACGCGCGGGCACGCTCGCGGTCTCATCCTGCCGGTAACCGGCTGCGCAGGCGGGCAGCTATCGAGCGCAGCAGCAGGCGCGGAGGTCTGACGGCAGCCCGCGACAGACGCGCAGCGCGCGAACAGACGGGCGGCGCGGGAGCCTTCCGCTCCCGCGCCGCGCGCTGTTGCGTGTGGGTTCCGGCGCACCGGTGCGTCGGCCGGCCGTGCGCCCCGGAAACCCATCGCTTCCGAATCAAGCCTCTGACGCCTACGCCTGGTCGCCGGGCGATTCCCCGTCGCCGCCGCTCCCGCCGGGCGTGCCCACCGCCATGGCAATGGCCTGGGCGAACTGCTCCGGCGGCAGCGCGCCGGCGAACGACGCCCTGTCATTGATCACGACCTTCGGGACGCCGCTCACCGCATAGGCCCGCGACAGCAGCGGGTAGCCGGTGGCGTCGATCACGTCGACGCGCACATTCTCGCGGGCGACGGAAAACTCCATGCCCGCGCGCACGGCCCCCGGGCAGAACGGGCACGTCGGGGTCGTGAAGATCCGCAGGTGGACGGCCTCGTCGACCCCCTCCAGGGTGTCCGCCGCCTGCGCCGGCAGGTCGGCGCTGCCGGCGGCCACCAGCTCGATGGCCTCCAGCAGGGACCCGAACTCGTATCCCGCCGGGGGACCATAAAACCGGATCCCGTAGTCGACCTCGCCCTCATCGCCCTGGGCCACCGGCACGATGGCCGGCGCCCGTTCCACGCCGAAGCGGGCCGCCAGTTCCTCGTCGGTGTGCAGGTTGTGGACCTCAACACTCACGGTGTCGACCAGCCCGGCCAGTTCCTGCAGCAACTGGACCGTTTCGCGCACCCCGGGAGACGGGTCGCGCCCGGGCACCAGCACCCGGTCCTCGCTGGTGAACACGTGGAGGGTGACCCGGCGCGGCAGTTGACCCAACCGCTCCTTGACCGCGCGAGCAACGTCGTCCGTCAGCATCGCCACGGGCCTCACCTCCGGCAGGTTCCCCGGCCCGGCGGCAGCGCCGGGCCGGATCCTTCACATACTTTCACCCCTACCTTACCGCAACCGGAGGCTGCCCGTCCCGCCCGCGGCATCACCGGCACCAGCGGCCTCACTTGAACAGGTTCCGCAGGATGAACAGCACGTTGGCCGGGCGCTCGGCCAGGCGGCGCATCAGGTAGAAGTACCACTCCTTGCCGAAGGGCGTGGCCGTCAGCACCTTATAGCCCCGCCGGGCCAGGTCCAACTGCAGGTCGCTGCGGACGCCGTACAGCATCTGGAACTCGAAGCGGTCGCGGCCGATGCCCTTCTGCTCCGTGAAGTTGATGACCCAGTCGATGATGCGCTCGTCGTGGGTGGCCACCGCGGTGTAGCCGGGCCCGGTCAGCGACAGCTCGGCCAGCCGCAGGTAATTGCGGTCCACGTCGGCCTTCTTGGGGAAGGCCACCGACGGCGGCTCCAGGTAGGCGCCCTTGACCAGCCGCAGGTTGGGCGCCAGGGGCAGCAGCGAGCGCAGGTCCTCCTCGCTGCGGTACAGGTAGGCCTGCAGCACCGTCCCCACGTTGTCGAAGCCCTGCTCCCGCAGGCGCCGGTAGATCCGCAGGGTCGCGTCGACCCGGGCCGACTCCTCCATGTCGATGCGGATGAAGTTGCCCAGCTCCCGCGCCCGCTCCAGCAGCACCCGCAGGTTGTCGCAGGCGAAGTCCTCGCCCAGGTCCAGCCCCAGGTGCGTCAGCTTCAAGGCGATGTTGGTCTTGAGGTTCTCGGCGTGGATGCGGTCCAGGATCTCCAGGTACTCCTCCACCACGGCCCGGGCCTGGTCCCGGTCGCGGACCCCCTCGCCCAGCAGCGTGGTGTTGGTGTAAAGGCCCTGCTGGTTCAGCCGGCGCAGGACCTCCACGGCCTCGTCCAGGGTTTCGCCGGCCACGAAGCGGGCGGCGCCCAGGCGCATGCCGTGCTTGCGGACCAGGCCGGCCACCGCCCGGTTCTGGGTGGCGGACAGGATCAGCGATCGGAACATGGGGTTGAGATCGACGGCCACGGCAGTACCTCCGGCAGTTATGATGCAGTCCTCTCTCATCATGAAGCATCGGGTACCAGGCTGCACCCCGCTGGTTCGGCCGGGCCGGCGCGCCGGCCCCCGCCCGCTCCCGGCTGCGGCCCGCCGGCCACCGGTCCCCGCCCGAGGACAAATGGAGCGCCCGCCCCATTGGCTTTTTCGCGCCGGCTGTGGTTGGCTTTAGAAAGGGAGGGAACGCCGATGCCGACGGAAGACGACGTGCAGCGGGTGGGCGACGTCATGGCCCGCGACGTGATCACGGTTTCGCCCGACGAGCGTATCGCAGACGTGGTCAACCGCTTCGTGGACAACTGGATCGACGGGGCGCCGGTGGTGACGGGCGACGGCAGGCTGGTGGGCATGATCACCATCGGTGACCTGATCCGGTCGCTGGCAGCCACGGGTATCGGGTACGCCGCCGCCTTCCTGGAGCCGGGCGATGAGCAGCCGGCCGAGGCGGCACCGCCCGGGGAAACGGTGGCGGACCGCCTGTACAGGCTGGCCATGAGCCGGGTGTCCGACCTGATGACCCGCGACGTGGTCACCATCACCGAGGACGCGCCGCTGGCCGACGCGGCCCAGCTGATGAGCGAGTACGGCGTGAAGAAACTGCCGGTGGTGAACCAGGACCGCCTGGTGGGGCTGGTGTCCCGCAGCGACATCGTCCTGCGCGCCCTGGCCCGCATGAGCCAGGAACTGGTGACGCTGCGGGACCTGCACGACCTGGGCCGGTCGGAGTCGTGACCGCCGGGGGTAGCGTGATCCGGGCAGGACTGCGGCCGCCCGGCGCGTAGACGGGCGGAGAGCGCAAATCGCCGGCGGCGGAATCGGGCGCGCTCGACGGCGCTGGGAGGCAGGCACGGTTGAGCACTGCGGGGAGCAGTCCCGGCAGCCGGCTGGGGACCGACCCGGCCGGCGTTCCCGTACAGGCGGCGCCCGTCACGGTGCGCACCCTGCAGCGCATGAAGCGGGAAGGCCGCCCCATCACCATGCTGACCGCCTACGACTACCCCACCGCCCGGCTGCTGGACCAGGCGGGCGTGGACGTGCTGCTGGTGGGCGATTCGCTGGGCATGACGGTGCTGGGCTACGAGTCCACGGTGCCCGTCACGCTGGACGACATCCTCCACCACACCCGTCCCGTGGCCCGCGCGGCCCGGCGGGCGCTGGTTGTGGCCGACCTCCCCTTCCTGACCTACCAGGTCAGCGTCGAGGACGCCCTGCGCAGCGCCGGCCGGCTGCTGGCCGAGGGCGGCGCCCAGGCCGTCAAGCTGGAAGGCGGGGCGGCGGTGGTGGACACGGTGCGGCGCCTGGTGGAGGCGGGGATCCCCGTCATGGGCCACCTGGGCCTGACGCCCCAGTCGGTCCACGCCCTGGGCGGCTACCGGGTCCAGGGCCGGACCGAGGCCGCCGCCCGGCAACTGCTGGAGGACGCCCAGCGCCTGGCCGAGGCCGGCGCCTTCGCCCTGGTCCTGGAGATGGTGCCGCGGCAGTTGGCCAGGCGGGTGACCGAAGCCGTCCCGATTCCCACCATCGGCATCGGGGCCGGCCCGGACTGCGACGGGCAGGTCCTGATCCTGCACGACCTGTTGGGCCTGTACGCCGGCAAGTCACCCAAGTTCGCCAAGCAGTACGTGGACCTCAGCGCCGCCATCCGCGACGCGGTCGGCCGCTTCATCGACGAGGTCCGCACGGGCGCCTTCCCCACCGACGAGCATTCGTTCTCGATGGACGATGACGTGGTGGAGAAGTTGGATTAGCCGGTAACTTCGGCGCGCGGCGGCACGCGGCGGCGCGGACAGCCGCGGCGGCGCAAACAACCGCGGCAGACGCGGAGATGCGCGGAGGCACCGAGAGGCGCAGCGCCGCTTGGACCGCTCCTACCGGCCCCGCTGCACCGGGCAGGTGCTCAGCCCCAGGAGCGCGTAGATCCCGCACCAGCCCAGGGCGGCCGTAACCAGCATCAAGGCGGCAACGGCGTAAAGTACGTACCCCACGGTCCCACCCAGCCTGAAGCCCGCAAAGGCTGCCGCGACGGCGATGATGAGCCGGATGATGCGGTCGGCGCGGCCGACGTTGGTGGGCATCGTGTCATCCTCCTCCTCTTTGCCCCGAATTCTAGCCCCAACGGTGCGCGTGGCACACCCGGCGAAGGACCGTCAGAAACGGGTCAGAGGCCGGAGCATCTATACGCTTCGCGCCCTACCCTCGGAACGTGCGGACTGCCGCCGCGGCCCGGCAGCACCCGGTGTCCGAGCACATCCGACACCGTGCGGCCCCTGTGAGGCTCCTGGAGGATGCCGCACCGGCCCCATCCAACCGAGGAGGTGCTGGGAGGTAGCGTTGTGACGGCACCGGTGGTGCTGCCCGTTTACCTGGAAATGGGCCAGGCCGGCGGCTGCATGTGTCACTGCCTGGTCCATCCCGGGGCAACCTTTAAGGCACCCGGCGAAGAGGCAGCCCTGGCGCTGGCGCCGGCCATCACCCAGGCAGAGCGAGCCTGGCTGGCGTGCCACGGCCTGCTGGACCCGGCCGCTGCCTGCAGACCCGTGGCGGTGGAAGTCGCCGGGCGGGTGGTCACCGGGGGCCGGGTGACCTCGGGCGACACCGAAGCCTTCTTCGAACCCTGGCACCGGCCCCTGGACGATGCGGTGCTGGACCTGGGCCTGCGCGTGCTGGCGGCGGCTCGGGAAGACCTGATGCGCCTGATGCGGGGGCTGCCCCCTGCCATGCTGGACTGGCGGCCCGCCCCCGGCAAGCGCTCCCTGGGCGAGGTCCTGGAACACCTGGCCAACACCGAGGCGTACTACGC
>PKRI01000027.1 GCA_017577485.1 Bacillota bacterium | reverse complement strand
CGACCACTGGTATGAAAACGGCGTCTTCGGCTGGGACTTTGAGGTGGGCAACGCCTTCATCCCGGCCGAAAGCGAGGCGCTGGAACAGGCCATGGAGTTCGCCAACGGCAACATGGAACTGCTGCGGGTGGCCCTGGAATACGAACTGGACCGCCAGAAGCCCGAAAGCTGGATCGAGGTGATCCCGCTGCCGGGGACCAACTCCACGCTGCCGGGCGAGGGCTTCCAGTTCCCGCGGGAGTTCCGCGGCGGCGGCAACCGCACGCTCCGCTTCGACGGGCCGGTGGCCATCCGCTTCCACACCAGCGAGCCGGCCGACGTCTACTACACGCTGGACGGGTCGCGGCCCGGGTACGACTCCCTGCGCGTGACCCAG
Organism: Bacillota bacterium; assembly: GCA_017577485.1. Classification (GTDB taxonomy): domain Bacteria; phylum Bacillota; class Sulfobacillia; order Thermaerobacterales; family RSA17; genus RSA17. The sequence goes on along the minus strand of PKRI01000027.1, from coordinate 28,700 downwards.
AACTGGATCCGGGACCAGGAGGCGGAGATCATCCTGACGGAGTCGGCGGTCATCTCCTACTTCGCCGTCGACATGAAGGGCAACGTGGAGAAGAACTACAAGCCCGAGGGCAACGGGCGGAACTACAACCGCCTCGAGATCATCATCGAGCAGCGCTGACCGCGCAGGCCGCGCAGGCCGCGCCAGGGACTGCCGGGGTCCACGGCGCCGCGCCGTGGACCCCGGCAGGTGATCACCCGCCCGCCGCCTGCACCACCCGGCGCCGCTTGACGTCCCACAGGCCCAGGCGCGACAGGCGCACCGCGGGCAGGTGGTTGGCGGTCAGGAACAGCAGCGTGTAGATGGGATCATGGAACGGGTAACCCCGTTCCGCCAGCAGCCGGAGCAGGTCCTCACAGTGCCGGGCCAGGTGGTCCACGTCCAGGTCGGTCATGGTGCAGCCCACCGGCAGCGGCAGGAAGAAGCGCTCGCCGTCGTGGTCCCAGAGGCTGATGCCGCCGCCGGCTTCCAGGATCCTGCCCAGAGCCCGGGCCATGGCCTGGGGATCGCGGCCGATGACCAGGGGCGCGAAGGCGCAGGTGTAACTGGTGGCCAGCCCGGCCACGGACCCGAACCCCCGCACCAGGGCGCGCACCACCGGGGGCGCGGGCTCCAGGGCCGGTGCCGGCCCGGTGTTCTCCGGGGCCCGTCCCGATCCCAGGGCGCGCTGGGGCTCTGGGCCCAGCGCCGGGAGGAGCACCGCCAGGCACAGGTCGGGGGCTGCGCTCAGGTCGGCACGGCCGCCGCGCACCGGCAGCCGGGCTTCGCCCTGCCGGGTGATGACGGCGTTGAGAAGGTCGATGGTGGGCAGCGTGACCTCCGCGCCCTCAGCCGGCAGGGTGAAGAGGGCGGCGTCGAGGCCTGGTGGCGCCGGCATGGGGCGGGGGCCCAGACCCAGGGCGTCCCAGTCGGGCGGCGGCGTGGGCTCCAACAGGCGCCCGCGTTCGGCCACGGGAGTCCCGGCCACGTACACGCGCTCCGGCACCGGCGTGCCCTCACCGGGCAGCACCAGCAGGTCGGCCAGGCGGCCGGGCGCCACGGCGCCCAGATGACGGTCGAGGCCCAGGTACGCCGCCGGGTGCAGCGTCGCCATGCGCACCGCGTCGGTGAAACGCACGCCGTTGGCCACGGCCGCGGCCACGGCCTGGTCCATCAGGCCCCGGGCGGCGAAGGCCGGCGACGGGCCGTCGGTGGTCAGCATCAGCCGCTCGAAGCCGTCGGTGGCGCGGACCGCGGCCACCAGGTCCGGCAGGTCGGGCCGCAGGGAACTGTGGCGCAGCGGCACGTACAGCCCCACGCGGAGCCGTTCCAGGACCTCATCGGCCCGGATGCTCTCGTGGCAGTCGCTGGCGCCGGCCGCGGCCAGGGCCGCCAGCGTGCGATGGGAGGCGCCGGGCGCGTGGGCGTCGATGGGGAGGCCGCGGGCCAGCGCGGCCGCGATCACCTCGGGCAGCGGCTCGCCCGCGCGGATGACCCCCGTCCAGTCGGCCCACTCGAACACTTCCACCACCCGCGGGTGGTCCAGCAGCGAGATCATCTGCTCGGTGGTCAGACCGAAAGCGGTCGGGCCGTCCAGCCCGGTTTCGGTCTGGGGCGAGATGCGCAGGCCCCACAGCAGCCGGGCGGGCCCGCCGGGCGAGGCGTCCAGCAGGCGGGTGATGCCGGGCCCCAGCAGGTGGAGAAAGGTCGAGGTGTCGCACACCAGGGTCGTGGTGCCGCGGGCGGCGGCCAGCCGGCCCAGCGACCACGGGGAATAGAGCTGAAACGGGTGGGCGTGGATCTCGATGTAGGCCGGCGCCAGCAGGTGGCCGTCCAGGTCCTCGACCACGGTGTCGGGCCCGATCAGCGGTTCCAGCGGGCCCACGTAGGCGATGCGGTCGTGCCAGAGAGCCACGCCGGCCTCCAGCACCTCGCCGGTGAAGACGTTGAGCACCCGGCCGCCCCGCAGCCAGCGGGTGGGCGCCCGCCGCCCGGCGGCCACGTCGATCCAGGCCCGGCGCGTTTCGGCGTCCGGTTCGGTCCAGGGAAGATTGCCGCTCCTGGAGCCTGCCAAGCCCCAACACCCTCCCTTACCGGCGGGCACCCGGGTGCTGCCCGCGGCCGCCTGATGGGACCCCGCCCTTCCTACCAACCAATAGCAGGCGGCCCGCCTGTTCCCTGCCGGAGGGGCCCGGCTGTCCCCGGCAGGGTTTTCGGACCGGTGGTGGGAAGGGAACGGGTCACCATCCCGCCTTCCCGGCGGGCACAGGGGCCGGCGGCCCCGCCAGGAGGTGAACCACGATGGTGTGGTACAAGCCCGTCCACAACGCCCTGCCCATCTTCCAGCGGGGCATCACCTACGAGGAATTCGTGGCCAACTACGATGAGGAGCAGCGCCGGCGCTTCGACGAGGCCTACCGGCAGGTGCGCCTGGACCCGCAGGATGCGGTCTGGTTCAAGGAGCGGGCCCGGCAGGAGGGCGGCGTCATCCGCACCCTGGTGGTCAACGAGAACTGGTGCGGCGACGGCATCTACAACCTGGCCCTGCTGGGGCGGCTCAACGCCGAGACCGGCGCCTTCGACATCCGGGTCATCTACCGCGACGCGCCCGAGAACGCCGAAGACGTGGAACGCTACTTTCTCACCCTGGGCGGCAAGAAACTGCCGGTCTTCGTGTTCCTCGACCGGGACGGCCGCGAGATCGGCCGCTTCGCCTCAAGGCCCCGGGAACAGGAACTGGCGCAGATCCGGGGCGACAGGGAAGGCCTGGTAGGACCCTACCGCGACGGCAGTTACGTGCCGGCGGCGCTGGCCGAGTTCAAGGCCGCCCTGGGCTGAGGGGCCCGGGTGCTGGTCGGGGCCCGGTGCCCACGGGGCACCGGGCCCCCGCCCTTACGCCCCTTCCACCTTCTGCCGCAGGCCTTCCAGCATGGACTCGACGTTCTCCTTGACCTTGATGCGGGCGATGGGGTTCAGCAGCGCCGCGAACATCGGGATCCCCAGGTCGAACTGGCAGGTCAGGGTGACCAGGGTTCCCTCGGTGGTTTCCTCCAGCCGCCACTCGCCCTCGAACTGCTTGAGGTCGCCCTCGGTCATCCGGTAGACCATGCGGTACTGGTCGTCGTGGTAGGTCTCGCGCTCCACCCAGCGCAGCCGCCGGCCCTCCAGGCGGGTGACCCACTCCGACAGCGATGAGTGCTGGTCCCGCTCCAGGACCCGGATGGACTCCACGTCGGCCATGAACTCGGGGTACTCCTCGACCCGCTTCAGCAGGTCGTAGATCTGGTCCCGGGAGCCCTTGATCAGCTTGCTGACTTCCACGTAGGGCACGTTTCTCACACCTCCTCGGCCACGGCCGCCGCCCGTTCCACGGCCGCGCCGAAGATCTCCAGGGCGCGGTCGATCTGGTCCTCGGTCACCACCGCCGGGGGGAGGAAGCGCATGACCCGGTCGTTGTTCAGGGAGTGGATGGCCAGGAGGCCGTTCTGGACGATATCGGCGATGATGACGCCGCCCAGGCCCTCCCGGGTCAACTCCATGCCGATCATCAGCCCGCGGCCCCGCACCTCGCGGATCACCTGGGGGAACTGGGCCGCGATCTGCCGCAGCCCCGCCATCAGCCGCTCGCCCTTGACCCGGGCCTGCTCCAGCAGGCCCTCCTCCTCGATGGCCTGGAGCGCCGCGTAGCCGGCGGCGCAGGCCAGGGCGTTGCCGCCGAAGGTGGAGGAGTGGATGTACGGGTTCTCGTCCATGGGCTCAAAGACCTCGGGGCGCGCCATGAAGGCGCCGATGGGCATGACGCCGCCGCCCAGGATCTTGGCCATGGTCATGATGTCCGGCGCCGTGTCGGTGTGGTTGCAGCCGAACCAGCGGCCCGTCCGGCCCAGCCCGGCCTGCACCTCGTCGATGATCAGCAGGGCGCCGTGGCGGTCGCACAGCTGGCGCAGGCGCGGCAGGTAGTCGTCGGGCGGGATGATGACGCCGTTCTCGCCCTGGATGGGCTCGACGATGACGGCCGCCGTGCGGTCGCTGATGACGGCTTCCACGGCGTCGGCGTCGCCGTAGGGCACGTGGACGAACCCCGGCAGCAGCGGCTCGAAAGGCTTGCGGTAGAGCTCGCGGCCCGTGGCGCTCAGGGCGCCGAAGGTCTTGCCGTGGAAGGCGCCCTGGGTGGAGATGATCTCGGTCCGGCCGGTGGCGGCCCGGGCCAGCTTGAGGGCGCCTTCCACCGCCTCGGCGCCGCTGTTGCAGAAGAAGGTGTACTGCAGGTCGCCCGGGGCGATCTCAGCCAGCTTCTCGGCCAGGCGGATCTGGGGTTCGTGGGCGAAGAGGCGGCTGGAGATGGTGAGGCGGTCCAGCTGCTCCCGGACCGCCGCCGTCACCCGCGGGTGCCGCCGGCCCAGGAACAGGGTCCCGTTGGCGCCGACGAAGTCCAGGTACTCGCGACCCTCGGCGTCGCGGCAGATGGCGCCCTCCCCGTCCCACTCCAGCGTGTCGAGGCCCATAAACCGGTAAAGCCTGAGCAGTGAGGAACTGATGTGGCGGCCGAAGCTTTCCAGCAGCCGCTCCACTTCGGCACGGTCGGGCGCGCCCGGGGGACGGCCCTGTGCTGGTCCCATGCCGGCCATGCCCTGGCCCCCTTCCTGTGGTACGCGCGGTCTCTGGTCTCCGCGGTGCTTCGCCGCCGGTGGGGCATGCTTCCTCCCGGACAAGCGGCCGGTCTGGATTGGGGGCGGCCCCGGCAAGGAGGCCGGCGGTGCCGGCGAGAAATGGCCCGCCGGAAGGGAGCAAGGTATGGGCGAAACGGTCCAGGTGACGGTGCGCCTGTTCGCCATGCTGGCGGAGGCCGCCGGGCGCCGCGAACTGGTGCTGTCGGTGCCCGCCGGCAGCCGCGTGTCCGACGTGGCCGCAGCCCTGGCCCGGCAGGTTCCGGCGCTGGCACCGTGGGTGGAGCGGGTATCCTATGCGCTGAACCTGGAGTACGTCCAGGGCGACGCGCCGGTGGGGGACGGCGACGAGGTGGCCCTGCTGCCGCCCGTCAGCGGGGGGGCCGGTGAGGGCGGCGGGGACCCGGTAGCCGACCCCGCGGTGACCCGGCCTGCGGAGCCCGGTGCCGCTCCGGCCGCGGCGGGGGGAGCGGCCCCCGGCCTGCTGGCCGAGGCTGACGGCGGGCGCTTCGTGGTGACCACCGGGCCGCTGTCGCTGGACGCCGCGGCGTCCCTGGTCAGCCACCCCAGTGCCGGGGCGGTGTGCGTCTTCACCGGCACGGTCCGCGGCATCACGGGCGACCACGAGACCTCGTACCTGACCTACGACGCCTACGGTCCCATGGCCGTGGCCGAGATGCAGCGCATCGCCGGCGAGATCCAGCGCCGCTGGCCCGGCACCCGGGTGGCCATCCACCACCGGGTCGGCCGGGTCGACGTGGGCGAGACCAGCGTGGTGGTGGCGGTGTCGGCGCCCCACCGGCCCGAGGCCTTCGCCGCGTGCCGCTACGGCATCGACGAGTTGAAGCGCCGGGTCCCGATCTGGAAGAAGGAAGTCTATGCCGACGGCAGCCACTGGGTGGGCCGCGACGGGACCGGCCCTTGGTCCGAGGGGACCGGCTGCCGGCCCGACGGAACCGGCCCCCACGGCGACCCCCACGGAACCGGCGTCCATGGAACCGGCGCCGGGTCCCCGGGACGGCCGGATCCGGACAGCGGGGGCCGGGACACTGACGGCGGCCGGGCAAACTGACCACCCTTCGAGGGGGAGCCTGAGGACCCGTGCAGCAGTTGTACCCGCACCCGCGCCACGTGCCGGACCCGGTGTCCATCTACGACGACCTGGTGCTGCCTCCCGAAGGGGAACCGCCCGGGGACCGGCCCTACGTGGCCGCCAACATGGTCAGCACCCTGGACGGGCGGGCCACCGCCGCCGGCCGGGTCCACGAGATCGGGAGCGACCTGGACCACCGGCTGATGCGCAAGGTGCGCGCGGCGGTAGACGCTGTGCTGCGCGGCGCCGGGACGGTGCGGTCCAACCCCAAGTACCCGGGCGTGCCCCCGGAAGACGTGGTGCTGCGCCGGCGCAAGGGCCTGGCCGACCAGCCGCGGCTGGTGATCTTGAGCCGGTCCCTGGACCTGCCGTGGGATAGCCGCTTGGTCGGCGACGCACCCGAGCGGCCCATCGTGTTCACCGGCGAGGAGGCGGGCGCCGCACGGCTGGCCGAGGCCCGGCGCCATGCCGAGGTCCACGTGTTTCCCGGGGACCAGGTTCCCATCCGCCAAGCGCTCTCGCTGCTCCGGTCCCGGTACGGGATCCGGTCGGTGCTGTGCGAGGGCGGTCCCACCGTCAACTGGCTGCTGCTGGAGGCCGGCTGCCTGGACGAGTACTTCTGGACCGCAGCCCCCAAGTTCAGCGGCGGGCCCGACGACCTGGCCACCGTGGAAGGTCCCCGGCCGCTGGGGCTGGTCCGGTTCCAACTGGTCAGCGCCTTCGTCCACGAGGACGAGTTGTTCCTCCGCTACCGGCGGGCCGCCGGGCCCTCACGGTGAAGGGCGTGTTTCCCGAAAACTCTGGTTGATAGAATTCCTCAGGACCCTTGACGGGTCGTGGACGCGCCCTTATACTTGGCGCATCATACAGATCGGCCGTGGAACGGCGATGATCAGGACGAGTAGGCCGTGACCGGGCGACAGGAACCGGGCGCCGCAGACTGAGAGCGCCCGGCGCCGCAGGACGGACCGAAAACCCCCTGGGAGCTGCCTGCCGAACGCCGCACCGCCGCCGGGTCCCGCACGCGGGGCGCCGGGCACGGCGGGCGGTCAGTAAGCGTGGCGGGGTGATCCCCTTATCGATCATGGAGTGAGGCGGCCTCTGCGTTTTACATGCTGCGCCGCCTAATCAGGGTGGAACCGCGGGCAACCCCCGTCCCTAGGGACGGGGGTTCAATTTTAGCGAAAGGGGAGGGATGCCGATGCGCGAGATCACGGTTGGGCTGCTGGGCTGCGGCAACGTCGGCGGGGGGTTCTGGCAGCTGATTATTGGCGCGCGGCATCACCTCGCCGCGCACAAGAACCTGTCCGTGGACATCCGGCATATCCTGGTCCGCGACGTTAACCGGCCCCGGTCGGTGGCGGTGCCGCGCTCGCACCTGACGACGGATCCGTGGCGTATCCTGGAGGACCCCGAGGTCGACGTGGTGGTGGAGGCCATGGGCGGCTTCGAGCCCGCCCGGACCTACCTGCTGGAGGCGCTGCGCCGGGGCAAGCACGTGGTGACCGCCAACAAGGTGGTGATGGCCCGGGCCTGGGACGAACTGCACGAGGCGGCCCAGGCGTCCGGGGCGTGCCTGTTCTACGAGGCGGCGGCCGGGGCCGTGATCCCGGTGATCCGCAGCCTGCCGGGCCTGTCGGCGGCGCCGGTGCGGGCGGTCTACGGGATCCTCAACGGCACGTCCAACTACATCCTGACGCGGATGGCCGAAGGGTTGAGCCAGGCCGACGCGCTGGCCGAGGCCCAGCGGCTGGGTTACGCGGAGCCTGACCCGTCCGACGACCTGGACGGCCGCGACGCGGCCTACAAGATCGCGCTGCTGGCGGCGCTGGCCTTCGACTGGTCGCCCGACCTGGACGGCATCGAGATGAAGGGCATCCGCAACGTGAGTACCGAGGACATCCTCGCCGCCCAGGAGGCGGGGTTTGACCTGCGCCACGTGGCGCGCGCCGAGCGCGACGAGTCGGGGCAGGTGAAGGTCTCGGTGGCGCCGGTGGAACTGCCGCCGGGCCACCCCTTGTACGGCATCCGCGGGGTGGAGAACGCGGTGGTCATCGAGAGCGACGTGTTCGGCGCGGTGACCCTCAAGGGTGCCGGGGCGGGACCCGGTCCCACCGCCACCGCGCTGCTGGGCGATGTTTGCCGGGTGGTGGACCGCCTGGTGTGGGCCGAGCCCAGTCCGGCGGTCAGCCCGGCGGGTGCGGCGGCCGACGTGGCGGCTGGGGCTGCCGCCGCGGCTTCCGCGGCGGCCCGCTGGCGGGGTGAATCCCGGTGAACGTCGAGGTCGTCGTCCCGGCGACGGTGGCCAACTTGGGACCGGGGTTCGACTGCCTGGGCATGGCGGTCGATACCTTTAAGTTGCGGTTGTGCTGCCGCTTTGACGCGGCCGACGGGGTTCGCATTTCCGTCGGAGGGGCGGCCTCCGACGGCATCTCCGACTATCCCGGGGAGAACCTGGTCTCCCGGGCCATGGAGGAGGCTTTTGCCGCCGCCGGCGCCCGGCCCCGCGGGTACGACCTGAGGATCGACAACGGCATCCCCCTGGCGGGGGGATTGGGTTCCAGCGCGGCGGCCGTGATAGGCGGCCTGCTGCTGGCCCGGGCGTGGCTGGAGTGCCGGGGCCGGCGACTGGATGACGAGCGGCTGCTGGCGCTGGCGGCCCGTATGGAGGGCCATGCCGACAACGCCGCGGCGGCGCTGTGCGGCGGGGTGACGCTGGCGGTGCAGCGGGATGACGGGCGGGCCTTCGCCTACCGCCTGCCGCTGCTGGAGTACCCGGCGGTGGTGCTGGCGGTGCCGGCGCGGCGGCAGGCGACGCGCCAGGCGCGGAACGTCCTGCCGGCCCAGGTTCCCCACGGGGACGCGGCCTTCAACGCGGCCCGGTCGGCCCTGCTGGTGGCGGCGCTGACCGGCGGCAAGTACGAGTTGCTGTACGAGGCGATGGTGGACCGGCTCCACGAGCCCTACCGCAGGTGCCTGTACCCGTGGCTGGACGGCCTGCGGGAAGCGGCGGTGGCCGCGGGGGCGTACGGTGCGTGCTTGAGCGGCGCCGGGCCGGCGGCCGCGGCGCTGACGCCGGCGGACCGGGTGTCGGCGGTGGCGTCGGCCATGCAGGCCTGCCTGGCCGACGCCGGCCTGGAGGCCGAGGTGTACCGGGCGGCCGTCAGCGCCGGCGCTCTGGTCCGCGTGCACCCGGAAGTGACACTGGTGCAGGGCGCGTGAGGCAGGCCGGCACGAGACGGGCCGCGTGACGCTGGCCCGGCGGTGAGCCGGCGCACCTGACCACGACCTGATGCTGGGGGGTACGCCCCGCGGGGTGTGCCCCTTTTTGTGTTTTCCGCACACTGGACGCGGAAGGGTGGCCGACGTGGGCTCCAGGTCACGAGGTGGAAGAGGCGGTCCGGTGCGTCCACCGGTCCGGTGCCGCCGCCCGTGACGGCATAAGGCATTGGGGGTTCCCTAAGTTTCACCCGGCACCCCTTCCGTGTGCGTTAAGGCACCGCAGGAACCTTAGTACGGTGGGCAGCGGCTCATACCGAGGCCAGGAACCGCAGTTAAGGCACACCCGGTTCCTTGTGCTGCACGGCACGCCCTGATCGGGCCGAGATAAGGAACTGGGTGTGCCTCCTGCTGCACGGCCTGGTCCGGATAGGGTGGATTCGGGACTTACGCTGGTGGGTGCGGGGGTGGCTGGACATCAGCGGCGCCCCAGCAGCGCCTCGGCGATCCGCTCGCGGTCGGCCGGCAAGGCTTCGGGCGGCCCGCCTCCGGGGGTGCCGGGTGCAGCGCTTCCAACGGTGGCGCCAACGCTGGCGGGCCGGGCCCTCTCCCCGGCCATGACCGCGTCGGTGTCCTTGAGCCCGTTTCCCGTAAGCACGCAGACGATGGGACCCCCGGCGGGGCCATCGCGCCCGCTGCGGGCACCGTCCGACCAGTTCCCGGAACCGCCGGGTTCACCGGCTCGCAGCAGGGGCTCCAGTTGCCCGGCCGCGGCCAGCTTCAGAATCCCCGCCACCGAGGCCGCCGAGGCGGGCTCGCAGAACACCCCCGTGGCCCGGGCAATGAGGCCCTGGGCCGCCAGGATCTCGTCGTCGGAAACCGCCAGGAACCGGCCGCCCGACTCGCTGACGGCGCGCCGGGCACCCTCGGCGCTGGCGGGCTGGCCGATGCGGATGGCGCTGGCCACCGTTTCGGGCCGGTCCACCGGCCGGCCGTGGACCAGGGGCGCCGCGCCCTCCGCCTGCACGCCCACCATCCGCGGCAGCGCATCCAGCAGGCCGGCCTCATGCCACAGCCGGAAGCCCATCCACGCGGCGGTGATGTTGCCGGCGTTGCCCACGGGCAGCGCCACCACCGCCGGGGGCGCCTCCCCCATCGCCGCCAGTTGCTCCACGATCTCGAAGGCGATGGTCTTCTGGCCCTCCAGGCGCAGCGGGTTCACCGAGTTGACCAGGGCGATGTCCGGGTGCTGGGCGGCAAGATCGCGGACGATGGCCAGAGCCTGATCGAAGTTGCCCTGGATCGGCAGCAAGCGGGCGCCGAAGACCAGGGCCTGAGCCAGCTTGCCGCGGGCCACCGCGCCGTCGGGCAGCACCACCACCGCTTCGATCCCCGCAGCGGCGGCGTAAGCAGCGGCCGAGGCCGACGTATTGCCCGTGGAGGCGCAGATCACCGTCCGCGCACCGGACGACACCGCCTTGCTGACCGCCACGGTCATGCCCCGGTCCTTGAAGGACCCGGTGGGGTTGGCGCCCTCGTACTTGAGGTACAGCCGGTCGAGGCCCGGCACCCCCTCCAGCCCTGCCAGGCGGGCCAGGCGCCGGGCGGGGATCAGCGGGGTGTTGCCTTCCTGCAGCGTCACCACGGTGTCGTCGGGTTCGATGGGAAGCCACCGGCGGTATTGAGCGATCAGCCCCGGCCAGAACAAACCTCATCTCTCCTCTGCACAACGCTCCGCCCCAGGAACGCCCCCGGGCACGGGGTCGCTCCCGGCCGCAGGACCGCTCCCAGCGGTAGGACAGCCCCCGGCCGCGGCCCCCCCGCCCGCGGCCAGCGCCGCGCCCACCGGCCGCAGCGGGCGCCGCCGCTGCCCGGTCACGGCGTCGAAGGGCCAGCCGTCGGCGGGTTCGTCGATGCCCCGGACCAGGGCGTCGGCCATCCGCGCCGCCCGCACGTTGGCCCCCACGTCGTGGACCCGCACCATGTCCACGCCCTGGGTGACGGCAAACACCGTCACCGCCAGGGTGCCCTCGGCCCGGTCGTGGACCGGCGCCTCCAGCACGTTGCCGATCACCGACGTCCGGGAATGTCCCAGCAGCACCGGGAACCCCAGCCGCCGGCGCAGCTCGCCGATGCGCCGGATCAATTCGAGGTTGTGGCTGGTGCGCTTGCCGACGCCGATCCCCGGGTCGATCAGGATCGCCTCTTCCCGGATCCCGGCCCGCAACGCCCGCTCGATGCCCTCCGCCAGGTAGGCGGCCACCTCGTCCAGCACGTCGTTGTAGCGGGGTTCGCGGGCCACGCTGCGGGGATGGCCCTGCATGTGCATGATCACCACGCCGGCTCCGTGCTGGGCGATGACCGCCGCCAGGTCCGGGTCGGCTTGCAGGCCGCTGATGTCGTTGATCAGGTGGGCGCCGGCCTTCAGCACGGCCTCGGCCACGGCGCTCTTGTAGGTGTCGACCGAGAGGGCCGCCCCCGACTCCCGGGCCAGCGTTTCCACCACCGGCAGCAGCCGGGCCAGTTCCTCATCCAGGCTGGGTTTGGACGCCGCGATGCTGGCGCTCTCGGCGCCGATGTCGATGACGTCGGCGCCCTCGGCCTCCATCGCCCGGGCGCGGGCGATGGCCCGCTCGGGCGCCAGGTGCAGGCCGCCGTCCGAAAAGGAGTCCGGGGTGACGTTCAGGATACCCATGACGTAGGTGCGCCGGCCCCACTCGAAGGTGCGGGGGCCCAGGCGCACGGAGGAGCCGGAGGCCCTCCCGGCCCCCTGGCCGGCCGCAGGATCGGCGGCGGCCGCGTCCCCAAGGCCCCTCTCGGGCGTTTCCATCGTCACCGCGGTTCAGCCCGTCACCGGCCGGATGATCGAAAGGGCCTCGTTGCGGGTCTTCTCGTCGTCCTTAAACACGCCCCGCACCACCGAGGTGACCGTCAGCGACCCCGGCTTCTTGATCCCGCGCATGGTCATGCAGAGGTGCTCGGCCTCCAGCATCACCAGCACGCCGCGGCAGTGCAGCCGGTTCATGATGGCGTCGGCGATCTCGCCGGTGAGGCGCTCCTGCACCTGCAGCCGCTTCGCGGCCACGTCCACCACCCGGGCCAGTTTCGACAGCCCGGTGATCCGGCCCTTGGTGGGGATGTAGGCCACATGGGCCCGGCCGAAGAAGGGCAACAGGTGGTGCTCGCAGACCGAGTAGAAGGGGATGTCCTTGACGATCACCATCTCCTCGTGACCGATGTCGAAGAAGACGTTGATCTCGTCCTCCAGGTTGCGGCCCACGCCGGCGAACATCTCGCGATACGCGGCCGCCACCCGGCGGGGCGTGTCCCGGAGCCCGGCGCGGTCGGGGTCCTCGCCGATGGCCTCCAGGATCATGCGCACGGCCTGCTCGATCTTGCGGTGGTCGAAGGGCCGGCTTTCGGAAGCCGGTCCGTTGGGCTCAACGCGGGTCACGCGTTCCGTCGCACGAGGGTCCGTCATGGCTGCGATCCTCTCTTTCCGGGCATTCCTGGTCCGTCCGGATTCCACCCAGTATATCGCACCGGATCGCCCCGGCGGCGAGCCGTCAGCGCGGCGGCCAGGGCCAGCCAGGTCAGCGCCGCGGCTTCCACGGCCACTACGTCGATGAGGGACGGGTCCGGCACCGTGGGATGGGTGCCCACCAGGTAGTCGAAGGCGTCGTTGAGGGCGAGCCAGCCCATGGCCAGGGCCAGCGCCGGGCCCGGGGCCGGGTCGGCGCGCATCATCAGGTACGCTTCCAGCGCCATCCCGGCATGGGTGCTCAGCAGGAGCAGCAGTTCCGGGTTGGCATCGCCCGTGGCCAGCAGGTACTGGCCGAGGACCACCACCGTCCACAGGCCATACTTGAACGTGGCCAGCTGCACCAGCGCGCCGAACCAGGGCGCGGCGCGGCCGCTGAGCCGCAGGGCCAGGTAGATGCCGAATCCCAGGCTCGACAGCGGCGAGTCCGGTGTCACCGGCCACAGGTACCAGGGGGTCCGGGCCAGTTGCGCCACGTACCAGTTGAACCCGTAGATGGACCCCAGCACGTTGACGGCCACCAGCAGCCGCAGCCAGCCGCGGTGATGGGGGATGACGGCGAACAGCGCCGCCAGGCCGGTCAGGCGCCGCCCGGCCGCCCGCTCCCCGGTCGACCCGGTCACCGGCGAATCCACCGGATCACCACCTCCCCCCGACGTCGGGCCCAGGAGTCGGCCCGGCCGGGGTCGAAGCCCTGGGGCATGTCCATGCGAATCGGTCCACACCTGTCCATCGCCAAAGGATTTCCTGAAGCCGGCCGGGCGGCCCTGTCCATCGGGGCCGACACGTTCCAGTTCTTCTCGCGCAACCCCCGGGGCGGAAGCCGCCGCGACGTGACCGCTGCCGAAGTGGAGCAGTGGTTCGAACTCAAGCGCCAGCATTCCCTGGGTCCCATCGTCATGCACATCCCTTACACGGTCAACCTGGCAGCGCCGGCCCCGGCCACGTGGGAGTTCGCCGTCCAGGTGATCCGGGAGGACATCGTCCGGGCCGCCGAGGTGGGGGCGCCCTTCGCCGTGACCCATCCCGGGAGCCACACGGCCAAGAGCACCCCGGAGCAGGGCCTGGACCGCATCGTCGCGGCCCTGGAGCGGTGCCGCGACGTTTTTGAGGCGCTGCACGGCCGGGCGAACGGCGGGTCCGATGCGGCGGCCGCCACGTCCGGTCCCGCGGCCGCCGCGTCCGAAGCGGCGGCCGGCGATCCCGACCGCTGCGGCCCCGGCGACGTGCCTGCGGCGCCGGTGCTGCTGCTGGAGACCATGTCCGGCCAGGGCAGCGAGATCGGCTGGCGCCCCCAGCAGCTGGGCGAGATCATCGACCGCCTGGGGCGTCCCCAATGGCTGGGCGTCTGCGTCGACACCTGCCACGTCTTCGCCGCCGGCTACGACATCCGCCGGCCCGGCGAGGTCGACCGCCTGGCCGCCGACCTGGACGCCGCCGTGGGCCTGGACCGGGTGCGGGTGGTCCACGTCAACGACTCCCAGGCGCCGGCCGGCAGCCGCCGGGACCGGCACGCCTGCATCGGCGCCGGCGAGATCGGCCTGGACGGCCTCATGAACCTGATCCTGCACCCCGCCTTCGCGGGGCGGCCGCTGATCCTGGAAACACCCGTGGAGGTCATGCCCGACGGCTGGGGCGAGGAAATCCGCATCCTGCGCCAGGCGGCGGCCGCCGCCGGTGACCGCTGATGCCCGGCGGCGGGTTCCTCAACCTGCCCCGGGAAACGGGCGCCCGGGTCATCCTCAAGCCCGGCCGCCAGGGTCCCCTGCAGCGGGGCCGGCGCTGGGTCTACCGCACCGAGATCGACCGGATCGAGGGTGACTTCCAGGCCGGCGACACCGTGCAGGTCTTCGACGCCTACGGCCGCTTCGTGGCCAAAGGGTTCATCAACCTCCGCTCCATGATCGCGGTGCGCGTGCTCACCGACGACCCCGACGAGCCCATCGACGAGGACTTCTGGATCGGCCGGCTCAACCGCGCGTGGAATTACCGGCGCCTGGTGCTGGACGACCTGGAGGCCTGCCGGGTGGTCCACAGCGAGGCCGACGGGCTGCCCGGCCTCATCGTCGACAAGTTCGGCGAGTTTCTGGTGGTGCAGACCCTGGCCCTGGGCATCGACCGCTGGAAGCCCGTCATCGTCCGGGCCCTGGACGACATCTTCCTGCCCATCGGCATCTACGAGCGCAACGACGCGCCGGTGCGCGACCTGGAAGGCCTGGAGCAGCGGGCGGGCTTCATCAAGGGGCCCTTCGACCCGCGGATCGAGATCCGGGAGCACGGCCTGCGCTTCCTGGTGGACGTGGCGCAAGGCCAGAAGACCGGCCACTTCCTGGACCAGCGCGACAACCGCCTGCTGGCGGGCCGCCTGGCCCGCGGCGCCCGGGTGCTGGACGCCTTCTGCTACACGGGCGGGTTCGCCTGTCACACGGCGGCCGGCGGCGCCGCGGAGGTGACGGCGGTGGACGCCTCGGCCGATGCCCTGGCGCTGGCCCGGTCCAACGCCGAGCGCAACGGCCTGGCCGACCGGATCCGCTTCGTCGAGGCCAACGCCTTCGACTTCCTGCGCGCCGCCGCCGACGCCGGGGAGCAGTACGACATGATCGTGCTGGACCCGCCCGCCTTCGCCAAGAACCGGCGCGCCCTGGAGCGAGCTTACCGGGGCTACAAGGAAATCAACCTGCGGGCCATGCGCATGCTGGTGCCGGGGGGCATCCTGGTCACCTGCTCCTGCTCCCATCACATGGACCGCATGCTCTTCGAAGAGATGTTGCTGGACGCCGCCAACGACGTGGGCCGGCGGGTCCGCATCGTCCAGCGGCGGGGCGCCGCTCCCGACCACCCGGTGCTGCTGGGCATGCCGGAGACGGAGTACCTCAAGTGTTACGTGCTGCACGTCTGGTGACAGCCATAGGAACTCGTCCGGCCACCGGCGAAGGACCCAGGGGTATGCGTCTGTCGCCGCGCCTGCTCAAACTGGCCGCCAAAGTTCCGGATTACGCCGTGGTGGCCGACATCGGCACCGACCATGCCCTGCTGCCCATTTACCTGGTTTCAACGGGCAAGTGTCCCCGGGCGGTGGCCGTGGAGTTGAAGGAAGGACCCTACCAGGCGGCCCGGACGGCCATCGAATCCTTCAACATGGCCGGCAGCGTGGACCTTCGCCGCGGCGACGGGCTGAAACCGCTGGTGCCGGGCGAGGTGGACGCCGTAGTCATCGCCGGCATGGGCGCTGAGCAGATGATCCGCATCCTGGAGGAGTCGCCGCAGGTGCGGGCGTCGGTGCCCTGGTTCGTGCTGCAGCCCATGGAGGACGCGCCGAAACTCCGAGGCTACCTGGTCACCCACGGCTTCCGCCTGGCCGACGAGGAACTGGTGCGGGACGGCGACGAGATCTACGAGATCATCTGCGCGGCGCCCGGCCAGGAGCACATCGAAGACGAACTGCTGCTGGAAGTGGGCCCCCGCAACGTGGAGCGGCGGGACCCGCTGCTGCCGGAACTGATTGAGCGGCGCATCCAGCGGTACCGCCGCATCCTGATCCAGGTGGAGCAGGGGCGCACCCAGCGTGCCGTGGAGGCCATGCGGGAGATTCAGGAGCGGATCCGGCGCCTGGACGCGCTGGCGCGGGCGGTGACGAGGCATGACTGATCCCTTCGCGGCGCTGCTGGCCCTCCAGGACCTGGACGTGCGTCTGGACGGCATCCGCGCCCGGCTGGCAGCCCTGGAGGCCGGTGAGCCGCTGCGGGCCACGGCCGAAGACCTGGAGAAGACGACCGCAGCCCTGGAGCGGCGCAGCCGCCTGCTGCAGCAGTTGGAGCGCCAGGCCCAGCGGGAAGAAGCGGAAGCCCGGGAACTGCGGGCCGAGCGGGAGCGGGTGGAGGCGCGGCTGTACGGCGGCGAGATCGCCAGCGTCAAGGAAATGGAAAAGATGCAGGAGCGCATCCGCTACCTGGCCGAGACCGCCGACAGCCACGAGTTGGCCGCCCTGGAGGCCATGGAGAAGGCCGAGGAACTGCGCCCGGTGGTGGCGCGGCTCAAGGCCCGGCGGGAGCGCCTGGAGGGCGAAGTGGCCCGCATCAAGGCCGAGATCGAGACCGAGATCAAAGAACTTCGGCGCCAGGAGGAGGACCTGGCGGCGCGGGTGGACCCGGCACGGGCCGCAGTGCCGGCCAAGCTGCTGTCCGATTACGACTTTCACCGCCGGCGCCGGGGCGGCGACGTGGTGGCCGCCGTGGACGGGGACCGCTGCACGGGCTGCAGCGTGGTACTGCCGGTGGCGCTGCTTTCGCGGGTGAAGAAGCGGGAGCGGCTGGAAACCTGCGAGAACTGCGGCCGGCTCCTGGTCTGGTTGGGTGGTTGACGGGCACGCCATGGAACACGTGATCGTCTATACCGACGGGGCCTCCCGCGGCAATCCCGGGCCCGCCGGAGCCGGCTGGCTGCTGGCCGACGCCGAAGGCCGGGTCTTCGAGGAAGGCTGGCTGCCGCTGGGCGAGACCACCAACAACGTGGCCGAGTACCAGGCCGTCATTGCCGCCCTGGAGCGGGCGCGCCAGCTGGGCGCGCGGCGGGTGACGCTGCGGTCCGACAGCGAGCTGCTGGTGCAGCAGCTGTCGGGCGCTTACCGCGTGCGGGCCGAGCGCCTGCTGCCGCTGTACCGGCAGGTGCGCCGGCTGGTGGCAAGTTTCGAGCGTGTGGAGTTCCAGCAGGTGCCGCGCCAGCAGAACCGTCGTGCTGATGAACTGGCCAACCGCGGGGCCGACGCCAACGACGGCGCTCCGGTGGCGACCGGAACGAACGTGGCTGCTGATGGCGCCGGGGGAGCCGGGGCCGACGGCGGCGGGTCCGGCACGGCCGGCGCGCCCGGGGCCAGGTGGGATTTCTGGCGATACGTCGAGCCCGCGGTGGTCCTGCGGGTCCGTTACGGCGAAACGGACCAGATGGGCGTGGTCTACTACGCCAACTACCTGGACTGGTTCACCGAGGGCCGCACCGAGTTGATGCGCCGCCACGGCGTCCCTTATCGCGACCTGGAAGCCGCCGGCATTTTCTTGCCCGTGGGCGAGGTGGAATGCCGCTACCGCCGTCCCGCCCGGTATGACGACCTGGTGGCGGTCCACACGGTGATCCGCCACGTGACTCCCGCGCGTCTGGAATTCGCGTACCAGATCGTGCGCGTCGAAAGCGCCCAGAACGAGGAAACGGGCCTGCTGGCCGAGGGCCGCACGGTCCATGCTTTCGTCGACCGGTCGGGCCGCCCGTTCAACCTGCAGAAGCGTCATCCGGAATTGTGGCAACGGATCCAGGCGGCCGCCGCCCGGGCGGCCGCGGGCGGCGGGCCAGGCGTCCAGTAACCTGCCGGCACGTTTCCCCAGATCTTGGCGGTCGGGTCGCTTTATCCAGAGGACCGCGCGTCGAAACCGCGGCGGGCCGTGGTATACTCGACATGCGCTAGTTTGGATCTGTTCTAAATTGGACCGGCGAGCCGGACGGGCGGTCGCGGGCGCCCGGGCAGGGCGTCCGAGGAAAGTCCGGACTGCGCAGGGCACGGTGCCGGATAACGTCCGGCGGGGGCGACCCCAGGGAAAGTGCCACAGAAACATACCGCCTGCGGCCTGCGGGAGGACCGCGGCCCGGCGCGCCGGCGCCGGGGGCCGCAGGTAAGGGTGAAAAGGTGCGGTAAGAGCGCACCGGCGTCGAGGCGACTCGACGGCCAGGCAAACCCCACCGGCAGCAAGGCCGAGTAGGAGGGCGATGACGCGGCCCGCGGAGCCCTCGGGTAGGCCGCTGGAGTCGCCGGGCAACCGGCGACCTAGATAGATGACCGCCCCGGGGGCGGTGTCGCCGTCGCCGCCCCCGGACAGAATCCGGCTTACAGTCCGGCTCGCCGCGGCATTTTCGCCGTGCACTGGCCTCTACATTCTCCCCGTGGCTACCACGACGGGCTGCGTCCTCATGGAGGCAGCCCAAAGCTTATCAAAGCCGCCAGCCGGCGGAATGTCCCGAGCGGATCTTGCCGGGACAGCATGGACATTCGAGATGGTAAAGCAGCCCGGCACGTCGTTCTCTTCCTCACCCCGATCTACGACTCCACCATCTCTGCCATGCCCGGTCGCCCCGGCCGCAGGAACCGACCGCACAAGCGTAAACTTATTGAACCGGCCGTGCTCCTGCCTGGATGGGGGCCCGGCCGACAACCCGCAGCCACCCGGCACGAGCCCCGACCGGCCTGCCGAAAGTTGGATTGACGTTGGACTTCAGACAGTGGATCCTGGATACCGTCAGCGAGTTCGGTTACGCCGGCATCTTCCTGCTGGTCACCGTTGAAAACGTGTTCCCGCCCATCCCCTCGGAACTGATCCTGACCTTCGGCGGGTTCATGACCACCCAGACGTCCCTCAGCGTGCCGGGGGTCGTCGCGTCGGCGACCCTCGGTTCCATGTGCGGCGCCGCCCTCCTTTACGGGGTGGGACGGCTGGCCGACGCGTCCAGGGTGAGGGGGCTGGCGCAGCGCTGGGGCCCCGTCCTGCGCCTCAACCCGGCCGACGTGGACCGGGCATACCGGTGGTTCCACCGGCACGGCACCTGGGCCGTGTTCCTGTGCCGGATGGTTCCGGTGCTGCGCAGCCTGATCTCGGTGCCGGCAGGCAGCGCGCGCATGCGCCTGGCCTGGTTCCTGGTCCTGACCGCCCTCGGCTCGCTGATCTGGAACGCCACGCTGGTGTCGCTGGGCGCCTTCCTGGGGTCATCCTGGGAGGTGGTCGGCGGCTACCTGGACGCCTACGCCCACGTGGTGTACGCGCTGCTGGCCCTGGCGCTGGCCGTGCTGCTTCTCAGAGCCGGGCGAGTTCGCCTGTAAAGTCGCCGTCCCCCGTTCCCGATATACCGGGTCGAGATGACTGCGAGGGGGAATCCGGCATGTACAAGGTGCAGCTCCTCGACCCCGAGCGGCGGATCATCGAGCTCGTCTGGTCAGGGAAGGTTCAGCCCGAGGAGGTCGAGGAGGTCAACCAGAAGTTCCTCGAGATCATCAAGTCCTTCGACGGCAAGCCCTTCGACGCGTTGGTGGACCTCAGCACGCTGATCTCGTTCCCGCCGGAGACCCAGCGCGGCATCGCCGAGCAGCAGAAGATGGCCCTCGAGAAGGGGCTTCGCCGCTCGGCGGTGGTGGTGCCGTCCGGAGCCGTGCGGGCGGGCCTCAACACGATCTCCAACAAGTCGGGCCTCCAGACGGAGTTCCACTTTGCCTCCCGCCAGGAGGCGCTGGCGTTCCTGCAGTCGGACCAGTGACCGGCCGGCCGCCAGGGGTCGCTTGACGAGGCCGGGTGCCGGCGGACCCGACGGGTCCGGGCACCCGGCCTCTTGCGTGCACATATGCTGGCTCGGAAGTCCTGCCGCTGGGGGGATCGCCCATCATCCTGGTTCTGGTGCCGCGGCTGCGCAACCGCCTCAAGACGCCCCGGGGAGTCATCCGCGCCCTGCGGGCAGTGCGGGCCCGGGTCCTGGTGGCCACGCCCCGTCAACTGTCCCTGGTCTACGACGGCAGGGGGAGAGTCCGCCTCTATCACGCCGGTTCCGGCTACATCGAGCCGGCGGTCATCTTCCACTGGCTGCGGGAGCAGGGGGCCCGCGACATCCTGGACATCCTGGAGCAGGCCGGTTTCCGCCTGGTCAACCGCGTCAGCGCCTGGCGCATCGGCAACAACAAGGCGCTGCAGTTGGCGGTGTTCGAGCGCCACGGCATCCCGCATCCGTGGAGCCTGTTCACCTATGGGCCGTCGCGGCAGTTGCGGCCGCTGCGCCTGGCGGGGCAGCGGCGGTTTGTCATCAAGCCCCACAACAGCGGCCGCGGCGTGGGCGTGGTCCGGGCCTGGGGGCGGGAAGGCGCGGTGCGCGCCCACCGGCGCAGGGTGGCCCGGCGGCAGGGATCGCTGATCCAGGCCTACATTGAAACCGCCGGCACGCCCCGGCGGCATTACCGCGTCGACGTCATCGGGGGACGGGCCGTCACCGGCGGCATCGCCTACGCCCGCGGGCACCCCTGGATCACCAACGAAGCCCGCGGCGGCTACTTCCAGTTCTCGCCCGACCTGCGCGGCATCCCCGAGACGGCGCGCCGCCTGGCTGAGCGGGCGGCAGCCGCCGTGGGCGCCGACTTCACCGGTGTGGACATCATCGAGGATCAATCCGGCCAGTTCTACGTGCTGGAAGCCAACGAGGGGCCCATGTTCGAGGCGCGCACGTCCCGCTACCTGGCGCGGCACCTGCTCCGCATCGCCCGGGAAGCGAAACGCGGCCGGGAGGGCGGCGCGCGGAACGCCTCACGCCTGACGCTGGGCTGAGGCCACCACGACCTGGTCCTTGCCGCGGCGCTTGGCTTCGTCGTTGGCCAGCGAGGCCGCCCGGATCAGGCTGTCGGGGTCCCTGCCGTGCTCGGGGAAGCGGGCCACGCCCACCGACACGGTGATGGGAATGGGCCAGTCGCGGAAATCGCACCGAACCTGGCGGCACAACTGCACCGCCACGTCGGTGTCCTCGCCCTTGCGCAACAGCACCACGAACTCGTCGCCCGACAGCCAGCGGGCCAGCACAGCGCCTTCCGGCAGCGCCCTGGCCAGAGCCCGCGCCACGTGGATGATCATCTGGTTGCCGCCCTCGTAGCCGAACCGCTGGTTGTACAGCTTAAGCTCGTCGCCGTCGATCAGCAGCAGCGAGAAGCGCTCGCCGGACCCCATCCAGGACTGCAGCAGTTCAGTGACCGCCCGCTGGTTGGGCAGGCCGGTCAGGGGGTCGGTGTACGCCAGGAGGGCGTAGTGCTCCGAGAGCCTGTCCGAGGACTGCACCCGCTCCAGGAACGCCGACACCAGTTCCAGGACGAAATCCTGCCGGGCCGCCGCCAGTTCCCGCCAGTCCACCGGTCCCGCCGGCGCGACCTTGCTGCTGCGGGCGGCCTGGCGCCGGGCTTCGGCAGCCAGCCACAGGGCGGCCAGGGTGGTGCCGTCGTCGGGAGCCGTGGCGCCGCCGCAATCGCAGCGGAGCCGGCCGGAGCGGTGCACGGACTTCAGGATGCATTCCTCGAGGCGCCGCCGGATGTCGGGGCCCACCCCCGGCAGCAGCAGGGCGAATTCGCCGGGCCGCAGCGTGTAGACGGTGCCCGATGTGGGCCAGCAGCCGGTGGCGGCCAGCACCTGGTGCAGTTCGTTGACGCTCCCCACCTGGCCCGGGTCGGCGCCGAACGGTGCTGCCTTGGGGCCTGCCGGGGCCGGACCGGGTGTCAGGCTGATGATGCACAGCGACAGCGGGTGCTGCGCTGGGTCCTCCAGGGCCGTGCCGGCAGCGCGGACCAGGGCGGGCAGCCCGCCGAAGCGGTGCCGCAGTCCCTGCAGCGCTTCTTCAGGCCAGCCGGTCAGTTGGCCGGCTTCGGCTTGTGCCGCCATGCCGTTCCCCTTCCGGAGGTCATGGGTGGTGGATACCCTACGATCCTTTTATCGGGTGCGGGCGGCTGGATTCCAGTAGCTGCCTGAGATTGGCGGCGGGAGCGGCCTGCGCGGGCGGCGCTGACCACACGATAGGATATGCTGGAGGTGCAGGCCATGGAAAGCGGTCGCAACACACACATCCCTTTCAGTGAACCGCCCTGGGCACGATTCCTGCTGAGCGACACGCGGCCGGCCGTGCTCTGGCTCGTCCTGCGGGTCTGGCTGGGCTGGGGCTGGCTGCAGGCCGGGATGGGCAAGGTGGGTTCCCCGGCGTGGACCGGTGAGCAGGCCGGTGCCGCCGTGGCCGGGTTCGTCGCCAGGGCGCTGGAACGGGCCGGCGGGGATCATCCCGACGTGCCCGGGTGGTACGCCTGGTTCCTGGAAAACGTCGTCCTGAACAACGCCGCCGTGTTCGGCCACCTGGTGGCTTACGGCGAGGTGCTGGTGGGCGCTGCGCTGATCCTTGGATGCCTGACGGGCATCGCGGCGTTCTTTGGTACCTTCATGAACATGGCGTTCCTGCTGGCCGGCACCGTCAGCAGCAACCCGATCTATTTCGCTGTGGGCACCTGGCTGGTGCTGGCGTGGCGCAACGCGGGCTGGTACGGCCTGGACCGCTGGGTGCTGCCGGCCCTGGGCACCCCGTGGGAACCGGGGTCCCTGTTCCAGCAGCGGCGCTGAAGCGCCCAGCGGCGTGATTACCGTTTACCGGCACATCGATGTCAGACGGCAAGACGCCCGCGGGGCCGGTACCGGCGCCGCGGGCGTCGCTTTTGAGTCAGGCCACCCAGACCGCTTACTCCCAGGTGGTGAAGCTGATGGGCACCCCGATGGCATCCATGACGGAACCGTCCCGGGGGCTGTGGGTGTAGACGAACACCACGCCGTTGGGACTGGTGGGCGTTTCCTCGAATTCCAGGGTCACATCGAAGGGCGCCCAGGCAGGCGCGCCTTCCACCTGAATGACCTGGTGGGCCAGCACCACGTGGCCGTCCTCCACGGAAATCTGGAAGACGCCCTCGAACACCCGGGCCTCGCCGGTCACCCGCACGCTGTCGCCGACCTCCGCGAACATGGCCGGCTCATCGATGCGGAAGGAGTTGTTCTCCAGGAACCGCGCGCCCTCGAAGTGGGGCTCGAGCCGGTAATAGGTGCCGGGCTCCACCGCCACCAGGGCGATCGGATACGTGAGCACCTGGGTCACGATGGCGTCCTCGCCCGGAGCCGTCAGGGTGATGTCCAGGCGCAGGGCGTCCTCGCCGAGCGGCTGCACGTCGTCGACGACCACCCCGTAGCCGCCGGTGGGCTTCTCGCCCCAGGCGATCAGGATGTAGGTCCGGTCGTCGTGGGTGAGCTGAAAGATCCCGGTTTGCGCCTGCTGTTGTTCGACCCAGGCGGCCACTTCGTCGGGCAGCTGGTCGATGGCGGGAATCTCCCAATCGACGCCGGCGGCCCCATCGGTGCTGCCCTGGTCGGTGCCGGGCTCTGTGGCATCGCCGGCGCCGGGCTGCGGGCTGCCGCCGCAGGCCGCCAGCAGGGCGCCCACCAGGAAGACGGCGATCCATCCGAGCCACCGTTTGTGACGCATTCTGGTTCCGCCTCCTGCCGTGTAGGAAGTCCGTCCGCCCTTAACAGACGCAATCTGTGCAGCCGGGTTCCCCCGCACGCGCCCTTCACAAATCCTTAACACAACCTTCGGCGAGCCTTCACCGCGAGAGCCGCCGCCCGCTCTATCGTTGCCTATGGACGACGAAACGGGAAGGGGAGTCGCATGCGCGCGACGAGGTTCCTCAAGGCTGCGGCCCTGGGCCTGTCCCTGGTCCTGATGGCCGCCTGCGGCAGAGGCGGGGCCGCCGCCGACGGCGACCGCAGCCCCGCCCCCGGCGGGGGTTCAAAGGTGGAGGCTCCGTCGGACGCCGGTGAGCAGGACGACGCGGTTCAGCTGTCGGGTCTGATCAGCGTCGACGGTTCCAGCACCGTGTTCCCCATCACCGAGGCCATGGCCGAGGAGTTCCAGGCCATGCACCCCGATGTGCGCATCACCGTGGGTGTGTCGGGCACCGGCGGCGGCTTCGAGAAGTTCTGCGCCGGCGAGACCGTCATCAGCAACGCGTCCCGGCCCATCAAGGCGTCGGAACACGAGGCCTGTGCCGCCAACGGCATCGAGTACATCGAGCTGCCGGTGGCCTTCGACGGCCTCTCGGTACTGGTCAACCCCGAAAACGATTGGGTCGACGCCTTCACCATCGATGAACTCCGCAAGATTTGGGAGCCGGGGGCCCAGGGCGTCATCACCCGCTGGAGCCAGGTGCGGCCCCAGTGGCCCGACGCGCCCATCAACCTCTACGGTCCCGGTACCGACTCGGGTACCTTCGACTACTTCACCGACGTGGTCAACGGTGAAGAGGGCGCCAGCCGCGGCGACTACACCGCCAGCGAAGACGACAACGTGCTGGTCCAGGGCATTGCCGGCGACGTCAACGCTCTCGGGTACTTCGGCTATGCCTACTACGTGGCCAACCAGGATTCGCTGCGGGCCGTGCCCATCGTCAACCCCGAGACCGGCCAGGCGGTGGCGCCGTCGGAGCAGACCATCAACGACGGCACCTACGCTCCGCTGTCGCGGCCCATCTACATCTACGTCAACGCCCAGGCCCTCGGGGAGCGGCCCGAGGTGGCCGAGTTCGTCCGGTACTACCTCACCGAGGGCACGCCGCTGGTGGCGGAGGTCGGATATGTGGAACTGCCCCAGGAGATCTACGACCTGGCCCTGGCGCGGGTGGAGAACCGCGTCACCGGGACCATGTACGGCGAGGGCAGCGAGGGCAAGACGCTGCTCGAGCTGATGGCCGGTGGTCGGTGAGGAGGGCCGAGCACCCATGTCGGTCCTAAGCGAAGGCCTGTTCCGATCCCAGGTCGGCCGCAGCGTGCTGCGCTCCGAAGCGGCGCTGCGGCGCGCCCTACGCCGCCGCCTCAGCGAATCGCTGATCGGCGCGGCGCTGTATCTGTGCGCCCTGGTGTCGGTGTTGACCACGGCCGGCATCGTCGCGACGCTGGCGTCGGAGGCCTGGCGGTTCTTCGAGCAGGTGGCGCTGGTGGAGTTCTGGACCGGGACCCAGTGGACGCCGCTGTTCGCCAACCCCCGGTTCGGCATCTGGCCGCTGCTGACCGCCACGCTGCTGATCGCCGCCATCGCCATGGCA
Organism: Bacillota bacterium; assembly: GCA_017577485.1. Classification (GTDB taxonomy): domain Bacteria; phylum Bacillota; class Sulfobacillia; order Thermaerobacterales; family RSA17; genus RSA17. The sequence goes on along the minus strand of PKRI01000027.1, from coordinate 3,480 downwards.
GTAGCGCTGCCGCTGGGCCTGCTGGCCGCCATCTGGCTGGCCGAGTATGCGCCCGGCCGCTGGCGGGCGGTGATCAAGCCGTTGCTCGAGGTGCTGGCCGGTATCCCCACGGTGGTCTACGGCTACTTCGCGCTGTTGTTCGTGACGCCGCTGCTCAAACAGTTCCTTCCCGGGATCATCGTGTTCAACGCCCTGTCGGCGGGCCTGGTCATGGGCTTCATGATCCTGCCCATGGTCGCCTCGCTGTCGGAGGACGCCCTGCTGGCCGTGCCCCGTTCCCTGCGGGAAGGAGCCTACGCCCTGGGCGCCACGCAGCTCGAGGTGGTGCTGCGCGTGGTCGTGCCCGCAGCCCTGTCGGGGATCGTCTCGGCCTTCATCCTGGCCTTCTCGCGGGCGGTCGGCGAAACCATGATCGTCACCATCGCCGCCGGCAACCTGCCCAATCTGTCGCTGAACCCGCTCGAGGCCATGCAGACCATGACGGCCTACATCGCCCAGGTCAGCATGGGCGACGTGCCCCACGGCACGCTGGAGTACCGGACGCTGTTCGCGGTGGGGACGGCGCTCTTTGTCCTGACGCTGGTCCTGAACCTGCTGAGCCGGTGGTTGCTGGACCGGTTCCGGGAGGTGTACGACTGATGCGCGCTCCAGGCGGACCGGGCATGCGCCGGCGCCGGCGGGCGGCGGCCGTCGCCCTTCAGGCGCTGGCGCTGGGGGCGGTGGTGGTGGGCCTTGGCGTGCTGGTCGTGCTGCTGTTCGATGTACTGCGGGACGGGGCGGGCACCCTGACCTGGACCTTCCTCGACAGCTTCCCCTCCCGCCGCTGGCAGCAGGCCGGCTTCAAGGCGGCCATCTTCGGGTCGGTGTACCTGCTGGTACTGGTTGCGGTGATCTCGTTCCCCCTGGGGGTGGGCGCCGCGGTCTACCTCGAGGAGTACGCCCGCCGCAGCGCCATGACCCGCTTCGTCGAGATCAACATCGCGAACCTGGCCGCCGTGCCGTCCATTGTTTACGGCCTGCTGGGCCTGGGTGTGTTCGTGCGCACCCTGGGTCTGGGGCGCAGCCTGCTGGCCGGTGCCCTGACCATGAGCCTGTTGATCCTGCCGGTCATCATCACCGCTGCCCGCGAGGCCATCCGCGCGGTCCCGGCGTCGATCCGCGAGGGTGCTTACGCCCTGGGCGCCTCCCGGTGGCAGGTGGTCCGCCACCATGTGCTGCCCATGGCGCTGCCGGGGATCCTGACCGGGACCATCCTGGCCCTGTCGCGGGCCATCGGCGAAACGGCGCCGCTGATCGCCATCGGCGCCCTGACCTACGTGGCCTTCGTGCCCGAGAGCGTGTTCGACCCGTTCACGGCCATGCCGATCCAGATCTACAACTGGGTGTCGCGCCCCCAGCAGGGCTTTCATGCCATCGCCGCCTCGGGGATCCTCGTCCTGCTGGTGGTCATGCTGGGCTTCAACGCCCTGGCCATCGTCCTGCGGGCCCGCATGCAGAGGCGTTCTCAATGGTAGGCGTGACGCCGCCCGTGGAGGGAGCCGCATGATGAGCGAAGCCCAGGCGGCGCAGTCGGCGGCCGAAGTGCCGTCGGGGCTGGCCGCCCTGTCCACTGAGGGACTCAACGTGTGGTACGGAACGAGCCATGCCATCCAGGACGTGTCGTTGACCTTTCCCGAGCGCAGCATCACCGCCATCATCGGCCCGTCGGGCTGCGGCAAGAGCACCCTGCTGCGCTGCCTCAACCGGATGAACGACTTCATCCCCGGTGTGCGGATTACGGGCCGGGTGGCCTACCGGGGCGAAGACATCTACGCTCCCGACGTGGACCCGGTGGAGCTGCGGCGGTCCATCGGTATGATCTTTCAAAAGCCCAACCCGTTCCCCAAGTCGATTTACGAGAACATCGCCTTCGGGCTGCGGATCAACGGCTACCGGGGCGACCTGTTGCCGAGGGTCGAGCGCAGCCTGCGCCAGGCGGCGCTGTGGGATGAGGTCAGGGACCGGCTACGGGACAGTGCGCTGGCCCTGTCGGGCGGGCAGCAGCAGCGTCTGTGCATCGCCCGGGCCCTGGCCATCGAGCCCGACATCCTGCTGATGGACGAACCCTGTTCGGCTCTCGACCCCACGGCCACGGCCCGGATCGAGGACCTGATCACCGAGCTCAAGGCGTCGTACACCATCGTCATCGTCACCCACAACATGCAACAGGCCGCCCGGGTGTCCGACTACACCGCCTTCATGCTGAACGGGCGGTTGATCGAATTCGGCCCGACGGAACGGATTTTCACCCGGCCGGCCGACGAGCGTACCGAGGCCTATATCACCGGTCGCTTCGGCTAAGGCGCCGGAATGGTATGATCGCCCAGCACATCGAGCGCCTGGGCGACCATGCCACCAACCTGGCCGAGTGGGTGATCTACCTGGTCCGGGGCGAGCGCCACGCCCTCAACGATTAGACCGGGGTCGGTCGCCGCTCAGGGCGCCGGTACCAGCAGCAGGGCGTGGTTGAGCTCGCGCCCGGGTCGCAGCAGGTACTCGCCGTCGTACCAGATGCCGGCCGAGGCGCCGCCGTCCAGGTTCAGGGCCCAGCGGGCCCCCAGGCGCTTCATGGCCTCGGCCATCTCTACGGTGCGGATGCCGTCGCCGGCGGCGATCACCAGGCTGCGGTCGGGCAGGATGCCGATGGCCAGCCGGCGGGCCGGCTGGTTGAGGATGCGCGGCTCGAAGAACCCCTGCTCGGCATAATCGGTGCGGATGTGTCCGTTGTCTACCAGGATGGGCCCGGCGCCCACGGCGGTCAGTGGGTTCCAGGCCACCGGGCAGCCGTTGGCGTCTTCGAAGTGCAGGCGGTAGCCGACCCGCTGGCCCAGCCCGAAGTTGGCGTCGGCCAGGCGCTGCAGTGACCCGTACAGGGCCATGACGAAGCCGTCCTCGGGGATGGCCGCTGCCCGCGCTTCGGTGACGTCGACCACGACGCCGTCGCGGACCACCACCTTGCGACCTCCCGCCAGGTCGACCCTGGAGCCGTAGGCCCGGGTGAACAGGTAGATCCCGTCGTTGCCCTCGGGGTTCTGGGGTGTGTGGTTGACCCCCTGAACCCATCCGCCCGGCAGGTGCATCTCGCCTGCTTCGAGGACCACCCGCAGGCGCAGCGGTTCAATGCGGCTGCGGTACAGCTCGCGGAAACCGATGACGCCGCCGAACTGGCCCATGTGGATGACCTCGCCGTCGGCGATCAGGGTCACCCAGGGCTCGGTGGGCAGGCGGTTGCTGCGGGCGTAATCCCGCGGGTTGAAGAAACCGCCGGTGATGGCCAGGCGGTCGGTCATGAGCTCGGCACCGGTGGCGCAGGCCTCGACATCCCTCTTTTTTATATTCTGCTGTTGCGGCCGACGCAGCTGTAGGGCCGCTGGTTGGCGCCGCGATCATAAATAAACAAGACTCTCGAGGCTGTCGTCGACTTGCTGCGAATCTAGTGAC
>PKRI01000026.1 GCA_017577485.1 Bacillota bacterium | reverse complement strand
GCCTTGACCACCGCGGTCACGGCGACGCCGACCGCCTCCCTCAGCACCCGCACGTTGCGGGTCAGGGCGTCCAGGTCGATCTCCACCCGGGACGGGTGGGGAATTAGCGCGGCCGAAGCCGACGCGATTTCAGTCACCCAGGTCACCTGCATCCTCCAGAATGATCCCGCAGGACTCCAGCATACGCCGGTCCGCCGCTTCCCGCGCTCCGCCGCGCGCCAGCAGCGCCCGGGCCCGGGCCACCGCCGCCGGGACGTCGCCGGCCACGGCGCCGTGGGTTCCCCAGCGCCGGGCCAGCCGCTGCCCGGCCCACCCGTGCAGGAACGCGCCGGTCCGGGCTGCGGCGGGGGCCGCCATGCCCCCGGCCAGCAGGGCGCCGATGAGGCCGGCCAGCACGTCGCCGGTGCCCCCGGTGGCCAGGGCCGGAGACCCGGTGGGGATGATCCAGAGGCGGCCCGAGGGTTCCGCCACCAGGGTGCGGGCACCCTTCAGCACCGCCACGGCGCCCCAGCGGCGGGCCAGTTCCCGGGCGGCGGCGGGCCGGTCCTGCTGGACGGCACCGGTTGTGGTCCCCAGCAGGCGGGCAGCCTCGCCCGGATGGGGCGTCAGCACCCGCGGCCCCGGCCACGGGGCCGCTGCCTGCGTGCCGCGGGCAGCGCCCGCCGGGGCGTCCGGCTCCCCATCGCTGCCCGCCAGGGCGTTGAGGCCGTCGGCGTCGACGACCATGGGCGCGGGGCACCGCCCCATCAGTTCCAGGACGGCTGCCGTGACGGCGGGCGAACGGCCCAGCCCGGGTCCCAGAACCACCGCGTCGGGCGCGGGCGACCACGCCAGGATGGCCTCGGCCGCGCCGGGACCCGGCCGCCCGGCTTCGTCCTCCGGCAGGGGGATCGTCAGCGCTTCGGGCACCGCCGACGCCACCACCGGTCGCTCGCCGGCGGGCACGGCGGCGAACACCAGCCCGGCACCGCCCCGCAGCGCGCCGCGCGCGGCCAGGACGGCGGCACCGCTCATGCCCCGGGACCCGGCCGCCACCAGGACCCGGCCCCGGCTGCCCTTGTGGGCGTCGGGGTCGGCAGGGGGCAGGTCGCTGCGGACCAGCGCGGGCGTCACCAGGAAGGCGTCAGGTTCGGGGAAGGCCTCAGCCGGGAGGCCGATGTCGATCAGGTGGACGGCGCCCGTGAAGCGCAGGGCCGGTCCCATCAGCAGGCCGGTCTTCAGGGCCCCGAAGGTCACGGTGAAGTCGGCGGCGATGACGGCGCCGGCAGCCCGACCCGTGTCGGGATCCAGCCCCGAGGGCAGGTCCAGGGCCGCCACCATGCCCCAGCCAGGCGGCTGCCCGGTGTGCTGCCGTTCCCGCCGGCGCTCCCGCCAGCGGTTGACGGCCTGGATGGCCTCGGCGAATCCACCCCGGGGCGCGCCCCGGCCGCCGGTGCCCAGCAGGGCGTCGACCACCAGGTCCGCCTGCTCCAGATGCAGGTCCAGGATTTCGGCAGGAGTGCCGCCGTCCGGGTCCAGGGGCACGATCTCGACGCCGGCCTCGCGGGCCCTCCGGCAGGCCTCGGCGGCGTCGCCCCGCAGGTCGCCGGGGCGCCCCAGAAGCAGGGTGGCCACGGGATACCCCTCGGCGTGGGCCAGGCGCGCCACCACCAGGCCGTCGCCGCCGTTGTTGCCGCGGCCGGCCAGGACCACGACCCGAGCCGACGGGCGGCCGCGCAGGTACCGCCGGATCACCCGCCAGGCACCGGCCCCGGCCCGCTCCATCAGGGTCATGCCGGGAGTGCCCATCTCCATGGCCCGGCGATCCGCCTGGCGGACCGCCTCGGCCCGGTAGACGGGCAGGCCGCCGCCGGGCGCCGCACCGCCCGCCGCCCTCACGGCCCGTCCCCCTCGGCCACCACCACGGCGGCGGCGAAGGGACCGTCGTGGCTCAGGCTCAGGTGCAGCCGGGTCACGCCCAGCCCGGCGGCGTGGGCCGCAGCCCGCCCGTGCAGGACGACCTCCGGCCGTCCCCCGTCGCCGCGCCGGACTTCAATGTCGTGCCAGCGGATGCCCCCGGCCAGGCCCGTGCCCAGGGCCTTGAGAGCGGCCTCCTTGGCGGCGAACCGCGCAGCCAGCCGCCGGGCGTACTGCTTCCCGGGCGGGCAGCAGGCCAGTTCCCCGGGCGTGAAGACGCGGGCCAGGAAGCGGTCCCCGCGCCGCTCCAGCACGCGGGCCACGCGGTCCACCGCCACCAGGTCGATGCCGACGCCGATTACCATGGGCTTACCACTTCCGCAGCCGTCCCGGGGGCCCTGCACCGCCGCCTCAGACCGTTTGCGGCCTTAAGCAGCCGCCGCCCGGCGCCGGGTGCCGCCCCAAGGCCGATATCAATCCTGTTTCCGGGCTTCAGGGCCTTCCCTGCCGTCATTGGGCTGAACCCGACCCTACTTCCGTAAACCGGCCGCCCGGCCGACGGCTTCTGTCAACCCCCAGGTCTGATTTCAGCCCTGCGCCGCCGCCACGGCCCCCATCCACCCGGAACAGAGCCGAAACCGGACCTACGCGTGCGGCGGCGGCAAGCCGGGCGGCGCCGGCCTCCTACTCCACCGTCACGCTCTTGGCCAGGTTCCGGGGCTTGTCGATGTCGGCGCCCCGGGCCGCCGCCGCGTAGTACGCCAGCAACTGCAGCGGCATCACCGCCAGCACCGGCGTGAGGAACGGGTGCACCCTGGGGATGCGGATCAGGTGGTCCACCTCGGCGCCCAGGTCGTCCAGGTCCTCGCGGACTACGGCGATGACCCGCGCCCCCCGGGCCTTGACCTCCTGCACGTTGCTGGCGGTCTTGCGGTGCAGGTCCGGCTGCGTGCTGACCACCACCACCGGCGACCCGTCTTCGATCAGCGCCAGCGGCCCGTGCTTCAACTCGCCGGCCGGGTAGGCCTCGGCGTGGATGTAGGCGATCTCCTTGATCTTCAACTGGCCCTCCATGCCGGTGACCCAGTCCAGGCCGCGGCCCAGGTAATAGAGATCGCGGGCCTGGGCCAGGGCCTCGCCCACCGGCCGCAGCTCGCCGGCCTGGTCCAGCGTCTCCCGGGCCAGTTCCGGCAGGTCCCGCAGCCCCGCCAGCAGTTCCCGGGCCTGGTGGTCGCCCAGGGTGCCGCGGGCCCGGCCCAGGTAGACCGCCAGCAGCGCCGCCACCGCCAGTTGCGTCGTGTAGGCTTTGGTGGACGCCACCGAGATCTCCGGCCCCGCCCGGGTGTAGATCACGTCGCCGCAGTCCCGGGCGATGGACGAGCCCACCACGTTGACGATGCCCAGCAGCCGCGCCCCCCGTTCCCGGGCCGCCCGCAGCGCGCTGAGGGTATCGATGGTCTCGCCGGACTGGCTGACCGCCACCACCAGCGTGTGCTCATCCACCAGGGGATCCCGGTAGCGGAACTCCGAAGCGATCTCCGCCCGGGCCGGCACCCCGGCCAGGCGCTCCGTCAGCAGGGCGGCGGCCAGCGAGGCGTGGTAGGCGGTGCCGCAAGCCACGAAGTACACCTGCCGCAGCCGGCGGGCGTCCTCGGGCGTCAGCGACAGGTCCTCGAAGACCACACGGGCGCCGTCGGGGTCCAGGCGGCCCCGAAGGGCGTCCGCCAGCGCCTGGGGCTGCTCGTGGATCTCCTTGAGCATGAAGTGGGGGTAGCCGCCCTTCTCGGCGGCATCGGCGTCCCAGGTGACGTCGATAAACGCCTTCTGCACCGGCTTGCCGTTCCAGTCGGTGACCGTCACCCGGTCGGCGCGGATGTCGGCCATCTCGCCGTTCTCCAGGACATGGATGCGCCGGGTATAGGGAAGCAGCGCCGGGATGTCGGAGGCGACGAAATTCTCGTCCCGGCCCAGGCCCACGATCAGCGGGCTTTCCTGGCGCACGGCCACGATGCGGCCCGGCTCCCGGCGGGTGGCGATGACCAGGGCGAAGGCGCCTTCCAGTTGGGCCACCACCCGCCGCACCGCCTCGGCCAGGTCGCCGTCGTACTCGGCCTCCAGCAGGTGGGCGATGACCTCGGTGTCGGTCTCGGAAGTGAAGCGGTGGCCGGTGTCCTCCAGGCGCCGGCGCAGGGCCGCGTGGTTTTCGATGATGCCGTTGTGGACCACCGCGAACTGCCCGCTGCAGTCGCAGTGCGGGTGGGCGTTGACGTCGGACGGCCGCCCGTGGGTGGCCCAGCGGGTGTGGCCGATGCCCACCTGGCCGCCGGGGATCGGGTCCTGCGCCAGTCGCTCCACCAGGTTTTCCAACCGGCCCGCGGCCCGGCGCACCTCGACGGTGCCGTTGTTGAGAACCGCCACCCCCGCCGAGTCGTAGCCGCGGTACTCCAGGCGCCGCAGCCCGTCCAGCAGGATGGGCAGCGCCTGCCGCCGGCCGGCATAGCCGACGATGCCGCACATCTCGACAACATCCCTTCCGGGCAGGGAGGCAGGGCAGAAACGAAAACGGGGACAGGCGCAGGCGCAGGAACAAACCGGAGCAGGGCTCCGGGCCACCCGGCCCGCTTTGTCTCCGCGGTCGCCCGCGGCCTTTGGACGGGCCTCTGACGGTCGTGGCCGACCGGGGGTCACCCGCCGATGATCCGAGATCCCCCACCTCGTCAACTCGGGCGTAAAGCCCGAGTCCAGGCGCTGATGTTACGTTGTGATGGGCTGGCCTGCACCGCCTCCGACCGGGCTCCTGCTTCCACCCCCGCTGCCGTGGTCTGCATCCGTCCCTCTCACGCTACCCGGCCCGGCACACCCCGTCAAGGCCGGCCGCGGCGCCGGGGCAGGCCGAGGCGCGCCCGGGCGGGCCGCGGATACCTCATGGACGGGCCCGGCGCGCCTCCTGTTCCAGCGCCGCCACCACGTCCCCCAGCACCTGCTCCAGCAGGGCCGCGTCCTCGGCCTCCACCATGACGCGCGCCAGGGGTTCGGTGCCCGACGCCCGTACCACGATACGGCCGGACCGGCCCAGGCGTTCCCGGGCCGCGTCCACCGCCGCCTGAACCGCCGGCGCCTCCAGCAGCCGCCCGGGGTCCGGCGCCGGCACGCTGCGGGACTGCTGGGGCAGGCGTTCCACCACCGCCGCCAGTTCCGACAGGGGCCGTCCTGCCCGCAGCACCGCGTTGACCACCTCCACCGCCGTCAGCAGGCCGTCACCGGTGGTCTGGCCGGCGTCCAGGAAGATCACGTGGCCCGACTGCTCGCCGCCCACCGCCAGGCCCCGCGCCAGCAGTTCCTGCAGCACGTACCGGTCGCCGACCCGGGTGCGGTGGAGGGCGATGCCCTCCCGGGCCAGGGCCCGCTCCAGGCCCAGGTTGCTCATGACCGTGGCCACCACCGCCGGGCCGGCCAGGCTGCCGCGCCGGTGCCGGTCCAGGGCCGTCACCGCCAGGATGGCGTCGCCGTCCACCACCTGGCCGCGCTCGTCCACGGCGATGCAGCGGTCGGCGTCGCCGTCGAAGGCGAAGCCCAGGTCAGCCCCCTCCCGGACCACCTTCTGCGCCAGGGCCCGGGGGTCGGTGGCGCCGCAGTCCCGGTTGATATTCAGCCCGTCGGGCTCGGCGTTGATGACGGTGACCCGCGCGCCGGCCGCCTCGAACAGGGCTGGCGCCAACCGGTAGGCGGCGCCGTGGGCGCAGTCCAGCACCACGCGCATCCGCTCCAGCCCCGCCGGCAGCCGCTGCCGCAGGTAGTCCAGGTAGGCCGCCGCCGCGTCGGGTTCGGCCCGCCGCCGGCCCACCGCCAGCGCGTCCACCAGCAGGCGGCCGGCCTCCCCGGAGGCGCCGCCGTCCAGCGCGCTGCGGATGGACGCCTCCAGCGCGGCCTCCACGTCGTCGGGAAGCTTCATGCCGTCGGCGCCCAGGACCTTGATGCCGTTGTACTCGGGCGGGTTGTGGGAGGCGCTGATCATCACCGCCGCCCGGCGGCGCCGGGCCGCCAGCCACGCCAGCGCCGGGGTGGGCAGCACGCCCACGTCCACGGCCTCGCCGCCGGCGGCGCACAGCCCCGCTTCCAGGGCCGCCTGCAGCATGTCCCCGGAGCGGCGGGTGTCGCGCCCCACCAGCACTTCCACCGCCGCCGCGGCGCCCCCTGACGGCCCCGCCGCGCCGGCCGGCGCCGCCGCGGCGCCTGTCACCGCCCCCCCGGCGCCCTGCGCCCGCAGGTAAGCCGCCAGCGCCTGGCCGGCCGCCGCCGCCAGGGCGGGCGTCAACTGCCGGTTCACCACGCCGCGGATACCGTCGGTCCCGAACAGAGGCACCGGAACCCCGTCACCCATCACGACACGCCGCCTCCATCACGAACCGCCGCCCTGGCCGCCGTCCCCTTCGGGTACGGGCGCCACCGGCACGTAGACCAGCACCTCGGCCGCCCCCACGGGCTCCACGCCCTCGGGCAGGTCCACCGCCACCCGCACCTCCACCGGCTGGCGGGCGTCGCTGATGTCCACCGGCTCGGTGGGCACCGGCCCCAGGCCCGGCGTGCCCTCGGGCGCCCGCACCACCACGTGGCCGGGCACCGCCGTGGGCTCGCCCGCCACCTGGAATCCGGGCGCCGGCTCGCCGGACAGCACCACCTGCACCGGCAGCACCATCAGCGGCGGCAGGGGCTCCACCGGCACGGTGACCGCCACCCGGTCGGGGATCAGCCGGACGCCGTTGACCTGCCGGCCCGAGGCGTCCACCGGGTACAGGACCACGCTCTGGGAGACCGTTTCGCGGGCGCCGGCGATGTCCACGTTGGTGACCACCCGCTCCACCCGGGCCACCAGGCTTGACGCGCCCCGCACCACCACCTGGCCCGACGACAGCCGGGGCTCGCCGGCCCGGAAGTCGGGCGCAGGCTGGCCGCTGACGGCCAGTTCCACCGGCAGGGTGACTTCTTCCACCGGCTCCACCAGGCTGATCACGTGGCTGGGTTCCACGGCGGTGAGCTGCACGCCCTGGGGCCGCTCCAGGCGCACCGCCGCCACCACGGGCCCCGGCCCCGCGTCGGTCAGCTGCACGCTGGCCCGGAAGTCGTCCCGCGTCAGGTTGTTGACCACCTGGGCCGGCCCCTGGACCGACACGCTGACGGTGGCCGGATCCAGGTTGACCACCGCCAGGTCCACGTCGAGGCCCCGCACCTCCACCGGGATCTCCTGGATGGTGCGGGAAATGGTCGGGTTCTGCTCGCTGCTGACGTAGAACCACAGCACGATGCCCAGCACCAGGGACAGCACCCGGACCCGGTTGTCGTTGCGCAGGAACCGCTCCATCATACGGCCGTCACCACGCCGCCCATCACCCGCTCACGCTGCGCTGGCGGAACAGGTTGAAGGTCACCGGCGGCCGCTCCGGGCCCAGCATCGTGGTCAGCATGTGCCGCAGCTTCACGTCGTCCAGCTGGCGGATCAGCTTGCCGTTGTGGGCGATGGAAATGGCGCCGGTCTCCTCGGACACCACCACGGTCACCGCGTCCGACTGCTCCGAGATGCCCAGGGCGGCCCGGTGCCGGCTGCCGATCTGGCTGTCCAGGTCCCGGGCCTCGGTCAGCGGCAGGAAGCAGCCGGCGGCCACGATGCGGTCGCCCCGGATGATCACCGCCCCATCGTGCAGCGGCGTGCTGGGCACGAACAGGTTCACCAGCAGTTCCGTGCTGACCAGGCTGTCCAGGGGGATGCCGGTCTCGGCGATGTCGTTCAGGCCGGTCTCCCGCTCCAGCACGATCAGGGCGCCGGTGCGGTTCCGCGACAGGGTGACCGCGGCGCTGACCACGGCATCGATGACCGCCGACGGGTCCACCTCATCGGGGCGCAGTGGGCGGGCCAGCAGGCTGCCGCGGCCCACCTGCTCCAGGGCCCGGCGCAGTTCCGGCTGGAAGACGATGGGCAGGCCCACCACCAGGCCCAGCTGGGCGTACTGCAGGATCCAGTGCAGGGTGTCCAGCTGCAGCAGGCGGCTGGCGGCGGTGGCCAGCAGCAGCAGGGCCACGCCGTTCAGCAGCGGGACCGCCCGGGTGCCGCGGATCAGCAGGAACAGGCGGTAGATCAGGTAGGACACCAGGAGGATGTCCACCACGGCCACCAGGAAGTCCAGCCACGTCATCGCCTGCAGGAAGGACAGCACCGGGTCGGCTCACCACCGCAGTCTCACGGCAGGGATCGCGCCGAGACGTAATAGGCCAGGCTCTGGAGTTCCAGGCTGAGGTCGATGTTCTGGATGTGGACGTGCCGGGGCGCCTGGAGCTTGACGGGACTGAAGTTCAGGAACGCCGTGACGCCGGCCCGCACGGCCGCATCCACCACCGCCTGGGCCGCCTCGGGCGGAACGGCCACGATGGCCATGCGGATGCCCAGCTGCCGCACCACCGCCGGCAGTTCTTCGGTGGGGTAAACCTTGACCCCTTCGATGTCGGTGCCCACCCGCCGGGGGTCCACGTCGAACAGGGCCACCACCTGGATGTCCCGGTCCTGCAGGATGCTGTAGCGGGCCAGGGCCGTGCCCAGGTTGCCGGCGCCGATGACCGCCGCCGGGATGGGCCGGTCCAGCCCCAGGATGGAGCGGATCTGTCGCTGCAGCAGGTCCACCCGGTAGCCCACGCCCCGGGTGCCCAGGGCCCCGAAGTAGGCGAAATCCTTGCGGATCTGCTCCGAGGAGTACCCGGTGCGCTCCGCCAGTTCCGCCGATGTGACTTCCTGCTGCCTGCCCGATAGCTCCGACAGCACCCGCAGGTACACGGGCAGGCGGCGGACCGTCGTGTCGGGAATGCGTGGGTTGCCTGCGTGACGCAGCCCCACCACGACATCACCTCGGATCCCGCAAAGGCCTCAGGACCTGCGGCTGGCCACGAACTCGGCGATCTGCCGCAGCCGGTCCCGCGCCGGTCCCGGCGGAAGGTGTTCCAGCACCCGCTGGGCCTCGGCCACGTAACCCATGGCCACCCGGTACGACTCCTCCAGGGCGCCCGAGGCCCGCACCAGGGCCACCGCCCGCTCCAGGGCCCGGGGATCGGCGAAGCGACCCTCGATCAAATCCCGCAGTTCCTGTCCCTGCGGTTCCCGGCGCAGGGCCAGCAGCACCGGCAGGGTGATGACGCCGCTCTGGAGGTCGGTGCCCGGCGGCTTCCCCAGTTCCCGGGCGGAGCCGCTGAAATCCAGGATGTCGTCGACGATCTGGAAGGCCATGCCGATGCCCCGGCCGTACCGGTACAGGGCTTCCTGGGCCTCGGGGCCGGCGCCGGCCAGCAGGCCGCCGAGGCGGCAGCACTGGCCGATGAAGACCGCGGTCTTCTTGTCGATGTGCTCCAGATAGCGGTCCTCGCCGCGGCCGATGTCGAAGGTCTCGACGGAGTGCTCCAGTTCCCCCTCCGACATCAGGAACACCACGTCGGCCATGATGCGGACCACGTCGTTGCGGCCCGTCTCGGCCAGCATGGAAAAGGCCCGCGCGAACAGGTAGTCGCCCAGCAGCACCGAAACGCCGCTGCCCCACTTGGCGTTGACCGTGGGCAGGCCCCGCCGCAGGTCGGACCCGTCGACCACGTCGTCGTGGATCAGCGTGGCCATGTGGATCATCTCGACGGCGGCCGCCACGGGGATGACGCCGTCCAGCCGGCCGTCGAAAACGCGGGCGCACTGCAGCACCAGGGCGGGCCGCAGGCGCTTGCCGCCGCCCCGCATCAGGTGGGTAGCCAGTTCCTGCAGGAACGCCCTGTCGGACGCCAGCCGCCGGTACAGTTCCTGCTCGACCCGTTCCAGATCCGCCCGGACGTCGTCGAACAGGTCCACGACCACCGCGCCGCCCCGGGGGCGGCTGCCGGTGTTGTCCACGTCCAGGCCCACAGCAATCCCCCCGCGTCCACCCGCCCTCCAGCGGGCGCGGCCGCTCCCCTGGGGTTTTCGGGTGCTTGTGAACGCATTCCTTTTCTCAGGTTCTGGCGCCGCCGGAGGCCGGGGTTCCCGGGCCTCCGGACCGCCGCAGCTGCGCCGCCAGTTGCTGCAGCCGGCGCATCCGGTGGGCCACCGCCGACTTGCTCAGCGGCGGGCTGCACTGAAGGCCCAGGTCCCGCAGGCTCAGGTCCCGGTACGCCAGGCGCAGCCGCGCCACTTCCCGCAGCGCCGGCGGCAGCCGCTCCAGCCCCAGGCGGCGGCTGATCAGTTCGATGTCGCGGACCTGACCGGCGGCGGCGGCGATGGCTTTCTCCAGGTTGGCTGTTTCGGCATTGACCAGGCGGTTGACCTGCCCCCGCATCTCCCGCTGGATCCTGGCGTCCTCGTAGGCCAGCACGGCGCCGTGGGCGCCGGTCAGCGTCAGGAAGCGCACCACCTGGTCTCCTTCTTTCAGGTAGACAGCATGCCCGCGCCGCCGCGCGGCGACGCCCGGCCTGAGCCCGACCCCCTCCATCAGGGCGGCGCAGTCGGCGGCCAGTTCGGCGCTGCGCAGCCGGATCTCCAGGTGGTAACCCCGCTGCGGCGGGTGGATGTGCCCGGCCCCCGCGAACAGGCCCCGCAGGCACGCGGCCCTGGCGGAGGACCGGTGGAACCGGCGGGCGATGCGCAGGCGCAGCCGCCCGGCATCGTCCAGGAGGCCCAGGTCGTCCAGCATCCGGGCGGCGGCCGGCGCGGGTCCCGCCCGGATCTCCAGGCGGCGGCCGCCGCGCCGGGCCGATCCCCGCACCGCCACCACCACGTCCAGGCGGTGGTCTTCCTTGAGCCAGCCCGTGATGCGGCGGGCCAGGGCCGCGCTGGGCGTGCGCAGCACCAGCCCGGCCTCCCGGCCCTGCCCGGACCAGCGGCCCAGCGTCAGGATCAGCCCGGCCAGTTCGGCCCTCCGTCCCAGGGGCGTGGTCACCGGCACCCGCGCCAGTTCCTCGCGGACCGCGGCCGAGAAGGACGCCTGCATCCCGTCAGCCCCCCGACCCCGGCAGGGACCGGCCCAGCAGCGCCGCGGCCCGCGGCCGGGGCCGGGGCTCGAGGTCCCGGCGCAGGCGCTCGCTCAGCCACAGCAGGTCGAAGAAGCGGGCGCGGGGCAGGCCGCGGTCCAGCAGCAGGCGCAGCACCTGGGCCGCCAGCAGGCGGGGATCGTGGCGGACCAGGTCGCCCGAGGCCACCACCGGCGCCCCCACGGGCAGCACGCCCAGCCGGGCCACCGCGTCCAGGTCGGCCCGGACCACGTCGGCGCCCTGGGCCCGGTACGCGGCCAGACGCGCCGGGTCCACCGGGCCGGTATTGACCAGGGCCACGTCCACCAGGCCGGGCCCCGTGTGCTCCAGTACCGCCCGCACGTGGTCGGCGGCGCTGAAGCCGTCGGTTTCGCCCGGCTGGGTCATGACGTTGACCACGTAGACCTTCAGGGCGCCGCTGGCGCGAATGGCATCCCGGAGGGGCTCGATCAGCAGGTTGGGCAGGACGCTGGTGAACAGGCTGCCCGGGCCCAGCACGATCAGGTCCGCCTCAGCCACCGCCTCCAGGGCGGCCGCCGGCGGCCGGGCATCGCCGGGTTCCAGGAACACGCGGCGAATGGGGCGGCCGCTGCCCGAGACCCGGGTTTCGCCCCGCACCACCGTGCCGTCGTCCAGCTCCGCGCACAACCGCACCGGCTGGGCCGTGGACGGCAGCACCTGGCCGCGGACGGCCAGGACGCGGCTGGACTGGCGCACGGCCTCCTCGAAGTCCCCCAGCACCTCGGTCAGCGCGCCCAGCAGCAGGTTGCCCAGGGAGTGGCCGGCCAGGCTGCCGCGGCTGAAGCGGTGCTGCAGCACCTGCTCCATCAGGGGCTCCATGTCGGCCAGGGCCACCAGCACGTTGCGGATGTCGCCGGGCGGCAGGATGCCCAGCTCGTCCACCAGGCGGCCCGAGGAGCCGCCGTCGTCGGTGACGGTGACCACGGCGGTGACGTGACTGGTGTACTCCTTGAGCCCCCGGACCAGGGTGGACAGCCCGGTGCCCCCGCCCAGGGCCACGATCCGCGGGCCGCGGTCGGCCCGGCGCCGCTGGACGATCAGGTCACCGGCCCGCTCCTCGGGCACCAGCGCCGAGGTCACCGAGCGGTAGGCGCCGTACACGGCGGCCAGCACCGCCGCCGCGCCCAGCCCGGCCAGGACCATGCCGCCCAACCGGGGCGGCAGGTGGCTGCCGGTCATGAACGCCACGCCGCGGCGCACCAGGGCGTCCAGGGCCGCCAGGGGCGGCCGGTCCACGATGATGGCCCAGCCGCTGGCGAACATGAGGATGCCGGCGGCGAACAGGACGAACCAGCGCTTGACCCGCAGCCCCGGCATCAGCCAGCGGGCCCAGCGCATCAGCCGGCGTCCTCCGGGTCCACGGCGGCCGCGGCGTCGGGCTCCTGCACATGCATGTCGCGGTGGATCACGTGCAGGTCCCGGACCTCGGAGCCCAGGCGCCGGGCCAGTTCCTGGACGATGACCACCGACCGGTGGCGGCCGCCGGTGCAGCCCACCGCGGCCACCAGCTGCTCGCGGCCCTCGGCGGCGTGCAGCGGAAGCACGAAGCGCAGGTAGTCGGCCAGGCGCTCGACGAACTGGCGGGCCTGGGGCGACTGCAGCACGTATTCCGCCACGCCCGGATCGCACCCGGTGCGGGAGCGCAGCGCCGGCACGTAATAGGGATTGGGCAGCCAGCGGGAGTCGAAGACCAGGTCGGCGTCCAGCGGCAGGCCGTACTTGAAGCCGAAGGACAGCAGCGTCAGGCTGACGGTGCCGGGCGAACCGCGGGGATCGTCGGCATACAGGCGCCGAAGAAGGTCGCGCAGGTCCCTGCGGCTCAGGCCGCTGGTATCGACGATGCGCTGGGCGCGGCTGCGCAGGGCGCTGAGGCGGGCCCGCTCGGCGGCGATGCCGTCGGTCACCCGGCCTTCGGGCGCCAGCGGGTGGCGGCGGCGCGTTTCTTTGTAACGGCGGACCAGGGTTTCCTCCTGGGCCTCCAGGAACAGGATGTGGCAGGGCACCCCGGCAGCCTCCAGGGCGGCCACCGACTGCAGGGCGTCCTCGAAGAAGACGCCGCCGCGGATGTCGATGACCACCGCCACCCGGCGCAGCCGGCCGCCGCTCCGGGCCCGCAGTTGGGCCACCTCCGGCAGCAGCGCCGGCGGCAGGTTGTCGATGCAGAAGTAGCCCATGTCCTCGAAGCAGCGCAGGGCCTCGGTCTTGCCCGCGCCCGACACGCCGGTGATGATCACCAGGCGCAGCGGTTCTCCTGCGTCGCCGCCGACGTGGCTCATGACCACTCCTCCCGCCCGCTCCCATTGTATCGTGGCGGCGCGGGCGGCAGGCAGGCGGGCCCTGGGAGGCAGCCCGGCGGCGGCAGGTGACCGCGGCCCCGGGGCGGAAGCCCATGACGCGGTGGGCGGGGAGGTGGAGACCCTGCGCGTCCTGGCCGTCGCCCCCAACCGGGTGGACCTGGCGGGAGGCACCCTCGACATCTATCCCCTGTACCTGCTGCTGGACGGTGCCCTCACCGTCAACGCGGCCGTCACCCTCGAAAGCCGGGTCGAAGCCCGGTCACGCTCCGACGGGCGCATCGTCATCCGCTCCGAGGACACCGGCGCGGTGCTGGAAGCCGCCTCCTGGGACCGGCTGCCCGTGGACGGTCCCCTGGCCCTGGCGGCCCGGGCCGTGCGCTACTGGCGGCCCCCCGGGGGCTGCGAGGTCGTGACCTGCAACCAGGCGCCCCCGGGCTCGGGTCTGGGCGCGTCGTCGGCGCTGCTGCTGGCGCTGTGCGCGGCGCTGGCGGCCCTGGACGGCCGGCCGCCGGCCCGGGACCACCTGGTGCGGGTGGCGGCCGACCTGGAGGTCCAGGTCATCGGCGGTCCCGGCGGCCGCCAGGACCACTACGCGGCGGCCGCCGGCGGCGTCAACGCCATCTGGTTCGAGCCCGCTTCCGACAGGCTGGAGCCCCTGGGCGGCCCCGAACTGGCGGAGGAACTGAGCCGCCGCCTGGTGGTGGCCTGCGTGGGTGAGCCCCATCGCTCGGCGGTGCCCAACTGGCGCATGGTGCGGGCCTTCATCGAGGGGCGCCCCCGCACCCGCCAGGCCCTGGCCCGGATCAAGAAAGCGGCCGCCGGCATGCGCCGGGCCCTGGCCGAAGGCCCCGACTGGGACGCCGCGGCCGCCTGGATGCGGGAAGAGTGGCGCTGGCGCCGGCGTGCGGCCAGGGGCGTCACCACGCCGGCCGTGGACGCCGCGGTGGAGGCGGCGCTGGCCGCGGGCGCCGCTGCCGCCAAGGTCTGCGGGGCCGGCGGCGGCGGCTCGGTGGTGGCGCTGGCGCCCCCCGGCGCCCGGGAGGCGGTGGCCCGGGCCCTGGCGGCCCGCGGGCTCCAGGTGCTTCCGGTCCGGGTGGACACCGAGGGCCTCAGGCTGCGGCTCCTCGACGAATGATCTCCTCAGCGGATGACCCAGGAAAGCAGGGCGCTGACCACCGTCAGCAGCAGCGAGCCGATGAAGGCCCCGGTGAAACCCGCCACCTCGAAGCCGTCCACCACGGCGGCCACAAGCCACAGCATCAGCGCGTTGATGACGAAGGTGAAAAGGCCCAGCGTCAGCAGGTTGAGCGGGATGGTCAGCACCAGCAGCACCGGCCGGATGACGGCGTTGACCACGCCCAGGACGGCCGCGGCCACCAGCGCCGCCAGCACGCCGTCCACCCGGACCCCGTCGTAAAGGTAGGGCAGCGCCATCAGCGCCGCCGTGTTGATCAACCAGCGCACCAGCATGGCCGCCGCCCCTCACTCCACGAAAATTTCCACGTGCTGGTCATCGTTCTCCACGTGAACGATACGCCCCCGGGCCCCGGCCCTGACCAGGCGGATGATGTGGGCCGGGTCCACCTGGTCCCCGGAGCCGAATACGTCCCGGGGCAGGAAGCGGGCCACCAGTCCTGCGATCATCTCGACGGCTTCCAGGGGAAGGTTGACGTTGATCTTCTCGTCGTCGCCTTCCACACGGATCCGCAGCCACCGGGGAGCCGGAGCCTCCTCGCCCGCCGCCCCACCGTGCTCCACGGCTTCCAGCAGGCGCAGTCCCTCTTCGGCCGAGATCTGGCCCGACTCGATCAACTTCAGCACCCGCAGGCGCTCGTCGTCCTGGCCCACGGCGTCTCTGCCCCGCTCAGTCACCGGTTCCCACCGCCTCCACGCGGATGACGTCGTTGGAGGTCCTGACCCTCAACTGGACCCCGGTCCCCGGGCCGCCGCCAGGGGTGGCGGCGACGACCCGGCTGTGGTGGCCCTTCTCGTTGATTTCGTAGATCAGCGGGTCCACCGACAGGCGGATGGGCGCGTTCCGGGTGGCCAGGTCCAGCCGGACCGGCGTTCCCGCCGCCAGCGCCACCGTTACCCGGGCGTTGCTGGTCTCCAGATCCCAGGTGCCGGCGGCAACGCCGCCCGGCGGGATCACGTCGATGCGGTCGTTGGACGTGCGGGCCCTGACCCGCTCCGCCGGTCCGGCCACCACGATGCGGCCGTTGGACGTCTCGATGTCGGCGTCGCCCAGGCGTCCGCCGCTCACCTCGACGCGGTCGTTGGTGGTGGCCAGCCGCATCCGCTGTGCCGTGATACCTTCCACCACAATGCGCCCGTTGGAACTGCGGGCTTCCAGTTCACAGGAAAGATCCTGGGGAAGCCAGCACGTCACCTTCATGCCCCCGGGCCCCCGGCGTTCGCTTTCCACCGCCAGGAACTCATCGCCCCGGGTGACCCGGCCCATGGCCTCGGCCAGGCGCCGGGCCGCTTCCTCGGTGCGAGCCCGGACCTCCTTGACCAGTTCCAGCCGGTAGGTGGGCCGTTCCCAGCCGCACACCTGGATGCGGCCGTTGAAGCTGTGGAGCACCACCCGTACCGGGCGCCGGCCGGGCGAAAAGGAGCCCTCCACCACCGTCTCGTAGCGGCGCGTTTCCCCCAACACGCCGGCCAGGGAATCCAGCAGCCGCTCGATGCCTTCCAGCAGCGATACGCGCACCGCGGAGGCGGGACTCGCCGCCGCGGCCGCCGCCGCAGCCGGCGGCTGCGCAGGCGCCGCCGCGGGTCCAACCGGCGGCGCCTGCCCGGCGTCCAGCGCCTGCAGCAGTTCCGCCGCCTCCTCGGCCGTGATCTTGCCCTGCTCCAGGAGCCTCAGCACCACCAGGCGCTCGTCATCCACGGCGCACCCCTCCCGGCACCCCTCTAGAGGTCGCGCAGCCGCCGGACCGCCTCGTCGGCGGTCAACTCCCCGCGGCTCAAGGCGTCAAGGATCTCCCGCCGGCGCTCCCGGCGCCGCTCCTGGTCCTGCGATCGCTCCACGCGGTGGCCCAGCGCCCGCAGGATCTCGTCCAGGCGGCTGCGCACGGTGGGGTACGAAACGCCCAGTTCCCGCTCCATCTCCCGGATGTTGCCGCGGACCTTGAGGAAAGTCTCGACGAAGTCCTGCTGCTCCGGGCTGAGCCGGGCCAGGCGCGGCAGTTCGAAGTGACCCTCGACGGCGGTGTCGCAGCGCCGGCAGTGGAGCCGGCGCACGCCCAGGGTCTCGCCGCAGACGGGACACGTCCCCGGAACCGGGTGCGTCACGGTTCCACCCCCCGGCAGGCCGTGCTGCGGTTCCAAGTATAAAGGAGGAGATGGCAAAGGTCAAACCACGGGACTCAAACTATTCATGTTTGGATTAACTTTTTTAAGGTGGACGCCCGCATCCGGCCGGTCAGGCGCCAGGCCACCCGCAGGTCCAGGCGGTCGTCCCACACGTCCCGGCGGGCGATCAGGTCGAAGAGGGGCTCCACCAGGGGCAGGTAGCGGTCCCGGTGGGGAGTTGCCTCCAGGTCCTCCAGCAGCTGGTCGAAGGCGGCGTAGAAGGGCTCCTTGTCGCAGAGGTAAAAGGCCTCCATCGCGGCGGTGTCCAGGAACAGGTCGCGATTCAGGTACTGGCTGTCCCGAAGGATCCAGGCGGCCAGGGCCAGGACGGCCAGGGCCAACCGGGGCGACACCAGCCACGACGACGGGGTCCGGTACTCGAACCCGCCGTGGTCCTTGAAGCGCACGTCGCCCAGGAACCCGTGCCGGCGGCGGCGCCGCCGGGCCCGCTGCGGGTCCTCCACCAGCAGCAGGGGCACCGCCAGGTAGTTGTCCAGGGCCCGCAGCAGCGCGCCGCTGAGGGGACCGCCCGTAATGTGGATGTGGCCGCCCAGGCCCACCCGGCGCCCCCAGAGGCTGCCGGCCCGCCACGCCAGCCTGCCCGTGTCGCAGCGGGCCGCCGCCTGCTCCAGGCAGCGATACAGGGCGCCGGTCAGGGCCCGGGGGTCATTGTGGGGACGGGGCCGCACCTCCGCCAGCAGGTGCTCCTGGTGGCGGCCCGGGACCGTCTGGGCGTCGCAGCCCACCTCGCCCTTGAGGTCCAGGAAGCGGGAAGCCGGGATGATGCGCTCATCCTCGGGATCCACGAAGGCGAACTCCGGGTCGGCCCCCAGCATCCAGCGGTCGGGCGGCGTACCGGCCACGCGGCGCCGGACGGCCGCCGCCACGTGCTCGGCCATCATGGCCGGCCATTGGGGAGCCGGGTTGACGGCGCAGACCCGCTCCCGCATCACCCCGTCCCGGGGCGGCAGCACCGCCACGTCCACCCGCCCCGCATCCAGCCCCAGGGCGTGCAGGGCCCGGACCGCGCCCGAGGCCGCCCGGCGGATGGTCCGGTTCGGCAAGCTGCGGGCCGAGCGCACCTGCCAGCGGTCCCCCTCCCGGACCAGCCAGCGGACGGCCAGGGGGCGCAGGTCGAAGACTTCCACTCGCAGCAGGCGGCTGCCCGGCTGCTCCAAAGCCCAGAGCCGGGACGCGGGGCCGAGCCCGGCCAGTTCCAGGCGCCGGGCCGAGTCGCTCGTCTCCAGCAGCCGCAGCGCCGGCCGGCGGTTGATGACGGGGATGCCGGCGGGGTCGGCCCCGCGCCGGGTGCCCCAGCGCACCAGCAGGCGGATGTCGCCCGCAGGCCGTGCGGGCGCCCCGGCCAGCACCGCCGCGGCGCCCTGTTTCTGGAGTGACTGCACCCACGGCTGCAGGTTGGTGGTGACGACAGCGAAGCGCACGCGGCGGTGAACCTCCTCATGGAGAAAGAACGCCCCGGCGGCCCGCGGCGGCCGGGACGCTGGCGGCCAGGATGGCTGGCCTCAGGGGTCCGGGAAGAGCCTACTCCAGGGTGTCGTCGAAGAGGACGTCGTCGGCGTCGATGCCGTCGTCCGGCGCGTCGCAGACCCGGACCCGCAGGCGAGTCCTGCCGACCACGTCCACCCGGAACTCGACCGACACGGTGACTTCCAACCGCCCGTCCTTGGTGACGGTGCATTCCAGCACCGTCGGGCCCCGGACGGCTTCCGCGACGACCTCCGGCTCGTCGTCCAGAACGCCCTCACCGATGTCGCGCAGGGCCACGTCCTCGTGGAAGTCGACCCGCTGCCGCAGCAGTTCCGAGTCGCCGTCGTAGGCGACCCAGATCTGCAGTTCGTACTCCCCGGAGATGCGAACGAAGTCACCCCGCAGGCGGCTGCCGAAACGCAGGCCGGTGACGCGGCAGCCCAGCACGTCGACCACGTCCCGGGGCGGACGGACCAGGTGAACCTGCTCGGAAGCTGCACGTCCCTTGGCGCAGACGGCCTTGACGAAGATCTCGCGGCACCGTTCCTCGAGCCTGGTGTGCACGAGGTTCCCTCCCTTCCCGTGTCCCCTCCTGCCAGCATCTGGGGAAGGATTCCTGGCTCATCTTATGAAGCCCCGCCGCGGGGTGTGCGGTCAGCGCACCCCCCAGGCCAGGCGGAAGTCCCGCTGCTCGTTCCAGGAGCGGCCCGACCGGGCCACGGCCGCCAGGGCGTCCAGGTCGGCGGCGTAGCGGGCGTAGTCGGGAAGCGCCTGGAGGTCCGCCCACACCGCCTCGAAGTGGGGCCGCAGCACGGCCTTGTCGCACATTTTGAAGGCGCGGACCACGCTGGGATCCAGGAATGGGTCCCGCTCCAGCCGCCGCCAGTGCATGGCCACCAGCCTGGCCAGCGACAGGACCGCCCGCGCGTATCCCGGCGTCACCAGCCAGGAAGGCGGCGTCCGGTACTCGAACCCCCAGGACTTCTCCCGCACGTCGCTGAGGAAGCCGTAGCGGCGCCGGCGCCGGCGGGCCCGGCGCGGGTCTTCCACCATGGCCAGGGGCAGGGCCAGGTAGGCGTCCAGGGCCCGCACCAGGCCGGCGCTCAGCGGCAGGCCGCTGAAGTGGACGTGACCGCCGATGGGGTAACTGCCGCGGGGCCCGCTGCCGGCGCACCAGCGCACGCTGCGGTGCCGCAGCCGGCGGGGCATGCGCCGCAGCAGCCGGCGGATCCGCTCCACCACCTGGGCAGGCTCGGCGGCGGGACGGGGCCGGACCTCGGCGATGGGACGCCGGGTGCGGCTGCCGGCCAGGCGCTGGTTGTCCAGGCCCAGGGACCCCTCCTTGCGCAGGTAGTACGACGCCACGATCAGGCGCCGGGTGCGGCGGTGCACCAGCATGAACTCGGGGTCAGCCCCGATCAGGAAGGGCGTCGGCCGCCGGGCCAGCAGCCGCTGGAAATCCCGGATGGCGGAAGCGTACCGGCGCACAGAGACGGGCCCGCCGGGCGGCGTGGGCCGGACCCGCACCACGTAGGGTTCCCGCCGCTTGAGCACCATGTCCACCACGCCGAAATCCAGGCGCACGGCCGCCACAGCCCGCTGGGCGGTCTCCACCAGGGACTTCATCTCCTTGGAGCGGATGGAGTGGACGCGCCAGAAGCGCAGCCGTCCCCGGCGCAGGCGGCCCCGCAGCAGGAGCAGCACCTGGGAGTCGAAGACGTGGGCGCGGAACCGCTCGCCGCCGCCGCGGGCCAGGCGCAGGCCGTACATCCTCAGCAGCCGGCGCCGGATGCGCCGGTCGCGCCAGAGCATCAGGGCCTCGGGCCGGTTGAGGATCCGCGAGGCCGGCGGCAGGGCGTCGGCGGAGGTGCGCCCGGCCCAGTTGACCACGATGTCGGCGCCTTCACCGTCGACGCCGGTGGTGACCGGCAGGCGGCCGTAGCGGCGGAACCGGCGGGCGAGGCGCGGGCTGTTGACCACCACCACCGCCTTCACGGCCGGCCGTCATTCTCCAGGCGCCGCACCGTTTCCCGGGCGAAGTCCACCACGTTGCGCAGGTGCCGGCGGCGAATGGACCGCTCGTCAAAGCGCGACGGCTTGGCGTTGCATTCCAGGATCCAGGGCCGACCCTGCTGATCCAGGGTCAGGTCCACCGAGAGCTCGGCAAACAGGCCCTGGTGGTGGTCGTCGATGGCGCTGGCGGCGGCCAGGGCGGCGGCCGCCAGTTCCCGCGGGATGCGGCGGCGCACCTCCGGCGGGAAGGTCCTGGACAGGGCCACGCCGAGGTTGACCCGCTCGCCGCCCCGCGGCACGTGGGTCAGGACGCGGCCCGGCGCGGCCACGCGGGCGGCCATGCCCACCACCCGCCACCGGTCGCTGCCCCCCTTCTGCAGCAGGCAGCGGATGTCGAAGGGACGGCCCCACAGGCGCGAGCGGCGGACGGCCGCCTGCACCACGTACTCCTTGCGCGACAGCGGGTACGCCAGCGTGCGCGCCACGTCGCTCCAGCGCGACAGCCGGCCCCGCCGGTACCGGTGCCCCAGGAAGCCGTGGCAGATGTAACCGCCCTGGCGACGGGCCAGGTAGATGATGCCGCGGCCCAGGCTGCCCTCCACCGGCTTCAGGTAGACGGCGCCCCAGGCCTCCAGGGCCCGGCGCACGTCGTCACGGGTGCGCACCCGCTGCGTGGGCGGGACGTACTGGGCGGTGCGGGGGTCCGCCGTCAGGATCTCGTAGATGGTCGCCTTGTTGAGAAAGCCCGGGTTGAACACCGGCACGCCGGCCTGCCGCAGCCGCCGGAGCACCTCCTGGACGTCGGCCCGCTGCTCCACCGAGCGGCGGGGAACCCGGTTGTAGACGATGTGGGGCCAGCGGGTCACCACGCGCCGCCAGCGCCGGCGGCGGCCGTCGTAGACGTAGCCCCGGACCCGCCGGTCGGAGGCCACGTCCTGGGGCCGGAACACCACCACCCGCACGCCCCGCGGGCGGCCCACCCGGGACAGTTCCGCGTAGCTGATGGTCTGGGCGCCCAACCGGCGGTGGTCCTGGGGCTCCGTGGCGGTAAGCACGCCCAGGAGGACGGGTTGCGCAGTTCCCCTGGTCACGTCCGACATCATCCTCTGCCTCACCCGGATCGAAACCCGGCCAGGTGGGCGGCGTAGGCCAGGGGGCGCTCCAGCGCCCGCCGCACCACCTGCATGCTGCCGGTCACGGTTTCGACCGCTCGAACTGGCTTGGAATTGGCCTCGATGAACCAGACATGCCCGCGGCCGTCGACGCCCAGGTCCAGGGCCACCTCGCCCAGGCGCTCGCCGGTACCCTGCTCCAGGGCCTCGACCAGGTCCCAGCACAGCCGCCGCAGCGTCTGCAGGATCTGGTCCCGGCGGGCCGGCACCTCGCCGGACGCGCCGGCCAGCACCGTACCCAGCGGCAGCCCCCGGCCCCCCTGGGCGATATTGGCGGTGAGCCCGCCGGGCGGCGCCACCCGGGCGTAGACCTTGGTCCGGCGCCAGCGGCCGCTGCCGGTCCGCTGCATCAGCACCCGGATGTCGAACGGCCGCCCCTGGAACCGGGCCAGGTCCAGTTCGGCCTGGAGCACGTAGTCGCCGCGGCGGAGGATCCCCGCCAGGGCCCGGCGCAGGGCCGCGGCGGACCGGACCCGCCGGGCGCGCCACCCCGGCCCGGCCGGCCGCAGGATGGTGACGCCGGTACCCGGGCCGCGCCGCACCACCACGATCCCCCGGCCCAGGCTCCCTCCCGACGGCTTGATCCAGACCCGCCCCCAGTCCCGCAGCCGCCGCTCCAGGTGGCCGGGGCCCGCCAGGCGCTCGGTGGGCGGCAGGTGGGGAGCCAGCCGCGGGTCCCCCCTCAGGACCCGGTGGACCTCCCACTTGTCGAAGAAGCGCCGGTTGAAGTAGCGGTGGCCCACCTCCTGCAGCAGGCGGGCCTGGGCCAGGCGCACCGCCGGCTGCCGGGCCGCGGTCCTGCTGGCCACCCGGTCGTAGACCACGTCGGGAAAGGGCAGCGGCCGCCGCACCCAGCCGTCACCCTGGGGATACCAGCCCAGCACCCGCTGCCGGTCCCAGTGCACGTCGGCCGGGGTAAAGGCGTAGACCAGGTAGCCCCGGCGCCGTCCCAGGCGGCACAACTGGTCGATCATGGGCGTCATCCGGCCGAAGGGCCGGGGACCGGGCCGGGCGCGCTCCACGAAGATGCCGATCACGGGTCCCAGGTGGAGGCGCTCCCGCACCCGACGCGCCCGCAGCGCCAGGCGGCGGGCCGGATCCGGCAGGGCCAGGGTCCGGGCCAGGCCCGGCGGGAAACGCAGTTCCGCCTCCCCGGCCACCACCCGCACCCGGGCACCGGCCGTGCGACGGCCCAACTGCACCCGCACCGACTGGCCGCTGCGCAGGCCCAGGATTCCGGCAGCGGCCCGGGGCAGCGCCACCACCGCCCTGCCGGCCTGGGGCGACGCTGTGACCGTGAGGCTGATGGACACCGGACGAGGACCCTCCCCACCACATTCCGTCGACTGCTACGCCATCCTACGCCCTCCGGGCCCGCCGGGTGCCGTCAAGCCAGTTTCTCCCTGGCTTCCCATCTATTGATACTTCACTGGTGAAGGAAACCTCCGGCGATGCTGCCGAAGAATCTCGGCGCTTGCAAGCCTGGGGAATTTCCTCAGAACGTGCCACCATTGGGCGCGCCCTTGGTCCACTTCCATTTCGTGCCGAGGAGTGATCCGGATGGGCAGCGCGATGCGGCACCGGAGGCCCTGGTGGAAGCGGGTCCTCGGTGCCGGGCTGGCTGCGGGCATGGTCGCCGCCTGGACCCTGGCGGGCACGTCCTCCGGCTTCGCCGCGACGGCCTCAAACGGCGTCCGGGTGGAGACGGTCCAGCTGCTGGCGGGCACCCGGCATGCCACGCCGATGACGGTGATCCGCGCCGAACAGGACGGCCCGGTGGTGCTGGCCGTCGGCGGCGTCCACGGCGATAAGCCGGCCGGTGTGGAAGCCGGCAAGGTCCTGGCGGAGTTCCGGGACCTGGAGCGGGGCACGCTGATCGTCATCCCGGCCCTCAACCGGCAGGCGGTGGAGGCCGGCCGCCGCTCCGTGGACATCGACCTCAATCGCGCCTTCCCCACGTCGTCCCGTTCCCAGCCCTCGGACCCGCGGGCCCGGGCGGTCTGGGACGTGATGCAGGCCTACGGCGTGGACTACCTGATCGACATGCACGAGGACGCCCGGCCGTGGACAAGCTCCGGGCTGGGCAGGGTCCTGGTCTACCGCCGGGTGGGCGACAACCAGGCCACGGCCCAGGCGCTGAAGGCCGCCCTGGACAAGACCTCGTCCCGGTCCTGGCGGCTGGGCGGTGAGCCCATCGTCACCGGCCTGGTGCGGTCGGCCCAGGACGTGCTGGGCGTCAGCGCCTTCTACGTCAGCACCTCGCGGACCGACGCCATGTCCCTGCGGGTGCAGCAGCACGTCACCGCCGTTATGACCCTGCTGGAGCGCCTGGGCATGGTGAAGGGCGGGTCCGGCGGCGGGACCCCGTCCAACACCGTCACCGTCCGCACCATCCTGTCGGGCACCGTCCACGCCACCAAGCTGTACGTCATCGACAGCGGCGTGCCGGGCCCCACGGTCTGGATCTCGGGCGGCGTGCACGGGTCGGAACTGGCGGGCTGGATGGCCGCCGAGCGCATCACCCAGTGGCGGGTCAGCCGGGGCCGGCTGATCGTGGTGCCGCACGCCTTTGAACTGGCGGTGCAGCAGCGGCTGCGGGCCGCCCGCGGCTACAGCGATCTGAACCGGCAGTTCCCCACCAGCGCTTCGGGTTCGCCCAGCGGCACCCTGGCCAAGGGCCTGTGGGAGGAACTGAAGCGGTACCGGCCCGACTGGGTCTTCGACCTGCACGAGGCCATGAGCAACCGCAACCTGAACCCCAGTTCAGTGGGGCAGACCATCATCGTCTACCCCAACAGCGAGATCAACGCGCTGGTCCAAACGGTGATCAGCCGCATCAACCGGAACCTGTCCAGCACCCTGGACTTCCAGATGCTGCGTTACCCGGTCCAGGGCAGCCTGGCCCGGGCCGCCGGGCAGTTCCTGGGCGCCAACGCCGCCATCGTGGAGACCTCGCGGCTCTACGACCTGGACGACCGCATCGACTGGCACCTGACCATCATGCGGTACGTGCTGGAAGAGCTGGACATGGGCCCGGTGACCCACACGTCCTCGCTGTCGGGGTCCCAGGCCGCGGCCGCCTGAAGCAGACCGCCGGGGAAGCACCCGGCGAAGCAACCGGGGAAGGCATGCGGGGAAGCCGGCTCAGCCGCCGGCTTCCCCGTCTTTCCGGCCCCGCACCACGTAGCGGGCGTACTCCAGGGGCCGCTGGATGGACAGGACCCGGGATCGGTGGTTGCCGCTGATGCGGAAGACCATGCGGCCGGGCCGGGTGTTTGCTTCCAGGAAGAACAGCCGGCCCCGCCGCAGGTCGAAGCCCAGGTCGATGCCCAGTTCGGCGAAGCGGCCCCAGCGGCGCTCCAGGGCGGCCGTCACCCGCAGGGCGGCGTCGTGGGCCGCGGCCGCCAGGGAACCGCCGGGCAGCTGCGCTGCGGCCGCCGCCAGGCCCGGCAGCCGCGCCTGGGCATCCTCCAGGGTCATGGCGGTCCCGCCCCGGTGCAGGTTGGCCACCCGCGTGCCGGCCCGGCCAACCCGCACGGCGCTGCCGGTGACGGCCAGGTGGCCGCGCCCGTCCCGCTGCACCAGCACCCGCAGGTCGAAGGGCCGCCCCCGGCCGTCCCTGAGGTGCAGTTCGGGCTGCAGCAGGAGCCGTCCCCGCAGGTGCGCCCGGGCCCACCCTGCCAGGCCGCCCCGGGGCAGGCGCCGGGCACCGCCGGTGGACGAGCGGATCACCAGTCCGTCCCGGGTGGGGCTGACGAACCACAGGCCCCGTCCCTTCATGCCCGCCCGGGGCTTGATCACCAGCGAGCCCCAGCGGGCCAGCCGCCGGGCCAGCTGGGCCGGGTCCCGGTAGGGCGCCGTTGGGGGCAGCAGGTCGCGGAGGCTGCGGTCCCGCAGCAGGCGCCGGTACACCTGCCACTTGTCGGGGAGCGACGGGTTCAGGAACCGGAAAGGCGGGCGGCGGCGCAGGGCCCGGTAGCGGCGCAGGGTATCGGCCTGGGGCAGGTGCAGGAAGAAGCGGTCGTAGACGATGTCGGGGCGGCCGCGGGGGCCCGTGCGCCAGCCCCGGCCGCCGGGGCCCAGCATGTAGGCATGCCGGATGCGGCCGTCCGCGGCCACGTTCTGGGGCCCGAAGGCGTAGACGCTGAGCCCCAGGCGGCGGCCGGCCAGCAGCAGGCCGCGGATGTAGCCGGTCTGCTCGCCGAAGGGACGGCGCGGGTTGCGGTGCACGAAAGCCAGGATGCCCACGCGGACCGGCGGCACGGGACCCACCTCCCGGACGGCCGGCGGCCGTCCTGTGCGGGGTCATCCTATGCCGGGCCGCCGGGAGAGGTCCGGGCGCCGCGGCCGGCGTCAGCGCAGCCAGCGGTCGGCCCAGCGGTGCAGTTCCGAGAGGACCGGCGCCAGGTCGCGCCCCTTCTCGGTCAGGCTGTACTCGATGCGGACGGGCGTCTCAGGGTAGACGGTGCGGGTCACCAGGCCCTCGGCCTCCAGTTCCTTGAGGCGTTCCGAGAGCAGGCGCTGGCTCAGCCCCGGCACCGCCGCCAGGATCTCGTGGAAGCGGCGGGGGCCGTCCAGGAGCACGCGCACGATGGCCCCGGTCCACCGCTTCCCGACCAGCTCCACGGCGTGGTGGAACCGGGGGCAGACGTGTTCGGATACGGGCGAAAGACGGCGTTCCATGACTCTATTTTACCTTACGGGGCGGCGGGACGCCCCGGTGCCTAGAGGCGCTCCTTGACGGCCTCGGCGGCGCGGCGGCTCATGCCCGGCACCGCCGCCAGTTCCTCGACGGAGGCGCTGCGGATGGCCTCGATGCTGCCGAAGTGCTTCAGCAGGGCCCGGCGCCGGCGCGGGCCGATGCCGGGGATGTCGTCCAGGACCGAGCGCACCGAGCGCGCCGCGCGCAGCTTGCGGTGGTAGGTGACGGCGAAGCGGTGGGCCTCGTCCCGAACCCGCCGGAGCAGCAGCAGCCCCGGGGAGTGGTCGGGCAGCCGCAGCGGGTCGGGCCGACCCGGCAGGTAGACCTCCTCCAGGCGTTTGGCCAGGGCGATGGTGGGGATGTGGTCCAGGTTCAGGGCCCTCAGCACCTCCAGTGCCGCGTTCAACTGGCCCTTCCCGCCGTCGATGACGATCAGGTCCGGCAGCTGGGCGAAGCGGGGATCCTCCTCCTGGCCCCGGCGGAAGCGCCGGTAGAGGACCTCCTGCATCATGGCGAAGTCGTTGGCGCCCTGGACCGTGCGGATCTTGAAGCGGCGGTAGTCGGACTTTCGGGGTGCGCCGTCCTGGAACACCACCATGGAGCCCACCGCCTGGCGCCCCTGGAAGTTGGAGATGTCGAAGCACTCGATCCGGGACGGCAGCGTCTCCAGGCCCAGCGCCGAAGCCAGATCCTCCACGGCCTGGCGGCCCCCCTCCCGGTCCCGGCGGCTGCGCGCCTGCTCCTGCTCCAGCAGCAGGCGGGCGTTTTCCACCACCAGGTTCATCAGCCGCCGCTTCTCGCCCCGCTGGGGCACCCGCAGGAACACCCTGGTGCCCCGCCGTTCGGCCAGCCAGCGGCCGATGACGGCTTCCTCGTCGGCGGGCAGGGCGGCGCTGACCAGGATCTCCCGGGGGATGAAGGGCGTATCGGCGTAGTACTGCTTGATAAAGGCCGCCAGGATCTCGCCCGGCTCCCGGGCACCGGCGCCGTCCAGCAGGAAGTGCTCGCGCCCCACCACCTTGCCCTCGCGGACGAAGAACACCTGCACGCAGGCCCGGCCGCCGGCCTGGGCGCAGCCCACCAGGTCCTGGTCCTCCAGCCGTCCCGAGATCACCTTCTGCTTTTCCTGCACCTGCCGGAGCGCCCGCAGCTGGTCCCGCAGTTCCGCGGCCCGCTCGAAGTCCAGGCGCTCGGCCGCCTCGTGCATCCGGGCCTCCACCTGGCGGATCACCGAGACGTCCCGGCCTTCCAGGAAGTCGCACAACTCCTCGATCATGGCCGCGTACTGCCCGGGGTCGGCGCGGCCGTCGCACGGCGCCAGGCAGCGGCCGATGTAGTACTCCAGGCACGGCCGGCCCTTCTGCTGCAGCCGGTAGTTGCTGCAGATGCGGTAGGGGAAGGTCTTGCGGATGACCCGCAGGGTTTCGTGGAGGGCGCCGGAGTCGGTGTAGGGGCCGAAGTAGCGGGCGCCGTCGTTCTGCACCGACCGGGCGATGATCACCCGCGGCCAGGCCTCGTTGACGGTCACCTTCAGATAGGGGTAGTGCTTGTCGTCCCGGAGCCGGATGTTGTAGGGCGGCTTGTAGCGTTTGATCAGGTTGGACTCCAGGACCAGGGCCTCGACGTCGTTGTCGGTGGTGATCACCTCGATGGCGTCCACCTGGTTGACCATGTGCAGGACCTTGCCGGTCAGGTTGCGGGGCGACTGGAAGTAGGATCGCACCCGGTTCCGCAGGTTGACGGCCTTGCCCACGTAGAGCACGTCGCCCTCGGCGTCGCGGAAGACGTAGACGCCGGGGCGGGTGGGCAGGGAGCGTACCGTGGCCTCGAGGTCCTGGCGGAACATGGGACCGGACTCCTTCACGGGAACTGGCTGCCGGCACCCATGGTATCATGCCCGGCCCAAAGCAGAGGGCCCGCGGCGCGGGCCCTCGGGCCGTCCCGTCCTTCTGCCTGCCGGCGCCGCCGGGGCGCCTCAGCGCCGCCGGGAAAGGCGCTTCCTGCTCGGGCCGCCGGCGGGGCTCTGTCAGGAACCGCCGGCGGGCGCCGAAGCGGCGGTGGAGCGGTGCAGTTCCCGATCCCGCTCCAGCAGGCGGCGCAAGAAGCGCCCGGTGTGGGACGCCTCCACCTCCGCCACCTGCTCGGGCGGGCCGGCGGCCACCACGCGGCCGCCGGCGTCGCCGCCCTCGGGACCCAGGTCGATGATCCAGTCCGCGGTCTTGATCACGTCCAGGTTGTGCTCGATGACGATGACCGTGTCGCCGGCGTCCACCAGGCGGTGCAGCACGTTGAGCAGTTTCTCCACGTCGTGGAAGTGGAGGCCGGTGGTGGGCTCGTCGAGGATGTAGACGGTTTGGCCGTTGGAACGGCGGCTCAACTCGGTGGCCAGTTTGACCCGCTGGGCCTCGCCGCCGGAAAGGGTGGTGGCCGGCTGGCCCAGGCGGATGTACCCGAGGCCCACGTCGTACAGGGTCTGGAGCTTGCGCACGATGGACGGGAAAGCCGAGAAGAACTCCAGCGCCTCGATGACGGTCATGTCCAGCACGTCGGCGATGGTCTTGCCCCGATAGGTGATCTCCAGGGTTTCGCGGTTGTAGCGGCGGCCCTTGCAGACCTCGCACGGCACGTACACGTCGGGCAAGAAGTGCATCTCGATCTTGATGATGCCGTCGCCCTTGCAGGCCTCGCAGCGGCCGCCCTTGAGGTTGAAGGAGAAGCGCCCCTTCTTGTAGCCCCGCACCCGGGCCTCGGGCGTCTGGGCGTAGACCTCGCGGATCAGGTCGAAGACGCCGGTGTACGTGGCCGGGTTGGAGCGCGGCGTGCGGCCGATGGGCGACTGGTCGATCTCGATGACCTTCTCCACGTGCTCCAGGCCGTCGATGCCGGCGTGGGCGCCGGGCTTGACCCGGGCGCCGTGCAGTTCCGCCGCCAGGCGGCGGGAGAGGATGTCGTGCACCAGCGTGCTCTTGCCGCTGCCGCTGACGCCGGTGACGCAGACGAAGAGCCCCAGAGGGATGGCCACGTCGATGTTCTTCAGGTTGTGCTCGGCGGCGCCCCGCACCACCAGCCAGCGTTGGTCGGGGGTGCGCCGCCGGTCAGGCACCTCGATGCGGCGGCGCCCGCTGAGGTACTGGCCGGTCAGCGACTCGGGGCAGGCTTTGATCTGGTCGACGGTGCCGGCGGCCACCACCCGCCCGCCGTCGGCGCCGGCGCCGGGGCCGATGTCGATGATCCAGTCGGCCTCCAGCATGGTCTCCTCGTCGTGCTCCACCACCACCAGGGTGTTGCCCAGGTCCCGGAGCCGCTTCAGCGTGGCGATGAGCCGGGCGTTGTCGCGCTGGTGCAGGCCGATGCTGGGCTCGTCCAGGATGTAGAGCACGCCCACCAGGCCGGAGCCGATCTGGGTGGCCAGGCGGATGCGCTGGGCCTCGCCGCCCGACAGGGTGGCGGCCCCCCGGTCCAGGGTCAGGTAGTCCAGGCCAACGTCCACCAGGAAGCCCAGGCGCTCGTCGATCTCTTTCAGCACCTGCCGGGCGATGAGCCGCTCCCGCTCCGTCAACTCCAGCCCCCGCAGGAATTCCCTGACCTGGACCACCGACATGGCCGTCAACTGGGCCAGGTTCAGGCCGCCCACGGTCACCGCCAGCGACTCCGGCCGCAGCCGCCCGCCCTTGCAGTGGGGGCAGGGGCTGGAGCTCATGTATTCCTCAAACTCTTCCCGCTGGGCGTCGGTGGCGGCTTCCTGGTAGCGGCGCTCCAGGTTGCGCACCACGCCCTCGAAGATCACCGTGCGCTCCCGCACCCGCCCGTAGCGGTTCTCGTAGCGGAAGGGGATGGGCTCCGGGGAGCCCCACAGCAGCAGGTCGGTGAAGTGGGGGTCCTGCTGGTCCAGGGGCACGTCGGTGCGGTAGCCGAAGTGGCGGGCCACCGCCTCCAGCAGCTGGCTGTAGTAGTGGGACCCGTGCCACGGCACCACGGCCCCGTCTTCCACCGACTTGCGCCGGTCCGGGATCACCAGGTCCGGGTCGATCTCCCGCTTGGTGCCCAGGCCCATGCAGTGGGGACAGGCGCCGTAGGGGCTGTTGAAGGAGAACATCCGAGGGCTCAGTTCCTCGATACTGATGCCGCAGTCGGGGCAGGCGAAGTGCTGGCTGAACAGCATGGCCTCGCCGCCCACCACGTCCACCATGACCAGCCCGCCGGCCATGTTGAGGGCCGTCTCCAGCGAGTCGGCCAGCCGGTTGCGAACGTCGGGCCGCACCACCAGCCGGTCCACCACCACCTCGATGTTGTGCTTCTTGTTGCGGGCCAGGCGGGTACCCGGCGGGATCTCCTCCACCAGGCGCTCCTCGCCGTCGACGCGCACCCGCACGAACCCCTGCCGGCGGATGTCCTCGAACAACTTCTCGAACTCGCCCTTGCGGCCGCGGACCAGCGGCGCCAGCACCTGGACCCGGGTCCCCTCGGGGAGCGCCAGCACCTGGTCCACCATCTGGTCCACGGTCTGCTGGGTGATGGGCCGGCCGCAGCCCGGGCAGTGGGGACGGCCGATACGGGCGTACAGCAGCCGCAGGTAGTCGTAGATCTCGGTGACCGTGCCCACCGTCGACCGCGGGTTGCGGCTGGTGGTCTTCTGGTCGATGGAGATGGCCGGGCTCAGGC
>PKRI01000025.1 GCA_017577485.1 Bacillota bacterium | reverse complement strand
AACCGGTAGCGTTCCCGTCCCACCAGGAAATAGTCGGCCACGTACACCCCGCCCAGCGGCGGCACCAGGGCGCTCAGCACCTGCAGCCAGGGCACGAACTGCCCGTAGATCCCCGTCACCGCCAGGAGGGTGCCCAGGACGCCGGCCAGGGCGGTGAGCTTCCACTTGGGCCACTGGCGCAGCATGACCGAGAAGGCCAGCGCCGCCGAGTACAGGTTGTTGTCGTTGGTGGTCCACTGGGCCAGGATCAGCACCAGGAACGCCAGGACGCCCCAGCCCAGGGTGACCATGATCTGGACCAGATCCGACTGTCCCGTGGCGTGGGCCAGGATGGACCCGATGAAGACCACGATGACGAAGCCCACCTGGAAGCCGATGACGCTGGCCAGCACCGCGTCCAGGGCGCTGCGGGCGTAGCGGGTGATGTCGGGGGCGATGACGGCGCCCACCATGAAGGACCCCGCCACGATGGAGATGGCCACGCCCAGCGGCATCGGATCACCCGGCGGCGGGCTGGCCGCCAGTTGGGACCAGGGATGGTCGCGCAGCACCATGCCCAGCGACGCCAACATCAGCAGGGCCATCAGGGGCACGGCGATGTTGCTCAGCCGCTCGATCCCCTTGTAGCCCACCACGGCGGTGGAGGTCATCAGGATGCCGCCGATGATGATGAGCAGGGTGGTGGGCCAGGCGCGGCCCACGACCTGTTCCATGACCACCGCGGCGGTGTCGCCGAAGAGGCCGGTCTGAACGCCGAACCAGCCGTAGGAGCCCAGGGCCAGGATCATGGCCGTCAGGTAGAAGCCCTTGGACCCGAAGGCGAAACGCGAGATCATGGCTGTGGACAGGCTGGTCCGGGCGCCCACCACGCCGCACAGCGAGGCGATGACCGTCAGGACCAGCGAACCTGTGAAGACGGCGATGAATGAATCCGTCAGGCTCAGGCCCGCGCCGACGGCGCCGCCCAGCAGGAAGGCGGCGATGGTGATGCCCACCCCCAGCCAGACCAGGCCCATCTGCCACCAGGACTTGCGCAGGTGGTCGGGGACCGGCTCGCGCTCGTAGTCCTTGAGGGCCACCTGCTGTCGCTGCTGTGCCACCATGACACCCCTCCCACAGGCCTGTACCGCAAGCCTTGCGGCGGCCATATTAGGCGATGTATCAAACCGGCAGTATTTGTCGAACAATGTCGAACTCCTGCCGGGCGTGGGCCCCGCCGACAGGCAAGCCGCCCGCGTTGGGGAAGGAGGAGGCGGTGGGCGGCGGCGGGACGTTGGGCGCGGCCCCGCGTGGGCCCGCCGTGTGGGCCTGCCGCGGGGATTTGCTGGAGGGAATGGCCCGCAGTGATGGGAGCAAGCGGTGATGGAGCACCGGCCCCGGCCCGCGGGGGAGCCGGCGGGTCCGGTGTGGCGGCGCCGGCGGCCGTGGCGTGGCCACGGCCCCTGGTCCCGGTGCGCTTGGTGCGCCGGGTGAACCGGTTCGCGGTGGAGGCGGTGTTGGACCAGGCCGCGGCGAGCGAGACGGGCGCCCCGGCGAGTACCGGGGATGAACCCGCCGCCGGTGCGGCGGTCCCGGGCCTGCTGCGCCTGCACCTGCCCAATTCGGGCCGTATGGGCGAGCTGCTGGTGCCCGGCGCCCCCGGGCGGGCGCGGCTCTGGGCCGCGCAGCCCGGGCGCCGCACCGAGGGCGAACTGCTGCTGGTCCGGTACGGCGGCCGCTGGGTGTCGGTGGACGCCCGCATGCCCAACCGCCTCTTCGAGGCCTGCCTGGCCGCCCGGGCCCTGCCGGCCTGGGCCCGGGCCGTGGGCTGGCAGCGGGAGGTCCGCTGGGGCCACGGCCGCATCGACTTCCGGGTGGACATGCCCGCGCCCGAGCCGCCCTGGCTGGTGGAGGCCAAGTCCTGCAACCTGGTGGAAGACGGGGTGGCCCTGTTCCCCGACGCGCCCACCCAGCGGGGCGCCCGTCACCTGCGGGACCTGGCCGCCGCCGTGGCCGCCGGGGAACACCGGGCGGCGGTGGTGTGGTTCGTCCAGCGGGACGACGCCCAGCGCCTGGAGCCCCACCGCCGGGCCGACCCCGAGTTTGCCCGGGCCCTGGCCGAGGCCGTGGCGGCAGGGGTCGAAGCCCACGCCTACCGCTGCCTGGTGACCGAGGACGAGATCCGGGTGCTGGACGCCATCCCCGTCGTCGCCGGTTGACTTCGCCTGCCCAGGCCGCGGGGCGGCACGCCCGTACGGCCTTCGGCCGAGCGCGCGGCGGCGGGCAGAGGAGGGACCTGCATGACCACTGTCGCTCTGCTGAATCCCTGGCCGCAGCCCGGCATCGTGACCGCCGCGGGCGCGGCGGGGTGCCGGATCGTGATGCTGGATGCCGAGCACGGCGTGGTGACGCCGGAGCACGTCCACGCCCTGGTGCTGGAGGGCCGTGCCTGCGGGGTGTCGGTCTGGGTGCGGGCGCCGGGACACGACCCGGCGGTGCTGGCCGCCTACCTGGACCGGGGCGTCGACGGCATCGTGGCGCCGCGGGTGTCGACGGCGGGCCAGGCCGAGGCCATCGTCCAGGCGGTGCGCTATCCGCCCCGGGGCCGCCGCGGCATCGGGCCGACGCCCGACAACGCCTACTTCCTCACGGGGACGCCGGCCCAGTACCTGTCGGCCGTCCGGGAGCGGGTGCGCCTGTTCGTGCAGATCGAAGACCCGGAAGGCGCCCGGAACGCCGCGGCCATCGCCGCCGTGGACGGCGTCGACGGCGTGCTGATCGGCCCGCTGGACCTGTCCACCGGCATGGGCCTGGCCGGCCGCACCGGCGACCCCGAGGTGCAGCGCGCCATCGCCGAGGTCGCCGCCGCGGTGCGGTCCCAGGGCAAGCAGGTCTCCCTGCCCGTGGGCCCGTCAGGCCGGTCCCCCGTCCCGGTGGACATCGCCCTGGGCTACCTGCCGGAACTGCTGTTCCACGCGGTGCGGGACTTCGCGGCGGCGGCGGAGGGCTGAGGCGCAGGCTTGCCCAACCCGGTCCACGGCCGCGGCGGGGCGTCCCCGTCACTCCTCCGGGTCCGCAAACAACTCCGTCGACAGGTAGCGCTCGCCGGTGTCGGGCAGCACCGCCACGATCATCTTGCCCGCGTTCTCGGGCCGGCGCGCCACGGTGAAGGCGGCGTGGGCCACGGCTCCCGCCGAGATGCCCACCAGGATGCCCTGTTCCCGCGCCAGGCGCCGGGAGGTGGCCACCGCGTCCTCGTACTCCACCGGGATGACCTCGTCGAGGATGTCGCGGTTCAGCACCTCGGGGATGAAGCCGGCCCCGATGCCCTGGATCTTGTTGGGCCCGGGCTGGCCGCCCGACAGCACCGGCGACGACGCCGGCTCCACCGCCACCATCCGGACCGACGGCTTCCGCTGCTTCAGCACCTCGCCGACGCCGGTGATGGTCCCGCCGGTGCCGACCCCGGCCACCACGATGTCCACCTGGCCGTCGGTGTCCCGCCAGATCTCCTCGGCGGTGGTCCGGCGGTGGACCTCCGGGTTGGCAGGGTTCTGGAACTGCTGCAGGATGATGGCCCCCGGGATCTGGGCGGCCAGTTCCTCGGCCCGCCGGATGGCGCCCTTCATGCCCTCGGAACCCGGCGTCAGGTGCAGTTCGGCGCCCAGCGCCTTCAGCAGCCGCCGCCGCTCCAGGCTCATGGTCTCGGGCATGGTCAGGATCAGGCGGTAACCGCGGGCCGCGGCCACGAAGGCCAGGGCGATGCCGGTGTTGCCGCTGGTGGGCTCGATGATCACCGAGTCCTTGGTCAGCCGGCCCTCGCGCTCCGCCGCTTCGATCATGGCCAGGCCGATGCGGTCCTTGACGCTGGACAGGGGGTTGAAGGACTCCAGTTTGGCCACCACCTGGGCCGGCCCGTCGAAGCGCAGCCGCACCAGGGGCGTGTTGCCGATCAGGTCGGTGATGGAGTCGGCGATCCTCATGGACGTACCTCCCGGGCGAATCTGGACGATGCTCGCCGGTGATCCCGACGACCTTGGTTGTTCGGACGACCCTCGCCAGTCAGCATAACACGCCGGAGCGGCTCCCAGGAGCCGCCCCGCCCACCAGCCGACTTCGGATGTGGCCTCCGCTCACGAGCCGAGCCCGGCCCGCTGCCGCAGGTACGCCAGGACCTCGCTGTCGATCCAGTCGGCGTCCATGGGGATGCGTTCCTCGAAGTTCTCGTTACCGATCATGGCCGCGTAGGCCCGCCGGGTGGCCTCGTCCAGCTGCCCGTGCGCCGGCCCGTCGTAGTGGCCCAGCGCCTTCATGATCTCCTGGACTTCGCGCAGGGTGTCGCCCTCCAGCGGCAGCCGCACGGCGTCGGGCGACGGCTCGAAGTAGAGCCGCCACACGTCGTAGAGCCGCTGCAGTTCCCTGACGGGCTGCACGTGGTCGTCGACCCGCAGGTCCACCAGGCGGTCGCTGCCTCCGCCGTAGCCGCCGCCGGGGCGCACCACCAGCAGAGCCGCCGACTGCCGGCCGCGACGGTCGCCGCCGGCCTCGTCGCCGGCCGCCAGGGCCGCCAGCAGCCGGGCGGCCAGGGAGCCGCGGGTCTTCTCGAACGCCTCGGCCATGGCGTCGACCACCTGGGGCCCCACCAGGATGTTGCCCTGGACCGCGTAGCCGGGCCCGGTGCGCCCCCCGGCCCACTCATGGCAGCCGCTGCCGGTGAAGGTGGCGGCGCCGCCCCGGGCGTCCACCACGCCCACCTGGCGCAGTTCCCGGTCCGGGTCGGCCTCCAGCAGGTGCTTCAGGGTGTCCTCGGCGCCCAGGCCCAGGGCCATCAGGTCCAGGCCCCGGGGGCCGAAAACGGTGTTGGCGTACGACTGGGTGGCCACCGCGCCGACGCCGGCGCGGGCCCACGACACCACGGCGCCCACCGCCAGGAACTTGGACGCCACGGCCACGCCCAGGTCCCCGGTCTCGGCGTCGAACCCCACGATCGAGAAGGTCGACGGTCGCACGGTCATGTCCGCCTCATCCTCCTGTTCAGGAATCCTTGAGCCTGGGGTCCAGGGCGTCCCGCAGCCCGTCGCCCAGCAGGTTCAGGGCCAGCACCACGATAAAGATGGCCAGCCCCGGCATCAGCGTCAGGTGGGGAGCCACCCGGATGAACTGCCGGCCGTCGCTGAGCATGACGCCCCACTCCGGCGTCGGCGGCTGGGCGCCCAGGCCCAGAAAACTCATGCCCGCGGCGGCGGTGATCATCCAGCCCACGTCCAGGGTGGCGGCCACGATGATGGGCGCCAGGGCGTTGGGCAGGACGTGCCGCAGCACGATGCGCCGGTTGGTGCTGCCCAGGGCGCGCTGGGCCTCGATGTACTCCTGCTCCCGCACCGACAGCACCGCGGATCGGGTGATGCGGGCGTAGTACGGGATGCCGGCGATGGCGATGGCCAGCATGGCGTTGGTCAGGCCCGGTCCCAGGGCGGCGATGATGGCGATGGCCAGCAGCACGTAGGGGAAGGCCATCAGCACGTCGATCCCGCGCATCGCCAGCGCGTCGAAGAACCCGCCGTAATATCCCGCCGCCAGTCCCAGGGTCACCCCCGCCGCCATGGCCATGAGCACGGCCAGAAAACCGATGCCCACGGACAGGCGGGTGCCGTGCAGCAGGCGGCTCAGCACGTCCCGGCCCAGCTCGTCGGTGCCCAGCAGGTGGCCCGGCGTGCCCGGTGGCTTCAGGCGCATGCTCAGGTTGGTCTCCAGCGGGTCGTGGGGGGCGATGAAGGGGCCGATGACCGCGATGACGCCCACCGCCAGCAGCACGAACAGCGACGCCACGGCCCACCGGTCCCGCTTCAGGCGCTGCCAGACACCGGGGCCGGACCGCCGCTCACCGTCGAGGTCCGGGCCTGCTTGCCTCACGGGCGCCGCCCTCCCTTCCGTCGCGCCTCAGTAACGGATCCGCGGGTCGACGAAGGCATAGAGCACGTCCACCAGCAGGTTGATGATCACGTAGGAAGCCGCCACCACCAGCACCGCACCCTGGACCAGGGGGAAGTCCCGGGCCAGGATGCCGTTGACCATCAGCAGGCCGATCCCGGGCCAGGAGAAGACCATCTCCACCAGCACCGCGCCGCCCAGCAGGAAGCCCACCTGCAGCCCGACCACCGTCAGCACCGGGATCAGCGCGTTCCGCAGTGCGTGACGGTAAAGGACGACCCGCTCGCTCAGGCCCTTGGCCCGGGCGGTGCGGATGTAGTCCTGGCGGATCACTTCCAGCACGCTGGAGCGGGTCATCCGGGCGATGACGGCCGCGGCGCCCGTGGCGAGGGTCACCGCCGGCAGGACCAGGTGCCACAGGGTGTCCAGCAAGCCGGTGGTGCCCGGCGAGTTCATGCCGGAGACGGGGAAGATAGGCCAGCGGTAGCCCAGGGTGATCTGCAGCAGCAGGCCCAGCCAGAACACCGGCAGGCAGAAGCCCACCAGGGCCGTCAGCATCGAGACCCGGTCCAGCAGCGAGTACTGGCGGGCCGCCGACGTGACCCCGGCCACCACGCCCACCACCACGGCCAGCAGCGAGGCTCCGGCCGTCAGCAGCAGCGTGGCCGAGAAGCGCGTGGCCAGCAGTTCAGAAACCTCGCGCTTCAACTGGACCGACCGGCCCAGGTCCCCCTGCAGCACGTTGCCCAGCCAGCGCACGTACTGGATGTAGAGCGGCTGGTCCAGGCCCAGTTCCTGGCGCAGGCGCTCCAGGGCCTCGGCAGTGGCCTTGGGCCCCAGCATGATCAGGGCCGGGTCCCCCGGGGCCAGGTGCATGATCAGGAATACCAGGATCGACACCCCGAGGAGGACCGGAATGCTGGCCAGCATCCGTCGTGCGATGTAGGTGGTCAAGATCGGGCCTCCCGGCGTCACATGCCCCTGCCCAAGGCGGGGCGGGGGCCGTCGGGTCGTCCCCCGGCCCCCGCCGCCGCGCCCGGGCAGGCAGGCGTCAGTTGTTGACCACGTCCACGTTCTCGAAGCGGAACACGCCGGTCGGGTGGAGCTTGAAGCCCTGGATCGACTTCTTCATGGCCACGATCTGGGTCTCATGGTCGATCCACGCCCAGGGCGCATCCTCCACCAGCAGGCGCAGGGCCTCCTCGTAGAGCCGCTGCCGCTCGGCCTGGTCGTTGATGCGCTGGGCCTGGCGCAGCAGTTCGTCGACCTGCTCGTTCTTGTAATAGCCCATGTTGAACCCGTTGGGCGGCCACTGGTCCCCGCTCAGGAGGATGTAGAGGAAGTTGTCGGGATCGCCGTTGTCGCCGATCCACGACATCTCGAAGACCTCGGGCAGCTCCTCCACCGGGCCCAGCACCTTGTCCAGGTAGGTGCCCCACTCGAAGGTCTGGATGTTCATCTCGATGCCGACCTGGCGCAGGTCAGCCTGGATGGCCGCCGCCATGGCCCGCGGCTGCTGCATGCCCGAGCCCGATTCCGGCACCCAGAAGTCCACCGTGAAGCCGTCGGGGTAGCCGGCCTGGGCCAGCAGTTCCCGGGCCTTGTCGGGGTTGTAGTCGTACTGCGTCACGTCGTCGGTGTAGCCCCAGACCACCGGGGGCAGCGGCCCGGTGGCCAGCACGCCGGTGTTCTGCAGCAGTTCCTCGACGATGGCGCGCTTGTTGATGGCGTAGTTGACGGCCTGCCGCACTTCCTTCTTATTGAAGGGCTCCTTGGTCACGTTGAAGACCAGGTACCAGACGTGCATGCCGGGCTGCTCCAGCACGGTGTACTGGTCCGAGGCCTTGAGCCGCGCCACTTCGTCGGGCGGGATGTTGACGATGAAGTCCAGCGCGCCGGCTTCAAACTCGGTGAGCCGCGCCTGGTCCTCGATGATGGGCCGGTAGATGACCTGGTCGACCCTGGGCGCGCCGTCCCAGTACTCCTCGTTCTTCTCCAGGACCACCTCGACGCCCGGCTCCCAGCGGACGAACTTGAAGGGGCCGGTGCCCACGGGGTTCTTGGAGAAGTCGCGCCCGTACTTCTCCACGGCCGCGGGGCTCACGATGGACGCCGAGTGCATGGCCATGTGGGCCAGGAAAGGAGCGTACGGCTCCACCAGTTCGATCTCGACGGTGTATTCGTCGACGACCCGAACCTCGCGGACCTTGCCGAAGGTGAACTCGGCATAGGCGAACTCGCCGGTGTCATGGTAGGGGTGGTTGGGGTCGATCTGGCGCTCGATGCTGAACTTGACCGCTTCGGCGTTGAAGGGCGTCCCGTCGTGGAACGTCACGCCCTGGCGCAGGTAGAAGCGGTAGACCAGCCCGTCGTCCGAGACGTCCCAGCGCTCGGCCAGGCCGGGCTCCAGTTCCGTGCTCTCGTCCTTGAACTCTACGAGCCGGTCGAAGATCCCCTGCGCAGCGCGGTTGGAGTTGTAGTCCGTCACCTGGTGCGGGTCCAGGGTGACCGGCTCGGCCTGGAGGCCGACCACGATGCGCTTGAGGTCGCCGGTCTGGCCGCCGCCCTGCTGGCCCGAGCCCGAACCGCCGTCGGACGCCGAGCCGCCGCAGGCGGCCAGCACCAGCGCCGCCGCGGCCAGTACCGCCGAAACCTGTAGCAGCCAGCGACGCATCCCACGAGTACCTCCTTTGTGCTGCGACGTGTGCTGACGCAACCCTATTCTAGCGACAGTGCCCTACTTGTACGACCTCCCCCGGCTTGCCTCAATGCGCCAGGGTGTCCAGTTTAGTGGGACGTTGCCGCGTGGGTGCAGTGCAGGACAGCGGCACCCGGCTGCGCTATCATGGACGCGATGTCGTCCAGCGTGCTGATCGCCTTCGAGGGAATCGACGGCGCCGGCAAGCGCACCCAGACCCGGCGCCTTGAGGAACGGGCCGCGGCCGCAGGCCTGAAGGCCGCCTCCGTTTCGTTTCCCCGCTACCGGCAGACGCTGGCTGCCGCCGCCATCGAGGACTACCTGTCCGGGTCCCTGGGCGACATCGCCAGCGTGCCGCCGCGGTTTGCCGCCGCCATGTACGCCCTGGACCGCTACGAGAGCCTGGAACACCTCCGCCGGCTGCTGGCCGGCCACGACCTGGTGGTCGTGGACCGGTACGTGGCGTCCAACCTGGCCTACCAGGGGGCCCGCATCCCGGAAGCCCGGCGCGAGGATTTCATCCGCTGGCTGTTCGCGCTGGAGCACCGGGTCCTGGGCCTGCCGCTGCCGGACCTGACCATCTTCCTGGACGTGCCGGTGGACCTGGCCGCCCGGCGCATCGGCCGTCGCCGGGAAGGCGGGGAGGCGGCGGTGTCGGCGGACATCTACGAGCAGTCGCAGGCTTACCTGGAACAGTGCCGCGAAACGTACCGGTTCGTGGCCCGGCTGGGGCTGTACCGCCGCTGGGTGACCGTCGACGGGGGCGGTGACGGGGGCGGCGAATCCGGGCGTCCCCGCGCCGGCGGCGACCTGGCCGGGGCCGGCCGGCCCGGGCAGACCGGCGAGTCCGCCGGCGACGAGGGGCTCGATCCCGACGCGGTGGCCGCCCGCATCTGGACCGCGGTGGAGGGCCTGCTGCAGGAGCTGCAAGAAAGGAAGCGTTCCGGTCCCGCCGGGGCATAGGGCGGGCCGGGACCTTATTGGGGCCGCGGCCGCGTCACTGGTTCGGAACAGGCCTGAACCGCCGGGCCCCGTGCATTAGAAGCGTCAAATGGCTCTTAAACTCGCCGATCCTGCTTGTCCCGTGCATTATAGGGTCCGAAGTGCGGTTAAGCCGGGCTGATCCGGGCTGGCCGCCGCGAAAAGGTGCCTGTTAAGCGCGACATACCACTTATATTGCACAGCGCGGCCGCTCCGGGGCCGTTTACGATTTGAAACGCTCTTACAGTTCACAGCGGGTGCGGGGAAAGGCGCGGATCCGCCTTGTCCCGGCCCGCCCCGCCTGACCCCGCTTCATCCGATCTTGCTTCCCCGGCGCGAAATGCAGGAGGACTTGCAACTTGATACACCGAGAACTTGCTGTATACTCATGCCATAACTCGTGTAAACGGTGGCGCCTTGCCACCGCGGTGAGGGGGCAAAGTCCTTGCCTGTCGCGGATTCCGCAGTATCCCGTCGTGAATTTGCGCTTGCATGCGTGGGGGCGCATGCAAGATTTCCGTCCTGCAGAAAGGCGGAAGCTTGCATGAATGCATGCAGTGGACTTGCAAGGAGGCGCGTGTGCCGATGACCCGGGCGAGGGAGGGTGTCCAGGACGGTCACGCGGCCCAGGCCGTCCAGGCTGCCCAGGTCGCCCCAGGCTTCCAGGCCGGCGGGGCCGCCCAGGCTTCGGACCGGGTTCAGGCCCGCACGCTCGCTGAGCGCCACCGCGACGCCTGCGGCGTCGGCTTCGTGGCCCGCAGCGACGGGCGGTCCGACCGCGGGGTCATCGACACGGCCCTGACGGCCCTGGAACGGTTGGTCCACCGCGGTGGGCTGGCCGCTGACGGGCAGACCGGCGACGGCGCCGGCCTGCTGACGGCCGTGCCGCGTGACTTCCTGGCCCGCGAGGCGGTCCG
Organism: Bacillota bacterium; assembly: GCA_017577485.1. Classification (GTDB taxonomy): domain Bacteria; phylum Bacillota; class Sulfobacillia; order Thermaerobacterales; family RSA17; genus RSA17. The sequence goes on along the minus strand of PKRI01000025.1, from coordinate 20,534 downwards.
GTCCGGCATGCGCGACCCCGGTGCAGCCCCGCTGGGCGTCGCCGTCTGCTTCCTGCCGCGGGATCCCGACGCAGCCCGCACCGCCGTCCATACCATTGAAGAAGCCTGCCTGCAGCACGGCGTGCGGCTGCTGGGCTGGCGGTCCGTGCCGGTGGACCCCGGCGCGCTGGGTCCCGTGGCCCGGGCCAGCCGGCCCGAGGTGCGGCAGGGGCTGCTGGTGCCCGAAGGCGCCGCCGAGACCGAGGAGTTCGAGCGCCGCCTGTTCCTGGCGCGGCGGCAGGTGGAACGGGCGCGGGTGCCGGGGCTGTACGTGGTGTCCATGTCCTGCCGGGTCGTGGTCTACAAGGGCCTGATGACCGCCGACCGCATCGCCGACTTCTACCCGGACCTCCGCGACCCGCTGTTCCACTCGCCCTTCGCCGTCTTCCACCAGCGCTACAGCACCAACACGACGCCCTCGTGGGAGCGGGCGCAGCCCTTCCGCGTCCTGGCCCACAACGGCGAGATCAACACCCTGCAGGGCAACGTCAACGGCATGCGGGCCCGCGAGCCCATGCTGGAGGTCCCCGACTGGCCCGAGGCCATGACCCACCGCCACCTGCTGCGCGACATCATCGACCTGGACGGCAGTGACTCGGCCATGCTGGACAACGTGGTGGAACTGCTGCTGCGGGCGGGGCGCCACCTGCCCCACGTCATGGCCATGCTGGTGCCCGAGGTCTGGGAGCACATCCCGGACCTGCCCGACGAGGTGCGCCACTTCTACCGGTTCCACGCCTGCCTCACCGAGCCGTGGGACGGTCCCGCGGCGCTGGTGTTCGCCGACGGCCGCTGGGTCGGCGCGCGGCTCGACCGCAACGGGCTGCGCCCCATGCGCTACGCGGTGCTGGACGACGGCACCGTTCTGGCCGGGTCGGAGGTGGGGATCTTCGACGTGGACCCGGCCCGCATCCGCCGCCTGGGCAAGCTGGGTCCGGGCCAGATGATCGCCGTGGACCTGGTCAACCGCCGCTTCCAGGATGCCGAGGAACTGCGCCGGCGCCTGGCCGCCCGCCGCCCCTACGGGGAATGGCTGGCCGGCCGGCTGGCCCGCCTGGAGACCGGAGGCGCGCAGGTGCGCGGCACGCCGGCCGGCGAACGGCGAGCCGCCCCTGTGCTCAACGGGCGCGTGTCCGGCGGGACGGGCCTCTGGCCCGCCGCGGGCCAGGCCGTCCAGGGCGAGGACCTGGACCGGGCCATGTCCGCCTTCGGCTACACCCGGGAAGAGCTGACCGTGGTCCTGCGGCCCATGGCCGAGATCGGCAAGGAGCCCAACGGGTCCATGGGGGATGACACACCCCACGCCGTCATGTCGGCGCTGCCGCGGCCGCTGTTCCACTACTTCCGGCAGCGCTTCGCCCAGGTCACCAACCCCGCCATCGACCACCTGCGGGAGCGCCTGGTCTTCTCGCTGACCAGCCGCATCGGCCCGCGCCCCAACCTGCTGGTGGAGGACCCGGAGCAGGCCCGCATGCTGGAACTGACCAGCCCCTTCCTCAGTGAGGAGGACCTGGACGCCCTGGTGGAGGAGGCGGCGCGGCACGGCATGTCCGCCGCCGTGCTGGACGCCACCTTCCCCGTCGCCGAGGGACCCCGGGGCCTGTCGGCTGCCGTGGAGCGACTGGAGGCCGACGCCGCCCGGGCCGTTGAGGACGGCGCCACCCTGCTGATCCTCAGCGACCGGGCGACGGGCCCGGACCGGGCGCCGGTCCCGGCCCTGCTGGCGGTGGGCGCCGTCCACCATCACCTGCTGCGCCTGGGCGCCCGGGCCCGGGTCTCGCTGGTCAGCGACAGCGGCGAACCCCGCGAAGTGCACCACATGGCGGCGCTGGTGGGCTACGGTGCGTCCGCCATCTGCCCGTACCTGGCCCTGCGGGCCGTGCGAGCCATGGCCGGCCGGGCGGGGGGCCGGGCGGCAGCCGGGGAGGGAGCCGGTGCAGGCGCCGGGGCGGCCGGCGGCGGGCTCACGCCCGACAAGGCCCAGCGCAACTTCATCAAGGCCTGCGAGGAAGGCCTGCTCAAGGTCATGTCCAAGATGGGCGTGTCCACCTTCGACGCCTACCACGGGGCCCAGATCTTCGAGGCGGTGGGCCTGTCCCAGGACCTCATCGAGCGCTGCTTTGCCGGGACGCCGTCGCGGGTGGGCGGCATCGGCCTGGACGACCTGGCCGCCGACGTGCTGGCCTGGCACGAGGCCGCCTGCGGTCCCGCCGGCAGGCTGCTGGCCAGCTACGGCTTCTACAAGTTCAGGAAGGACGGCGAGCACCACGCCTTCAGCCCGGCGGTGGTGCGCGCCATCCACGACAGCGTCCAGCATGCGGGCGGGCCGTCGGAAGCGAGCCGCGGCGGGCAGGCCGGTGAGACGAACGGCAGCGCGCGCCATGCCGGGCTGCTGGAGGGCTACGACCGCTTCCGCCGCTTCCTGCAGATCACCGGCGAGGAACCGCCCTCGCAGCTGCGGGACCTCTTCGAACTGGTCCCCGACCGCGACCCGGTGCCCCTGGACGAGGTCGAGCCCATCGAGGAGATCGTGCGGCGCTTCTCCACCGCCGCCATCTCGCTGGGGTCCATCAGCCCCGAGGCCCATGAGACCCTGGCGGTGGCCATGAACCGGCTGGGCGGCCGGTCCAACTCCGGCGAGGGCGGCGAGGACCCCGCCCGCTACGGCAGCGAGAAGTCCAGCGCTGTCAAGCAGGTGGCGTCGGGGCGCTTCGGCGTGACCCCCGCCTACCTGGCCTCGGCGGTGGAGATCCAGATCAAGATCGCCCAGGGGTCCAAGCCCGGCGAGGGCGGCCAGATCCCCGGCCACAAGGTGACGGCCCTGATCGCCCGCCTGCGGCACACGGTGCCGGGCGTCGAGTTGATCTCCCCGCCGCCGCACCACGACATCTACTCCATCGAGGACCTGGCCCAGTTGATCTACGACCTCAAGCAGGCCAACCCGCAGGCGCTGATCTCGGTGAAGCTGGTGGCCGAGACCGGCGTCGGCATTATCGCCGCAGGCGTGGCCAAGGGCGGCGCCGACATCGTCCACATCGCCGGGCATGCCGGCGGCACGGGTTCGTCGCCGCTGTCGTCCATCAAGAACGCCGGCCTGCCTTGGGAGTTGGGCCTGGCCGAGACCCAGCGGGAACTGATCGCCAACGACCTGCGCCGGGGCGTCGCCGTCCGCATCGACGGCGGCCTGCGGACCGGCCGCGATGTGGTCATCGCCGCGCTTCTGGGCGCCGACGAGTACTCTTTCGGGACGGCCGCCCTGGTGGCCGAGGGCTGCGTCATGGCCCGGGCCTGTCACGCCAACACGTGCCCCGTGGGCATCGCCACCCAGGAGCCGCGCCTGCGCAGCCGGTTCCCAGGGACGCCCCAGCGGGTGATGGCCTATTTCGTGATGGTGGCCCAGCACGTGCGGGAACTGCTGGCCGCCCTGGGGTACCGTTCGCTGGACGAGATCATCGGCCGCGTGGACCTGCTGCGGCAGCGGCGCACCGGGCGTCCCGCCGTGGACCGGCTGGACCTGTCGGCGCTGCTGGTGGCGCCGGGCGACCCACAGGCACCGCGCCGCCGGCTGCTGGCCCGGAACCCGCTGCCCATGGACCGCGGCCTGGGCGGCCGGTTGGCCCGGGAACTGGCCGGCGCCGTGGCCGAGGCCCGGCCGGTGACCGGCACCTACGCCATCACCAACCGGGACCGTAGCGTGGGCGCGGAACTGGCCTGGGAGATCGCCCGCCGTTACGGCGACGACGGGCTGCCGCCGGGGACGGTCCGGCTGCGCTTTGAAGGCTGGGCGGGCCAGTCCTTCGGCGCCTTCTGCATCAACGGCATGGACCTGGAACTGGTGGGCGCCGCCAACGACTACGTGGGCAAGGGCATGTCCGGCGGGAGCATCGCGGTGCGCCCGTTCGAGGGCATGGGCCCCGAGGGCATGGGCCCCGAGGGCGTGGACCCGGTGGGCCCCGCGGCCCGTGCCGGGGTTGGTGCGGCCGCGGGCAGCGCTGCGGGCCTGGCGGATCCCCTGGCGGCCCCGCCGGTGCTGGTGGGCAACACGGTGCTGTACGGGGCCACCGGCGGCCGGTTGTACGTGGCCGGGGCCGCGGGCGAGCGCTTCGCCGTCCGCAACAGCGGCGCGGTGGCCGTGGTGGAGGGCATCGGCGACCACGGCTGCGAGTACATGACCGGCGGCATCGTGGTGGTCCTGGGACGGGTGGGCCACAACTTCGGCGCCGGCATGACCGGCGGCCAGGCCTTCATCTACGATCCCTCCGGGCTCCTGGAGCACCGGGTCAACGGTTCGTTCGTGCGGATCGTGCCGGTGGCCCCCGGGTCGGATGCCGAGCAGGCACTGCGGGCGCTGATCCAGGCGCACGTGGACGCCACCGGCAGCCCGCGGGCCCGGCGGCTCCTGGAGGCGTGGCACCAGGAACTGGCGCGCTTCCGCCACGTGGTGCCCCTGAAGCAGCCGCCGCAGGTGCTGGCGGAGTCGCCGGGCGCCAACGTGGACGAGGCCAGGTCGGAGGTGGCGGCGGCCCGGGCGCGAACCGTGCCTTCGTGATCGCTACACTGCTTCAGAACAGCGTCCTATCCCAGGGCGGCGTGCTGGCGCAGGGTGCCGCGGCCGCCCACGGTGCCGTGCTGGCACAGGCCGCCTCGGCGCCGTACCCGGCCGTGCTTTCGTACGCCGCCCTGGGGTTGACCATGGGGATGGCCGCCGCGTTCTCGCCGGGGCCGCTGCAGGCCCTGGTCATCGCCGAGAGCGCTCGCCGGGGATGGCGGGCCGGCGCCCTGGTGGCCCTGGCGCCGCTGCTGTCGGACGCCGTCATGGCGCCCGCTGCGGTGCTGCTGGCCGGATCCTTGAGCAGCGGGTGGCTCCGCGTGGCCACGGCGGCCGGCGCCGCGATGCTGGCGCGGTTGGGCTGGGGGGCGGTGACCGGCGCCGGGCGGGAGACGGTGGCCGCAGCGGGCGCGGCGGCCGGTGCGCGGGCGGGTGCCGCGGGCAACGGGGCGGGCCGGGCAGCCGACGGCCCGGCGGGCGGCCCCGCAGCGGCCGCGGCGGCGGCGCCGGCGGCGGTCCCCATCGCCACCCTGTGGCGGGCCTGCCTGGTCAACCTTCTCAATCCTCACGCCTGGCTTTTCTGGGGCCTGGTGGGCGGTCCCACCATCGCCGCGGCCTCCAGGGTGGGCCTTGCGGGCGCCGTGGGTTTTGTGGCGGCGTTCCTGTCGGCCCTGATCGGCGGGAAGGCCCTGATCGCCGTGCTGGTGGACCGTGGACTCGCCAGGGCCGGCGGCCGGTGGCGGGTGCGAGTGGAGAAGGCCGCCGGGCTGGCGCTGCTGGCGGCCGCGGCCTGGCTGGCCTGGACCGCCCTCGCCGGGGCCTTTTGACTTTACCGGACGATCTCGTAAAGGGAGGCCAGGAGGCCGTCGTCGGCCTCGACGATGCGGCGGCGAAGCGCAGCGACGGCATCGTCTTCCAGCCCCTGGCGCTGGGACGGCTCGCCCAGGATGCGGCGGGTCACCGCCAGCCCGGCGGTCGAGTCGGGGTGCCTGCTGACGAAATCCAGGATGGCTGCGATCATTTCGTCGCGGGGCACGTCCGCGTCGTGCCCGGGCACGTCCACGCCCTTCACCCCCGGCGGCTAGTATGCCCGGCGTCCCGCGCGCGTGGGGGTCCCGGGCCCCGGAGATGCCTGGCAGAGCGGCGGCGTCCATCCCGGCAGCGGCCCGCCGGCGAGGATGCGCGTGCCCGCCCTCCACCGCTGGCGTGCGCGGCGCCGTTCGAGTATCCTTCTATCCGTGTGCAGGCCGGAGGCGCAGCAGGAGAATCCCCGCGCTTCCCGAAGCCTTCACGCGCTTCCTCTATCGAGAGACGGCTGAGGGACTGGCCCGATGACGCCCGGCAACCGGCCGCCCGCGCGACAAGGGCGGTACGGTGCTAACTCCTGCAGGCCGCCGGGGCGGCGCCGCCAAGCGCCGCCGGCGACCTGAGAGATGGAGGGGCCGGCGCCGCGCCTCTCCGTCTTGTGGAGAGGCGTTTTCGCTGGGCGCGCCCGGCCGCGGCGGGATCCGCCCGGCTGCGAGAGGATCCGCCCGGCCGCCGCGGGTGCGCGGGGCCTCGAGCCGATCAGGGAGAGGGTGTGCCGAGTTGAGCAGCGACCGCCGCAAGAGCCTGTTCACGTCGGAATCCGTGACCGAGGGACACCCCGACAAGGTCTGCGACCAGATCTCCGACGCGGTGCTGGACGCCGTCCTGGCCCAGGACCCGTACGGCCGCGTGGCCTGCGAGGCCCTGGCCACCACCGGCATGATCATGGTGGCCGGCGAGATCTCCACCAGCGCCCGGTTCGACGTGCAGGACATCGTCCGCGACACCCTGCGGCGGATCGGCTACGACTCTCCTGAAAGCGGCTTCGACGGCAACACCTGCGCCGTGCTGGTGGCCCTGGACCGCCAGTCTCCCGACATCGCCCAGGGCGTGGACCGCGCCCTGGAGGCCCGCGGCACGGACGGAGGCGACGAGGCGGAGTCGCTGGGCGCCGGCGACCAGGGGCTGATGTTCGGCTTCGCCACCGACGAGACCCCGGAACTGATGCCCCTGTCCATCACCCTGGCCCACCGCCTGGCGCGGCGCCTGGCGGAGGTGCGCAAGACCGGCCTGCTGCCGTACCTGCGCCCGGACGGCAAGACCCAGGTCACCGTGGAGTACGACGGCCAGGGGCGGCCGGCCCGGCTTGAGGCGGTGGTGGTGTCGGCCCAGCACGCGCCCGACGTCCCCGCGCACCGGCTGGAGGCCGACATCCGCGAGCACGTGGTCGCCGCCGTGGTCCCCGACGGCCTGCTGGACGCCGACACCCGCATCCTGGTCAACCCCACAGGCCGGTTCGTCCTGGGCGGTCCCCAGGCCGACACGGGGCTGACCGGCCGCAAGATCATCGTCGACACCTACGGTGGCATGGGCCGCCACGGCGGCGGCGCCCTGTCGGGCAAGGATCCCACCAAGGTGGACCGTTCCGGGGCGTACGCGGCCCGCTACGTGGCCAAGAACGTGGTGGCGGCGGGACTGGCTTCGCGCTGCGAGGTGCAGGTGGCGTACGCCATCGGCGTGGCGCGCCCGGTGTCGGTGCGGGTCGACACCTTCGGCACCGGCGTTATCCCCGACGACGCCCTGGCGGCGCTGGTGGAGCGGCTGTTCGACTTCCGGCCCGGCGCCGTCATCCGGCGCTTTGACCTGCGCCGCCCGATTTACCTGCCGGTGGCGGCGTACGGCCATTTCGGCCGGCCTGACCTGGACCTGCCGTGGGAGCGGCAGGACCTGGCGGCGGAACTGCGGGCCGAGGCAGCCCTGCCCCTCCGGGATCCGGCCTCACGATAACCGCCGGCAGCCAGACGCCCGCGGCGGCCCCAAGCGCGGCCGGGTCAGCGGCGCGGTCGCCGGCGGTGCGGCCGGTGGTCACAAGGTCGGCGCCTGCGGTGCGGGCCGGGCGGTCGTAACCCATGGCGGCCAGGAACGCGTCCACCACATCCGGGTCGAACTGGCGGCCGCGGGCCTCCAGCAGGCGGCGGGCCGCCTCCCTGGGGTCCAGCGCCGGCCGGTAAGGACGGTCCGACGTCATGGCGTCCCAGGCGTCGGCCACCGCCAGGATCCGCGCCGCCAGGGGGATCTCGGTCCCCCGAAGGCCGTCAGGATACCCGCTGCCGTCCCAGGCCTCATGGTGGTGCAGGATGGCCTGCACCAGGTCCTTGAACTGCGGCACTGCCGACACCATCCGCGCCGACTCCACCGGGTGACGGCGGATCACCTTCCACTCCTCTTCAGTCAGGGGACCGGGCTTCAACAGGATCTCCCGGGGTACCGCCACCTTGCCCACGTCATGCAGCAGCGCCGCCGATTCGATGCGCACGATGTCGTCCGAGGGCAGGCCCAGGGCCCGGGCGATCAGGCCCGCGAACCGGGCGGTGGCCTCGGAATGGATGGTCGTGAGGCCGTGCTGGGCGGCCACGGCCTTAAGGAACCGGCGCACCAGCCGGCTGCGGTCCATGACTTCGGACTCGGCGGGCCCGGCGATCCCGGCCAAACCGGCGAACCCGTCAAGCCCGGCGGGCCTGGTGAGCCCGGTGGGTGTGCCGTACCGTCCGGACCCCGCGGGCCGGGTGGGCCCGATGGGCCCGGCGGCAGGACCGGCGGCGCCTATTGCGGGAAATAGGTCGGTGTCGGGCCAAAGCCGGCGAACCGGCTCCCCACCGCGTTGCCGTCGAAGCATGCCAGTTCCCCCTCACCCGGGAGCGTCCACTGCCGCAGAGCGGTAGGTGGCCGGGCTGCCCTTGAAACCATTATCGGAGCCGTTTTTGTATCCGTTTCGACATTTCCCCGTTCTTGCGGCGGGCTGGAACATGCAAGTTGCGACACGAAAGAATGCCCGTCAGACAAGGGTTCCACGGCCGTATGTTAAATGCGACACAGCCAGGGACAGGCCGGGTGGGAGAGGAACAACGCTCAGTGAATATCGGGCACCTTCTCAAGACCTGGCGCGAGCGGCGGGGACTGACCCAGGTCCAGGCGGCCGAAGGCATCTGCTCCCGGGTCCACCTGAGCGACCTGGAGCGGGGAGTGCGGCTGCCCACCGCCGATGTCCTGGCCGGTCTGGCCGACCGCCTGGGCGTTCCCGTCGACGACGTGGTCGACGCCTACCTGGCTGCCCCGGTCAGCTATCAGCAGTGGCTGGCCTTTGCCCGGGAACTGGCCTCCCGGGGCCGCCTGGAGGCGGCATGGCGCCTGGTGGATACGGTGGGCCGCCGCGTGTTGGACGAGCCCTCCGCCGACGCCCGCGGCCGCTACCGGGCCGAGCACCTGGAAACGGTGGGCATGCTGCGGTTCCACGAGGGCCGCACGGAGGAGGCTCTCGCCGCCTACATGCAGGCGCTGGCCGAGCGCCAGCGGACCCCGTCGCGGCGCTACGCCCTGGCCCGGGCCTACTACCAGGTGGGCACCGTGGCGCTGAACCTGGGCCGGCGCCAGCTGGCCAGGGAGTCGCTGTACGAGGCGTTCCGCATCGTGCAGTTCATCGCGCCGGGCGACACGCCCGATCCACGCGACCGGGTCGTCGACCTGCACCGGCGCATCGTGCAGAACCTGAGCCTGGCGCTGCTGCGGGAGCGGAACGTTCACGGCGCGTGGTTCCTGTACCGGCAGGCCGATGAATTGTGGCGCCGGTACGACATGCCCGAGGCCTGGTCCGGGCCGCTGTACATGGCCCGGGCCGTGGCCGAGATGGGCACCGGACACTTGCAAGAGGCCGAGGCTCTACTGAAGCACGTCCTGGAACTGGCCGATCTGTCGGACAGTGACCGGGTGCGGGTGCTGAACAACCTGGGTGTGCTGGCCCGGCTGGCGGGCCGGTGGGACGAGGCCGAGGCTTATCAGCGCGAGGCGTGGCGCCTCTACGGGGTGTGTGGGGGCGGCGTGCCCCGCGCGGTGTGCAACGAGTTGGCCCGCTGCGCCATGGAGCGAGGTGATCTGGACCAAGCCGAGGCGTGGCTGGCCGAGGCCGACCGTGTGGGGGGGTACTGGGACCCGTCCCTGGACGGGGAAACAGCGTGGCTGCGGGTGCGCCTTCTCCGGCAACGGGGGGCTGTTGCCGAGGCCGCCGGGCTTCTGGAAGAGGTGCTGCGGCGGGAAGATCTGCCCGTGACCCTGCAGCGGTGCCTGCTTGTGGAGCGTCTGCGGCTGGTGCTCACGGCAGGGCGGACGGGCGACCTCACCGAGGCGCTGGACGCCCTGGAAGCCTCCCTCGACCGGGACGCGTTTTTCTGAGGAAGGAGGGAAGCACGTGCAGCGCGCCTGGAAGTTCCTGGTGACCTTGTCCCTGGTGGCAGGCCTCATCCTCGGCGTGGCGGGCCTGTCGGCAGCCGCGGGTCCCGGCTTCGTGGTCAGGCCCATGGGCTGCTCGCTTCCGGACATCGCTCCTCCCTGCATCAAGTAGGTCTGAGCCCTGTCCCATGCGGTGCCCCCCGCGATTCCCGCGAATCGCGGGGGCTTTTCTGTTGTGCGGGGGTGCCGGTGCGGCGCCGCCGCGCCCCCTCCGCGGTTCCACAGCGGGCCCGCCACGATCCCACCGTGGGCCTGCCGCAGGCCTGCCGCGGGCCTGCCCCAGGCCTGCCGCACACCTGCCGCACACCTGCCGCCGCGATCCTGCTGCGCGCTGGCCTGCAGCGGCGTACCCGTTGCGGTACGATGACACAGGGGGTGATCCACGTGCGGATCTTCATGCGCATCCCGCAGCCCAGGGAGTGGCGCTTCGAGGGCCGCCGCAGCGTCCGCAGCATCCTGGAGGAACTGAACATCAACCCGGAAACCGTCATCGTCATCTGCGGCGACACCCTGCTGACCCCCGACGACGTGGTGGAGGGCGATGTCGAGGTGGAGATCCGGCCGGCCATCTCGGGAGGGTCGGGCCGGTGAGGTGCATCAAGTGCCGGGGCAAGGCCGTCATCGACCTGCGCCGCCACAACGCCGCCTTCTGCCGCGAGCACTTCGTCGAGTTCTTCCAGGGGCAGGTCCGGCGGGCCATCGAGCAGTTCCGCATGTTCGGCCCCGACGACCGCATCCTGGTGGCTGTTTCCGGCGGCAAGGACAGCCTGGTCCTCTGGGAGGTGCTGCTCCACCTGGGCTACCGGGCCGACGCCCTCTACATCGACCTGGGCATCGGCGACTACAGCGCGGCCTCTACGGAGAAGGTGCGCCGCTTCCACCAGCAGCGGGCCGCCCCGCTGGGCGCGGACCTGCACGTGGTGTCCCTGAAGGCCGCGTACGGTTTTGACGTCGACGAGGCCAGGGACCGGGTCCGCCGCCCGCCCTGCTCGGCCTGCGGCCTCAGCAAGCGGTACATCTTCAATAAGGTAGCCGTGGACCGGGGCTACGACGTGGTGGCCACCGGCCACAACCTGGACGACGAAGCCGCGGTGCTGCTGGGCAACGTGCTCCGCTGGAACATGTCGTACCTGGCGCGGCAGTGGCCGGTGCTTCCCGGCGGCCGCGGGTTCGTCCGCAAGGTCAAGCCGCTGGTGCGGCTGACGGAGCGGGAGACGGCGGCCTACGCGGTCCTCACCGGCGTGGACTACATCGTGGAGGAATGCCCCCACGCCGTGGGCGCCACGTCGCACGTCTACAAGGACTTGCTCAACCGCCTGGAGCAGCAGTCGCCGGGCAGCAAGCACCAGTTCCTGTTCCAGTTCTACCAGCAGGGGCGCTCGCAGCTGAAGGTCGAGGAGCGGCCGGACCTGCGGTCGTGCCGCTACTGCGGACAGCCGACGCCCGGCGACGTCTGCGCCTTCTGCCGTATGACCGCCCTGCTGCTGGATCAACTGGAGCAGCCCGGCGGCGGTGCCGCGATGGACTCGTCGCCGGCGGGCGCGCAGCGGTCGACGCCCGGGGCCCCGGTGTCCCAGGCGGGACCCGCAGCGGCACCGGAGGCGGAACCGGCATCGGAAGCGGGCGCCGTCAACTAGAACCCCGTGCATTAGAAGCGCCTTTTCCTTCTTAACTGCGGCCCGGGCCGCCTCTTGGTGCATTAGAAAAATCAAACCGCTCTTAACTGCGGGGTTCCGGCCGCCGCCGGTATCGTTCGCCGCGTTCTAAGAGCCCTATCCGTCTTCCAATGCACGAGCGGGGCCCCGGAGCTCAGGATAAGCGAGATAGGGCGCTTACATTGCACGGCGTCCAGGTGATAAGGGCTCCGGGGGCCTTAACCGCTGCACCGCTCCAAGCCCAAACAAAACAGCGGGGCCGCAGGCTGACCTGCGGCCCCGCACCTCGCATCCCCGACCCACGTCACCACATGGTGAACCCGCGGATCGTCCACGGGTGGGCGACCGTCATGTACCACAGCATCGGCACCCAGGCCGCCGCCGTCAGGATCGCGCTGCCGACCACCCAGGGCCGCAGGCGGTCCAGGGCGACGGGCATGGCCGCCTCGTCCTGCAGCGGCTCGGCCATGGGCACCTCCACCTGGGCCGGCACCCGCGACGCCCACGCCGTCAGCGCCATGTTCAGCAGGTACAGGAAGCCGCTGACGGTCAGCACGATGCCGCCGGCCGCCACCAGGTACGACGGCGTGAGCCACTCCGCCGCGTAGTAGGGCGCGTCGCTCAGCATCGTCCGGCGCGGCGCGTCCAGGATGCCCAGCCAGTGCTGCCCGCGGCCCATCAGCGCCATGCCGATGAACCACAACCACGCCTGCAGCCTCGCCATGCCGGGCGAGTACAGCGCGCGGCCCGTCAGGTACGGGATCAGCCAGTACGTGATGCCCATGAACGACAGCGTCACGGCGGTCCCGACGGTCAGGTGGAAGTGGCCCACCACCCACAGGGTGTTGTGGACCGACAGGTTCAGGTTGTACGAGGCGTTGATCAGGCCGCTGATCCCGCCCAGGGCGAACAGGATCATGGCCAGCAGTTGGGCCGTCACCGACGGGTCCTTCCAGGGCAGCCGGAAGAACCAGCCCACCGCGCCCTTGCCGCCGCGGGCGCGCCCGCCGGTCTCCAGCGACGCCAGCACCGTGAACATGGTCAACGCGCTGGGGAAGAAGACCACGAACGTGAAGAACGCGTGGACCAGCTTCCACGAGGTCGGCACGCCGGGGTCCGTGTACTGGTGGTGGAACCCGACCGGCAGCGACATCGGGATGAACAGCAGGAACGCCAGCCGCGCCAGCGACTCGCTGAACAGCTTGCCGCCCACCTGCTTGGGCATCATGAAGTACCACGACAGGTAGGTGGGCAGCAGCCAGAAGTACACGATGGGATGGCCCGTGAACCAGAACAGCGACCGGGCCAGCAGCACGTTGGTGCCCTCGACCAGGCCCAGCGACCACGGGATCAGCAGCGCCACGAACTCCACCGCGATGCCCAGGGACGCCAGGTCCCACATGGCCAGCGTGACCATGGCGCCGAACGCGATCAGCGGCGTCCGCTTGCCGGGATTCTCACGCCGCCAGTCCCGGTAGGTCAGAAACACGTTGGCCGACAGCAGCCAGGTGCCGATGACCACCAGCGCCAGGCCGATGTAGAACGCCGGGTGCGCCCGCAGCGGCGGGTAGGCGGTGAACAGGACCGTCGCGCGGTTCAGCAGGATGGGCACCGCCGCCACCAGCAGGCCCAGGGTCATGGACCAGAACGCCAGCCGTTCCAGGCCCCGCGACGACAGCGGCCGCTGGAAGCCGTGGATGGTCACCAGGCTGAGGAAACCGGCGATGAAGAAGGTGGTCCAGACCAGGACCAGCAGCACGCCGTGCAGCGTGAGGCCGTGGTAGTACGACGTCACGGGCAGGTAGTCGTAGAGGTTGACGCCGATGGAGTTCAGCGCCTGGAAGGGCCCGACCAGGCCGCCCAGGGCCAGGGCGACCATGGCCAGGGTCAGGTATGCCAGGATGATGCGCCGGCTGCCGGCCGGCACGTACGGGATGTCGGGGCTCAGGGAGCCCGCAGCGTTCGCGCGCGTCATTGGGCCGTCACCACGATTCGTCCGGACATGACGTGATGCCCGGTGCCGCAGTACTCATGGCACATGAACGTGTACTCGCCGGGTTCGTCGAAGCGGTAGAGGATGCGGGTCACCTGGCCGGGCATCACCATGGCGTTGATGGTCGTCCCGGGGACGCGGAAGCCGTGGATCACGTCGCGGCTGGTCAGCACGAACTCCACGTCCGAACCGGCGGGCACCGTGATCTCGCCGGGCTCGAACTGGAAGGCGCTGGCCAGCATGACCACCTGGTAGAACCCGCCGCCCAGGTCCTTCACGCCGGGCTCATTGAACGGCGGGGCCGAGGCCAGCTGGTCGGGGCTGACCTGGCCGGCGTCGGTGGGCACCTGGATGCCCATGCCGTACGCCGCGTAGACCACGGCGCCCAGGAACACCGCCAGGACCACGGTCATCAAGACGATCCAGAACCGTTCGTAGGCGTGGATGTGCACCTGCCGTCACCCCGCTCTCACGGTCTGCATGTACATGAAGCCCCAGAGCAGGCCCAGCAGGATGCAGTAGCTGAGGCTGATCACCAGGGCTCCACGCGGGGTTTCAGCGTCCGCAGCGACCTGGACGGCGCGCGCCGCCTCGGGTTTGGCCGCCCCGTCAGCGACCGCCGCCGGGGCCCCCCCAGCGCGCGGGCGCGTAAGCGGTTGCTCTGACACGGAATGACGCCCCCCCATGGATGGATTCGGACCCGTCGGGGCCGGCTGCGGAGGCCCTCGACAGTTCCCGCCTTCTATGAGCCTAGGACCCCCGCCGCAACAGGGTCTATCCGGCCCAGGCTTCATTTGGGCGGCAACGGGGATGGAGGGAATGCCGTCTTGACCCGAGGGATGCCGGGCATTGACCCGAGTCGTCCATCGGTCGGCCGACCGTCGAACGTGCGAGGCCGGCCCGCCGTCGAACGCGCGGGGCCGGCCGGCGGTGGAGCGGGAGCCGGCGGCCAACCGTCGCGGGCGCGCGGCTGAAAGGAGCCCGTTGACAGATACCGCCGCCGCTTCCTATAGTGGTGGAAACCACAGGGACCGGCCATACTGGCCATACTGGTAGGACCAGTTTTGGCGCTGCCGGCCGGTCGGAGCGGGTCAGGGGGCGGCGGCCCTGTCGTTATTCCGGCGCGACATGGTTCCCATCCGCGTCATCGAGTACTTGCGGCGCCTGCGCGACACCGGCGAGCTGGCGCCGGGCGACCGCCTGCCCTCGGAACGCGAGATCGCCGAGCACCTGGCCGTGGGCCGCAACGCCGTGCGCGAGGCCTTCAAGGCCATGGAACTGGCCGGAATGATCGAAGTGCGGGCCGGCTCCGGATCCTACCTCACCGATGCCCCTGACGTGGCAGTGGACTGGCTGCTGGCCGTCGACACCCGCCAGCGCCTCGACTCCATCCGCCAGCTGCTTGAGGTCCGGCGCACCGTCGAGGTCCGGGTGGCGGAACTGGCCGCGCTCAACGCCACGGCCGATCACCTCGAGGCGCTGAAAGCCGCCGCAGCCGAGATGGCGCAGGCCGTCCTGGAGCCCCAGGCCGGGCTGCGCATCGACACCGGGTTCCACCTGGCCCTGGCCCGCGCCAGCGGCAACGGGCTCTACGTCGACATCGTGCGCCGCTGCCTGGTGGTGCTGCAGAGCGTGCGGCGCAGCATCCTCTACCAGGTCAACCCGTCGGCCCTGCGGCGAACCCATCAGGAGCACGAACGCATTGCAGCCGCCGTCGAGGCCCGTGACCCCGACGGGGCCCGGGCGGCCATGGCGGCGCACCTGGACCAGGTCGAGCGCGGCATGACCGACCTCTTCAAGTGGGGAGCCGTGAACCGCGCCGAGAGCGCCGGGTCTTGAGTTTACGCCCCTGCGCGCGCAGGGGGCGGTTATATCCGGGCGCC
Source organism: Bacillota bacterium (assembly GCA_017577485.1). GTDB lineage: Bacteria > Bacillota > Sulfobacillia > Thermaerobacterales > RSA17 > RSA17. The sequence goes on along the minus strand of PKRI01000025.1, from coordinate 5,105 downwards.
GCCAGGGAGCCGAGCCGAGGCGGGCCGTGCTGCGGCAGGACGTGCTGCGGCGGGCGGTGCTGAGGCCGGCCGTACCCGGGCGGTGCCTGTGGGAGGGAGATGGATGCGCGACAAACGGGGATTCAAATTCGGATCAGCGACGCTGGCGCTGGTCATCGCCGCGGCCCTGCTGCTGGCGGCCTGCGGCGGGTCCGGCGGCACGTCCGGCGGGGGCGCCGGGCCCGCGGAACCGCCGGCAACCGGCGGGGAAGAGAGTGGAGCGCCGTCTCAGGAATCCGGTCCCTTCACGCTGCGCATCGGGCTCAACGCCTTCCCGCCGCAGCTGGATCCGCACCTGTCCAGCGCAGCCGTTGACCGGCACGTCTACCAGAGCCTCTACGATAAGCTGGTGGACCTGGACGAGAACCTCAACATCGTGCCGGCCCTGGCCGAGCGGTGGGACATCAGCGACGACGGCAAGGTCTACACCCTGTACCTGCGCCAGGGTGTGAAGTTCCACGACGGGACGCCCTTCAACGCCGAGGCCGTCAAGTTCAACTTCGACCGCATGCTGGACGAGAGCCTGGGCTCGCCGCGCCGCAGCGAGATCGCGCTGGTCCAGGACGTCACTGTGGTGGACGAGTACACCGTCCAGATCACGCTGGCCAACCCGTTCAGCCCGTTCCTGTCGATCCTGGCCGACCGGGCCGGCATGATGGTGTCGCCCACGGCGGTCCAGGAGAAGGGTGAGCGGTTCTCCCAGGAACCGGTGGGCACCGGTCCCTTCAAGTTCGTCAGCATGGTGCAGGGCGACGAGATCGTCCTGGAGCGGAATCCCGACTACTGGGCGGCGGGCCCCTTCGCCGAGCGGGTGATTTACAAGGCCCTCCCCGACGAGAACGTGAAGGTGGCCCAGATCCAGGCCGGCGAGCTGCACATCATCGACCAGCCCGTCCCGGCGCCGCAGCTGCCGGCGCTGATGTCGGACCCCAACCTGCGGGTGTCCCTCAACCCGGGCCTCGAGTGGCAGTCCATGTGGCTCAACGTCACCGCGCCGCCCCTGGACAACGTCTGGGTGCGCCGGGCCATCGCGGCCGCCATCGACCGCGAGACACTGGTGAAGGTGGTTTTCGGCGACGCGGCGGTGCCGGGCAACACGCCCTTCCCGCCCGGTTACCCGGCCCATGACGAGACGCTGGGCATCCCCGCCCGCGACGTGGAACTGGCCCGCCAGTACCTGGCCCAGTCGGGGCTGGATTCGGTGTCGTTCACCATCAAGATCCAGCCCAACCCCACCTACCAGCGGTCGGCCGAGGTCATCCAGGACATGCTGGGCGACGTGGGCATCGACGTGCAGATCGAGCAGGTCGAGTTCGGCACCCTGCTGGAGCAGACCGCGCCCAACAGCCTCAACTACCAGGCCGCGCTGCTGGGCTGGAGCGGCCGGCCCGACCCGGACCAGAACATCTACATGTTCCTGCACTCCACCGGGAACCAGAACCGGTCGGGTTACAAGAACCCGGAAGTGGACCGGCTGCTGGATGAGGCGCGGGTCATCCACGACATGGAACAGCGCAAGGAACTGTACCGCCAGGTGATGGATATCGTCCTGGACGAGGTGCCCCTGGTGTACCTCTACCATCCGACCAACATCCGGATCATGCGGTCGAACCTCGAGGGCTTCGTCCACGTGCCCGACGGGATGATCCGCACGCTGGAACTGCGCCTGGCCCAGTGAGCCCGGCGGGTTCGGGGCGGGCACGGCGGCGCCGGCCGTGCCCGCCCCGTCCATCCCGGCCCGGGCGGTGGTGCGCGGGGCCTCGCGGGAGGCGCGGGGCCGGCTTGGAACGCAGGTGGTGAGACGGGAAGATGCACCGCTTCTTGATCCGGCGCTTGCTGCTGGCGATCCCCATCCTGCTGCTGGTGTCGATCATGTCGTTCCTGTTGATCCACCTGATCCCCGGTGATCCGGCTCTGGTGATCCTGGGGCCCGAGGCGCCGCCCGACGCCGTCGAGGCCATGCGCCGGCGGCTGGGCCTGGACCGCCCGCTGCCGGTCCAGTATGCCGCCTGGCTGGGCAACGTCCTGCGGGGCGACCTGGGAAATTCCCTGGTCAACAACATGCCGGTGACCAAGATCCTGATGGACCGCCTGCCGGCCACCGTGCACCTCACCGTCGGCGCCTTCCTGGTGGCCGTGCTGGTGGCGGTGCCGGTGGGTGTGGTATCCGCCGTGCGCCGGGCCAGCCTGCCGGACTACCTCGGCACCCTGTTCGCCCTGACGGGGCTGTCGGTGCCCAACTTCTGGCTGGGCATCCTCCTGATCCTCTATTTCTCGGTGCGGCTGGGCTGGCTGCCGGCCGGCGGCTTCGTGCCGCTGTGGGAAGACCCGGGGCGCAGCCTGCTGCTGCTGCTGCTGCCGGTGTTGACCACCGGCCTGCGGGAGAGCGCTGTGGTCACCCGGCAGGTGCGGTCCAGCATGCTGGAGGTCCTGCACGCCGATTACGTCCGTACCGCCCGGGCCAAGGGCCTGAACGAGCGCGTGGTCATCTACCGCCACGCCCTGCGCAACGCCCTGATCCCCGTGGTGACGGTCAGCGGGCTGCAGGTGGCGGGCCTCATGGGCGGCCTCATCATCACCGAGACGATTTTCGCCATCCCCGGCGTCGGCCGGGTGATCCTGGACGCCATCCTGACCCGTGACTTCGTGACGCTGCAGGGCGCGGTGCTGGTGGCCGCGGTGTCGGTAGTGCTGGTCAACATCCTGGTCGATATCCTGTACGCCCTGCTGGACCCCCGTATCCGGTTGGACGGGGGACGCGGCGCCGGGTAAGGGAGGGCAGGCCCATGGCCCTGGTGGAACCCCAGGCAACTGAGCCCCAACCGGCCCAGCAAGGGCCGGCACGGCAGGAACGGGCCGGATCCGCGGCCTGGCGGCGCTTTGCCCGCAACCGCCTGGCCGTGGCCGGCGCGCTTGTCACCTTGCTCCTGCTGGCCGCGGCGGTGTTCGCCGACGTCGTCGCGCCTTACGACCCCCTGGAGCCGGACTACAGCGCCGCCCTGCAGCCGCCCGGCCCGGGCCACCCGCTGGGGACCGACGACCTGGGCCGCGACGTCCTGAGCCGTGTCATCCACGGCGCCCGGGCCTCCTTCCAGGCCGCCGGCGTGTCCGTGGGCCTGGCGATGGCCGTGGGGGTGCCCATCGGCCTGTTCGCCGGGTACTACCGCGGGTTCTGGGACGAGGTTCTGATCATGCGGGTGGTCGACGCCGTGCAGGCCTTTCCCTTCCTGCTGCTGGCCCTGGCCATCGCCGCCACGCTGGGGCCCGGCCTGACCAACGCCACCATCGCCATCGGCATCGGCTTCATCCCTGGCTTCATACGCCTGGTGCGCGCGCAGGTGCTGGCCCAGCGGGAGCAGGAGTACGTGCAGGCGGCCCGGGCCCTGGGCGCTTCCGATGCCCGGGTCATGTTCCTGCACATCCTGCCCAACAGCCTGGCGCCTATCCTGGTTCAGGCTTCGCTGTCGGCGGCCACGGCCATCATCACCGAGGCGGGACTCAGTTACCTGGGACTGGGCACGCAGCCGCCGGCGCCCTCGTGGGGATCGATGCTGCGCCACGCCCAGACCTTCCTGGGCGTGGCGCCCTGGCTGGCTTACGCTCCAGGCGCTGCCATCTTCCTGGCGGTGCTGGCCTTCAACGTGCTGGGCGACGGGCTGCGGGACGCGTTCGACCCGCGCCTGCGCGGGCGGGGGTGATGGGCATGCGTGAGATGGAGACGCCGCGCCTGGCCACCTTCAGCATCTGCGGCCGCTGCAGCCGCACGGGGCAGTTGGGGGTGGCGGTGGCCACCCGGTTCCTGGCCGTGGGAGCCCTGGCCCCCAGGGCCCGGGCCGGGGTCGGTGCCGTTTCCACCCAGGCCTTCGTGAACCCGTATCACGGGTTGTGGATGATGGAAGCGCTGGCGGCGGGACTGCCGGCTCCGGAGGCCCTGGCCGCCTCGCTGGCCCGGGACCCCCGACCCGACCTGCGTCAACTGGTGGTGGTGGACGCCGCCGGCCGCAGCGCCGCCCACACCGGCGAGAACTGCGACACCTGGCGGGGTCACCGAGTGGGACCCAACTTCGCCGCCGCCGGCAACATGCTTTCGGGACCGGCCGTCCTGGACGCCATGGTTGAGACTTTCACGGCCACCGAAGACCTGGATCTGCCCCTGGCGGAGCGGCTGCTGCGCTGCCTGGAAGCGGGGGAAGCCGCCGGCGGCGACAAGCGGGGCAAGCAGTCGGCGGCTCCGGCGCGCTGAGGGATGATGGGCCGCCCACGGTTTCGTGCGCCGCGGGCGGCCCGCGCGCCTGCCGGGGACTGCGGCCTCAGGGGCGGCTGAGGCTTCTCACGGGCTGCTGAAGATCATCCGGTAGTTGCCCAGGTCTTCATCGAACACGTAGAGCAGCGATCGGCCCGTCAGGCCGTCGGGCGGCGTGGGCTCGTCGTTGGGCCCCAGCCGCCGCGGGTTGGCGTCGCCGTCGAACAGGAAGGCGTTGCCCCGCGGGTCGGCTGACCCGCCGGCCACACCCACCAGGATCCGCTGACCCTCGGCGGCCACCGGGTCCACCTGGAAGTAGCAGATGCTGATGGTGTCGTCGGGGTTCAGGCTGATCTGGAACGTCTGGGGCACGTCCTGTGCGAAAAAATACGGCACCCGATCCCAGGTGATCACCAGCCTCGGCCCGCCCAACGCCTCGTCCTCCACAGTGCGGACGAACACGCCGCCGGGCGTCACGTCGGGTACCGGCAGCAGGTCCGACCAGAGCCCGGCGATGCGCGGCGGTCCCTCCAGGAACGCGTCGGTGGTGGGGATGAAGGCCGGGTCGCCGGCCCCGAAGGTCAGGTTTCCGTTCGCGTTGACGAACACGCCGTCGCCGGCGGGGCGGCCGAAGAGGCGGAAGTCCAGGCCGGGTGGGAACGGCACGAAGACGCTGTCGTCGTCGCCTAGGTCGAGGCGTTCCCCGAACGGCGCGCTGACGCACGACGGGAAACCCTCGGGCACGCCCGGCGGCTGGGGCACCGGCACCTGCCTCGGGATGGCGATGACCAGGCCGGGGATCGGCGCCAGGAAGACGTTGGCC
>PKRI01000024.1 GCA_017577485.1 Bacillota bacterium | reverse complement strand
TTCCTGAAGATGCCGGCCTCCCACCGAGCCCTCGGCCAGGTTTGCGGCCATGACGGCCCCGTCGGCCAGGTGCCGGGCTTCCACGGCCCCATCGGCCAGGTGGCGGCCGGCTACCGCCCCGTCCGCCAGGTGGCGCCCGGTCACCAGGCCCTCGGGCAGCTGGTCCGGGCCGATGATGCCCGGGGCCAGGTGTTCCCGGGTCACCGCCCCGGGGGCCAGGTGGGCCTCCTGCACCGCCCCCCGGGCCAGGTGTCGCCCTTCCACAGCACCGTCGGCGATGTGCCGGGCGGTTACAGCCGCGTCGGCGATCTGCCGGCCCCGGACGGCACCGGTGGCCAGCTTCTTGCTGGTCACCGATTCGGGTGCCAGGTGGTCCTCGGTGACGGCCCGGGGCGCCAGCTTGGCGGCGGTGACGGCCTGGTCGGTGAGCTTGTCGGTGGACACCGCCTCGGGAGCCAGCTTGGCGGTGGTCACCGACCGGTCGGCCAGGTGGGTGGTCACCACGGCGCCAGGCTCGAGGTGCCGGGCCTGGACGGCCCCCTCGGACAGGTGCCGGGGACCGACGCTGCCCTCGGCCAGGTGGTCGCCGCCGACGGCGCCGGGCGCCAGTGCCTCCCCGCCCACGGATCCGGGCTGCAGGTGGGCGGCGGTGACGGAGCCCCGGGCCAGCAGGTCAGGCCCCACGGTGCCGGGGGCCAGGTGCTGGGGCCCCACGGCCCGGGCCGCGATGTGGCCGGCGCCCACGCTGCCGGGTGCCAGGTGCCGGTCCCGTACGGCCTGGTCCCGGATGTGGTCGGGTCCCACCGCGTCGGGGGCCAGCTTGGTCTCGGTGACGGCGTGGTCCCGCAGCTTGGCCGAGGTCACGGCGGCGTCGGCCAGCTTGGCGGTGTCCACGGCCCCGTTGGCCAGGTCCTCCGTGCGGATGGACCCTTTGCGGATCTTCTGCGAGGTGATGGACTGGTCGCGGATGTGATCGGGTGCGATGGCCCCGGCCCGGATATGCTTCCCCTCGACGGCGCCCTCGGCCAGCTTGCTGCCGTCGATGGACCCGTCGGCCAGCTTGGCGGTGTCGATGGCGCCGTCGGCCAGCTTGTCGGCGGTGATGCTGCGGTTCTGGATCTTCTCGGCGGTCACGGCGCCGTCGGCCAGGTGGCGGTGGTCCACCGCCCCGGGGGCGATCTTGGCGGTGGTGACGCTGCCGTCGGCCAGCTTGGATGCGTCGACGGCCTGGTCGGCCAGGGCCTCGCGCCGGACCGCCCCGGCCTTGAGTTTGGAGGCGTCGACGGCGTGGTCGGCCAGCTTCTCGGTGGTCACGGCGAAGTCGGTGATGTCGTCGGTGTAGATGCAGGCGATGGGCAGGCCGCCCGTGCGCTCGTGGATGATGGCGGCCGGCGAAGGCGGCTCGTCGCGGCCGGGGGCCGGCCGGGACGCCGGCGGCGCTGCGCCGGCGGCTTCGGTGGCCGCCGTCCGGTCCCAGTCGTCCAGGGTAAGGTCGTCATCGAGCAGGTCGCGTCGCCGGCCGCGGCCCCCGCGGCGGCCGGCCCCCTCGTGCTTGCGCCGTCTCGGCAAGTGGATCCCCCCTCGGGTTCCGGACCCGACTGCGTCCCCAGCCTATGAGACCTCCGTGGGTGCGGTGCGGCAGGGACGACGGGCAGCAGGCGGCGAACCGATCGGTGAGGAGGAAGGTTCTGGTGCTGTGGATCCTGGCTGCCGCGGCCGTTCTGGCGCTGGTGCTGGCGTTCCGGTGGGCCGCCCGCCGGGTGCGCGCGCTGCAGGTGGCCGAGGCGCAGCGGCGGCGGCAGGAGGCGGCATATCAGGATCAGCGGGAGCGGGCGCAGCGGGTGCTGGCGGGCCAGGCGCCGCCGCTGGAACGGGTGCCGGTGGTTCTGCCCGCAGGCGAGTCTGCGTATCACCTGGTGGACGCGGCGGCGCTGAGCGCCGACGGCGACGGCTTCCGCCGGGAGGTCCGGGGCCGGCTGCTGGTTACCGACCGCGCCGTCTACTTTGTCACGGGGGGCGAGGTGCGCGACCGGTACCCGGTGCACGCCATCGAGCGGGTGGAGGTGCCCTTCGCCAACGTGGCCGCCCTGGTGTCTTTCGGCGACGGCCTCCACCGCGAGGAGCGCCGGGCCTGGTTCGAGGTGGCCGAACCGCTGGTGCTGGCCGCCCACATCTCGCGGTTCGCGGGGTTTGAGTTGATCCTGTCCTGAGGGGACGCCCCGGGTCGGCCGGCCGGGCCCGACGGGGCGGCTCCGGGGGAGGGTCCACGTGCTGCGAGCCGACGCGGTCTTCGAAGGCGGCGGGGTGAAGGGCATCGGCCTGGTGGGTGCCCTGCTGGAGGCCGAAGCCCGCGGGTACCGCTGGGTCAACGTGGCCGGCACCTCGGCCGGGGCGCTGGTGGCCGCCCTGGTGGCGGCCGGCTACCGGGCCGAGGAACTGGCCCGCATGCTCCTCGACCTGGACTACCGGCGTTTCGCCCAGCCCCGGGGCTGGGGACGGCTGCCGCTGGTGGGCCTGCCCCTGAACCTGATCTTCCGGCTGGGCCTGTACCCCGCCGACCCCCTGGAAGAGTGGCTGGCCGGCCTGCTGGCGGAGCGGGGCGTCCACACCTTCGCCGACCTGGTGCTGCCGGAGTTCGCCGAGGATCCCCGTTTCCGGTACCGGCTGCGGGTGGTGGCCAGCGACCTCAGCCGCCGCCGGCTGGTGGTGCTGCCCCAGGACGCCCGCCGCTACGGCCTGGATCCCGACCACCTGCCGGTGGCCCGCGCCGTCCGCATGAGCCTCAGCATTCCCTTCTACTATGAGCCCGTGTTCCTGCCGCTGCCCGGCGGCGGCAGGTCGGTCATCGTGGACGGGGGCCTGCTCAGCAACTTCCCGGTCTGGCTGTTCGACAGCGACGGCATCCCGCCGTGGCCGACCTTCGGCATCAAGATCGTGGAGCCGGGGGAGGGCCGTCCCCTGAAGATCCGCGGGCCTTTGAGCCTGCTGCACGCCGTGGTATCCACCATGCTGGAGGCCCACGACGCCCGATATATCGAGGAGGCGGACTTCGTGCGGACCATCGCCGTGCCCAGCACCGGCGTGGGAACCGTGGAGTTCGACCTGAGCCGGGAGCGGGCCCGGGCGCTGTTGGAAGCGGGACGCCGGGCGGCCCGCCAGTTTTTCGAGACGTGGGACTTCGACCGCTACGTGGCGGCGTTCCGGGTGAAGCCGCCGCCCCGGGGCCGCGGGCGACGGCTGCGGACCCTGGGTCCCGCCGTCTCCGCCTGAGGGCGGGCCCGGCCTTTCCGCTGGCGGCCGGTGCCGTCCTGGGGGTATGCTCTACAACGGCAAGGTTTGTGCACCGTTGGGGGAGGAGGACCACCCGTTGGACAAGCTGGACCGTGCCCAAGCGTTCCGGGCCCCGGCCGACGGCCGGCCCATCACCATGCAGTCCGGGCGGCTCCACGTGCCCGAGAACCCCATCATTCCCTTTATTGAGGGCGACGGCACCGGGCCCGACATCTGGCGGGCAGCGCGCCGCGTGCTGGACGCGGCGGTGGAGCGTGCCTACGGGGGACAGCGTCGCATCGCCTGGTACGAGGTGTACGCCGGCGAGAAGGCCTTCAACCTGTTCGGGGAGTGGCTGCCGCCCGAGACCCTGGAGGCCTTCCGGGAGTACCTGGTGGGGATCAAGGGCCCGCTGACCACGCCGGTCGGCGGCGGCATCCGGAGCCTCAACGTGGCCATCCGCCAGGAACTGGACCTCTACGTCTGCCTCCGCCCCGTGCGCTGGTACCCGGGCGTTCCCTCGCCCGTCAAGAACCCCGGCGATGTGGACATGGTCATCTTCCGCGAGAACACTGAAGACATCTACGCAGGCATCGAGTTCGCGCCGGGGTCGCCCGAGGCCGCGCGCCTGCTGGAACTGCTGGGCCAGCACTTCCCCGAGGCCCTGGACCGGATCCGTTTCGGGACCCTGGAGCGGGTGGCCCGGTGGGACCGGCAGATGCGCGAGATCGGGCTGCCGGAGCGGGAGCCGTCGGTGCAGGTGGGCCTGGGCATCAAGCCGGTCAGCTGGCACGGCACCGAGCGGCTGGTCTACAGCGCCATCCAGTACGCCATCCGGCACGGCCGCCGTTCCGTGACCCTGGTGCACAAGGGCAACATCATGAAGTTCACCGAGGGCGCCTTCCGGGACTTCGGCTACCGGGTGGCCCGCGAGTACTTCGGCGCCGTGGAACTGGACGGCGGCCCGTGGCACGTGATCCCCGAGGGCAGGCCGGGCGCCGGCATCGTCATCAAGGACGTCATCGCCGACGCCTTCCTGCAGCAGGTGCTGCTCAGGCCGCGGGAATACGACGTGGTGGCCACGCTGAACCTGAACGGCGATTACATCTCCGACGCCCTGGCGGCCCAGGTGGGCGGGATCGGCATCGCGCCCGGCGCCAACATCAACTACGTCAGCGGCCACGCCGTGTTCGAGGCCACCCACGGCACGGCGCCCAAGTACGCCGGCCTGGATAAGGTCAACCCCTCGTCGGTCATCCTGAGCGGCGTCATGATGCTGGAGCACATCGGGTGGGACGAGGCGGCGGCGCTGGTGGTCCGGGGGCTGGAAGGCGCCCTGGCCGCCAAGACCGTGACCTACGACTTCGCCCGGCTCATGGAGGGTGCCACCGAAGTCAGCACTTCCCAGTTCGCCGAGGCCATCGTCCGGCACATGGGCTGACGGCGGCGGCGCGGGGCGGCTGGCGAGGACAGGAAACCCCGCTGCGGCTGCCGAAGCCACCGTCGGAGGCTGTCCGGGTTGCTCTGGACCGACGTGCTCATCCTGGGACTGCTGGCGGCGGCCGCGGGGATCTGGGCGTACTGGCGGCGGGCCCGGCCCTCTGCGCGACCGGCCCGCCGGGGCATCGAGGGCAGCCGGCGCCACCAGCAGGCCGCGGCCCTGCTGGAGGAGCTGGGCTACACCGCCTGGGACCAGGTCCCCGCGGTGACCCTGACCACCCGGGTGGACGGACGCGCCCACACCACCGAGATCCAGGCCGACCTGCTGGCTTCCCAGGGCGGGCGAACCTACGTGGTGCACCTGAGCGGCGGCGAGACCCGCCGGGTTACCACCCGTGCCGGGCGGCGCGGCCTCCTGGAGTACGTCATCGCCTACCGCCCCGACGGCATCCTGCTGGTGGACCTGGACCGCCGGCGGGTGCGCCGGGTGGAGTTTACGGTCGGCGGGGTCGCCGCCCGCCGCGCCGCCGACGGCCTGCGCTGGCTGGGGGCCGCCGGTGCCGGGGCGGCGGCGGCGTACGTCCTGTTCCGCTGGATGGGTTGAGGGTAGGGGGGATCGGCTTGAAGGCCCGCCGTCACGCGCGAATCCTGGAATTGATCCAGGAGCGGGTGGTCGAGACCCAGCAGGAACTGGCCGACCTGCTGCGGGCGGAGGGCATGCAGGTGACCCAGGCCACCGTATCCCGCGATATCAAGGAACTGCACCTGGTCAAGGTCCCGGCCGGGGGAGGCCGGTACCGCTACGCGCCGCCGTCGGACGGGACGGCGGTGCCGGCCAAGGAGCGCCTGGCCCGGCTGCTGCGCGAGGTGGTTCTGGGGGTGGACGCCAGCGAGCACACCATCGTGGTCAAGACGCTGGCGGGCACCGCTTCGGCGGCCGGGGAAGCCGTGGACCGCATGGGCTGGCCCGAGGTCATCGGCACCGTGGCCGGCGACAACACCCTCCTGCTGATCATCAAGCCCAAGTCGGCGGTCGACGAAGTGCTGCGGCGCCTCCGGGACGCCATGGGGCGCTGAGGCGGGAGGCCCCGGCGTGCTGCTGGAACTGACCGTCGAGAACGTCGCCATCGTGGAGCGCGCCCGCCTGGAATTCGGCCCTGGCCTCAACGTGCTGACGGGCGAGACCGGCGCCGGCAAGTCGGTGTTGATCGACGCGGTGGCCGTGCTGCTGGGAGCCCGGGCCTCCGACGACCTGATCGGATCCGCCGGCGACCGGGCCGTCATCGCCGCGGTGTTCGACCTCTCCGCGGCGCCGGCGGCGCAGGCGGCGGCCCGGGACCTGGGCCTGCTGGACGAGGACCAGCACGAACTGGTGGTGGTCCGTGAACTGGCCCGCGGCGGCCGCAACCTGACCCGCATCAACGGCCGCCCGGCCACCGTGGCCAATCTCAAGGCCGTGGCCCGCCACCTGGTGGACCTGCACGGGCAGCACGAGCACCAGTCGCTGCTGGATCTGGGCCAGCAGCGGGCGCTGGTGGACGCCTACGGCGGCTCAGACCTGGCGGCGCTGGCCGCCGCCGTGGGCGCTGCGTACGCCCGGCTGCAGGGGCTGCGCCGCCAGCTGGACGAACTGGCCGGCGACGCCCGCCAGCGGGCCCGCACCATCGACCTGTACCGATTCCAAATCGAGGAAATTGAGGCTGCCCGCCTGCGCCCTGGGGAAGAAGAAGAAATCCAGGCGGCGCGGCGCCGCATCGCCAATGCCGAGCGCATCCGCGAGGCGCTGGCCGCCGCTTACGGCCTGGTGCACGAGGGGCACGGCATGGGCGCCCCGGCCGCCGACGCCGTGGCGCAGGCCGCCGACGCCCTGCGGCGGGCGGCCGCCTACGATCCCGGACTGGAGCCCGTCATCGGCCTGCTGGACACCGCCGCGGTGCACCTGGAGGAAGCGGCCCAGGCGCTGCGACGGCGGCTAGACGACCAGGCGCTGGATCCGGCCGAGGCTGAGGCCGTGGAGCGGCGGGCGGCGCTGCTTTCTGAACTGAAGCGCAAGTACGGCGACACCGTCGATGAGATCCTGGCGTACCGCGACCGCGCCCGGGCGGAACTGGAGCGGCTGGAGGGCGCCGAGGAGCGGGCCGCCGTGCTGGAGGCCGAGATCCGCCGGGTCGAGGAGGAACTGGGGCGGCAGGCGGCCGCGCTGAGCGAGGCCCGGGAACGGGCCGGCCGCGAGCTGGCGGCGGCGGTGGCCCGCGAACTGGCGGACCTGGCCATGACCGCCCAGGTGCTGGTGGAAGTCCGGCAGGAGGAGGATCCCACCGGCGTGGACTGCGGCGGGCGGCGCCTGCGCGTCGGTCCTCACGGCGTCGACACCGTGGAGATCCTGCTGTCGGCCAACCCCGGCGAGCCGCCGCGCCCCCTGCAGCGGGTGGCCAGCGGCGGCGAGTTGTCGCGGGTGATGCTGGCCTTGAAGCGGGCCGCCGGGCGGCGCGACCCGGTGCCCACGCTGATCTTCGACGAGATCGACGCGGGCATCGGCGGCCGCACGGCCACCGCCGTGGCCGACAAGCTGGCCGCCATCGCCGCCGACCACCAGGTGCTGTGCGTCACGCACCTGCCCCAGATCGCCGCCGTGGCCGATCGTCATTTCGTGGTGGAAAAGAGCGCCGCCGGCGGCCGCACCGTCACCCGCGTGGCCGTCGTCGACGGCGTCGAGCGTGAGCGCGAGATCGCCCGCATGCTGGCCGGCGAGGAAGAAGCCGTCGACCTGGCCCACGCCCGCGCGCTGCTGGACCGCCGCGGCCGCCGTGCCGGCGGCGCCCGCTAGCCTGCCCCGCCGGTCTGCCCCGTTAGTTTCTTGCGCGTTCGCAAGGATTTTCAGCCGTCCCGGCCCGGATACCGCCTTCCGCGCCGATGCACCTTAAGCTCACACCGCCCGGCGGACCGGCACGGGCTCATGCGCCCTCAAACGTGCCGATTCCAGAATCCGCCGCTCGCACCTGGACAACCGCACAGCTAGGCAGCGACGGACGGGAGGGATCCCATGGCCCACCGCCGCAGGTGGCTGGGAATCCTGCTCGCCGTCCTCGTCCTGACCGGGTCTTTCGTGCCCATCGTCGACGCGGTGCTGGACGTGCCCGCGCACGTCACCATCACCGTGGGCCAGGTGGCGGAACTGCGCCTGGGACTGCCCATCAGCGTGCGCGTAAGGGACGACCCCACCGGCATGCTGCGCCTGGTCAGCCCGGGCCCCAACCCGGCGGCCGCGGGGTTCGGGGCGCAGCCGGTGACCTTCAGTTCCGCCCGGCCCGGCCGCGCTCAACTGGACCTGCGGCTGCTGGGGCTGATTCCCCTGCGGACCGTGACGGTGGACGTGGTGGAACCCCTGGCGGTGATGCCGGGCGGCCACTCCATCGGCGTCGTCATCCAGTCCGAGGGCGTGCGCGTCGTGGCCCTGGCGGCCGTGACCACGGCCGACGGCGACCGGGTCTTCCCGGCCCGCGACGCCGGCCTGCGGGTGGGCGACGTGATTACGCGCATCGACGGCCGGCCCGTGGAGGGCGTGGCCGATGCCGCGGAGCGCATCCACCGGGCCGGCGCCCGGGGCAGCGCGGTTTCGCTGGAGGTGGTGCGGGCGGGGCGCCGGTTCCGGCTGCGGGCACAGCCGGTCCTGGACCGCACCCAGCAGCGCTACGTGCTGGGGGTGTGGATCCGGGACTCCACCACCGGCGTCGGCACCCTGACCTTCTACCACCCGGAAAGCGGCGCCTTCGGCGCCCTGGGCCATCCCGTGGTGGACGGCGACACGGGCCAGCTGGTGGACATCGGCCGCGGCCGCATCGTGGCGGCCTCGGTGCTGGACATCCACCGCGGCAGCCACGGCCGCCCCGGCGAGAAGATCGGCGCCTTCTCGCCCGACGCCCCCACCATCGGCACCATCGAGCGCAACACACCCCACGGGATCATGGGACGGCTGACCGGCGACCTGGAACACCCCCTGGGCATCGGGCCCCTGCCGGTGGGCTTCGCCGCCCAGGTCCGCCCGGGTCCCGCCGAGATCCTGACCGTGGTCCGCGGTGAGCAGATGGGCCGCTACCGCATCGAGATCGAGCGGGTGCTGGGTTACGAGCAAGGCGGCAAGAACCTGGTAATCCGGGTGACCGACCCGGAACTGCTGGAACTGACCGGCGGCATCGTGCAGGGCATGAGCGGCAGCCCCGTGATCCAGGACGGCCGCCTGGTGGGCGCCGTGACCCACGTGTTCGTCAACGACCCGACCCGCGGTTACGCCGTCATGATCGAGTGGATGCTGCGCGACGCCGGCCTGCTGCCCGGCTCGGCCGGTTACCCGGCGGTCGAGTCCAGGGCCGGCTGACGGCGGCGACGGGGCGCTGTTGCGCGCCCCGTCGCCGATTTTCGTTTTATCGACAGGATTCGAAGAAGGGAATCGGTGTTCGCCCCAATATTTGGACAAGGGGCCTACCTGGGGGGTGGCACAATTCTGGCAAGGGAGGCTGATTATGCCGGGCAAACCGACGCGCATCCGCGTCATGCTCGCCGACGACAACCGCGATTTCTGCCAGCTGCTGGCCGACTACCTGCAGGACCTGGACGACATGGACGTGGTGGCGGTGGTCCACGACGGGCAGGCGGCCCTGGACGCGCTGGCGGAACGCGAGGTCGACGTGCTGCTGCTGGATATCATCATGCCCTACCTGGACGGCATCGGCGTCCTGGAGGAACTGAACCGCCGTCCCGGCCCGATGCCCAGGGTGATCATGCTGACCGCGTTCGGGCAGGAGCACATCATGCGGCGAGCCGCTGCCCTGGGGGCCAATTACTACCTGCTCAAACCTTTTGGCCTCGACCTGCTGGCGGAGCGGATCCGCCAGGTGGCCCGCGGCGACCACCGGGCCGGTGAGCGCCTGCTGCCGGACCGGGAGCGCAGCGTGGAGGCCCAGGTGACGGCGCTTCTGCACGAGATCGGCATCCCGGCCCACATCAAGGGCTACCAGTACCTGCGCGAGAGCATCATGATGGTGATCCGCGACGTGGATCTGCTGGGCGCCGTCACCAAGGAACTGTACCCTGCGGTGGCCCGCCGCTTCGACACCACCCCCAGCCGGGTGGAGCGGGCCATCCGCCACGCCATCGAGGTGGCCTGGAACCGCGCCAACGTGGACGTGGTCCACCGCGTCTTCGGCCATACCATCAGCGCGCAGCGGGGCAAGCCCACCAATTCGGAGTTCATCGCCATGGTGGCCGACCGCGTTCGCATGCAGGTGAAACTGGGAACGCGGGTATCGGCCTGAGCCGCGGCATACTAGCCCCCGAGAGAGGGGGCACCTGCGGTTGGCCACGGTGCTGGGTTCCCGGCGCCGGGACGGCCGGGTCACGGGCCCGCTCCGCCTGGGCCCGCTCACCAAAGTAGTCCTGCGCCGGGCCCGGCCCGGCGACGTGCTGGTGGTGGCCCATCCGGACCTGGACGGCGTGGCGGCGGAGGGCATCATCCGCGCTGGCGCCGCCGCCGTCATCAACACCTGCCCGTCCATTTCCGGCCGCTACCCGGCGCAGGGCGCCCTGCGCCTGGTCCAGGCCGGCGTTCCGCTGATCGACGTGCCTCCCGGGCCCTGGCAGGCCAGGCTCCGGGAGGGCGACCCGGTGGCCGTCGATCCCGTCGACGGCCGCATTTTCTGGCAGGGCCGCCTGGTTGCCTCAGGCCGCGCCTGGACCCCAGGGCAGGTGGAAGCCGCGCTGGCCGCCGCCCAGGGCAACCTGCACCGGGAACTGGACCGTTTTCTCGACAACACCCTGTCGCATGCCCGCCGCGAGAAGGAACTGCTGACGGGGCGCCCGGAACTGCCGCCCCTCAAGGCCGGCCTGGCGGGCCGCCACGTGCTGGTGGTGGCCCGGGGCGACGGGTACCGGGACGATCTGCGGGCCATCCTGCACTACGTGCGCCAGCAGCGACCGGTGCTGGTGGGTGTGGACGGCGGCGCCGACGCGCTGCTGGAGGCCGGCCTGCCGGTGGACATCGTCATCGGCGACATGGACAGCGTCAGCGACGCGGCCCTGAGGGCCGCGGGCCAGCGCATCGTCCACGCCTACCCCGACGGCACGGCGCCGGGTCTGGCCAGGGTGCGCCGCCTGGGCCTGGACGCCGACGTGTTCAAGGTCCTGGGCACCAGCGAGGACGCCGCGCTGCTTCTGGCTTACGAGGCCGGGGCCGAGTTGATCGTGGCCGTGGGCACCCACAGCCATGTCATCGACTTCCTGGAGAAGGGCCGGCCGGGCATGGCCAGCACGCTGCTGACGCGTCTGAAGGTGGGTTCCCGCCTGGTGGACGCCCGGGGGGTGCGGCTGCTGTACCGGCCCGGGTCGGCGTCCTATGTGCCCCACCTGGCGGCCGCAGGCCTGCTGGCGGCGGCGGCGGTGACCCTGGCCGCGCCCCTGACCCGCGGCCTGCTGCGCCTGGCCTGGCTGGAACTGCGCTACGTGCTGGGCTGGTGAGCGCGGCGGCGCCTGCGGCCGCGGGGTCCCGAACCGGAAAGGGAGGTCGTTGGCCCTGCCGGGCGATTTTCGCTGGCACGCTTTCACCGTCATGGCCGTGATCCTGGCCTTCGGCCTGGGGGTGCTGGCCGGGGTGGCGCTGCCTTACGAGTCGCTGCTCTTGGAGCGCCAGCAGTCGCTGATCCAGCGCCTTGAGGACGAGTTCCGCAGCCTGCGGGCCGACAACCAGCGCCTGGCCCAGTGGGCCGCCCAGCAGGAGGAGCGGGACCGGGAGTATCAGACCTGGGCCCGGCGCCTGGCCCGCCTGGCGGCGGCAGGGCGGCTGGCGGGGCGGACGGTGGCGGTGCTGACCCTGGGGCAGCCGGCCGCCGGCCTGCGGGACGAGGTGGGCGCCGTGCTGTCGGCGGCGGGAGCGGAAGTCCGGTGGATCGGGACCGGTGGCTCCGCCTGGCCGCAGCAGCTGGAAGCCGCGGCACCCCAGGGCGTGGTGGTGCTGGATTCCGGCGGTGCCGATCCCCTGGAGCCGCTGCTGCTGGAGGTGCGCCGCCGGGCGGGCGCCGCCGTGCCGCTGGTTCTGGCCACGCCGTCGGAAACCCGGGCGGCGCAGGCGGCAGCCCGGGTGCCCCCGCCTTTCACCGCCCTGGACCATGCCGCCGATCCCCTGGGGCAGGCGGCGCTGGTCCTGGGCCTGCTGGGCGTCCAAGGCTATTTCGGGTACGGGGCCGCGGCAGCCGGGCCGCTGCCTCCGGCCGGGGCCGCCGTGCCCGTGCTGGGCGGCATGCCGTGACGGTGACCGCCGTGGTTCCCGCCCACAACGAAGAAGGCCGCGTGGGCGCGGCGGTGGCGGCCCTGCGCGGCGCCGGCTTGGAGCAGGTGCTGGTGGTGGACGACGGGTCCACCGACGGCACCGGGCCGGAAGCACGCCGCGCCGGCGCGGTGGTGGTGCGGCTGCCGCGGCGGCAGGGTAAGGCGGCCGCCCTGGCCGCCGGAGTATCCCGAGCCCACGGCGACGTGGTGCTGCTGGTGGATGCCGACCTGGGCCCGTCGGCAGGGGCGGCGGCGGCGCTGGCCGCCGCGGTGGCGGCCGGCCACTGCGACCTGGCGGTGGGGCGCCTGCCCCGCAAGGCCCGGGGCGGGGGCTGGGGCCTGGCCGTGCGCCTGGCCCAGGGAGCCCTGCGCCGGGCCGGCGGTCCCCTGCTGGAAACGCCCCTCAGCGGGCAGCGGGCCTGCCGCCGTGAACTGCTGCTGAGCCTGCCCACCTGGGGGGTGGGCTACGGTGTGGAGATGGCCATCAACCTGCACGCGCTGCGCTCGGGCGCCCGCATCCGCGAGATCGACATCGACGCCGGGCACCGGGTCACCGGCCGCGACCTGCCGGGCGTGCTCCACCGCGGCCGCCAGTTCGTGGACATCGCCCTGACCCTGGCCCTGTGGAGCCTGGTGCGGTGACCGGGACCTGCGGCGTTCCGGCCGGCGCCTGGCCCGCCTGGGCCGGGGCTGCGGGCCTGGCGGCGTCCTGGTGGCTGGCCCCCAGGCTGGAAGACCTGGCGCGCCGGGCCGGGTGGGTCCGCCTCAGCCGCCAGGGCAGGCACCTGCCCACGGCGCTGGGCATCGTCCTGCCGGCCGCAGGGGCGGCCGGCGCCGCCGCCGGGTCGCTGGCGGCAGGGCCCTGGCCCGGGGCCGCCGCGGGCCTGGCCCTGGTGACGGCCGCCGCCCTCTTCGGCCTGGTGGACGACCTGGCCGACCGGGGCCGCCGCCACGGCTGGGGCACCCACCTGTCCGGGCTGGTGCGGGGCGCCTGGACCGGGGGCACCGCAAAACTGGTGGGCGTCACCCTGGCGGCGGCGGCCGCGGGGGCCTTCTGCGCCGGCGGGACGGGTCCCCAGCGGTGGCTGTGGACCGCCGCCGCCGGGTTCACCGCCGCCGGGGCCGCGAACCTCATCAACCTGGCCGACACGGCGCCGGGACGGGCCCTGAAGGTCTGGTACCTGGCCGTGGTGCCGCTGGGCCTGGGCGGCCCGGCCGCGGCTTCGGCCTGGCTGTTCCCCTGGGCGGCGGCGGCGCTGCCCCTGCTGGCCCGGGACCTGGGGGCGCAGGCCATGCTGGGCGACGCCGGCAGTTACGCCCTGGGCGCGGCCCTGGGCGTGGGCCTGGTCCTGGCGCTTCCGGACCCCGGCGCCGCGGCCGCCGCGGTCCTGGTCCTGGCGGCCCTGCAGGCAGCGGGCCACCGCTGGTCCTTCCACGCCTGGATCGAGGCCCTGGTTCACCGCAGTGCCCGGCTGCCGTCTTCCGGCCGGGCGGGGCGGCTGCCCACGGCAGGGAACCTCCCGCGCTCCCGAGAATAAAACTGCAGCGGAATAACGGCCAACGGCGAGGAGAGGACGTCCATGGCATCGTCGCCCGCTGCCATCAAGGGCGGGCGACCCGCGGGCCGCCGCCGGCGCCCGCCCGTCGCCGCCATCGCCGAATCCTCCATGCGCCTGCTGCGGCAGGCGTCGGGTCGTTGGCCGAACCATGCGAACCCCCGCAGCCTGAGGGCCGGGGGTTTTGTGTTGCTCCTGCCGTGTCCCCAGGCGGCGGGGAGGGGGGAGAGGGCGGCTCTTGGGCATCTTTGACCTGATGCGCGAACAGGGTCACGAGCAGCTGGTGTTCTGTTCGGATCCGGAGGCGGGCCTCAGGGCCATCATCGGCATTCACGACACCACCCTGGGTCCGGCCCTGGGCGGCTGCCGCATGTGGAATTACGCCGAAGAGGGCGAGGCCGTGCTGGACGTGCTGCGGCTCTCGGCGGGGATGACGGCCAAGTCCGCCGCCAGCGGCTGCACTTACGGCGGCGGCAAGGCCGTGATCTGGGCGGACCCCAGGACGGGCAAGACCGAGCACCTGTTCAGGTCCTTCGGCCGCTTCGTGGAGTCGCTGCGGGGCCGGTTCATCACCGGCACCGACGTGGGCACCACCGAGGACGACTTCGTGTGGGCCGCCCAGGAAACGCGCTGGCTGGTGGCCCTGCCCCAGTGGTACGGCGGCAGCGGCGACACGTCCCTGATCACCGCCTTCGGCGTCTGGAAAGGCATGCGGGCCTGTGCCGAGGCGGTGTGGGGCAGCCCTGACCTGCGGGGCAGGACCGTGGCGGTCCAGGGCGCCGGCAAGGTCGGCACCCACCTGGTGGAGCACCTGCACAGCGAGGGCTGCCGCCTGGTGGTGAGCGACCTGGATCCGGAGCGGGTGGAGCGCCTGGTCCAGCGCTGCGGCGTCGAGGTGGCGGCGCCCGATGAGATCTACGACGTAGAGTGCGACATCTTCGCCCCCTGCGCCCTGGGCGGGATCCTCAACGACGACACGATCCCGCGGCTCAGGTGCCGCATCGTGGCCGGGTCGGCCAACAACCAGCTGGCCGAGCCCCGGCACGCCGACATGCTCCACCAGCGCGGCATCCTCTACGCGCCCGACTACGTCATCAACGCCGGCGGGCTGATCCAGGTGGCCGACGAACTGCAGGGCTACAACCAGGACCGGGCCTACCGCAAGGCGGCGGCCATCGCCGACGCCCTGCGGCGCATCTTCCGGCTGTCGGCCGAGCGGGGCATCACGCCCGTGGCGGCCGCGGACGAACTGGTGCGGGAGCGCCTGGAGCGGCTGGGGAGCCTGAAGCGGTTCCATCTCACGACACGTCAGGAAGGCGGTCGGTAAGGTTGCAGGCGGAACTGAAGCAGACGGGGCTTTCGACCAGGGTGTTCGAGCGCATGCGGGAGTCCGGCCACGAGCAGGTGGTGTTCTGCCACGACCGCGTGTCGGGCCTCAAGGCCATCATCGCCATCCACGACACCACCCTGGGCCCCGCCCTGGGCGGGTGCCGCATGTGGCCCTACGCCAGCGAGGAAGAGGCGCTGATCGATGTGCTGCGGCTCTCCCGGGGCATGACCTACAAGAACGCCGCGATGGGCCTGAACTTCGGCGGCGGCAAGGCGGTCATCATCGGGGACCCGCGACGGGACAAGAGCGAGGAATTGTTCCGGGCCTTCGGCAAGTTCGTGGAGTCCCTGGGCGGCCGCTACATCACGGCCGAGGACGTGGGCACCACCACCGACGACATCGCCACCGTGGCGGCCGAGACCCGCTACGTGGTGGGCCTGCCGGAGCGCAGCGGCGACCCGTCGCCGGCGACGGCCTACGGCGTCTTCCGCGGCATCAAGGCGTCCCTGCGGGAAGTCTTCGGCGATGAGAGCCTCAGCGGCCGGACCGTGGCCGTTCAGGGCATCGGCAACGTGGGCTACCACCTGTGCCGCTACCTGCACGAGGCCGGCGCCCGGCTCATCGTCACCGACATCTTCCAGGACCGGGTCCGGCAGGCCGTGGAGTCCTTTGACGCCACGGCGGTCCCGGCCGATGAGATCTACGACGTGGAGTGCGACGTGTTCGCGCCCTGCGCCCTGGGAGCCATCCTCAACGACGACACCATCCCACGGCTCAAGTGCCGCATCGTGGCCGGGTCGGCCAACAACCAGCTGGCGGAGCCGCGGCACGCGGCGGAACTGGCTCGCCGGGGCATCCTTTACGCGCCCGATTACGTCATCAACGGCGGCGGGGTCATGAACGTCAGCGAGGAGTACCACCCGTCGGGCTACAACCGGGACCGGGCCTACGCCAGGGTGGCCCGGATCTACGACAAGCTGCAGCAGGTGTACGCCATCAGCCGCAGTGAGGGCATCACCACCGCCGAGGCGGCCGACCGAATGGCCGAGGACCGCATCGCCCGCCTGGGCCGGCTCAAGGCCTTCCATCTCCCAAGGTAAGGAAGGAAGTCCGGCGCTCCGACATAATAGTTAAGCCAGACCAGTGGCCGGGGCGCTGTGGAGGGAGATGCCGGGTTTGAGCCGGCAGGATTCGGAAGCGCAGGAACAGCGGAGGCCGTCGCGGAAGCCCGACCCGGTGCCCGGGCACCAGGTGGTGCGGGTTTCGGAAATCGAGCGGCTGCTGGCGCAACTGCCGGGGGTCATCTCCGCGCGGCTGATGGTAAACGATTGGGGAGCCATTGAGGAACTTCACGTCCTGGCCACCACCGAGCGCGGGCCCAAACAGATCGTCCGCGACGTGGAGAGCACCCTGGCGGCCCGCTGGGGCATCAAGATCGACCACAAGAAGATCTCGGTGGCGCAGTTGGCCCATGCCGGGTCGGCGCTCCCGCCGGTGCGCGTGCGGCTGGCGGGGTTTTCCTCGGCGGTGGATACGCTCCGGTCCCGCTACGGCTGCACCGTGACGCTGGAACTGGCCGGCGAGGACGGCCCGCGCTTCGAGGGCCAGGCCGAGGGCATGAACTCGCCGTCCCAGTACCCGCGGTTGGTGGCCGAGGCCACCGTCGACGCCCTCAACCGGGCCGTCCAGGACGGCTTCCACTTCGTCCTGGAAGCCGCCCGCATCACCGGCATGGTGGGTTACGAGGTGGCCCTGGTGCTGCTGGCGTACCACGGCCCGCGGGGTGCCTTCCGGCCGCTGGCCGGCGCCGCGGTAGTGGACGGCGACCCGCTGGAGGCCGTGATCAGGGCCTGCCTCCAGGCCACCAACCGGCTGATGGAGCGGTACGTGCGGCGGAAGGCGGCGCCGCAGGCGCTGCCCGGCGACGGCACAGCCCTGGCCGAGGCCGCGGCGGCCTTCCCGCCCGGCGACGTGGAATCCGGCGAGGAATAGCGGCGGCGTGGCCGTACGGTTCCGCTACGCGCAGGTCCTGCGCGTCGTCGAGGAATCGCCCGGCACCCAGATCATCGAGGCCCGCATCGAGGACGACGGCGGCGAGCCGGTCCCGGTGCGGGCCTTTCATGATGCCTCGCTGCTGGGCCCCCTGGCTCCCGGCGACCGGGTGGCCCTGAACACCAGCGCCCGGCGCCTGGGCCTGGGCACCGGCGGCGTTGACTTCGTGGCGTGGGTGGCCGGGCGGTGTCCCCCTGACCCAGAACCCGGCGGGCACATCGTTAAGCTGCGCTACACCCCGCTGCAGCGGCCGGTGCCGGCGGTGGAGGAGGCGGGCCACCCCCTGCGGGAGGCCTACCTGGCCGCCGAGCAGGAGGGGCTGCGGGGCCGGCCGGTGGTGGTGCTGGAACTCCACAGCCAGCTTCCGGCGGCCTGTGCCGGGGCCGTGGCCGCCGGTGCCCGCCGGGCGGTGCTGGTGCAGAGCGAGGCCGGGGCGCTTCCGGTTGCCTTCAGCCGCCTGGTGCCGCGGCTCAAGGCCCTGGGATGGCTGGCGGGGGTGGTCAGCGCAGGGCACGCCTACGGCGGCGACCTGGAGGCCGTGTCCTACCCGTCGGCGCTGCTGGCGGCCGCCGCCGCCGGCGCCGACGTCATCCTGGCCGGGCCGGGCCCCGGCATCGCCGGTACCGGCACCCGCTACGGGCACAGCGCCGTGGAGCAGGCGTGGCTGCTGGACACCGCGGCGGCCCTGGACGGCCGGCCGGTGGCCTGCCTCCGGCTGTCGGGCGCGGACGCCAGGCCCCGGCACCGCCCGGTGAGCCACCACACGCTGACCGTCCTGGAACTGGCCCGGTCCGGCGCCTGGCTGCCCCTGCCGCTGCCCGGGAAGGGCTCCGGCCCTCAGGGAGCGGCCCTGCTGGCCGAGGCCCGGCGCCGGCTATTGTCGCTCCCTTCGGCGGCCCGCCACGGCCTGGTGGAGGTGGACGCGGGACCTGCCGCGGCGCTGCTGGAAGAGGCAGGCATCCCCCTCGAGTCCATGGGCCGCCGGGCTGCAGAGGACCCGATCCTGTTCCTGGCGGCCGCCGCCGCCGGCGTCCTGGCCGGGCGGCTGGCCCGCACCGCCGCCGCATAGCCGCCCGCCGCCGCTCATAAGCCTGTACAAATCCCCGGTGCGGGCATGGAGTGACGCCGGTGGGCGCAGCGTTGCGGCGGGCCGTGTCGGACCACCTGCGGCGGCACGCGGGCGTTTACGTTTTCCTGATCATCCTGTTCAGCATGGGCGTGGCCTTCGGCGCCCTGGCCGTCGGCGCCCTGGACGCCACCCAGCGCCTGGAACTGAGCCAGTACCTGGACTTCTTCCTGCAGACCCTGGAGGATCCCGGGGTGGACGCCCCGCCCGGGGCGGTGTTCCGCCAGGCCCTGGCCAGCAACTGGCGCACGGCCGGGTTCATCGTGCTGTTGGGGCTCACGGTGGTGGGGGTGCCCCTGGTGCCGGCCATCGTATTCCTGCGCGGCTTCATCGTGGGCTTCTCGGTGGGCTTCCTGCTGGCCAGCCGGGGGTGGCAGGGCATGGCCATCAGCCTGCTGGCGGTGCTTCCCCAGAACCTGGTCATCGTCCCGGCCATCGTGGGCTTGAGCGGCGCGGCCCTGGTGTTCGCCGGCGGCGTGGTGCGCCGCCCGGGCCCCCACGGCTCCTCCTTCGCGGTGCGTGTCGGCCGCTACCTGGCGGCGGCGGCGCTGGGCTTCGCGGCCCTGACCGCCGCCAGCCTGATCGAGGGCTACGTAGCGCCGCTGTTCCTGCGCCTGGTGGCCGGCATGCCGGCCGTGTGAAGCCGTCGCGGCGCTTGCCGGCGCGCCCGGCCCGCCCCGGCGCTTCTGAAGCCGGCCCGCGCTGCATAGACATTCCCCAGCGGGGCGTGCTGCCGCGAGGCCCCCGGGGGGAGAGGAATCCTCGGCATTATGTAGAATCCATGCAGTCACCTGCCGGCCTGTCCATTTCCCGCATGGGACTGGGCGGCCGGCGGCATACTCCCTGGGGTGCGGCAGGCCTGGGGAGCCACTGCGGGGGGGCAGTGGGGCCCATCGGCGGAGAGGGGAATGGGCCTTGCAGCAGGAACTGATCAACGAGTTCATCGATTACCTCGACGTGGAGCGAGGCCTGGCCGGCAACACCCTGGAGTCGTATGGGCGCGACCTGCGGCACTACTACGAGTTCCTGGGACGGGACCGCCGCAGCGCCGCCGACGTCAACCGGACCACCATCGTGGCCTACCTGCTCTACCTCCAGAAGCAGGGCAAGGCGGCGTCCACCATCGCCCGGCGGCTGGCGGCCCTCAAGGCCTTCTACCAGTACCTGCTGCGGGAACGCAAGATCGACCACGACCCCACGGAGAACCTGGAGTCCCCCAAGCAGAAGAAGCGGCTGCCCAAGGTGCTGACGGTCGAAGAGGTGGAGCGGCTGCTGAGCCAGCCCGACGGCCGGGGTCCCGCCGGGCTGCGGGACCGGGCCATGCTGGAACTGCTGTACGCCACGGGCATCCGCGTGTCGGAACTGGTGTCCTTGGACGTGGACAGCGTCGACCTGGAGGCCGCCGTGGTCCGGTGCATGGGCAAGGGGTCCAGGGAGCGGGTGATCCCGATGGGCTCGGTGGCGGTGCGGGCCCTGGGCGACTACCTGGAGCGGGGCCGCGGTGCCCTGGTTCGGGACCCTGAAGAGAAGGCCCTCTTCGTCAACCAGCACGGCCGGCGGCTGACCCGCCAGGGCTTCTGGAAGATCCTCAAGAAGTACGCGCGCCAGGCGGGCATCACCCGGGAGATCACGCCGCACACCCTGCGGCATTCCTTCGCCACCCACCTGCTGGAGAACGGCGCCGACCTTCGGGCGGTGCAGGAGATGCTGGGCCACGCCGATATCTCCACCACCCAGATCTACACCCACGTGACCCGCCACCGGCTCAAGGACGTCTACGCCCGCGCCCACCCGCGAGCGTGAAGACGGCGGGGGAGGGAGCGCATTGACCGGGACCCCTTCCCGCCGGGACCTGCTGCGGTCGCTGCCGGCGGTGCAGCGCCTGCTGGAGGATCCTGCGGGCCAGGAACTGGTGCGCCGGTACGGGCATGCCGCCGCCGCCGAGGCCCTGGCGTGGGCCCAGGACCAGGCGCGGCGCCGGATTCTGGACGGCGGGCCGGAAGCGGGCAGCCAGGCTCCGGCGGGCCCGGCGGCGCTGATCCGGGCGGCGGCCCGGCGGCTGGAGCGCATGTTCCGGCCCCACCTGCGGCCGGTCATCAACGCCACCGGCGTGGTCCTGCACACCAACCTGGGCCGGGCGCGCCTGCCCGAAGCGGCGGTGGCCGCCGTGTCCCGCATCGCGGCCCGGGCCAGCAACCTGGAGTTCGACCTGGAAAGCGGCGGCCGCGGGTCCCGGCAGCAGGCCCTGGAGCGGCTGCTGCCCCGGCTCACCGGCGCCGAGGCCGGCATGGCCGTCAACAACAACGCCGCCGCGGTGCTGCTGGTGCTGAGCGCCCTGGCGGCCGGCCGCGAGGTCATCGTGTCGCGGGGCGAACTGGTGGAGATCGGCGGCTCCTTCCGGATCCCCGAGGTGCTGGCCCAGAGCGGCGCCCGCCTGGTGGAAGTGGGGACCACCAACCGCACGCGCCTGGAGGACTACCGCCGCGCCATCGGGCCTGACACCGCCGCCCTGCTCAAGGTTCACACCAGCAACTACCGCATCGTGGGCTTCACGGAAGCGCCGCCGGCAGCCGACCTGGCCCGCCTGGCCGCCCAGGCCGGGGTGCCGCTGATCTACGACCTGGGCAGCGGCGTGCTGGTGGACCTGGCGGCGCGGGGTATCCCCGGCGAGCCCACCGTGCGCCAGGCCCTGGCCGCCGGCGCGTCCGTGGTCACCTTCAGCGGGGACAAGCTTCTGGGCGGGCCCCAGGCCGGCATCATCGCCGGGCGGCGGGACCTGGTGGAGGCCTGCGCCCGGCACCCGCTGGCCCGGGCGGTCCGCATCGACAAGCTGACCCTGGCCGCCCTGGAAGCCACCCTGACCCTCTACCTGGACGAGGCGCAGGCCCTGGAGCAGGTCCCGACGCTCCGCATGCTGCTTTCGCCGGTGGAGGTCCTCCTGCGGAGGGCGGAGGCTCTGGCCGGGCGCCTGCGGGACCTGGACCTTCCCGCCGCCGTCGAAGCCGTGGAAACCCGGTCTGCCCCGGGCGGCGGCAGCCTGCCCGGCGTGGAACTGCCCAGCGCCGCCGTGGCCCTGGTGCCCATGGGCGCGTCGGCGGCGTCCCTGGCCCGGGAACTCCGGGCCGGGGACCCGCCGGTGGTGGGCCGGCTGGAGCGGGACCGGCTGCTGCTGGACCTGCGCACCGTGGACCCCGGCGAAGAGGAAGAACTGCTGGCGGCGGTGCCGGCGGCCCTGGCGCGCCTGGCCCGCTGAGCCTGCCCGCGGGACAGGGGGAGTGCCTCCCCGGCGGCGCATGCCCGGGGCGGCCTCCGGGCATACCTGGACTGAGTCCGGTACCCGGAGGAGGCTCCCCCCATGATCCAGCGACGGTTCCCCCGCCTCACGGTGCTGGCGGCCGCTGTGCTGGCGGCAGGGCTGGCGGTCCCGCCCCCGGCCGCCGTCAAGGCCGACGGGATGACCGCGTCGGGCCCTGCCGACACCGCCGAGCCCCTGCCCCTCACCGCCCAGGTCCAGGCCGTGCCGGCCTCGGGCCAGCCGCTGCCGGCCCTGACCGGCGTGGCGGCTCCGGGACCGCTGAGCGCCCCGTCGGCCATCCTCATGGAAGTGCTGACGGGCCAGGTGCTGTTCGAGCACAACGCCGACGAGCCGCGGCCGCCGGCCAGCATCACCAAGATCATGACCATGCTGATGACCTACGAGGCCGTGGCCGCGGGCCGCGCCTCGTGGGACGACCCGGTGGTCATCAGCCAGCGGGCCCAGAGCATGGGCGGGACCCAGGCCTTCCTGGCCGCCGGCCAGGTCTTCCCGCTGCGGGACCTGCTGAAGGCCGTGGCGGTGGCCAGCGCCAACGACGCCGCCGTGGCCATCGCCGAGCACCTGGAGGGGTCCGTGGAGGCCTTCGCCGAGGCCATGAACCGCCGGGCCGCCGAGCTGGGCATGCGCAACGCCCATTTCAAGAATCCCCACGGTCTGGACGAGCCGGGCCACCAGTTGAGCGCCCGCGACGTGGCCATCGCCTCCCGGGAACTGCTGCTGCGCTTCCCCGAGGTTCTGGAACTGACCACCGTCTGGACCTACACCTTCCAGGTCTCCGACACGTGCTGCCTGTTGACCAACACCAACCGCATGATCCGGCGCTACCAGGGGGTCGACGGCCTCAAGACGGGCTGGACGAGCCAGGCGGGCTACGGCGTGTCGGCCACGGCGGCCCGCGACGGCACCCGCCTGATCGCCGTGGTCCTGGGCCACCAGCATCCCGAGCAGCGCTTCGACGAGGCCGCCCAACTGCTGGGCTGGGGCTTCGCCAACTTCGAGGCCGTCCACCTGGCCGACGCCGGGGACGTGTTCCGCCGGGTTCCCGTGTACGAGGGCTCGGCCCGGGAGGTGGCGCTCATCGCCCCCGAGACCTATGCCCTGGTGCTGCCCCGGGGCCAGGCGGAAAACCTGGTCCACGAGGTGGTGGTCCAGGGGCCGCTGGTGGCCCCGGTGGCCGAGGGCGCCCCGCTGGGCACGCTGCGGGTGCTGAGCGGGGACCGGGAAGTGGCCAGCCTGCCGCTGGTGGCGGACCGGGCCGTGGACCGTCTCAGCCTGCCGGGCATGGCCTGGCGCCTGCTCCGGACCATGTTCCCCTGGAGGCCGCCCGGCCCGTGAGGCGGTGACACGGGCCCCGCCCCTTCGACGCGGCTCGACGCCCCGGCGAGCCGCGTCGCTTTTTTTGGGAAGGAGGGCCAGCCCGGCCGCACGAATAGCGGGAGGGCCGTACGAAGGGGCGGGCATGGACGGTGAAGTGGACCGCTGAACAGGTGGGAAGGTCCTACGTGATCCGGCTCCAGGGCGAGTTCGACGAGCAGGCCGCCGACCGCTTCCGGGCCCACGTCGACGCCGTCCTGGAGCAGGGTGGGATCCGGGACCTGGTGGTGGTCATGCGGGATGTCACCTTCATCGACTCCTCGGGCCTGGGCGCCCTGCTGGGCCGCTACAAGCGGCTTCAGGCCCTGGGCGGGCGGGTGCGGATCGTGGCGCCGCCCCGGCACGTCCGGGCCGTCCTTGAACTGTCCGGCGTTCCCAAGCTGATCCCCATCCTGCGCAGCGAGCGCCAGGCGCTGGACGCGGGGTAGGAGGGAGCCCATGGGCGCAGCCAACTTCGTGGCCATCGAGGCCAGGGCCATCCTGGAGAACGTGGCGGTGATCCGCTACGCCGTGGCCGCCGTGGCCTCGCAACTGCCCTTCACCATCCCCGAGATCGAGGAGATCAAGGTGGCGGTTTCCGAAGCGGTGACCAACGCCGTGGTCCACGCCTATCCCGGGGAACCCGGCGTCGTCCGCGTCCGGGTCGAGGTCGACGACCGGGAACTGACGGTGACCGTTGAGGATGACGGCGTGGGGATCGAGGACGTGGCCCGGGCCCGCCGCCACGGTTGGAGCAGCGATCCTGAGCGCCTGGGCATGGGGTTCTACTTCATGGAGGAGTTCATGGACGTGGTCGAGGTAAGCTCGGCGCCGGGGCAGGGGACCCGGGTGACCCTGCGCCGGCGCCCGGAGCAGGTGGCGCCTTCCGCAGCAGAGCCCTCCGCGACGGTGAACTGACGTGCCTGCGGGGCCGGAGGGCGGGTCCGGGGCGGCCCGTCCCGGGCCGGCCGCTGCGGCCGGCGACGAGGCCCGGCTCTGGCGTCGGGCCCGCCGGGGCGACGCCGCGGCCAGGGAGGCCCTGGTGGCCCGCCACCTGGGTCTGGTGCGCCACGTGGCGGCCCGCTTCCGCAGCACCGGCATCGATCCCGAAGACCTGGAGCAGGTGGCGGCCCTGGGATTGGTCAAGGCCGTCAACGGCTTCGACCCCGACCGGGGCCTGCGTTTCTCCACTTACGCCGTGCCGGTGATCACCGGCGAGATCCTGCGCTTCCTGCGGGACGACGGCCCGGTCCACATCACCCGCGGCGCCCGGGCCCTGGCCCGCCGGGCGCGCCGGGTGCAGGAGGAACTGCGCCAGTCCCTGGGCCGGGAGCCCACCCTGGACGAGGTGGCGGCGGCGGTGGGAGCGCCCCGGGACGACGTGCTGCTGGCCCTGGAGGCCCTGGACCGGCCCGTGTCGCTGGAAGCGTCCCTGGAATCCCACGACGGCGAGGCGGCGCCGCTGCTGGAACGCCTGGCCGCCGGCGGCGACACCGCCGAGGACGGGCAGCGCCGCGCCCTGGTGGCCGACCTTCTGCAGCGGCTGGATCCCGTGGAGCGGCGCATGGTGGTCCTGCGGTTCTTCGACGACCTGACCCAGGAGGAGATCGCCGGCCGGCTGGGCGTTTCCCAGAGCCACGTGTCCCGGGTGCTGAGCCGGGCCCTGCGCCGGCTGCGGGCCTGGGCGGGTTAGGCGACTGCCCGCGGCGGCGGGCGGCCATACTAAGGGGGCGCGGGCAGCGCCCCCGAAACGTTTTTCAAGGGAGGCACGGGCATGACGGTCGTCAAGGTCGTGGAACTGGTGGGCTCGTCGACGGAGAGCTGGGACGACGCCGTGCGCGACGCGGTGGCCACTGCGGCCAAGACCATCGACCACATCACCGGGGCCGAGGTGGTCAACATCACCGCCGACGTCGAGGACGGCCGCATCACCGGATACAAGGCCAACGTCAAGGTGGCCTTCGTCGTCGACGACAGCCGCCGGGGGGTCTGAGGGTGCGGGCCGACGCCGCCGCCTCCAGAGACTACGCCGGGCGGCTGCGGCGCCATCAGCCGCGGCCGCCCATCCTGCGCAACGTGCTGGCCGCCTTCCTGGTGGGCGGCCTCATCTGCGTGGTGGGCCAGGCGGTGCTGGGGTGGTTCATGTCGGGCGGCATGACGCCCAAAGACGCGGCCGCGCCGACGGCCGCGGTGATGGTCATCGCCGGCGCCCTGCTCACCGGCCTGGGCCTCTACGACGAACTGGCCCGCTTCGCCGGAATGGGCTCGGCCCTGCCCATCACCGGCTTCGCCAATTCCATCGTGGCCCCGGCCCTGGAGGCCAAGCGGGAAGGGTACGTTCTGGGCGTCGGCGCCCAGCTCTTCACCATCGCGGGCCCCGTCATCGTCTACGGGGTGCTGGCGGCCCTGGCGGCGGCGGCCCTGCGCTACGGGCTGGTGGGACCGTGACCGGGACGGCCGTCCGGGAACGGCCCGCCGCCGGAACCACGGAGAGCGGCAGAGTACCGGCGCCGCGCCGGGTGGGCCGCTACACCATGGCGCTGCCCAGTCGTCCCCCGGTGGCGGCGGTGGCCACGGTGTCGGGTCCCATGGAGGGCCGGGGGCCCCTGGGGCACGGCATCGACCACGTCCACCAGGACCGCACCCTGGGCCAGCCCAGCTGGGAACTGGCCGAGTCGCGGCTCCTGGTGGACGCGGCCCAGCGCTGCTGCCGTAAGGCCGGCCTGGAACTGGACCAGGTGGACGTGCTCCTGGCCGGCGACCTGCTGAACCAGATCATCAGCAGCAGTTTCGCCGCCCGGGATCTGGACCTGCCGTACGTGGGGCTGTTCGGCGCCTGCTCCACCTTCGCCCTGGCGGTGGGGCTGGCGGCGGTGCTGGTGGACGGCGGCTACGCCGCCACGGCCCTGGCCGCCGTGTCCAGCCACCACGATTCGGCCGAGCGGCAGTTCCGCTACCCGGTGGAGTTCGGGGCCCAGCGTCCTCCCACCGCCCAGTGGACGGCCACCGGCGCGGCGGCGGTGCTGGTGGGCGGGCCGGCCAGGAAGGCGCGGGTCCGCATCACCCACGTCACCCTGGGCCGGGTGGTGGACATGGGCATCAAGGACCCCTACAACATGGGCGGCGCCATGGCCTGGGTGGCCGCCGACACCATCCGCCGCCACTTTCAGGACACGGGGCGCGATTTCGGCGACTACGACCTGGTGGCCACCGGCGACCTGGCGGCGGTGGGCCATCCCATGGCGGCGGAACTGCTGCGGGAAGCGGGGTATGAGCCGGGGGACCGCTTTGCCGACTGCGGCCTGCTGCTCTACGACCGGCGGCGCCAGGACGTCCACGCCGGCGGCAGCGGCTGCGCCTGCTCGGGCATCGTCTTCGGCGCCGGCTTCTACCCGGACCTGTACGAGGGACGCCTGCGGCGGCTGCTGCTGGTGTCTACCGGTTCCCTGCACAACAAGATGACCTGGGAGCAGGGCCAGTCCATCCCCACGGTGGCCCACGCCGTGGCCTTCGAGCACGCGGGCGAGGAGGCGTCGCCGTGAGTCTCACCAACTTCGTCTGGGCCTTCGTAGTAGGGGGGCTGCTGTGCGCCGCCGCGCAGCTGGTGGTGGACGTCACGCGGCTCACACCCGCCCACACCATGGTGCTGTTCGTGTCCCTGGGCGCCGCCTTCAGCGCGCTGGGCCTGTACGAACCCCTCACCCAACTGGCCGGGGCCGGCGCCACCATCCCGCTGCCGTCCTTCGGCCACGCCCTGGTCCAGGGAGCGCTGGAGGGCGCCCGGCGGGAAGGGTTCCTGGGTCTGGTGGCGGGCGGCCTGGAGGCCACGGCCCTGCCGCTGACGGCGGCCATCGGCTTCGGCTACCTGATGGCCGTGGTCTTCAGCCCCCGGGGTTGAGCCGGTGAGCGGGGAAGGAGGTGGGGCCATGGAGCCGCGGCAGCCCAAGCCCCCGCGCCCCCTGATGGCGCGGCCGCCGATGCCGGTGGCCGCCGACGGCCGGGAACGCTCCGGAGCGCCGGACCTGCCCCGCGACCAGCTGCCGCCTGGGCCGCTGAGCGCCTCCCTGGAGCAGAACCGGCAGGTGCTGGCCCGGGCGCTGGGCTTTCAGGAAAGTTTCGACGTCGTCTTCAAGGACCTGGAGATCGAACGGCGGCGGGCGCTGCTGGTGGGCCTGGACGGCTTTCTCAAAGACGACGTCCTGCTGCGGGTGGCCCAGTTCCTGGTGCGGGAGGGACCCGACCTGGGCCTCACGTCCACGGTGGAACGCCTGGAAGGCGCCGGTGCGGTTTACGTGGAGACCGCCACGGCCCGCACCTTTGCCGAGGTGCTGGAGGCGGTGCTGGCAGGCCAGGCCGCGCTGCTGGTGGACGGCCTGGACCGGGCGGTAGTCATCGACCAGCGTACCTACCCGGCGCGGGGTCCCGACGAGCCCTCGCTGGAGCGGGTGGTGCGCGGCCCCCGGGACGGGTTCACCGAGACCCTGGTCTACAACACCGCGTTGATCCGCCGGCGGATGCGGGACCCCAACCTGCGCTTCGAACTGCTGCAGGTGGGCAAGCGGTCGCGCACCGACGTGGTCCTGGCCTACGTCAGGGACATCGCCGACCCCGACCTGCTCCGCCGCATCCGCTCCTACATCAAGGCCATCGACGTGGATGGCCTGCCCATGGCCGAGAAGTCCCTGGAGGAGTTCCTGGTCCCCGAGAAGCGGTGGTGGAACCCCTTTCCCACTGTTCGCTATAGCGAACGACCCGACGTGGTGGCGGCCCACCTGCACGAGGGTCACGTGGCGGTGCTGGTGGACACCTCTCCCAGCGTGATGCTGCTGCCGGCCACCTTCTTCCACCACATGCAGCACGCCCAGGAGTTCCACGACGAACCCATCACCGGCGCCGCGGTGCGCTGGCTGAGGCTGGCCGGGTTCCTGGCGGCCTGGTTCCTGCCGCCGCTGTGGCTGGCCCTGGCCCTGACCCCTGAGGTGCTGCCGCCGGCGCTGGAGTTCATCGGTCCCCGGGAGCCGGCGGTGGTGCCCCTGGGGCTCCAGTTCATCCTGTCGGAACTGGCGGCCAACCTGGTCTGGAT
This sequence comes from Bacillota bacterium, assembly GCA_017577485.1. Taxonomy (GTDB): domain Bacteria; phylum Bacillota; class Sulfobacillia; order Thermaerobacterales; family RSA17; genus RSA17. The sequence continues at coordinate 5,645 of PKRI01000024.1, read as the reverse complement.
CGCCCTGGTCCACACGCCCGAAGCCCTGGCCACGTCCCTGGGCCTGGTGGGCGCCCTGCTGCTGGGCCAGCAGGCGGTGGAGGTGGGCCTGTTCTCGGTGGAGGCGCTGTTCTACACGGCGGTGGCGTTCATCGGCACCTTCGCCACACCGTCGGTGGAGTTGGGCAACGCCGTGCGCTTTATGCGGGTGCTGCTGCTGGTGACCACGGCGGTGGGCGGCCTGGCCGGGTTCGCGGTGGGCGCGGCCCTCACCTTGTGGCTGATGGCCTCCACGCGATCCTTCGGCACGCCCTACCTGTACCCCCTGTGGCCCTTCAGGGGCCGCGAGTTGTTGAACGTCCTCTTCCGGCGGCCGGCCCCCAGCCGCCATTTCCGGCCGTCCTTCACCCATCCCATCGACCCCGACGTGCGCAGGGGGCCCTCGCGCCGGTAAACCCGCAGGCGGCCTGCTGCCAGGAACCCACAACCCTGCAGGAATCCCCCGGGGAGGACGGAATGTAGGGCGGGGTATCGGGGGGGCTTGCGTTGCAGCGCTACTGGGGAGCAGTGGAGTACGATCCCGCCGCCGGCTCCATCCGGTTGGGCGGCGTCGACGCAGCGGTTCTGGCCAGGTCCTACGGGACCCCGCTGGTGGTGCTGAACGAGGCGGAGATCCGCGATCGCTGCCGCCGTTACCGCCAGGCCTTCGCGGCGGCCGGCGCCCACGACGCCCGGGTGATTTACGCCGGCAAGGCCCTGTGCACGGTGGCCGTCTGCCAGTTGATGGCCGAGGAAGGCCTGGGCCTGGACGTGGTGTCGGGCGGCGAGCTGTACACGGCGCTGGCGGCGGGTTTCCCGCCGGAGCGCATCGTCTTCCACGGCAACAACAAGACCGAGGACGAACTGCGCCGGGCCCTGGAGGCCGGGGTGGGGCGCATCGTCGTCGACAACTTCAACGAACTGGACCGGCTGAGCAGGCTGGCCGCCGGCCGGGGTGAGCCGGTGCCGGTCCTGCTGCGGGTGGTGCCCGGCGTCGAGGCCCACACCCACCACTACATCCAGACCGGCAAGCAGGACACCAAGTTCGGCTTCGACATCGCCGGCGGCCAGGCGCTGGCGGCGGTGGAGCGGGTCCTGGCCCGGCCGCGGCTCAACCTGATGGGCCTGCACTGCCACATCGGCTCGCAGATCTTCGACCTGGAGCCCTACCGCCTGACGGTGCAGCGGGTCTTCGCCTTCCTGGCGGAGGTGAGGGAGCGGACCGGGTGGACCGCGGAGGAACTGGACCTGGGCGGCGGCCTGGGCGTGCGCTACGTACCCGAGGACCGTCCGCCTGACATCGAGACCCTGGTGCAGGTGCTGGTGGACGAGGCCCGGGCGGCGGCCGCCCGGCACGGCCTGCCCCAGCCCCGCCTGATGGTGGAGCCGGGCCGCTCCATCGTGGGCGAGGCCGGGGTAACGCTGTACACGGTGGGCAGCATCAAGCGCCTGGAGGGCGTCCGGACCTACGTGGCGGTGGACGGCGGCATGATGGAGAACCCGCGGCCCGCCCTGTACGGGGCCCGTTACACCGCCCTGCTGGCGGCGGGGCCGGGGTCGGTGCCGGCGGGGCAGCGCCGGCCAGAGACGGTGGCGGTAGTGGGAAGGGCCTGCGAGAGCGGCGACGTGCTGGTGCCCGAGACGGTGCTGCCCGAACCGGCCGAGGGTGACCTGATCGCCCTGCTGACCACCGGCGCCTACACCTACAGCATGGCCAGTCACTACAACAAGTTCCCGCGGCCGGCGGTGGTGATGCTGGACGGCAGCCGTGCCCGGGTCATCGTCGAGCGGGAGCGGTACCACGACCTGATCCGCGGCGAGCGCCCGCTGCGGCCGCGGGCGCGGGTGGCCGACCGGCCCACCCGGGCCGGCCGTCTGGCCCGCCGGTTCGAGCCCGGGCCGCAGGACGCATGAGGAGAGCGGCGATTGCTCTGGGGAAGCCCTGAGGAGATCCTGGCCCGCCTGCTGGCGCTGGTGGCGGCGTTCACCATCCATGAGTACGCCCACGCCCGCACCGCCGACATGATGGGCGATCCCACGCCCCGGAGCCTGGGCCGGCTGACCCTGAACCCGGCGGCCCACGTGGACCCCGTGGGGCTGCTGCTGCTGTTCTTCGCCGGCTTCGGCTGGGCCAGGCCGGTGCCGGTCAACCCTTACAATTTTGCCGACCCGCGCCGGGGTATGATGCTGGTGGCGGCGGCCGGGCCGCTGTCCAACCTGGTGCTGGCGTACCTCACCCTGGTGGTGCAGGCGCTGGCGGGGCCGGACCTGATGTACCCGGGGTCCTTCGCCGGCCAGCTGCTGGTGCAGTTCTACCGCTTCAACCTGGTGCTGGCGGTCTTCAACCTGCTGCCGGTACCGCCGCTGGACGGGTCCAGGATCCTGGCGGGGCTGCTGCCCGGCCGCGGGTTCGTCGACGCGCTGGAGCAGTACGGGTGGCTGCTGCTGATGCTGCTGATCTTCACCAGGGTCATCGACGCCGTCATGGGCCCGCTGCTGCGCGGGCTGAACTGGCTGCTCAGGGCGCTGGTGAGCGCCATGCTGGGCTGGGCAGGGTAAGGAGGCTTCGGGCACATGAAAGGCCGGCGCGTGTTGAGCGGCATGCGGCCCACCGGGCGGGTGCACCTGGGCAACTACCTGGGGGCGGTCCGCAACTGGGTGCGGCTGCAGGACGAGTACGACTGCTTCTACGCCATCGTGGACTACCACGGCATTACGACGCCCTTCTCCCCGGCCGAACTCAACGAGAACATCGAGGAAATGGTCGTGGACCTGCTGGCCTGCGGCATCGACCCGGAGCGGGCGGTGGTCTTTGTCCAGAGCGACGTCCCCGAGCACACCGAACTGGCCTGGATCCTGGGAGCCATGACGCCGCTGGGCTGGCTGGAGCGGGTGCCTACGTTCAAGGAGAAGGCGGCCCAGCATCCCGACCACATCAACCTGGGCCTGCTGGGCTACCCGGTGCTGCAGACGGCCGACATCATCATCTACAAGGCCGAAGCGGTGCCTGTGGGGGAGGACCAGCTGCCGCACCTGGAACTGGCCCGGGAGATCGTGCGGCGGTTCAACCACCAGTTCGGGCCGGTGTTTCCCGAGCCCCAGGCCATCGTCACCCGGGAGACGGCCCGGATCATGAGCCTGACCGAGCCCGAGAAGAAGATGAGCAAGTCGCTGGGGCCCGACAGCTACGTGGCGCTGGCCGACGAGCCCGACGAGGTCCGGCGCAAGCTGCGCCGGGCCGTGACCGACGTGGGCCCGCGGCCCGACGGCGAGATGAGCCCCGGGGTCCGCAATCTTTTCGGGCTGCTGGAGATCTTCGGCAGTCCCGACGAGTACCGGACGCTGCGGCAGCAGTACGACGCCGGTACCCTGCGCTACGTGGAACTGAAGGACACCCTGGCCGAAGCCCTGATCCGGCACCTGGAGCCCATCCGCCTGCGGCGGGCGGAACTGGCCGGCGACCGCCGGCGCCTGCGGGCCATCCTGGACGCCGGGGCGGAGCGTGCCCGCTCGGTGGCCAGGGCCACCCTGGACGAGGTGCGCCGGGCCATCGGCGTCGGCCTGGCCTTCCGGGAGCGGCCGTGATGGGCGTGGAGACCGGCGGCGCGGAGCCCCTGATCCGCCTGCACAACTTCGAGGGGCCACTGGACCTGCTGCTGCACCTGATCGAGGAGCGGCAGCTGGAGATCACCGAAGTGTCCCTGGTGGAGGTCACCGACCAGTACCTGGCCTACGTGGAGGCCATGCGGCCCTTCGACCTGGACATCGCCAGCGAGTTCCTGGTGGTGGCCTCCAGGCTGCTGGATCTGAAGGCGCGGACGCTGCTGCCGCCGCCTCGGCCCGAGCCGGAAGAGGAGGAGGCTGCCGACCCGGGCCAGGAACTGGTCCGCCGCCTGTTGGAGTACCGGCAGTTCCGGCAGGCCGCCCAACTGTTGAAGGCCCGGGGCGAACTGGAGGAACTGCGCTTCCCGCGGACGCCGGAGGACCTGGCGGCGCTGGCGGAGCAGATCGAGGTGGCGCCGGCGGCGCTGGCGGAACTGCTGGCGGCCATGGAGCGGGTCCTGGCCCAGGCGCCGGAGACCGAGGCGCCCGAGCTGGAGATGGAGGCCGAGCGGCTGACGGTGGCCGAGGCCATGCGGCAGATCGTGGCGCGCCTCAGGGAGCGGGGCGGCAGCACCCGCTTCGAGGCCCTGTTCCCGCCGGGCAGCGGCCGGCTGCGCATCGTGGTCACCTTCCTGGCCCTGCTGGAACTGCTGCGCCGGCGGCGCGTGACGGTACGGCAGGAGGTACCTTTCGGCCCCATCGAGATCGCCTGGGCCGGCGGCTCCCTGGAGGCGGGTCCCGCGGGCAGGGGAGGGGTCGTCGATGGGTGAGGCCGACGCGCCGTCCCGGTCCGGGACCGCCGACCTGGTGGCGGCCCTGGAAGCGGTGCTGTTCGTGGCGGCGGTGCCGCTGCCCGAGCAGCGGCTGCTGGAGATCCTGCAGGTGGAGCCGCCGCTGCTGGAAGCGGCCCTGGAGCAGCTGGCCCGCCGTCTGGAGGCCGGCCGCGCCCTGGAGCTGCGCCGGGTGGCGGGAGGCTGGCAGATGGTCACCCGGCCCGAGCACGCCGCCGTGGTGTCCCGCCTGGGTCCGGTGCGGCGGGTGCAGCTGTCGGGCCCGGCGCTGGAGGTGCTGGCCATCGTCGCTTACCGCCAGCCCGTGACCCGGGTGGAGATCGAGGCCGTGCGGGGCGTCAACTGCGAGCGCACCCTGCGCACGCTGCTGGAGTACGGGCTGATCGCCGAGGTGGGCCGCAAGGAGGCTCCCGGCCGTCCCATCCTGTACGGCACCACCGACCGCTTCCTGGAAACCTTCGGGCTGGACGACCTCAGCGACCTGCCGCCCCTGGAACCCCTGGGGCCGGCGGCGCCGGGAGAGGGGGAGGACCGTGGAGCCGTGGCGGCTGGTGATGGCTGACGACCGGGACCCGTTCCTGCTGGATGCCAGCCCCGTGCTGGCGGAGACCATCGGTGAGGCGGTGGCCCGGGGCGACGCGCCGCCGACGCTGCTGCTGCGCTGGCAGCACCCCCACGTGCTGCTGGGTCCCGCCGACGGCCGCCTGCCGCACCTGGACCGGGCCGCGGCCTGGCTGGAGTCGGTCCACGGCCTGCCGGCCTACATGCGCATCAGCGGCGGGTCCGCGGTGCTGCTGGACGAGACCACCCTCAGTTTCGCCGTGGCCGTTCCCTGCCGGGACCTGACGCGCCTGCACGACAACTACCAGACGCTGCTCCTGGGGCTGTTCGACGCCCTGGCGGGCCTGGGCGTGGCCGCCCGCTTCGGCGAGGCCCCGGGATCCTACTGCCCGGGCCCCTACGACCTGGTGCTGGGCGACGGCCGCAAGATCGCCGGCGTGGCCCAGGCCCTGCGCCGCGGTTTCGCCGAGGTGGGGGGCATGCTGCTGCTGGGCCAGGATCCCGTGAAGGCCGTGCGCATCCTGGAAGGTTTCTACGAGCAGGCCGGCGGGCCGCGCCGCTTCGACCCGGCCAGCGTCACCAGCCTTTCGGCGGTGCTGGGCCGGCCCGTCGACCGCCGGGAGGCGGCCGAGGCCATCATCGCGGCCTATGCGGCCCGGGTCAGGCTGGAGC
>PKRI01000023.1 GCA_017577485.1 Bacillota bacterium | reverse complement strand
CCGCCCCGGTTCCCGGCTGTCCTGCGGGATGTGGCCTTCATCGTGCCTGAGGACATCCCCGCCGCGCGGGCCGAGCAGGTGATCCGGGCCCACGCCGGCCCCTGGCTGGAGGAACTGGAACTTTTCGACGTGTACCAGGGCGACCCGGTGCCGGCCGGGAAGCGCAGCCTGGCCTACGCCCTGGCCTACCGGGCGGCCGACCGCACGCTCACCGACGCCGAGGTGGACGAGGTCCACGCCCGGGTGCGGCAGGCCCTGGAGCGGGAACTGGGCGCGGTGCTGCGCTGAGCAGGCGGGTCGGCCCCGGCGGTGCGGGCGCGGGCCCGGCCGCGGGCGCGCGGCGGTCCCCGGAGCGCCGCAGGAAGCGAAGGCGGCGGCGCGAAAGCCTGGGTTGATGCGCCCCGGCGCCTGGGGAGGACTGTCATGGACGAGGCCGGAGCCCGGAGCAAGGTGCGGATTTTCGGCGAGACCTACGTGATCCGTTCCGCCCAGGCCGATGAGGAACACATCCGCCGGGTGGCCGAGGCCGTGGACGCCCGGATGCGGGAACTGGCCGGCCGCTATCCCGGCCTGAACGTCACCCGGCTGGCGGTGCTGGCCGCCCTGAACCTGGCCGACGAACTGCTGCGGCTGAGGGAACAGCACCGGGTGCTGATGACCGCCTTCGAGCGGCGCCTGGCCGCCATCGAGGGAGGGGGCGAGGCCCCGGGCCTGTCCGGGGCGGCCTCCGAGGACCGGGCCCGGCCCGCCAGCGGTGACGGGCCGTGATCCACCGCACGCCCGACAACCGCCAGGTGGCGGCGGTGCTGGCCGCCATCGCCGACCTGCTGGAGATCCTGGGCGACGAATCCCGCCGCGCCGCCACCTACCGGCGGGCCGGCCAGGCGGTGGGGGCGCACCCGGAGCCGGTGGCGGTGCTGGCGGCCCAGGACCGCCTCACCACCATTCCCGGGGTGGGCCCCACCATCGCCGCCAGGATCCAGGAGATCCTGGCCACCGGCACCTGCTCCCTACTGGAGGAACTGCGGTCCCGGGTGCCGCCCGGGGTGCTGGACCTGCTGCAGCTGCCGGGCGTCGGCCCCAGGACGGTCCACCGCCTGTACAGCGAACTGGGCATCGCCGGCCTGGATGACCTGGAGGAAGCCGCTCGGGCGGGCCGCCTGCGCGCCCTGCCCGGTATGGGGGAGCGCCGGGAGCGGAGGCTTCTCGAAGAGGTGGCCGCCCTGCGCCGGCGCGTTCTGCGGGTGCCGCTGGCCGCCGCCGAGGCGGCGGGGCTGGAGGTGCTGGAGGCGGCGGCCTCGTGGCCGGGCGTCCAGCAGGCTGCCCTGGCGGGAAGCCTGCGCCGCGGCTGCGATACCGTGGGCGACATCGACCTCGTCTGCGCCTCGACGCGCCCCCGGGAGGTGGTCGAGGCCTTCTGCGCGCTGCCCGGCGCCGCCGAGGTGGTGGAGCGGGGTGCCGCCGCAGCCGTCATCCGCCTGGCCGGGGGCATCCGCTGTGACCTGCAGGTGGCGGACCCGGCCGCCTGGCCCGCGGCGCTGCAGTATTACACCGGCTCCATCCGCCACAACGAGCGCCTCACGACGTTGGCCCGGGAGCAGGGCCTGGAATTGGGCCCCAGGGGCCTGTTCAAGCCGGCGGGCGGCGCGCTGCTGCCGGTGCGGGTGCCGGACGAGGAGGAGGTCTATTCCCTGCTGGGCCTGCCCTGGATCCCGCCGGAACTGCGCGAGGACGCCGGCGAGGTGGAGGCGGCCCTGGCCGGGAACCTGCCGGCGCTGATCGCCCGGGAACACATCCGCGGCGAGCTGCACTGCCACAGCAACTGGAGCGACGGGCGGGCCTCCATCGAGGAGATGCATGCCGCCGCCGCCGCCGCGGGATATGAGTACCTGGCCGTCACCGACCACTCGCCGCTGGTGGTGGTGGCCAACGGCCTGGACGCCGACCGGCTGCGGCGGCAGGTGCACGTGATCCATGAACTGCGGGAACGCCTGGGCCCGCCCTGGCTGCTGACCGGCGTCGAAGTGGACATCCGCGGTGACGGCAGCCTGGACCTGCCGTCCGACGTGCTGGCCGAACTGGACGTGGTGGTGGCCTCGGTCCACAGCCGCTTCAACCTGAAGCGGGATGAGATGACGCGCCGCATCATCGCGGCGCTGGAGCACCCCCACGTGGACATCCTGGCCCATCCCACGGGCCGGATCCTGGGGCGGCGGGATCCTTACGAGGTGGACATCGACGCGGTGCTGGAGGCCGCCGCCCGCACCGGCACCGTGGTGGAGATCAACGCCTCGCCCGAGCGCCTGGACCTGTGCGACGTCCACGTGCGCCGGGCCCGGGAGTTGGGCGTGCTGCTGGTCATCAACACCGACGCCCACGCTCCCGGCCACTTCGACCACCTGCGTTACGGCATCACCGTGGCCCGCCGCGGCTGGGTGGAGGCCGGCGCCGTCATCAACACCTGGCCGCTGGAAAGGCTCCGCGCCTTCCTGTCCCGGCCCAAGGCGGAGCGGGCGGCCCTGGCGGCGGCCGGGCACGATGCCGGTGAGGAGGACTCCCCTTGATCGTCCGCGTGTCGACGCGGCTGGGCGTGATCCCCCTGGAATTCGAGGGGGAGCGGCTGCTGCGTGTTTGGCTTCCCAACGACCCCGAGGCGCCGGCCGCGGGGCCGCTGCTGGCCGAAGACGGCCCGGAACCGGAAGGCCTGCCCGGTTGGGTCCGGCGCCTGGCGCGGGACCTCGTGGCCTACGCCGCCGGCGCGCCGGTGGACCTCAACGCCTGGGGCGAGCGGGTGGACCTGCGGGAGATGACGTCCTTCCGGCAGCGGGTGTACCGGGCGCTGCTGGGGGTGCCGCGGGGTGAAACCCGCACCTACGGCAGGCTGGCCGCCGAAGCCGGGTTCCCCCGGGCGGCAAGGGCCGTGGGCGGCGCCATGGCCGCCAACCCCGTGCCGCTGGTCATCCCCTGCCACCGCGTGACGGCCGCCGGGGACCTGGGCCTGTACGGCGGGGGCACCGACCTGAAGCGGCGCCTGCTGCAGCTGGAAGGCGCCCTGCAGCCATGAGCGCACCCTCCCTGGATGAAGGCACGCTCCAGCGCCTGGATTTCCCCGTCATCCTGGAGCGCCTGGCCGACCTGTGCAGTTTCGCGCCTTCCCGGGAACGGGCCCTGGCGCTGCGGCCGTCGGCGGTGCGGGCCACGGTGGAGCGGCGGCTGGCCGAGGTGGACGAGGCCTGGCGCCTGCTGGCGGTGGAGCCCGGCGCCGGGCGCGGTCTCCGGGACGTGCGTCCCCTGGTGGCCCGGGCCGCCCGCGGCGGCCGCCTGACCGGCCCGGAACTGGTGGACGTGGCGTGCTTCGTGGAGGCTGCCGCAGCCCTGGCCCGGCCCGCCCGCGATGAGCAGCGGTACCCGCGCCTGGCCCAGATCGCCCGGCCCATCCGCTGGCTGCCGGGCATCGTGGAGGCGGTGCGGGCGGCCCTGCGGGACGACGGCGTGCTGCGCGACGAGGCCTCGCCGGAGCTGGCCGCCCTGCGCGCCCGGGCCCGGGTGCTGGAGCAGCGGGTGCGGGAGCGCATGGAGGCCCTGATGCGCGCCCTGGAGCGCCAGGGCGTCCTGCAGGAGGCGCTGATCACCCAGCGCGAGGGCCGTTTCGTGCTTCCGGTCCGGGCCGACCAGCGGGCGCAGGTCCCGGGCATCGTCCACGACCAGTCGGCCAGCGGCGCCACGGTGTTCATCGAGCCGGCGCCGGTGGTGGAACTCAACAACGAACTTCGCCGCTGCCTGCTGGACGCCCGCCGGGAAGAAGAGAGGATCCTGGACGAGCTCAGCGGTAAGGTGGGCGGGCACGCCCGCGACCTGGAAGCCATGATCGACGCCTGCGCCTACCTGGACTTCTGCCTGGCCCGGGCCCGGCTGGCCGCCGGGATGGACGCGGCGGCCCCCCAGGTGGTGGAGGAGCCGGTGGTGCGCCTGGAGCAGGCCCGCCACCCGCTGCTGGGCCCCCAGGCCGTACCCATCGACGTGGAACTGGGCTTCGACTTCGACGTGCTGGTCATCACCGGGCCCAACACCGGCGGAAAAACCGTGGCCCTGAAGACCGTGGGCCTCATGGCCGTGATGGCCCAGGCCGGCCTGTGGGTGCCGTGCCGCAGCGCGGTGCTGGGCGTCTTCCGCCGCATCTTTGCCGACATCGGCGACGAGCAGAGCATCCAGCAGAACCTCAGCACCTTCTCGGCCCACATGACCAGGATCGTGAAGGCCGTCCCGCCGGCCGACCGCCGCAGCCTCATCCTGCTGGACGAGATCGGAGCCGGCACCGACCCCGAGGAAGGCGCCGCCCTGGCCATGGCGCTGCTGGACCACCTCAGGGAGCGGGGGGCGAGGGTGGTGGCCACCACCCACTTCGGCCGGCTCAAGGCCTACGCGTACCGTCATGCCCGGGTGGAGAACGCCTCCGTGGCCTTTGATCCTGAGACCCTGCAGCCCACCTACCGCCTGGTGGTGGGTGCCCCGGGCCGCAGCAACGCCCTGGAGATCGCCCGGCGCCTGGGCCTGCCCCAGGATCTGGTAGAGCGCGCCCGCTCGTATCTGTCGCGCCCGGCGGCCGAGGTGGAGGAAGCCATCTCAGGCCTGGACGAGACCCGCCGCCGCCTGGAAGCGGAGCGGGCGGCCCTGGCCCAGGAGCGGCGCCGCCTGGCCGAGGCGGAGCAGGCCCTGGCGGCCCGCGAGCGGGACCTGGAGGAGCGCCGCCGCCGCTTCAGCGACCAGCTGCGGGCCGAGGCCCGCGCCGCCGTCAACCGGCTGATCCAGGAGGCCGAGGAGGCCGCAGCCCAACTGCGGCGGGCCGTCCAGGAAGGCAGGCTGGACCAGGATCCCGCGGCGGTGCTGCAGCGGCTCCGGGGCGTGGGCCGGCGGGTGGACGCGCTCCTGGAGGGACTGGAGGAGGGCGAGAGGCCCGGCAGAACCGGCGCGGCGGCGCCGGCACCGCCCGGGTGGCGGCCCCGCCCGGGACAGCGGGTGCTGATCGTGCCGCTGCAGCAGGTGGGAGAGGTGGTGGAGCAGGCCGGGCCCGACGCCTACCTGGTGGACACGGGCCGGATGCGGATCCATGCCTCCGCCCGCGACCTGCGGCCGGCGCCGGCCGGCGAGAAGAATGCCGGAGACGGCGCCGGAGACCCCGGCACCCGGACCCATGCCGCCCCGGGCGCGCCGGACGCGGCCTCGTCCTCCGGTGCCCGGCCCACGGCCGTCGCCCTGCGCAAGACCGGCCAGGTCCCCGCCGAGATCAGCCTGCGGGGGATGCGGGTGGACGAAGCCCTGCAGGTTCTGGACAAGTACCTGGACGACGCGGTGCTGGCGGGCCTGGACCGGGTGAGGGTGATCCACGGGAAGGGTACCGGCACCCTGCGGGCCGCGGTGCACGAGGCCCTGCGGAAGGACCCCCGGGTGGAATCCTACGCCCTGGCGGGGCCCGGCGAGGGTTCCTTCGGCGTCACCGTGGTCCGCCTCAAGGGCTGAAGGGCGCCGGCGGAACGCTGGGCGTCGCCGTGGTCTTCCTCAGTCGTCGTCTTCTTCGTCGTCGCCGCCGCCGGGACCGCTCCGGTCCCCGCCGGCCTCGCCGCCGTCGCCCCCGGTCCCGCCGCCGTCTTCATCATCCTCCACGTCGCCGTCGCCGGGACCCAAGCCGCCTTCGGGCTGGCGCACCACCAGGTAGCCGGGGACCCGGTACCCTTCCACGTGCACCTCGAACACGAACTGGCCGGCTCGCGGGGGCGTGAAGGTGATGCGCAGGGTCTGGCCCTCCTCCACGGGCGTGTCGACGCCCAGGTCGGGGATCAGCAGCCGGGCCGGCACCTCCACGGCGGTGACGAACAGGGTGTAGGGCCGGCCGGCGTAGGCGTTCCAGATCAGGTTGGGCTCCACGCTGTAGCGGTAGATGCGCAGGTGCGCGGTGCCCTCCTGGGGCTCGGGCGCGACCTGGCAGGTCTGCTGCGGGGGCATCAACTGCATGTCCTGGATGGTGAAGGTCTGGTCGCCGGCCCACTCCAGGTCCACCGGCGGCCGGTCCAGGAACACCTGCTCCACCGGCGTGCAGGAGCAGCCGGGCTGGTACAGCAGCGTCGGATCCTCCTGGCAGACCATGTAGGGTTTCCAGATGTCGACGATCTCGGTGGGCTCGGTGCCCCGCAGGAAAACCTCGGTGTACTGCTGGGTGTCGGGGCAGTAGGGCCCGGGCAACTGCCCCGACTGCTTGCAGATCCGCACTTTGACGATGCCCTGGGGCTCGGCCCAGTCCTCGATGGGAAGCCCCTCGTGGGCGACTTCCATGACCTTACGCCAGATCTCCACCGGGTGGCTGCCGCTGCTGGTCTGCCCCTGCATGCTCACGGGCTGGTCGTGGCCGATCCATACCGCCGTCAGCCGCTGCGGCGTGTAGCCCACGAACCACACGTCCTTGTGGTCGCTGGTGGTGCCGGTCTTGCCGGCCACCGGGCGGGCCCGGCCCTCGGCCTGGAGCTTGGCGCCGCGGCCGGTGCCGTCGACGCCCAGGCGGTGGGGATAGACCACGTTCTTCAGCAGGTCGTTCATCAGCCACGCCACCTCAGGCTCCATGACCACTTCCTGCTCCCGATCCCGGGCGGGTTCCAGCACCAGCGTGCCGTAGCGATCCTCGACGCGGCGGATGGCGAAGGGCTCCTGCCGCACCCCCAGATTGGCGAAGGTGGCGTAGGCCTCGGCCAGGTCCAGCAGGGTGACGCCGTGGGTCAGGCCGCCCAGCGCCGACGACAGGTTCAGGTCGCTCTTGCCGTCGGACGGGTCCAGGTCCAGGGTGTCCAGGCCGAGCCGGGCGGCGAACCGCACACCGGTCTCCACGCCGATGGCGTTGAGCAGCTTGACGGCCGGGATGTTCTGGGACAGGCGGATGGCCTCGCGCATGGTCATCAGGCCGCGGAACTCGTTGCGGTTGTAGTTGCGGGGCACGTACGGCTCCGATCCGGGGATCTCGAACCGCACCGGCGAGTCGTCCAGCACGGACCCCGGCGTGAAGCCGTTGAGCAGGGCCGGCGCGTAGACGATCAGCGGCTTGGCCGCGGAACCAGGCTGCCGCTTCGCCTGCCAGGCGCGGTTGAAGTCCAGGCGCCCCTCGTGGCGCCGGCCGCCCACCATGGCCAGGATCTCGCCGGTGCTGACGTCCAGCGTGACCACGGCGGCCTCCTTGGGGTTGTCGTCCTCGGGATCAATGGGGAAGTCGCGGTCCATGACTTCCTGCACGGCCCGCTCGGCCGCTTCCTGCAGGCGCGGGTCCAGGGTGGTGTAGATGTGCAGGCCGCCGCCGTAGACCCGCTGGGCGGCCCGCTGGGCGGCCTCTTCCCGGGAAAGCCCCTGCTCCTCGTACTGGGCCCGGAAGCGGTCCAGCAGCTGGCGCACCACGTAGTCCACGAAGTGCGGGTACGGGTAGTCGCCCACCGTCCGCATTTCCTCCAGCACGCCCAGGGGCCGGCGCTTGGCCGCCTCGGCCTGTTCCGGCGTGATGTAGCCCTGCTCGGCCATCTCGTCCAGCACCAGGTTCCGGCGCCTCCGCACGGCGTCCGGGTTGTCGATGGGGTCGTAGACGGCGGGACCCTTGACGATGGCCGCCAGCATGGCCGCCTCGTGCAGTTCCAGCTCGGCGGCGGGCTTGCCGAAGTACACCTGGGCGCCGGCCTCGATTCCGTAGGCGTTGTAGCCCAGGAAGATGTGGTTCAGGTACATCTCCAGGATGCGCTCCTTGGAGAAGCGGCGCTCCAGCTGGATGGCCATGAGCGCCTCCTGGATCTTCCGCCGCATCGAGATCTCGAAACCGATCTCCTCGGGAAACAGGTTGCGCGCCAGCTGCTGGGTGATGGTGCTGGCGCCCTGCCGGTCGCCGCCCCGCAGGTTGTTGAGGGCGGCCCGGGCGATGCCGATGGGGTCCACGCCGAAATGGGAGAAGAAGCGCTCGTCCTCGATGGCCACGAAGGCGTTGATGACCGTCTTGGGAATCTGGTCGTAGGACAGGGAGATGCGGTTCTCGGCCCCGTGGAGTTCCGTGATCAGGTTGCCGTCACGGTCGTAGATGAAGGACGTCTCCGGCGCGATGCGTTCGTCCACTTCCTCCACGGGGGGCAGGGCGCGCATGGCGCCGGTGAGCAGGCCCACGCCCATGCCGGCCACGATGACCACCGAGATGAAGCCGGTGAACAGCACCAGGCGCCAGGGGCGGACGCGCATCCGCCGCCGGTTGGCCCTGGACTTGCCCTGCTGTGACGTTCCGGCCGGCCTGCCCGTCATGGCCGCACCACTCCCGGAGCGAGCACTGCGGTATTATAGCACGTACGAGCCGAACACCTGCTCCGTGGGAATGGACGCGGCGCCGGCCCCGAGGTTCCGGGCCGGCTGCCGGTGTGGGAGGGAGCGCCGTGAACGCCGCCGCTCATGTGCAGGCCGAGGTGGAGCGCCAGATGCAGGTGCTGCGCCGCGGCGCCGTCGAGATCCTGGAAGAGCACGAACTGCGCGAGAAACTGGCCCGGTCGCTGCGGGAGGGGCGGCCGCTGCGGGTCAAGCTGGGCATGGACCCCTCGGCGCCCGACATCCACCTGGGCCACACGGTGGTGCTGCGCAAGCTGCGCCAGTTCCAGGACCTGGGCCACCAGGTGATCCTGGTCATCGGTGACTTTACCGCGCGGGTCGGCGATCCCACCGGCCGCAAGACCACCCGCCCCGCCCTGACGGTGGAACAGGTGCGGGCCAACGCCCGCACCTACGCCGACCAGGTTTTCCGCATCCTGGACCCGCAGCGGACCCGGCTGGTCTACCAGGAATGGTTCGAGGAGATGGGCTTCGACGACGTGCTGCGCCTGGCCGCCACCTACACCGTGGCGCGCATGCTGGAGCGGGAGGATTTCAAGAACCGCCTGGAAACCGGCCAGCCCATCTCCCTGCACGAGTTGTTCTACCCCCTGATGCAGGCCTATGATTCGGTGGCCCTGGAAGCCGACGTGGAGCTGGGAGGCACCGACCAGAAGTTCAACCTGCTGGTGGCCCGGGACGTGCAGCGGGAGTACGGGCAGGAGCCTGAGGTGGCCCTGCTGATGCCGCTGCTGGTGGGCACCGACGGCGTGGAGAAGATGTCCAAGAGCCTGGGCAACTACATCGGCCTGACGGACCCGCCCGGCGAGATGTACGGCAAGACCATGTCCATTCCCGACCCGCTGATCGTGCCGTACCTGGAACTGCTGACCGACATGCCGGAAGCCGAGATCGAGCGGATCCGGCAGGCGATGGCCTCCGGTGACCTCAACCCGCGGGACGCCAAGATGATGCTGGCGCGGCTGCTGGTGACCCAGTACCACGGCGAGGCAGCGGCCCGCGAGGCTGAAGAGCGCTTCGTCCAGGTGTTCCAGCGGCGGGAACTGCCCGAGGACATTCCTGAGGTGCGGCTGGAGCCGGAGATGGTCCGGTCGGGCGCCGCGCGGGTGGTGGACCTGCTGGTGGCCGCGGGCCTGGTGGAAAGCCGCAGCGAGGCCCGGCGCATGGTCCGCCAGGGCGCCGTGTCGGTGGATGGCCGCCGCATCGACGACGAGCAGGCGGCGGTGGCCGTGTCCGACGGGAGTGTGGTCCGCGTGGGCCGGCGCCGCTTCGCCCGCCTCCGCCTGGGCTGACGGGGCCGCACCGGCCCGCTAGGGAGCCGCCGGCGGCCGGAGCCACGGCCAGTCGAAATTCAGGTAGTGGTCCGGCACGGGCCCGACGATGACCGTTTCCACCAGCGGCAGCCGGGTCGTGACCTCCGTTTCCTCCGCCATCAGGGGCACCAGGACCCGCATGCGGGCCGTGATCACCAGATAAATGGTGTGGCGGGTCTGGTTGATGCCGGCCGCCTCGAAGGCCTGGTCGAAGGCCACCGATGGTGCGCCGAGGGTCAACGCGCGGGCCTTGACCCGGGGCCCGTAGGCGGCGAACACGTGCTGGCCCAGCAGGACGCCCAGCGGGATGTCGAAAGAGGTGCCGCGCAGGTGGCGCAGGGCCTCCAGGGCCGCCTCCTCGACCCCGGCCAGGACGCCGCTGAGGGCGCCGGTGTTGACCTGCAGCACGGTGACGCGGCCTCCGGCGTCCCGCTGGATGTGGACCAGGTCCTCGTAGGCCACCTGGTCGGCGATACGCTGGCGCACGGCGCGGGTGACGGCGTCCACCGCCAGGATTTCCACCTGCTTGGCGGCGAAAGCCATCAGCACCGGCGCCATGGTCCGGTGCACCCAGGTACCCCCGAGCACCAGCACCAGCACCAGCGCCAGGAAGGCTGCTCGTCCGCTGCTTGCGCGTCGGCGCCGCACGGCCATCCCCTCACGCGCCACCCAGTCTATGGGCCGGGCGCCGAAGGGGTGCGGGGTCGTGCCGCGTCCCGCGCGTGGACGGCGGCTGCGCTTCCGCTAGAATGGGGAAGGAGGTGACGCCCGTGGCAGGCGGCGTTCCCCCGGCCCAAGCGCTGGAGCGCTGGGTGGAGCAGACCGTTCAGTGGCTGCGCCGGCAGGTGGAGCAGGCAGGCGCGCGGGGCGTCGTGTTCGGGTTGAGCGGGGGGGTGGACTCGGCGGTGACCGGGGCCCTCTGCCGCCGGGCTTTCGGCCGGGACTGCCTGGCCCTGATCATGCCCTGCGACAGCCCGCCGGCCGATGCCGAGGACGCGGCCCTGGTGGCGGCCACCTTCGACATCCCGGTGAAGACCGTGGACCTGACGCCGATCTTTGAGACGCTGGTTCGGGTCCTGGGCCCTGCCGGTGATACGGATCCCGGCCGGCAGGCCATGGCACGGGCCAACCTCAAGCCGCGGCTCCGCATGATCACGCTGTATTACCACGCCAACCTGCTGGGCTACCTGGTGGTGGGCACCGACAACCGGGCGGAACTGGAGTTGGGTTACTTCACCAAGTTCGGCGACGGCGCCGCGGACCTGCTGCCGCTGGCGTCCCTGCTGAAGCGCGAGGTGCGGGCCGTGGCCCGGCACCTGGGCGTGCCGGAGCGGATCGTGACCCGGCCGCCCACGGCGGCGCTGTGGCAGGGGCAGACCGACGAGGAGGAACTGGGCCTTACCTACGAGGCCATCGACCGCATCCTGGCCGGAGAAGGCGGCAGCCCCGAAGACGTCATGCGCGTGGAGGCCCTGCGCCGGGCCAGCGCCCACAAGCGGTCCCTGCCGCCCATCGCGCCGGGCCTGCTGCCGTAAGGGCCTGTTGCCGCAAGCAGGAGGGAGTTTCATGGCCGGTCATTCCCAGTGGGCCAACCGTAAACATCGTAAAGCCCGCCAGGACGCCAAGAAGGGCAAGATCTTCTCCAAGATGGCCCGGGAGATCACCATGGCCGCCCGCATGGGCGGCGGCGACCCCGACATCAACCCGCGGCTGCGGGCGGCCCTGGAAAAGGCCCGGCAGTTCGGCGTCCCCAACGAGAACATCGAGCGCGCCATCAAGCGGGGTACCGGCGAGCTGGAAGGCGCTGCCTACGAAGAGTTGATGTACGAGGGCTACGGGCCGGGAGGCGTGGCCCTGATGGTGCGGGTGGTGACCGACAACCGCAACCGGGCCGCCGGCGAGATCCGCCACATCTTCTCCAAGCACGGCGGCAGCCTGGGCGAGAAGGGCAGCGTCGCCTGGCAGTTCGAGCGCAAGGGGCTGATCACCATCGACCGGGCCTCGGCGGGCGTCGACGAGGAGACGCTGATGATGGCGGCCCTGGAGGCCGATGCCGAGGACGTGCGGGTGGAAGGCGACGTATACGAGATCATCACGGCGCCGGAAGCCCTGGAGGCGGTCCGGCAGAGCCTGGAGGCGGCCGGCGTCACCCAGTTCAACACCGCCGACGTGACCCTGCTGCCCCAGACCCAGGTGCGGCTGGAAGGCCGGGAAGCCGAGCAGCTGCTCCGGCTGCTGGACGCCCTGGAGGACCACGACGACGTCCAGGAGGTCTACGGCAACTACGACATCGCCGAGGAGGTCATGGCCGCCTTCGGCGCCGACGCCTGACGCGCCCCGGTCCTGAGGCGCCGGCCGCGGCGCCCTGGGGCCGGCGCGGCGGATGAAAGGCCGCCCCGACGGGAACACTGGTTCACCACATTCCCGGGGGTGGCTTCGTTTTGCTGTCGTCGGATTTCCGGCGGCTGCCGCGGGTGGTGCTGGCGCTGGTCGCCCTGGCGGCGGCGGCCGCCCTGACCGCCTGGGGAATGGGCGCGATAGGCCTGCGGGCGCCGGTAGGTCCCCAGGCCGGCCCCGCCGCGCCGGGCGCGGGGCCGGCGGAGTCCCCGGTCCCGCCGCCGCCCGCGGGACCCCGCGTCGAGGCCGGAACGGAACTGATCTTCGACGCCGCCGGCCGCTGCCGGCGGGTGCAGGGCTGGCGGGAACCGGCCGGCGCCGGCCGGGCCGGGCTGGACCGGGACGGCCTGGAGGCGGCCCTGCCCGGGTGGCGGGTGGCGTCCTTCGCCGCCGACAAGGTGCTGCTGGTGCCCCGGGACCCGGCCGGCGACTGCCCCGACTCCCGGCCTTTCACCCTGGCCATCCGTGACGGTGAAGTGGTGATCCTGGCCGGCGCCGGGCTGGACGGGCCCGTGCAGGAACGGCCCGGCATCGCAGCCGCCCTGCTGGCGCCCGGCGACCTGGCGGTTCTGTTCAACGGCCACACGGTCCAGGGCCTGGACCGGGCATGGGAGTACCTGGAGGGCATCGTCGAGCACCACGGGCCCTGACCGCCCGGCGCCGGCGCCGCCGGGACGGGCCCCGCCTCCCGGTTCCCGGTCCTGTGGTACACTCGGGCCCGGGAGGGAACGCCAGTTGCCCGAATTGAGCGGTCTCGGGCGCTTTCTGATCCTGGCCGGCCTGATCCTGGCCGGCCTGGGGCTGCTTCTTCTGCTCCTCGGCTACCTGGGCCTGGGCCGGCTGCCGGGCGACATCGTGTGGCGGCGGGGCAACTTCACGTTCTTCTTCCCGCTGGCCACGTCGCTGCTGCTGAGCCTGATCCTGACCCTGATCCTCAACCTGATCCTGCGCCGTTGACCGGGGCCCCAACGGCGGCGCCCGCGGCCGCGGGCGCACCCCCGGGGTGGTGGGGCTGCACGCCGAGCAGTTCGATTACCCGCTGCCTGAGGAACTGATCGCCCAGGAACCGGCACCCCGGCGGGACGACTCGCGGCTGATGGTGGTGCCGCCCGGTGCCGGCTCCGTCGGCATCCGCCACCGCCGCTTCCGGGAATTGCCCCAGTGGCTGCGTCCCGGCGACTGCCTCGTGATCAACGATTCCCGGGTGGTCCCGGCCCGGCTGGCGGCCCGACGCGCAGGCGGCGCCGGCGGGGCGGTGGAGATCCTGCTGGTGGAACGGCTGGACGGCGGGGAGGTCCCCCAGCACCAGCGCTGGCGCGCCATGGTCAGGCCCGGCCGCCGGGTCCGCCCCGGGGACACCCTGGTGCTGGCCGAGGACCTGACCTGCCGGGTCCTGGACCGGGACGACCGGGGCGGGAGGGTGCTGAGCTTCGAGGGACCCCACGTGGAGCAGCGGCTGAGGCAGCTGGGCCGCCTGCCGCTGCCGCCCTACATCCGGCGGCAGCCGCCGGATCCCGAGCGCTACCAGACGGTGTTCGCCCGGCACGAGGGCAGCATCGCCGCGCCCACCGCCGGCCTGCACTTCACCCCCGACCTGCTGGACACGCTCCGGGCCCAGGGGGTCACCGTGGCCCGGATCACCCTGCACGTGGGCCCGGGCACCTTCCGGCCGGTGCGCACCCGGCGCGTGGAAGACCACGTGCTGGACCCGGAGCCCTATGAAGTGCCCGAGGACACGGCGGAGGCGGTGGCCGCCGCCCGGCGGCGGGGAGGCCGTGTGGTGGCCGTGGGCACCACCGTCACCCGGACCCTGGAGTCGGTGGCCCTGCCCGACGGCACCATCCGGCCGGGCCGAGGCCGGACGGGACTGTTCATCCTGCCGGGCCACCGCTTCCGGGTGGTGGACGCCCTGCTGACCAACCTGCACCTGCCCCGGTCCACCCTGCTGATGCTGGTGGCCGCTTTCTGCGGCCCCGACCGCATCCGGGCGGCCTACCGGGAAGCCGTGCGCTGCCGCTACCGGTTTTTCAGTTTCGGTGACGCCATGCTGCTGCTGGGGGGGAGGCGCGATGGCCATCCGGTTCACCCTGCTTGAAGGCGGTGCCGCCGGGCCCAGGCTGGGAAGGCTGGAGACGCCCCACGGCGCCTTCGACACGCCGGTGTTCATGCCGGTGGGCACCCAGGCCACGGTCAAGAGCGTGAGCCCTGCGGAACTCTACCAGGTGGGGGTCGACATCATCCTGGCCAACACCTACCACCTGTACCTGAGGCCCGGTCCCGAGATCATCGCCGCCGCCGGCGGCCTCCACGGCTTCATGCGCTGGGACGGCAGCATCCTCACCGACAGCGGCGGGTTCCAGGTGTTCAGCCTGGCCGCCCTGCGGGACCTGGACGACGACGGGGTGACCTTCCGCTCCCATATCGACGGTTCCGCCCACCGGTTCACGCCCGAGAAGGTCATCGCCATCGAGGAGGCCCTGGGCGCCGATATCATCATGCCCCTGGACGACTGCCCGCCGCACCCCGCGGAGCGGTCCCGCATCGAGGCGGCCGTGGAGCGCACCGTGCGCTGGCTGGAGCGGGCGGTGCGGGCCAGGGAGCGCGCCGACCAGGCGCTGTTCGGCATCGTCCAGGGCGGCGTGCTGGCGGACCTGCGGGCCCAGTGCGCCCGGGCGGTGACGTCCCTGGACCTTGAGGGCTACGCGATCGGCGGCCTCAGCGTGGGGGAGTCCTTCGAGGAGATGACGGCGACCCTGGCGGCCACGGCTCCCTTGTTGCCTGTGGATCGGCCGCGTTACCTTATGGGCGTCGGGACGCCGGACTACATCGTCGAGGCGGTGGCTCGCGGCATCGACATGTTCGACTGCGTGATGCCCACCCGAATGGCGCGCAACGGCACAGTCTTCGTCCCCGGCGGGCGCCTGGTGCTGCGGCACGCGCGCTACGCCGACGACCTCGAACCCCTGGACCCCGGGTGCGACTGCCCGGCCTGCGCCGGCGGTTTCTCCCGGGCCTACCTGCGCCACCTGATCCGCGCCCGGGAGGTGCTGGGCCTGCGGTTGACGACGATTCACAACCTGCGTTTCCTGACCCGCTTTATGGAAGACCTGCGGGCCAGCATCGCCGAGGGGCGGTTCGAGTCGTTCCGCCGCAGCGTCCTGGCCCGTTTTCGCCGCCCCGGTGGGGAGGACCACCACGAAGCGGGAGGAAGTTAATTAATCTCCCCGGTTGGAGAGGACGGTGATCCATGGAACAGTTGGGCTCGCTCTTGCCGCTGCTCCTGGTGCTGGCCCTGATGTGGCTGATGCTGATCCGCCCGCAGCAGATCCAGCAGCGCAAGCGCCAGGAGATGCTGGCCCGCATCAAGCGGGGCGATCAGGTGGTGACCATCGGGGGAATCCACGGCTCCGTGACCCACGTGACCGACGACACCATCCGCCTGCAGGTGGCCGAGGGCGTCGAGATCACGCTCAACAAGAACGGGGTTGGGTTCATTAAGGAGGAAGCGTCTGATTCGTGATGGGCGGGGTCACTGGGCAGGCGAGCGTCCGTCAAGGGGACGACCGGGAGGCGGACCTGGGCGGGCCCCTGGCAGCCGCTCGCCATCAACTGCGGCACACCATCGGCCTGCTGGGACTGGGGGATGAGGTCTACCAGCTGCTCAAGAGTCCCGTGCGCTTCGTTGAGGTGACGTTCCCCGTCCGCATGGACGACGGCACCACCCGGGTCTTCACGGGTTACCGGTCCCAGCACAACGACGCGCTGGGTCCCTTCAAGGGCGGTATCCGCTTTCATCCCGCGGTGACGCCCGACGAGGTCAAGGCCCTGTCCATCTGGATGACCATGAAGTGTTCCCTGCTGGGCCTGCCCTACGGCGGGGGGAAGGGCGGGGTCGTTTGCGATCCCAAGCAGCTGTCGACCCGGGAGATTGAAGCCGTGAGCCGCGGCTACGTCCGGGCCCTGGCCGAGGTTCTGGGCCCCGACCTGGACATTCCCGCGCCCGACGTGTACACCAACGAGCAGGTCATGGCCTGGATGGTGGACGAGTTCAGCCGCCTGCGGGGCCGCAACGTGCCGGGGGTCATGACCGGCAAGCCCATGGGCTTCGGCGGCTCCCACGGGCGGACCGAGGCCACCGGGCTCGGTTGTGTCTTCACCGTCATCGAGGCGGCGGAGCGGTTGGGGATCGACCTCAAGGGAGCCACCGCCGCCATCCAGGGCTTCGGGAACGCGGGCAGTTACGCGGCGCGGTTCCTGCACCAGGCCGGCGTGCGCGTGGTGGCCGTCAGCGATTCCCGGGGCGGCGTCTGGAACCCCGACGGCCTGGATCCTGAGGAGGTCCTGCGCCACAAGAAGGCCGAGGGATCGGTGATCGCCCATCCGGGACGCATCATCAGCAACGAGGAACTGTTGGAACTGGAGGTCGACATCCTGATCCCGGCGGCGCTGGAGGACCAGATCCACGCCGGCAATGCCTCCCGCATCGCCGCCCGCATCGTGGCCGAGGCGGCCAACGGGCCCACCACGCCGGAGGCCGACGAGGTGATGGCCGACCGGGGCATTTTCGTGATTCCCGATATCCTGGCCAGCGCGGGCGGCGTGACCGTATCCTATTTCGAGTGGGTCCAGAACCTTACGTCGTTGTACTGGACGCCCGAGGAGGTCCGGGACCGCCTGGGCCGTATGATGAGACAGGCCTTCGCCGAGGTCTACGACCTCCACCGGGAGCGCGGCGTCACCATGCGGGATGCCGCCTACATGGTGGCCGTGCGCCGCGTGGCCGAAGCCATGCGCGTCCGCGGCTGGTTGGGGGAATAGGCGTGAGCGACGTCGACGGGTCCCGTGGCGACTACCGGCGGTGGCGGGAGGAGGTCTACGAGCCCTTCCGCCGCAAGGGCGGCGAGCGGCGCCAGTCCTTCGCCACCCGCAGCGGGATCCCCATCGAGCCACTGTACACCGCTGACCACGCAGCTGGCGTCGAGGAACGGAACGGCTTCCCGGGGGAGTACCCCTTCACCCGGGGTGTGTATCCCACCATGTACCGGGGCCGGCTGTGGACCATGCGCCAGTACGCCGGCTTCGGCACCGCCGAGGAGTCCAACCGGCGGTACCGCTACCTGCTGGAGCAGGGCACCACGGGTCTCAGCGTGGCCTTCGACCTGCCCACCCAGATCGGGTATGACTCCGACCACCCCATGGCCCGGGGTGAGGTGGGCCGGGTGGGCGTGGCCATCGACTCGCTGGCCGACATGGAGATCCTGTTCGAAGGCATCCCGCTGGATCGGGTCAGCACGTCGATGACCATCAACGCCCCGGCGGCCATCCTGCTGTGCATGTACATCGCCGTGGCCGAAAAGCAGGGCGTGCCGGCGGAAAAGCTGTCGGGCACCATCCAGAACGACATCCTCAAGGAGTACGCCGCCCGCGGCACCTACATCTTCCCGCCGGAGCCGTCCATGCGCCTGGTCACCGACACCTTCGCCTACTGCTCGCGGCACCTGCCCCGCTGGAACACCATCTCCATCAGCGGCTACCACATGCGGGAGGCGGGCTGCACGGCGGTCCAGGAGGTGGCCTTCACCCTGGCCAACGCCATCGCCTACGTGGAGGCGGCGCTGGCCGCGGGGCTGGAGGTGGACCAGTTCGCGCCGCGGCTGTCGTTCTTCTTCAACGCCGACAGCGAGTTCTTTGAAGAGGTGGCCAAGTTCCGGGCCGCCCGGCGGCTGTGGGCAAAGATCATGCGGGAGCGGTTCGGGGCCAGGGACCCGCGGTCCCTGATGCTGCGGTTCCACACCCAGACGTCGGGCGCTGCGCTGACGGCCCAGCAGCCCCTGAACAACGTGGTTCGGGTGACGCTGCAGGCGCTGGCGGCGGTGCTGGGGGGCACCCAGTCCCTGCATACCAACGCCTACGACGAGGCGCTGGCGCTGCCCACCGAGGCTTCCGCCGGGCTGGCGCTCAGGACCCAGCAGATCATCGCCCATGAGGCGGGCGTCACCGAGACCATCGACCCGCTGGGCGGTTCCTATTACGTGGAGGCCCTGACCGACGAGATCGAGCGCCGGGCCCAGGAGTACCTGGACCGCATCGACGAGATGGGGGGCGCGGTGGCCGCCATCGACCGCGGCTTCATCCAGCGGGAGATCCAGGACGCGGCCTACCGCTTCCAGCAGCAGGTGGAGTCCGGCGAGCGCATCATCGTGGGCGTCAACGCCTACACCGCCGAGGCCGAGGCCATGCCCGAGATCCTCAAGGTGGACCCCAGCCTCGAGCGCCAGCAGGCCGAGCGGGTGCGCCAGGTCCGGGCCAACCGCGACGCCGCCGCCGTGGCCCAGGCGCTGGAACGCCTGGAGCGGGCGGCCCGCGGCCGCGACAACCTGCTTCCCTACATTCTCGACGCGGTGCGGGTTTACGGCACCCTGGGCGAGATCTGCGACGTCCTGCGGGGCGTCTTCGGCGAGTATCGCCCCCACGACGAACTTTAGGAGGTGGGTCCCGTGACGACCCGGCCCATCCGCGTGTTGATCGCCAAGCCCGGGCTGGACGGCCACGACCGCGGCGCGAAGGTGGTGGCGCGGGCCCTGCGGGACGCCGGCTTCGAGGTCATCTACACCGGCATCCGGCAGACCGCGGAGCAGATCGTTCAGGCCGCCATCGACGAGGACGTGGACGTGGTGGGGCTCAGCAGCCTGTCGGGCGCCCACAACGAGTTCTTCCCCGAGGTGGTCCGGCTGCTGCGGGAGCAGGGCGCCGGGGACGTGCTGGTCATCGGCGGCGGCGTCATCCCGCCCGACGACGCCGAGAATCTGAAGCGCCAGGGTATCGCGGCCATCTTCGGCCCGGGCACCCCCACCCGGGACATCATCGACTTCATCCGCCGGGAGGTCCAGGCGGTCCGGACCTGACGGCGCGCCGCGCGGCATCGACCTGCCTTCGAAGGGGTGAGGTCCCGTCGTGATTCAGGCCATCGACCACATCGGCATCGCCGTCGCCGACCTGGACGAGGCCCTGGCGGCATGGAGCCGCCTGGGCCTGGACAGGCCCGTCATCGAGGACGTGCCCGAGCAGGGCGTGCGGGTGGCCATGCTGCCGGTGGGCGGCGGTAAGATCGAACTGCTGGCGCCCCTCAGCCCCGATTCACCGGTGGGGCGCTTCCTGGAGCGGAGAGGCCCCGGGCTCCACCACGTGGCCCTGCGCGTGGACGACATCGAGGCTGCCCTGGCCGAGGCCGAGGCCCGGGGGCTGGAACTCATCGACCGCCAGCCCAGGAGCGGCGCCGGCGGGGCCCGCATCGCCTTCGTCCACCCGCGGTCCACCGGCGGCACGCTTGTGGAGTTTTGCCAGCGATGAGCGCCCCGCAGCCTCCCAGCATGGAGGAACGCCTGGAGGATCTGGCCCGGCGCCTGGCCCACGTGCAGGCGGGGGGCGGGCCCGAGCGCACCGCCCGGCAGCACGAGGCCGGCAAGCTCACGGCCCGGGAGCGCCTGGAGCGCCTGTTCGACCCGGGCACCTTCACCGAGATCGACGCCTTCGTGCAGCACCGGGCCACCGACTTCGGGATGGCGGGCCGCGACGTGCCCGCCGACGCGGTGGTCACCGGGTTCGGGCGCGTCCACGGCCGCACCGTGTACGCCTTCGCCCAGGACTTCACCGTCATGGGCGGCACCCTGGGTGAGATGCACGCCGCCAAGATCTGCAAGGTGATGGACCTGGCCCTGGCCGCCGGGGCGCCCTTCGTGGGCATCAACGACTCCGGGGGCGCCCGCATCCAGGAGGGCGTGGCGGCCCTGGACGGCTTCGCCAGGATCTTCCGGCGCAACACCCTGGCCAGCGGGGTGATTCCCCAGATCTCGGCCATCATGGGCCCCTGCGCCGGCGGCGCCGTCTACTCGCCGGGGCTCACCGACTTCATCTTCATGGTGGACCGGACCAGCCACATGTTCATCACCGGGCCCGAGGTGATCAAAGCCGTCACCGGCGAGGAGATCACCTTCGAAGCCCTGGGCGGCGCCGCGGTCCACAGCCGGACCAGCGGCGTGGCCCACTTCTTCGCCCCCGATGAGGCCGCGTGCCTGGAGCAAATCCGCACGCTGCTGGGGTACCTGCCCTCCAACAACATGGAGGATCCGCCAAGACTGGACCCGCCGGCGGGCGTGCCCGAGCGGGACCCGGCCCTGGATGCGGTGGTCCCCGTGGATCCCAACAAGCCCTACGAGGTGCGGGACGTGATCCATCGGGTGGTGGACCCCGGCAGTTTCCTGGAGGTGCACCAGGGCTTCGCCACCAACGCGGTGGTGGGCTTCGCCCGCCTGGAGGGCCAGGTGATCGGCGTCGTCGCCAACCAGCCCCGGATCCTGGCCGGCTGCCTGGACATCGACGCCTCCGACAAGATCGCCCGCTTCGTGCGCTTCTGCGACGCCTTCAACATCCCGCTGCTGACCCTGGTGGACACGCCCGGCTACCTGCCCGGGCGGGCCCAGGAGCACGGCGGCATCATCCGCCACGGGGCCAAGGTGCTGTACGCTTACGCCGAGGCCACGGTGCCCAAGATCTCCATCATCCTGCGCAAGGCTTACGGCGGGGCCTACATCGCCATGTGCTGCCGGGGCCTGGGCGCCGACTTCGCCCTGGCCTGGCCCACCGCCGAAGTGGCGGTGATGGGGCCTGAGGGTGCCGCCAACATCATCTTCCGGCGCGAGATCGCCGGGGCCGACGATCCCGCCGAGGCGCGGCGGCGCAAGGTGGAGGAGTACCGCAGCAAGTTTGCCAGCCCCTACGTGGCGGCGTCGCTGGGCTACATCGACCGGGTGATCCGCCCGGCCGACACCCGCCTGGAGGTGGCCCGGCTGCTGGCCGCGCTGGCCGGAAAGCGCGAGGAGCGGCCGCCCAAGAAGCACGGCAACCTGCCCGTGTAACCGGAGGCGGAGGGAACTGGCTTGAGCGAGCCCCTGCTGGATGACCGGGAGTTGGCCGCGGTGGTCGCTGCCGTCGCCGCATACCTGGATCAAGCGCCGGGCCGGCTGCAGGTGACGGCTGTGCGTCCCGCCGTGCAGCCCGCCGCACCGGCGCCCTGGGCCCTGGCGGCCCGCCTGCACCAGATGGACGGGCGCCGCCTGCCGGCTTCGAGGAGGAACGGCCGATGACCGTACGCAGGTTTCGCGTCACCATCGACGGGCGCACGTACGAGGTCGAGGTGGAGGAGTTGGCCGCCCAGGCCGCGGGCGCGCCGGCACCCGCAGCCCCGGCGGTGCCTGCCGCCCCGGCTCCCGTGCCGGCACCCGCCGCGCCCCCTGCAGCCCCGGCCGCATCCGCGCCTGTTCCTTCCGGCGGCGGGCAGGTGACCTCGCCGCTGCCCGGCGTGATCCTGGAGGTCCGCGTCTCCGTGGGCGACGTGGTCCGGGCCGGCGACGTGGTGGCCATCCTGGAGGCCATGAAGATGGAGAACGAGATCACCGCGCCCACGGCGGGACGGGTGGCGGCGGTGGAAGTGGCGCCGGGGACCGCCGTGGGCCAGGGTCAGGTCATCGCCGTCATCGAGCCGGCATGAGCCTGCCGGGCGAATCCGGCGCCGCGGCGGAGAAGGCGGACTGGCGCCGGCGCCTGCTGCCGCGCTGGCGGGATCTGGACCCGCAGGTCCTGGCGGCTGCCGCGGCCCGGGCCCTGGATCACCTGCGCTGCACCGACGCGTGGCGGCGGGCTGCCCTGGTGTTCACCTACGTCAACCAGCCGTGGGAGTTCCCCACCCGGGGCCTGGTGGAAGCCGCCTGGGCCGAGGGGAAGCGGGTGGCCGCGCCCGTAACCTGCCCGGGCGGGGTCATGGAGGCTCACGCCTTCATGGCCTGGGATGACCTGGCGCCCGCCGTCTTCGGCATCCTGGCGCCGCAGGCGGACCACTGTCCCCGGGTGCCGCCCGAGGCGATCGACCTGTGCGTCGTGCCCGGCCTGGCCTTCGATCGGCTCGGCGTGCGCCTGGGGCGGGGAGGGGGCTACTACGACCGATACCTGCCTCGCCTGCGCGCCGCTGCGGTGCGGGTGGGGTGGATCCCCTCGCAGTTCCTGGTGGACCGGCTTCCCCTGGAGCCGCACGACGCCCGGGTCCACCTGGTGGTGACGGAAGAGGGCATTCTGTGGTGCGGCGGCTCAGGGAACGGGAGCGGGGGGGGATCGGCCACGGGGCCTGACGCGTCCGGCGCGCCGTGACGGTCAGGCGCCAGCCGATGCCGGGACCTGCCGGGCCAGGTTTCCTGCCCTGTCCGCCACTGCCGGCGACACATCGCGGGCACGGATGCGGCCGCCCCCGGGGACCGGGAGCGGCCGCCGTCGACCGGCGCGGACGCAGCACCGGGCGCCCGCTGCCCGCACGGGTTCCAGCGGCCGTCAGCCGCCCTGGACCTGCTGCCGGATGGCCTCCACCACCTCGGGGTTGGCCAGGGTGGTCACGTCGCCCACGTCCTCGCGGCCGTCGGAGATGGCGGCCAGGATGCGGCGCATGATCTTGCCCGACCGGGTCTTGGGCAGGTCCGGCACGATGTGCACGGCCCGCGGCCGGGCGATCTTGCCGATGACCTCGGACACCATGTCCGACACGCGCTTCTTGATGTCGTCGCTGGGCTCGACACCGGGGTGCAGGGCCACGTAGAGGTCGGGCACCGTGCCCTTGATCTCGTCGTGGGCCGCCACCACGGCCGCCTCGGCCACCTCGGGCACCTGCAGGGCCGCGTTCTCGATCTCCTTGGTGCCCAACCGGTGACCGGCCACGTTGATGACGTCGTCCAGGCGGCCGAGGATGCGCACGTACCCGTCCTCCGCGATGACCGCCCCGTCACCGGCCATGTAGGGCCAGTCGCGCCAGTCCTTGCTGTTGGGGTTCTTATTGAACTTGGCGAAGTAGGTCTTGATGAAGCGGTCCGGGTCGCCCCAGATGGTCTGCATCATGCCCGGCCACGGGTTGCGGATGCACAGGTAGCCGGCCTGGCCCGACCCGGGCTCGATCTCCCGGCCGTCCTCGTCGAAGACCACCGGGTTGATGCCCAGCACGCCCGGGCCAGCGCTGCCCGGCTTCATCTTCATCAGGGCCGGCGCCTGGGTGCACAGGAAGCCGCCGGTCTCGGTCTGCCACCAGGTGTCGACGATGACCGCCTGGCCCTTGCCTACCTCGTGGTAGTACCAGCGCCATACGTCGGGCTCGATGGGCTCGCCGACGGTGACCATCAGCTTGAACTTGTGGTTGTACCGGCGCGGCACGTCGGGCCCGGCCTTGCGGAGCTGGCGGATGGCCGTGGGGGAGGTGTGGAAGATGGTAACCCCCAGTTCCTCGGCGATGCGCCAGGGCCGGCCGGGATCGGGGTAGGTGGGCACGCCCTCGTAGACGACCGTCGACGTGCCGTTGGACAGCGGCCCGTAGACGATGTACGAGTGGCCGGTGATCCAGCCGATGTCGGCCATGCACCAGTACACGTCCTCGGGTTTGATGTCCAGGTAGTACCGGGCGGTGGCGGTGACGTAGGCCAGGTAGCCCCCGGTGCTGTGCTGGACCGCCTTGGGCTTACCCGTGGAACCGCTGGTGTACATCAAGAACAGCGGCGCCTCGGCCGGCATCGACACCGGCTCCACCCGGGCACCGCGGTACCGCGGCAGCAGGTCGTTGACGATGAAGTCCCGGCCCTCCACCAGGGGCACCTGGCTGGAATAGCGGCCGGGATACCGCTGCCAGATCAGGACCTTATCGACGGTCAGGCCATGGGCCGCGGCTTCCTTGACGGTGTCGTCGGCCTTGGCCTTGTGGTCCAGCAGCTGGCCGTTGCGCCAGTAGGCGTCCATGGTGATCAGGATATTGCTGCCGGCGTCCACCATGCGGTCGGCGCAGGCCTTGGCGCTGAAGCCGCCGAAGACCACGGAGTGCATGGCGCCCAACCGGGCGCAGGCCAGCATGGCCACCGGCAGTTCGGCCACCATGGGCATGTGGATGGTCACCCGGTCGCCGGGCTTGACGCCGGCGAACTCCCGCAGCAGCGCCGCGAACTCGTTCACCCGGATCCAGAGGTCCTGGTAGGTCACGTGCAGGATGGGCTCGTCCTCGGGTTCCGGGACGAAGTGGATGGCCGTCTTGTTGGGATCCTTGACCCGGTGCCGGTCCACGCAGTTGTACGACGCGTTGAGCCGGCCGCCCACGAACCACTTGTAGAAGGGCGGGTTGGACGCGTCCAGGGTGGTGTGCCAGTACTTGTCCCAGTCCAGCAGCCGGGCGTACTCGTCGTAGCAGTCGGGGAAGTTGTCCAGGCTGAACCGGCGGTAGAAGTCCGGATCGGTCAGGTTGGCCTGGGCGATGAACTCGGGCCTCGGTTGGTACGTGTCCTCCTCGCGCCAGTGGACCTCAATGGACCGCTCGTCTACCACAGGCTCCGGTTCCCGGGCCTGAGCCACCGTCATCGACCTCCCTCGCTAGCCTCAAGTTGTGCCTTCATTTCCTCCCAGGCGGCCCTGGCCTCCTCCACCGACCCTTCGTCCTCGATGGTGGAGATGTCGCCGGGGTCCCGGTCCAGCACCACGGCTTTCAGGACGCGGCGCATGATCTTGCCGCTGCGGGTCTTGGGCAGGCCGGTCACGAAATTGACGTCGCCGATCACGGCCACCGGGCCCAGGTGGCGGCGGACGGTCTCCACCAGTTCCCGGCGCAGCTCGTCGCTGGGCTGCCGTCCCTCCCGAAGCACCACGAAGGCCGAGATCACCTCGCCCCGCAGTTCGTCGGGGCGCCCGGTGACGCCGGCCTCGGCCACATCGGGGTGGTGCAGGAAGGCGGTCTCCACCTCGATGGTGCCGATCCGGTGACCGGCCACCTGGATGATCTCGTCGGCCCGGCCCGCGAAGAAGAAGTAGCCGTCTTCATCCATGTAGCCGCTGTCGCCGGTGAAGTAGACCCCGGGAATGCGCTGCCAGTACTCCTTCCCGTACCGTTCCGGCTCGCCCCAGATGGTGGGGGTGAGGCTGGGGAAGGGACGGGTCAGGACCACGATGCCCCGCTCCCCGGGTTCGCAGCGGCGGCCGTCCAGCGTCCGCACCTCGGCCGCCATGCCGGGCAGGGGAATGCCCGCGGAGCCGGGCTTGATGGGCAGGAGGCCGACGCCGTAGGGGTTCCCGATCACCGGCCCGCCGGTTTCGGTCTGCCACCAGTGGTCGATGACCGGTACCCGGTTCTGGAACACCTCGCGCTGCAGCCATTCCCAGGCGGGGATGTTCAGCACCTCGCCGGCGCAGAAGACCCGCTGCACCGACGACAGGTCGTGGGCCCGGGCCGGGGCCGTGCCGTACCGCATCAGCAGCCGCACCGCCGTGGGCGCCGTGAAGACGCCGGTGACGCCGTTTTCCTCGATGATCCGGTAGACCGTTTCGGGCGCCGGGTAATCCAGGGCGCCCTCATAGGCGATGGTGGTGCAGCCGGTGAGCAAGGGAGCATAGACGATGTAGCTGTGGCCCACCACCCAGCCGATGTCGGATGTGGACCACCACACGTCCTCGGGCTTGAGCCCGTACAGCCATTCCGCCCCGGCACGGATGCCCACCTGGTAAGCGCCGTGGCTGTGCACCGCCAGCTTGGGCTTGGCCGTGGTCCCCGAGGTGGCCAGGATATAGGCCGGCTCGTTGGCCTCCATGGGCTCCACGTGGTCCGGCTGCCCGGCGCCCCCGGCCAGGAAGGCCTCCCAGTCCAGTTCCCGTCCCGACAGGGAAGGGGCGTCGGCCGACCGGCGAAAGACCACCACCCGCTCCACCGGCGCCTGGGCCACGGCGGAGCGGGCGATGCTCAGCAGCTCCACGGTACGCCCCTTGCGCCAGGTCACGTCGGCGGTGACCAGCAGGCGGGCCCCCGACAGGCGCATCCGCTCGGCCAGGGCGTCGGCGCCGAAGCCGGCGAAGACCACCAGGTGGATGGCGCCGATCCTGGCGCAGGCCAGCATGGTCATGATGGCTTCCGGGGTGGTGGGCATATAAATGGCCACCCGGTCGCCGCGCCCGACGCCCAGACCCCGCAGGGCCCGGGCTACCGCCTTCACCCCGTGGTGCAGTTGGGCGTAGGTGAGGACCCTCCGCTCGCCCCGCTCGTTGACGTAGATCAGCGCGGCCTGTCCCGCGCGCCCGCGCTGCACGTGCAGGTCCACCGCGTTGTAGGCCAGGTTGGTCTCGCCGCCGATGAACCAGCGGAAGCCGGGAGGATCCCACTCGAAGACCCGTTCCCACGGCCGGAACCAATGGATCATCCCGGCGGCCCGGGCCCAGAAGGCCTGCCAGTCCTCTTCGGCCTGGTCGTGCAGCCGCCGCACGGCAGGATGCATCAAGTCCGCCCCAGCGATGGCCGGTTACCCCCTCCGCCGCGCCTCGGGGGGAACGGGGCGGGCGCCGGGACCAGGTCCCGCCGTCGCCGCCCCGCTCCCCGCCGGACGCGGACTGGTCGTGGTCATGAAGATGGACCGGATGCCGGCTCAGTCGGTGGCGTTGGCCTCGGCGTCGGAGGCGCCGGCCACCGGCGCCGGCACGCTGATCTCAGGCAGCCGCATGCGGTCGACGAAGCGCTCCACCTGCTCGTCCTCGGGCCGGGTGGACAGGGAAACGACCACCGACACGATCAGGTTGACCATGAAGCTGACAAAGCCCCAGGCCAGCGTCCCGATCTGCTGCCCGAAGATGGAGATGGGCTGGACACCGGCGACGCCCACGGCGATGACGTAGGGCAGCGCCGTGCCCATGCCGGCGATCATGCCCCAGACGATGCCGTACCGGTTCAGGCGCTTCCAGAAGGTTCCCAGGATGACCTGCGGCGTGAAGGACGATGCCGCGAAGACGAAGGCCCACCCCACCACCAGGGCCACGTAGTAGCCGAAGCTCGGGCTGCTGATGGCCAGGTAGGCCATGAAGCTCGAAACCAGCGACAGGATGATCACCAGGATGCGGGTCATCCGCACCTCGCCCGCCTCGTCGGCGTTGGGGTTGATGAACCGCTGGTAGATGTCGCGGGTGATGCCGGTGGCCATGGTCATCAGCAGGCCGTCGGCCGTGCTGAGGGCCGCGGCCAGGCCGCCCACCGCCACCAGCGGCGCGATCCACCACGCCAGGCCCCACATGTCGGGCATGCCGATGACGACGATGTCGCCGTGGAAGGTCAGCTCGTTGGGCTGCAGGATGCCGTCGCCGTTGAGATCCTCGATCCGCAGCAGGCCCGTCGGCAGGAAGTTGGCCACCCAGGGGACCTGCTGGGCTGCCTCGATGGTCATGCCCCAGACCTGGCTGAAGGCGTACCGGGCCATGGTGGCATACATGGGCGCCGTGCAGTAGAGCAGGCCGATGAAGAACAGCGCCCAGCCGATGCTGGCGCGCGCATCCCGCGCGGTGGGCGTCGTGTAAGACCGGATCAGGATGTGGGGCAGGCCCAGGGTGCCCAGCATCAGCAGCAGCGCCGACAGGATCCAGTTGAGCTGGCCGGTGGCGCCGCCCAGGGCTTTGGCGAAGGGTTCCGTCCAGACGGTCAGGCCGTACGCCGCCTCCTTGCCCTGCACTTCCTGGATCAACTGGCCGTAAGCGAACCAGGGCAGCGGCTTGTACAGCCCCAGGGCGCCGGCCACGATGAACACCGGCATCAGGTAGCAGATGATGAGCACCACATACTGCACCGCCTGGGTCCAGGTGATGCTCTTCCAGCCGCCCGCCGCCGCGTAAATGCCCATGCCGAACAGGGCGCCGAAGACGCCTACGGTGGCCGGGATGCCCAGGAACCGGGAGAAGACCACGCCGGCGCCGGTCAGCTGGGCCGTAAGGTAGGTCATCGAGATGATGAACATCATGATCACCGCGATGACGCGGGCGACGCCCCAGCCGCCGGCGCGCTTCTCGATGAGGTCGGGAATCGTCCAGGTCGAGGACTTACGGATGTACGGCGCGATGAAGAAGGAGTGGATCGTGTAGCCCAGCGTCCAGCCGATGATGTAAGGCAGCCCGTCGAAGCCCAGCAGCGCCACGGTGCCTGCCATCGAAAGGTAACTGGCGGCGCTCATCCAGTCCGCCGCCGTGGCGGCGCCGTTGACGATGGGCGGGATGTTCCGGCCCGCCACGTAAACTTCCGAGGCGCTCTCGCCGCGGGCGGCGAAGGCCACGGAGATGTACGTGAGGATCGACCCGACGACCATCCACATCGCCGCGGCCCGCTGGCCCAGGGTGACGGCCAGCAGCACGGCGATCAGGGCGTAGCCGCCGAAGGTGAGCCCCAGCGACATTCTTCCGCTCATACATGCCCCCCTCTATCCACACATCTGAGCCGCGAGGCGCGGCCGCGTCGCTGCGGCCCCGCCCGCCCCTCGTGCGTCGTCAGTCGCCCTGGCCCCGCGCGTGCTGCAGCGCGGCCTGGACTTCCTCAGGCAGCTCATGCCAGGAACCTGCCAGATAGTCCTGGAAGCTGTTCTCGAGCCGGGTGGCCACCAGGTGGTAGATGATGATCAGCGCCACGCCGCACCAGACGCTGATGAAGGCGGCCAGGTACCAGTGCATCGGCATGTTGCCGAAGAGGAGGACCTCCTTCCAGCGCTGGACCGGCAGGTGCCACCAGACGGCGACCACGCTCCAGATGGCGAAGAAGGTCCAGACCAGGCGCAGCAGCCGGTTCCAGAACCACTGCTTGTGCCGCTCGGGCAACAGTTCCTCGGGATGCTCCACGGTGCTCCATCGCCTCCTTCCCGTGGGAGTGGGACGGTGCCCCGGTTCGGGGGGCCCGCGGGTGCGGGCGCCCGGGCACGGCTCGCCCGGGGCTAGCAAGGGTTTGCACGGTTTCATGCAGAATTCCTGCTGCAGCGACGATTAATGTCGCTATTTAGGGGGAAGAACACTGCTTTTCGCCGGCACAATCCGGGTGTGCGGCCCGTGGCGCGGGATGAACTGCCGAAAGACACCGTTCAGCGGATGGCGATGGCGATGGCCGGCCGATCCGAGCGGTCATTCCACGGATACGACCGTTCATCCACCGATAATGACCGCTGGGTAACGATCGTCGACCGGAAGGGGCAGGAGGCGTGGTAAGGGTTCGGGTGGGCGCCTGGTCCCATAGGCGGCGCCTGGTGCGCGGGCCGCGGTTGGCCGACCTGCGGGGCGCACGCCGGAGGCACGACCCCGTCGGGCAGCAGCCGGCGGCCGTCGAGGACGACGCCGAGCCGGTGGCCGAGATCGACGCGCCCGAAGAGGTGGACCTGGTCTTCCGGCTGCAGCGGCGCCTGGCCTTCACCGCCGGCGTGGTGTTCCTGGCCGCCACGCTGGCGGTCCCCGTGCTGAGCATCACCTGGCCCACCTGGTACGCGGTGGGGGAGCGCGGCGGCATCACCCCCAACTTCGCGGCCGTGGCCTTCCTGCTTCCCACAGGCTACGCCGCCTTGGCGCTGGTGTTCCGGCGGCGGGCCGACGTTTATGAAGAACGAATCCTGGGCAGGCGGGAACCCCATCCGTGACCATGAATACGGCCGCCGTCGTCCTGGGCGTGATCTTCATCATCGGGTCGCTGGTGGTTTCCCTGTACGCCCGCCGGCGGACCCGGACGGTACTGGACTTCTACCTGGCCGGCCGGCGCATCGGCGCCTTCGCCAACGCCTCGGCCATCTGCGGGGACTATTTCAGCGCCGCCTCCTTCCTGGGCGTGGCGGCGGCGGTGTATGTGTCGGGCCTCGACGGCGTCTGGTTCGCCACCGGCTTCGCCGCCGGCCTGGTCCCCGTGCTGCTGTTCCTGGCGGCGCCGCTGCGCCGCTCCGGCGCCTTCACCATTCCCGAGTTCCTGGGCATGCGCTTCGGCAGCCGGGCGGTCCGGCTCACCGCCGTGGTGCTGATCCAGCTGGTGGTCTTCATGTACCTGGTGCCGCAGTTGCTGGGCCTGGGCGAGACGTGGGCAGTGGCCATCGGCGCCGCGCTGCCGGGCCTCACCCCTTTCGACACGGGGATGCTGGTGGGCGCCCTGGTCATGGTGGCCTACGTGGGTGTGGGCGGCATGCGGGCCGCCACCTGGCAGCAGATCTTCTTCTTCTGGTTTTTCTTCTCGGCAGTGCTGATGGTGGTGGCCCTGGCCTACCTGAACGGCTTCCGTTACCTGCCGGCCCTGGCCGACCTGGCGCCGGAGCCCCTGCGCACCGTGCACGAGGCGGCGGGGGAGGAGGCCGGGGTCCAGTGGCAGGTGCGCGACGACCCCAATCGACTGCACCCGGACCGGCCCGCCCGGTTCGGGGAACCCGGCCACCGCTACGGGGCCGCGGAGCAGGTGTCGATGGTGCTGGGCCTGGCCCTGGGCACCTGCGGCCTGCCCCACATCATCATGCGGCACCTGACCAGCCCCACCGGCCGCCTGGCCCGCGACGCGGGCACCTACGTGGTGATCCTGGCCACCCTCTACTACATCCCCGCGGTGATGGCCGGTGTGGCGGCGCGGGCGCTGCTGCCGGGCATCCTCTCCCAGGACAGCCGGTACGCCCCCCTGGCCGTGGAGGGCTACCTGAAGAGCCCCGAGCAGGCGGTGCTGATCCTGGCGGCGGGTCTGGGGGGCGACGTGGCCATGGGCTTCGTCGCCGCCGGCGCCTTCGCCGCCATCCTGTCCACCATGTCCGGCCTGCTGCTGTCGGGCGCCGCCGCCTTGAGCCACGACGTGTACGCCGCCGACATCGACCCCAGGGCCCCGGAACGGCGCCAGATCCTGGTGGGGCGCCTGGCGGTGATCGCCATCGGCTTCCTGGGACTGGTCATGGGTGCCGCCATGCGCAGGACCGGGGTTCTCCAAACGTACCCGTCGGTGCTGGCGGTGATGGTCAGCTGGGTGTTCGCCCTGGCCGGCGCCGGGCTGTTCCCCGCGCTGCTGGCGGCCATCTGGTGGCCCAGGGCCACGGCCCGGGGAGCGCTGGCCGCCATGCTGGTGGGCGGCGGCGGCACCCTGCTGTGGATCGGACTCCACGCCGCTCACGTCGGCGGCGTGATTTCAGGCCCCCCGTGGCTGGAAGCCCTGGCGGGCCTGAGCCAGCCCAGCATCGTGACGGTACCCCTGGCGGCGCTGGCGCTGGTGTTGGGGTCGCTGCGGTCCCAGGCGCAGACGGCCCCGCAGGGCCTGCAGGACCTCTGGATGCGCATGCACGGCACGGCGGCGGAACGCCCGGCGGTTCGACTGGTTGAGGTCAGCGGCGTCACAGATCCAGCAGGCGGCGAAGTCGCCGGGCCTGGCGGCGGCTGAGGGGGATCTGCTCCGAGCGGGGCCCCACCAGCCGCATGGCCAGTCCGCCCCGGGCATCGGGAATCAGTTCGGCCACCTTCTCCAGGTTGATGATGAAGTTGCGGTGAGCCCGGAAGAAGCGGCTCGGGTCCAGGCGTGCCTCCAGGTCTTTGAGGGTGGAGCGGATGGTCATCTCGCCCTCTTCGGTGACCAGGCGGACGCCGCCCTCGAAGGCCTTCAGGTAGTACACGTCGGCGGGGTCCACCAGCAGCGTCTTGTACGCCGTCGGCACCGGGATGCGGATCAGGGCGTCGGGGGCCGGTGCGCCGGCGCCCTGCGCGGGACGGGCCGGCGGCGCGGGTTCCGGCGGGTTGGGCGCGCGGAGGCCGTTGGCGACGCGGTCCACGGCCCGCTGCAGCCGCTCGGCGTCCACCGGCTTCAGCAGGTAATCGGCGGCCTGGACCTCGAAGGCGCTGAGGGCGTACTCGCCGTAGGCGGTGACGAAAACCACCTGGGGCCTGGGGTGCAGGCCCTGCAGCGTACGGGCCAGTTCCAGGCCGTCGGGTCCCGACATGCGGATATCGAGAAAGACCACGTCGTACCGTAGGGAGCGGATCAGTTCCAGGGCTTCCTGGGCGTGGGCGGCTTCGCCCACCACCTCGACGGTGGGGATGTCCCGCAGCAGGTAGCGGAGTTCCTCGCGGGCCGGAGCCTCGTCATCCACGATCAGCGCGCGCATCTTCACTTGCTGCCACCTCACCTGACGTGGATGTCCACCGGACTCGAGGCGTCGGCGTGGCGCAGCACGGGCAGGGAAAGGCGCACCCGGGTGCCGACGCCGGGCCGGCTGTCGATGACCATGCTGGCGCGGGGGCCGTAGAGGTACTCCAGGCGCTCGCGGATGTTGGCCAGGCCGATGCCGTGGGCGGGCGACTTACCCACCAGCGCGTCGCGGACCGTCCCGGGCGCGGCGCCGACGCCGTTGTCGCGCACCTCGATGTAGGCCCGCATGGCCAGCAGGTCGGTCCGCGCCCGCAGGACCACGGTTCCCGGGCCCAATTTGGGGATGATGCCGTGCTTGACGGCGTTCTCCACCAGGGGCTGGATGGTCAGGGCGGGCACCGGAAAACTGAGGATCTGCGGGTCGATGTCGTAGACCACGTGGAGGCGGTCGCCGAAGCGGGCCCGTTCCAGGTGGAGGTAGGTGCGGACGAAGGCCAGCTCAGCGCTGAAGGGAACCAGCTGGACATCGGTCTGGACCGTGTACATGTATCGGAAGAAATCCGCCAGGCGGATCAGCAGGCGGCGGGCTTCCTCGGGATCGGTGCGCACCCGGACGATGACGGCGGTGAGGACGTTATAAAGGAAGTGCGGGTTGATCTGGGCCCGCAGGGCCTGCAGCCGGTAGCGCGCTCCCTGGGCGGCCAGTTTCTCGAAGGTGGCTCCCTCCAGCAGCAGGCCCACCGCGGCGCCCGCTGCCGCCAGCAGCCGGCGTGCCGCAGGGTGGGGCCGCCCCGGACCGGGGAAGGCGGCGGCCAGGGCGCCCACCGTTTCCCCACGGGCCTGCAGCCTCACGGCCACGATGCCGTGCCGGGGACCGTCGCCGCGGGAAGCGCCGCCGGTGCCCACCGCCAGGCCGCGGCGGCCGCTCATGGCCTCCTGGACCACCAGGTCGGCCGCCGGATCGCCCGCCCGCCAGGGCCCGTCGCGCCGCCCGGCCGTGGCCAGCACCCGGTCGCGGCCGGTGACGGCCACCGCGGCCGCACCGGTCAACTGGAGGACGGCCCGGGCCAGCGGCCCCGCCGCCTGCGGGGTCAGGCCCTGCCGCAGGTGGGGGTGCACCCGCGTGACCCACTGCAGCGCCCGGACCGCGGCCGTGACGGGCGGTCCTGCGCTGCCCGGCGGCGCCAGGCGAATGGTGCGGGGAGAGCCCGGCGGGGCGGTACCCTGCCGGCGGGCGACAGCCGCGGCCGTCAGGCCCCACAGCGCGGCGCCGGCCGCGGCCGCGCCCAGGGAAACCGCCGCGCCCGCACCGGCCGCCCAGAGCAGCGCGGCCTCGGCGACACCGACGGCTGCAGCCAGGAGCACCAGCGTCGCTGCCGGCATTGCATCCCTCCTGCCCGGGCCATACCGGAAGCTTCCGGAACGGCGCCCCGGCGCCAACAGGTACTATATTCTTACATAATTATGCCGATCCTGCCCGGCCCGGGACGGCCCCGGTCCACGCCGCCCCGGCCGGGGGGCGGATGGGCCCGGCCCGGCAACAGGGGCCTGCCGCGTCAGCCGGC
>PKRI01000022.1 GCA_017577485.1 Bacillota bacterium | reverse complement strand
CGCGGGGGGCGCGGGGGCCCGGCGGGCCGCAGCCACCAAGGCGATGAGATCGCGCTGTTCGCAAAGCGTGTGGGTGGCGGGGGGCGGTGCTGAACCGCGCCCATTCGGCCATTCTACCGTCGGCAGCAGCCCCATCTGCGGCATGGGTCCACCGGCGCCGCGGCGCCCGCAACCCCGGAGACGGCCTGAAAAGTGTGCTCCTCACACCATCCACACGCTTTGCGAACAGCGCATTCTTACCAAACCTTGGGGTGGATGCGGGAGATCCGGCCACGCTGTCAAAAGACACCACGGACAAAGACGTGTCCGCCCGCGGTCGGTCCGCGCGCCTGATACCTGCGGCACGGCCCGCCCTGCGCCGGACACCGGCGGGACATCGAGGGAGGTCGTGAACGAGATGGGACACCCGGTCCTGTCGCTCTACGAGTACCACGTCTGGGCGAATGAGAAGGTGTTCGACCACCTGCGCACGCTGCCGGAAGGCGTCTATGACCGGCAGTTGACCAGCGTCTTCCCCTCCGTCGCCGAAACCCTGGGCCACGTCTACGTGGTCGACTCTCTCTGGCTGAGTACGATGCAGGGCGACACGACGGAAGAGACTTTCGCCGTCATTCAGAAGGCTAGGGGCGAGGTACAGGGTGCGGGCCTCGACCGGATGCGGGAGTTGTTCGCGGCCGTGGCGGCGGAATACCGGTCTTTCCTGCGGCAGCAGGACGACCTGGACCGTCCGGTGGTGCCTCATCACCCGCGGTACGGACCACTGGAAACCCGGCTTTCCGAACTGGTCCGGCACGTGGTCAACCACGGCACATACCACCGAGGCATGATCACGGCCATGCTGCGGCAGCAGGGCCACCCGGGCGTGCCCACGGACTACGTGTTTTTCCTGCTGGAGCGCTGGCGCGGGGGCGAGGACGCGGGGCGCCCCTGAGGCGGAAAACGCAGGTGCGTCGGCACCCCGACACGCCCGCACGTGGGGTAGGACGTACCTGGCGCACCTACCAGTCTACTACCGAACGCACCAGCTGGTCGGCGGCGGCACATTCGTCGATGGTGGGTGCCTGCTCCAGGAAGGCATACCAGGCCAGGTAGCGGTGCAGGTACCTGGTGGCCACGCCGTGGAATCGCTCCATCCAGGCCCTCAGCCTCGACCGCAGCGCGGCCACGCCCTGCCGGTGCCAGTGGCTCAGGCGAATATCCCGGCGGTCCCGACCCGGCAGGAGGCAGCCCAGCACCAGGCCCAGCCGCTCCGCCGCCTGCCGGTAGTCCTGGGGACGAGGCGGGCACAGAACGCTTCCCGGAGCTACAGGCGCCAGCACCGCCGTCAACCGGTCGGCGCGGGGCAGGCCCAGGCCTGCGACGGCGGTGAGGACCCGCCCACGCCGGTCGCGCGCCACCACAGCGTAGACCTTCTGCCGCGGCTCCACCCACGGCAGTCCACGGCGCCGCGGCGGCCGCAGCAGGCGTCGGCTCCCCTTCTCGGAGTAAGCGAAGAAGACCTCGGACACCTCGACGATCCCTGAGAGGCCGTGTCGCACGCCGTGCGTCTCCGGCGGCTCGGGCCGCACGGGGGCGTGGATACGGCCTCCCATGGCAGCGGGCGTGACGGCCCGTGCAGCGGCAGGAGCAGCGGCAGGGGCAGC
Source organism: Bacillota bacterium (assembly GCA_017577485.1). Lineage (GTDB taxonomy): Bacteria > Bacillota > Sulfobacillia > Thermaerobacterales > RSA17 > RSA17. The sequence continues at coordinate 32,278 of PKRI01000022.1, read as the reverse complement.
GGCAGGAGCAGGCGCAGCGGCAGCTCGCGCAGCGCGCGCGGCGCCGCCGGTCACGCCGCCCAGCACCGCGGGGGTCCCCGGCACGACCCCGCCGGGCAGCACAGGTGCAGCGGCGACACCGTGCCGGCCGGCGCCCTCGCCGGCCAGGGCCGCCAGCAGGCGGTGCCGCCAGCGGAAGGCGGTGCTGGGATGAACGCCCAGGCGCCGCGCGGCTTCCCGCACAGTGAGGCTCCGGACCAGGCACGCCGCCAGTTCCAGCCACCGCTCCGGGTAGTGGAGCCGGGCCAGCGGCGTCGCCGTCAGGGCGTTGAAGGTGCGGCCGCAGCGCCTGCAGCGGTAGCGCCGCCGTCCCCGCCAGCGCCCGTGGCCCACGACCCGGGCTGCGCGGCAGCGGGGACAGCGCAGCCCTGCCGTGGGGAAAGCGAAGGGCAGGGCGTCGCCCCCGGGTACCAGGGCTGTCAGCGACCGCACCAGGGGTTGCGGGCGCTGGCTCGCAGCCGGTGCCGGCGCCATGCGGCGTCCTCCCAACACCCGGATCCTCACCGTCGGATCGTCACCGTCCCGGCGGGTCGCGCCGGGATCGGCACTGCGTCGACCTGGACCGGTGCTTCCCGTGATTCCCTGGGGAAATGTGGATAACCCTTGTGGATACCGGTGGATTCTGTGGAGAAATCTGGATTCCTGCCGGGGAAGCGTCGCGCCGCTGCCGCTCCGGTTGGGAAAACAAAGCGGCCGCAGGCCTCAGCCGCCTGCGGCCGCGCTCACCGCCCCGCCGGCTCTGCCGCGCCGGCTCACAGCTGCCCGTACGCGATGTAGAAAATGAACAGCACCGCCAGGACCCACATGGTCGGCTTGACGTCGCTGACCCGGCCCGTAATCACCTTCAGCAGCACGTAGGACAGGATCCCGAAGATCAGGCCGTTGGCGATGCTGTAGGTCAGCGGCATCATGATCAGCGTCAGGAAGGCGGGCAGCGCCTCGGTGTAGTCCTCCAGGTTGATGCGCTTGATGGGCTCCGCCATCAGCAGGCCCACGATGATCAGCGCCGGCGCCGTGGCCTGCCCGGGAATGATCAGGGCCAGCGGTGAGAAGAAGGCCGCCAGCAGGAACAGCACGCCGGTGACCACCGCGGTCAGGCCCGTGCGGCCTCCGGCGGCCACGCCGGCCGCGCTCTCGACGTAGGTGGTCACGGTGCTGGTGCCCATCACCGCGCCGAACATCGTGGAGATGGCATCGGCGAGGAGGGCGCGGCCCGCACCGGGGAAAGACCCCTTCTCGTTGACGATGCCCAGCTTGGTGGCCAGGCCGATGAAGGTACCGGCCGTGTCGAACATGTCGACGAAGGTGAACGTGAACACGATGGCCACCAGGCCCAACTGCAGCGCGTCGACGATCTCCAGCTGGCCGAAGGTCTGGGACATCACGGACCAGGAGGGCAGCGCCACGATGTCGCTGAGGCTGCCGGGCACCGCGGCCAGGGGCCGCAGGGTACCGTCCTCGCCGGGCACCCGCACGAACATGGCCACCACCGTGGTGGCCAGGATGCCCCAGATCAGCGCGCCCTTCACCCGCCGGGCCATGAGCACGCCCGTCAGCAGCAGGCCGAACAGCGACACCAGGGTGCCCGGCGCGCCGATCTCGCCCAGGGTCACCAAGGTGGCGGGGCTGTCCACCACCAAACCGGCCTGGCTCAACCCGATGAAGGCGATGAACAGGCCGATGGCGGAACTGGTGGCCAGCTTCAGGTTCAGCGGGATCTCCTGGATGATGCGCTCCCGGATGGGCAGCAGGCTCAGGATCAGGAAGATCAAGCCGTCGATGAAGACGGCGCCCAGCACCACCTGCCAGGGAATGTCCATCCCCAGCACGACGGTGAAGGCGAAGTAGGCGTTGAGCCCCATGCCCGGCGCCAGCGCGAAGGGCAGCCGGGCCAGGAAGCCCATCAGGATCGAGGCGAAACCGGCCGACAACGCCGTGGCCATCAGCACGGCCTGGGGGTCCATGCCCGTGGCCGACAGGATATTGGGATTGACGAACAGGATGTAGGCCATGGTCATGAAGGTCGTCAGACCGGCGACGACCTCGGTCCCGACCGAACTGCCGGCCCGGCTGATGGCGAAGTAGCGCTCCAGCCAGCCCGGCGCGGCGGCCCTGCTCTGCTCGCTCATCTCCCCACCCCTTTCTCTGCCGCAGGGGTTCGACGGGCGCCCCGCCGGCCCTGCCGCATGCCCGAATGTTTTTTGGGAACCGGGTTGTATTGTACGCCAATTTCCCGTGTCAGGGGAGAGAAAACGCGGCGCCCACGGCGCCGCGCGGCAAAATCGCGAACATTCCCCGCCCGCTGCCCGTCCGGACGTTCGGCCCGGCAGGCTCGCAGGACGTTCGGCTTCCGGGCCCTCGCCTCGTCCGCGGCCCGGCGTTCCTCAGCCTGCGGGTGCCGGCGGCCCTCCCCAACCGCCGCGCGCCGCCGCGGCGCGGGCATGCTCCAGCAGAATGGTCCCCACTTCCGGGCGCGTGAACTCCGGCGGCAGCGGCCGGCCGGCCGCCAGCATGCGGCGCACCTCGGTGCCGCTCAGCGACACCCGCAGGTTCTCGGGATGGGGACAGGTGCGGGCGGTGGCCATCCCCCCGCAGGCCCGGCAGTAGAAGGCGTCCTCAAAGAAGAGCGGCTCCACCGCCAGGCCCCGGCCGCCCCGCGGGAGCTGCTCGAACAGGCGCCAGGCGTCATAGGGCCCGTAGAAGTCGCCGACGCCGGCGTGGCTGCGCCCCACGATGAAGTGGGTGCAGCCGTAGTTCTGCCGGCAGATGGCGTGGAACACCGCCTCCCGGGGACCCGCGTAGCGCATGGCCGCCGGGAACAGCGACAGCACCACCCGTTCCCCCGGGTAATAGCCGGCCAGCACGGCGTCATAGGTATCGATGCGCACGCCGGCGGGGACGTCGTCGTCCTTGGTGGGACCCACCAGCGGGTGCAGCAGCAGGCCGTCGTACAGTTCCAGGGCGCACTTCTGCAGGTACTCGTGAGCACGGTGCAGCGGGTTGCGGGTCTGGAACCCCACCACGGTGCGCCAGCCGCGCCGCTGGATCTCGGCCCGCACCGCCGCCGGGTCCAGGATCCGGGACCGGTGGACCGACGGGGGCCGCTGCAGCAGGCGCACGGGCCCGCCCAGGGCGGCGCCGCCGCGCCGGTAGAGGGCGTGGACCCCCGGGTGGCCGGGATCCTGGGTGCCGTACACCTTCGCGGCCTCGCGGCCCTTGTTGATGCGGAAGCGGTCCTCCACGTCCAGCAGGGCCAGCAGCGTCCCGTCCGGGGCCGCCAGGGCCACGGTCTCGCCCTCGCGGACCTGCCGGGCTTCCTCGGGGTCCACGTTCAGGGTCACCGGCAGCGTCCACGTCAACCCGGAGTCGAGGGTCAGGGACTCCAGCACAGACTCGTAGTCGTCGCGGTCCATGAAGCCGGTCAGCGGGCTGTAGGCGCCGACGGCGATCAGTTCCAGGTCGGCGGCCGCCTGGGCGTCCACCACCACCCGGCGGAGGCCGGCCGCCCAGCGCAGCATTTCGTCCCGCTGGTCGGCGGGCACCAGGCGGTCCACCAGGCGCCCGCCGTGGGGCGGGGCTCCCGGCAGGGCACTGCCGGCAGGCGAGGGTTCGCTCGAGCCGGTGCCCGCCGGCGCCGGCGCCGGGGCAGGGGCAGGGGACCCGCCGCCGTCCGTGCCCGGCGAGGCGTTGCGGGCCGTGTCGGGTGTTCTCGGGTCAAGGGTCAAGCGCGTTTCCCTCCACCAGGTTCACTGGTCCGCGTGCAGGCCGCATTCGGTCTTCTCAAAGCCGGGCCAGCGCCCCGACCGGGCGTCGCCGCCCTCAGGGACCGGCGCCGTGCACGGGATGCAGCCGATGCTGGGGAAGCCCTGGTCGTGCAGCGGGTTGTAGGGCACGCCCCGGCTGCGGATGTAGCGCCAAACGTCATCGGCGGTCCAGCGGGCCAGCGGGTTGATCTTGACCAGGCCGAAGCGGGCGTCCCATTCCACGACCCCGGCGCTGCGGCGCTGGGGCGTCTGGTCCCGGCGGATCCCCGTCACCCAGGCGTCAAGGCCGCTCAGGGCCCGCCGCAGCGGCTCCACCTTGCGCAGGGTGCAGCAGCGGTTGGGGTCCCGGGCCCAGAGGTTGGGCCCGTGTTCCACGGCCTGCCGCGCCACGGACAGCTCGGGGCTGAAGCGTTCCAGCCGGATGTCGTACCGCCGGGCCACCAGGTCGCGCATGGCGTAGGTCTCGGCGAACAGCAGGCCGGTGTCCAGGTAGAACACCCGGGCGCCGGGGCGCAGCCGCGCCATCATGTCGAGGATGACCATGTCCTCGGCCTGGAAGCTGCAGGCCAGGGCGATGCGCGGGTGAAAGCGGTCCAGCGCCCAGCGGAGCACGTCCTCGGCGGCGGCGGTTTCAAACTGCTGGCGCCACTGGGCGGCCTGCTGGGCGTCGGCGGGAGCGGGCGGCGCTTCGGGTTCGGTGGACGGGCGGCTGGCCGGGGACGGGGCCTCGCCGGGTGCAGACGACGGGACGGTGGTATCGGCCATGTCCTTCCCCCCTTTCTCCCGGTACGGTATGCCGGGCCGGCGGCAGCGGGTGCTGGTGGCCGAGCAGGCGCCGCCGGAACTGCTGGACGGGCTGCAGGGCCTGGAGGTCATCTGCGAGCCGGACCTGGCGGAGCGGCCCGCCGCCCTGCGCGAGGCCCTGGCCGGCTGCAGCGGCCTGGTGGTCCGCAACCGGGTCAGGGTGGACGAAGACCTGCTGGACGCCGCCGGGGGAAGCCTGCGGGTGGTGGGCCGGCTGGGAACGGGCCTCGACAACGTGGACGTGGCCGCGGCGCAGCGCCGCGGGATCCACGTGGTCTACGCGCCCTGGGCCAACAGCGCCTCGGTGGCCGAGCACGCCCTGGCGCTGATGCTGGCCCTGGCGCGCCGCCTGCCGGCCCTGGACGCCGCCTGCCGGGGCGGCGCCTGGCGGCGCGACGCCGCCGGCATCGAACTGCGGGGCCTGACCCTGGGCATCCTGGGCTACGGCGCCGCCGGCCGCCACCTGGCCGCGGCGGCCCGGGCGCTGGGCATGCGGGTCATCACCCACCACCCGCGGCGCCCGCCGGACCATCCCGACCTGGCCGCCGCCGGCGTGGAATGGGTGGACGAGGAGACGCTGCTGTCACAGTCCCACGTGCTCAGCGTCCACCTGCCCCAGCGCCCCGACACGATAGGCTACCTGGACCGGCGCCGGTTGGCCCTGCTGCCCCCCGGCGCCCTGCTGGTCAACACCGGCCGCGGCGCCGTGGTGGACGAAGCGGCCCTGGCTGAGGCGCTGGCGTCGGGCAGGCTGGGCGGCGCCGCCCTGGACGTGCGGGCCCAGGAACCGCCGCCCCGACCGGACCCGCTGGCCGCCTTCGACAACGTGATCCTCACGCCCCACGTGGCCGGCCTCACCGCTGCCGCTCAGGCCCGCGTGGGCCGGCAGGTGGCCGAGGACGTGCGCCGCGTGCTGGCGGGACTGCCGCCGCTGCGGCCCGCGCCCCTGTGAGCCGCCGCGCAGCCGCGGACGGGTCACGGGCTCGCCGTCACGCCCGCGGCAGGCCGCGCGGCAGGCCGCACGGCAGGCCGCGTACCCGTGGCTACCCGCGGCCCTCAGGGGGACCGCTCCGGCGGCCACGAGGGCCGCACCACCGCCAGTTCGGGCCGCGACAGCAGCACCGACCGCAGGGTGTCGCCGCGCAGCCCCACCCGCAGCGCCTCCAGCGACAGCACGTCGCCGGGGTGCACGTTGCCCAGGTTCACGTTGGGACCGAAACGCAGGATCAGGTCCTGCTGCTGGGTCTTCAGGGGGGCCTCCCAGATCAGCACCGAAGGGTCGGGCACGGCCTGCACCATCAATTCCAGCTCGTCCTCGTCGATGCTGCCGTCGTCGCGGTAGATGACCACGCCCTTGCCCGACTCCCTGCCCTCCACCGTGACCTTCTCGGCCCCGGCCTCCAGGTCTTCGAGGATCTGCTCCCGCAGCCGGATCTGCGGCAGGCGGTCGGCCGGGTGCTTCTTGCCCACCTCGGTGAAGACCCGGAAGCCCATGCGGACCAGCTCCCGGACCAGACGCTCCCGGTAGCGGGGGCTGATGGAGACGGTGCCGTCGGACACCTCGAGACACCGGAAGCCGATCTCCTGGGCGCGCCGCACGAAGGCCTCCAGCCGGTCCTGGAGCATGGCGATCTCCAGCAGGGTGCCGCCCGGGTAGATCTCCACGCCGTAGGACTGGACCAACCGCACCTTCGCCTTCAGGTCCTCGGGCGTGAAGAATACGGTGGTGCCGAAGGCCAGTTTAATGAAGTCGATATACTCGGCGGCCACGTCCAGCAGCGCCTGGGTTTCGGCCAGGCTGAGGCCCTTGTCGATGACCATGGTCAGGCCGGCCTGGCGCGGCTTGGCCAGGCGGCCGCCCAGGGGCATGGAGACCGTGCCGTCCCAGGCCTTGGGGCGCGGGCCGGCTGGGTGCTGCCCACCCGTTTGCGGCCCGGCCGGGTTGGGCGCATCCGGGTTCGGCCTTCCCGGGTTTGGTGTGCCGGGCTGCGTGGAAGCCTGCACGGGCGATCCCCCTCTCACGGGCGCCGGCGTCACCGGCGGCGGCCGCATGCCGGCGCTCCGGTAAGCCGGCACAGCAGGACGCCGCGGCTCATGCGCCGGCTCGGTGCAGGCTATTCAGGCGGGGAGGCGGGAGTGAAGCCATGGCCCGGCACACGGGACAGGCCGTGGGCGCGGCCACGCTGCAGGCCGTGCGCAACTTTGCGGACCACGACGGGCTGACGGCCTCGGCGGCCATCGCCTACTACGCCCTGTTCTCGCTGTTCCCGCTGCTGCTGGTGGCCCTGGCGGCGGCCGCCTTCGTGCTGCCGGACCTGCCCGCCCACCGCCAGGTCCTCTATCTTGTGGATACCTACGCCCCGGGGGCGCGGCCGCTCATCCAGGAGAACCTGGCCCGCCTGGTGGGCATCCGCTCCGGCGTCGGCGTGGTGGGCCTGGTCTTCTTTGCCTGGTCGGCATCGGCCGTCTTCGCCGCCATCGCCAGGGCGCTGGACCGGGCCGTGGGCGCGGGCCGCCGGCCCTCGCCGGTGCGGTTCCGGGTGGTGGGGCTGGCCATGGTGGCGGTGACCGCCGTCGTCCTGATCGCCGCCCTGGCCGGCGCCACCTGGCTGGAGACCCTGCGGCGCCAGGGAACCGCGGTGCCCTGGCCCGCCGCGGGCCCGGTGGGCGTGGTGGCCCAGGCAGCGGCCGGAGTCCTCACCTTCGGCACCATCCTGGCCGTCTACCGGTTGGTCCCGGCTGGCGCCCCGCCGGCCCGGCACCTCTGGCCCGGGGCGCTGCTGGCCAGCGCGGGACTCCACCTGGCCCGGTCCCTGTTCGCCCGTTACGTGGCCGCCGTCCACGCGGGCGTAGTGGTCTACGGCAGCATCGCCGTCGTCATCCTGACGCTGCTGTGGTTCTACGTGTCGGCAGCCATCCTGATCTTCGGCCTGGAGTGGGCGGTGGCTCTGCGCGGCTGGGGAGGCGGCCCCGGGCGGCCCGGCGGGAACCCGCACGGAAACCCGCCCTGACCTGGCTGCGCCCGCCAATCAGCGGGAAATCAACGGGAACATCAGCGGGAGAAGGCGTGGTTGCCGATGGTGACCAGGATCTCGCTGCCGGGCGTCTTGCCGGTCTTCCTGGGATTGAAGAAGAACAGGGCCCCGTTGGTGGGATCGACGCCGCGCAGGGCATCCATGGCGGCCAGGTAGGCCTCGGGGCGGACCTGCCGGTAGACGTGGCCGTTGGCGATCACGGCGAACTGCCCCGGCTGCGTGAGCACCTCGTAGATGGTGTTGGGCCAGGCGGGCGACCGGACCCGGTTCACCACCACCGCGCCCACGGCCACCATGCCCTCGTACGGCTCGTCGTAAGCCTCGGCGTTGATGACCCGGACCAGCAGCTCCAGTTCCTCTTCGGTGTAGGAGATCACCGCAGCGCGGTCCCCGTAGCCCTCAGGCCCGGTGGCGGCGCCGTCGACGTACGACGAGGACACCGCCAGGACCGAGCGCTGGGCGATCCACTCCACGCTGTCGCCCAGCGCCTCGGCCACGAAGCGGGCCGGGAAGAACACGCGGCCGTCGACGTTGATGGGAGGCGCGGGCAGCGCCTGAACCTCACCGTTGACCGCGGCCTCGGGGCTGTCCGGCGACAGCACCATGGTGACGGATCCCCGGGTGACGGTGATCCGGCGCTCGGCAGGATGGTACTCGACCCTCCCGCCCAGGTGCTCGACGAACTCACGCAGGGGCACGAAAACAAGGCCTTCATGGCGGAAGGCCGACGGGGTCAGTTCCCGCGGCTCGCCGTTGAGTTCGACGGCCACGTCCAGTTCCTCGGCTGCCTGCGCCACACCCGGCACTGCCGCCGCCACCAGCGCGGCCAGCATCACCACCGCCAGGACACGGCGCGGAGCCCTCGTCCCGTTCATGGGTTATCAAGTTTCGTCGGGGCCTGTCCCTTCTCCTGCCGCCGCTGCCTGCCGCTGCCGCGGGCCGGGCCGCCGGCGGGTTCTCCGCGCCTCCGACCCGCGCATAGGTTCCCACGGCGGCCGGGCATTCCCGCGTACCCCGGCGCCGGGAGGTGCAACGCCGGTGCTGCTGGACGGTCTGGTGGGGCTGGGACTGCTGCTGGGCGGGATCCGCCTGATGGCTGCCGCCCTGACCCGGGCCCTGGCGGGACCCGCCGGCCGCGTCCTGGAGCGCCTGGACCGCCGCCCGTGGCTGGCGGCCCTGGGCGGCCTGGCGGCCACCGCGCTGATCCAGTCCTCCAGCGTGACCACCCTGGTGATCTGCGGGCTGGCCGACGCCCGCCTGCTGGGCCTGAAGGCGGCGGCCGGTGCCGTCATGGGCGCCAACGTGGGCACCACCCTGACGGCCTTCCTGACGGCCCTGGACCCGCTGCGGGCTGCACCCTGGCTGGCGGCCGGGGGCGCGGCGGGACTGCTGCTGTCGGCGCTGCCGGCCTTCCGGCGGCGGCTGCCCGGGGCGGCGGCGCTGTCTGCCGCGGCGTTGGGGCTCGGGGCGGCCCTGGCGGGGCTGCGGGCCGTCGAGGCGGCGGCTCGGCCCCTGGCCGGCCGCCCGGGCTGGTACGATCACCTGCGGGCGGTGAACGACCGTCCCCTGGCGGGCCTGGCGGCCGGTTTGGTGCTGACCACCGTCCTGGACTCCAGCAGCGCCGCCATCGCCGTCCTGCAGCGGCTGGTCCAGGGCGGCCTGATCACCCCTGCGGGAGCGGTGCCCATGCTGATGGGCGCCAACATCGGCACCACCACCGCCACCGTGGCCGCCTCGGCGGCCCTGGGCCACCGGGGCCGGCGGACGGCACTGGTGCATGTCACCTTCAACCTGGTGGGCACGGCGGTGTGGTGGCCGTTCACGGGACTGCTGGCGGCTCTGGTGTCGGCCGCCCCGGCCGCTGCGGCCGGGCTGGCCCACGCGCACCTGGCCTTCAACGCGGCGGCCGCCCTGCTGCAGTTGCCCCTGGCGGGACTGCACCTGCGGGCGGCCGCGTGGGTGTTCCCTGAGCGCCGGCGGGGGTAGGCGGCGGGCCGCACGCCGGCGCAAAGGCGCAGGTCCGGGACCCGGCGGAGGCCCGGCGACGGCCAGGCGCCCATCAAGACCTGGCGCGCATCAATACTCGCAGCGCACGTAGTCCTTGAAGATCCAGCCCGACTTGCCGCCGGACACCTGCACGTGGGCCCAGTTGCCCTGGAACTCCTGGACGATGACCATGGTGCCCCGCTGCAGGGTGCCGGTCCGGGGCTCCCGGGCCGAAGGGCCGCTGCGCAGGTTCACGTCGTCGTGGGTGATGCGGCCGAAGCAGTGGAACTTCTCGGGTACCTGGTCCTTGGCCAAGAGGTCCAGCGTGGCCAACTGGAACCGCTGGGCCCTCAACATCTGCAGCGCCAGCTGCCGGGCCGTCGGGTTCGACACGGCCCGCTCCACCTGGCCGTAAAGTTCGGCCAGCGGCGCCTCCCGCGCCTGGATCTCGTTCACCAGGTCCATCAAGTCGTCGGCCACGTGGGCCACCCCCGTCCCTTTTCCACGGCTCGTTCAAACCTGCGCCATGTATATGTCCCGCCCCGCGGGCCGCATGAGAACCGGCCGGCGCCGTCAATCGGGCCGCCGCCCGACCAGATCAGGCGCGGACCCGGGTGACGCCGCACCTGCGGACGGATATAATCGCCGTGGTGTTCGTTGGTCGCACGCCTGCAAGTGCCAGGCGAAGCGACCAAGCGGCGGGAAGGAGGTGCCGGTATGCTGCGGTTCACCAAGCCCGTGCTGCTGGTTGCGACGCTCTCGGCGCTGATGCTGGTTCTGGCCGCCTGCGGCGGTGGTGGCGGCGGCGGCAGCCAGGGCTCCAGCAGCGGCGGCGGCGACGGCGCTCTGGTGGTGGAAATGGGGCCGGGCTTCGTGTTCAACCCGAGCACCATCACCATCAAGGCGGGTCAGGAGACCAAGATCCAGGTGGTCAACAAGGACTCCACGGTCCACGACTTCGTCATCGAGGCGCTGGGCGTCAACAGCGGCGAGGTGGCGGCCGGCGAATCGGTCGAGATCACCATTCCCGCTGCGGAGCCCGGCGAGTACGAGATCATCTGCGCCATTCCGGGCCATGCCGCCGGCGGTATGGTGGGCAAGCTGGTCGTCACCGAATAACGGAGTCCTGCGGTGCAGTCGGAGCCGGCCGCGTGCCGGCTCCGCTTTTATCTTGTCTTGTAATCTTCCGCGCCCCCGGCGCCGGGGCCGCCGACGCGCCCCCACAGGGTGGTGAAAACCGCCGGGCTCGGTTACATTTGAAATTGCGGGCCGGCGGGCGCCAACCCGTGCAGGGATTCCCCGGCAGGCTCAGAATGTGCGAATGTCGCGCGGCGCCAGAGAGGAGGACGGCTCGTGGCCGGAAACGGCGAAGCCAAGGGGTCGCAGCAGACCGGGCTGTTCGACCGCGTATGGAGCTGGCTGAAGAGCACTGAGCTGTTCCGATCAATTTATCAGAACGACTACCCCCGCGACAGACGGACCCGGGTCATGGTCCTGACCAACAACCTCTTCCTGCACCTGCACCCCAATCTGGTCACGCGGTACTCCATCGACTACCGCTATACCTGGGGCCTGGGCGGGCTGTCGCTGGCCACATTCATCATCCTGGCCCTGACCGGCGCCTTCCTGATGTTCTACTACGTGCCGGCGGTGCCCGACGCGTACTTCAGCATCCGCGCCTTCGACACCGACGTGGCGCTGGGCCAGTTCTTCCGGAACCTGCACCGGTGGGCGGCCCACACCATGGTGATCGTCGTGATGCTGCACATGTTCCGGGTGTTCTACACGGGCAGTTACAAGGGACCCCGGAAGTTCAACTGGGTCATCGGCGTCTTCCTTTACATGCTGACGCTGCTGATGTCGTTCACCGGCTACCTGCTGCCCTGGGACCAGCTGGCCTACTGGGCCATCACGGTGGGCGTCAACATCGGCGGCGCGGTGCCCTTCGTGGGCGACCAGGTCCGGCGGATCCTGCTGGCCGGCTTCGACATCACCGGCGCCACCCTGGTCCGCTGGTACACGCTGCACGTCATCTTCCTGCCGCTGATCGCGTTCTGGATGATGCTGCTGCACTTCTACCGCGTGCGCAAGGACGGGTTCTCGGCCACCAAGCCGATTCCCATCGAAGATCACCCGATCCTCGGGAAGGTCAAGGAGTGATCGCCCATGGCGCAACCCGCTGATCAGGCCCAAGGGGCACAGCCCAAGCGCCCGGACCCGCTGGATCGGGTCTATACCTGGCCGCACTTTTTGATCGTGGAATTCATCGGCCTGATGGTCTTCGTGGTGCTGCTGTTCCTGGTGTCGGTGCTGCTCAAGGCACCGCTTCTGGACCTGGCGCAGCCCGAGTACACGCCCAACCCGGCCAAGGCGCCGTGGTACTTCCTCTCGCTGCAGGAATTGCTGCTGCACATGCACCCGTCGCTGGCCGGCGTCATCGTGCCCGGCGCGGTGCTGCTGCTGATCGCCGCCATCCCCTACTTCGACAAGGACGAGCGCGGCACCGGCGTCTGGTTCACCACCCGGATGGGCGTGGACATCTACCGTTACTCCTTCATTTACACCACCATCTGGGTGACCGCGCTGGTCCTGTTCGACGAGTTCGTGGGGACCAAGCCGGTCCTGCGGCTCCTGGGCCTGCCGGACAGCGCGGTGGAATTCTTGGGCAACATCGTGATCCCCGTGATCGTGATGTTGACCGTCTTCCTGCTGCTGGCCTGGCTGGTCAAGCGGCGGTGGCCCAACGCCGACCGGCGCCACGTATTCATCGCCATGTTCACGGTCTACGTGGCGTCCTTCATCGTGCTGACCATCATCGGCAGCTTCTTCCGCGGCGAGAGCATGTATCTGGTCTGGCCGTGGGAGTTGACGCATCCTCACTGAGGCCGGCGGCACTGTCGTTCGCGGCCTGTTTAAGGATTGCGCTGGAGGTGACGGACGGTGGCGGAAGCGAGCAAGCCTGCGGCGGCGGCCGAGGGTGAAGGCGTTTCCCGCCGGGACGTGCTCCGGCTCGGGCTCTTCGGGTCGGCGCTGCTCTTCCTGGCCCAGATCGGCGGCACCTTCGCCACGTATTTCTGGCCCCGCAAAGTCGGCGCCTTTGGCGGCAAGATCAACATCGGCCACTACAGCAAGTACCCGCCGGGGTCCGTGACCCGGGTGGACGCCGGCAAGTTTTATCTGGTCCACCACACCGACGGGCTTCTGGCCATCTACTGGCGGTGCACCCACCTGGGCTGCACGGTGCCCTGGCAGCCCAACCTGGAAGGCGGCATCTTCGCCTGCAACTGCCACGGCTCCAAGTTCGCGGCCACCGGCGAGTTCATCTCGGGGCCGGCCCCGCGGTCCCTGGACCTGTTCCCGGTGGAGATCGACGCCGACGGCAACGTGATCGTCGACACCGGGACCATCATCCAGCGCCAGGGCTACTCCCCGGACCAGGCCACGCCGGTGCCCAGTTGAGGAGGGCGGTTCCGTGTTCGTCGTTCTCGAAGCCGTTGAGCTTGCCGTCGTGGCGGTGATGGTGGCCGTCGGCTTCTGGCTGATCGACCTGATCCAGCGCAAGACCGGCCACCCGGTGCACGACGACATTCCCGACGAGCCCTGATCGAGGGCGTACCGGTTTCAGCCGGGTCGTGCCGGTTTTGACCGGCACGGCCGGATGGCAAGACCGCGGCGCCGCGGCGGCGCTGAGGAGGTAGGCAAGGTTGCGTACTCCGCAGAAAAAACTGGTCGCCCTCCTGGTGCTCTGGGCGGCGGTGCTGGTGTTCCAGGTGGTCTGGCTGTCCGAGCCGGCGCGCCTGCAGCGGGCGCAAGCGCGGGTGCTGGAAGAGCAGATCGCCCGCGGCGCCCGGCTTTACGCCCAGAACTGCGTGATCTGCCACGGCCCGGCCGGCGAGGGCGTCATTGGCCCGCCGGTCAACCGGCCTGAGTGGCGCGAGAACCTGACCGAGATCGAGCGGGAGCAGGTCCGGTCCTTCCTGACCTCGGTGGTCGAGTTGGGCCGCGGCGGCACCGACGCCACCACGTGGGAGATCACAGGCGAGCCGGGCCACTGGACCATCACCTCGTACACCCGGATGCCCACCTGGGGACGGTCCCAGGGCGGCCCCCTGAACGAGCAGCAGGTGGAAGACCTGGTGGCGCTGATGATGAACTTCGACTGGAGCACCTCTGCGGTGGCCCAGATGATCGCGCCCCACATCCCGCCTGCCAACCTGACCACGTATGAGAACCTGCCGGAGGCACAGGGCGTGTCCGCCGCCGCCAACGAGCGGGGCCGTGAATTGGTGGCCCAGAACTGCCTGGTGTGCCACATGATCGGCGACTACGGGCGTCCCTACGGTCCGAACCTGACCGACGTGGGCAACTGGACCACGCCGGAGTTCCTGCGCGACTGGCTGACCAACACGGACACCCTGTGGCCCCGCATGCCCACCGTCTGGATGGGCGACGGCGTGCGCAAGACCACGCCCGAGGACGTGCCGGTCGACTGGACGGGGATCCACAAGACCATCATGCCCAACCCCGTCAAGGACCTGGGCCTGAGCACCGATGACATCGAACTGATGGTGGAGTACCTGTCCGGGCTCCGGGGCGGTTAATGGCACTGCGCTCGAAACCCGTTGTGCTTCCCTGGCTGCTCGCCGCGGCGCTGACGGCGCTGCTGGCGGGCAGCCTTTTTCGCGCCTACAGCCAGACCCACGTGGCCCTGTTCCGGATGTTCGGGACCATCTCGGTGGTGCTGGTGGGCTTTTTCGCCACCCGGACCTTCTACGCGCTGCAGGAGCGCGACGCGCTGGACCGCCTGGCCGAGGTGCTTGAGGGCCTCCCGACCGGCTTCGCGGTGGGCCCCGCCGTGCAGGTTCCGGATCCCGACGGGCGCCGCCCCCTGGTGGTGGACCTGGTCATCGTGGGCCAGCGCTCGGTGATCCTGGTAGGGATCGATGTGACGAGGCCGGTGGCCACCGCCTCGGCCGCCCGCCGGCGCCTGCAGCGGCTGGCATGGCGGCTGTGGCGGGTTCGGCGGATCCTGGAGCAGCGGGCCGCCGTGCCCCTCTCGGCCCTGATCCTGGCGCTGTACCGCGATCCCGGAGCGGGTCCAGGGGCGGAACGCGGCGCCGGCCCCGTGTTCATCGAAGGTGTACCAGTGGTGACGCCGGAGCAGCTGGCGACTGCCCTGCCCCGGGTTGACGCCGAAGCCGCCGCTGAACCGCTGCCGCCGGACATCCGGGCGCGCCTGCTGGAGGGCCTGTAGGCGCCCGGGGCCCAGCAGGTTGGGGGTCCCCGAGCAGGCTGGTGGTCCCACCGGTCGTCGGCCCAATGGCCCGGCCGGGGGTGCGCCCCCAACAGCCCGGCCGGAGTTGCGCCCTCTACCTCCCCCCGCATCAAACCGCGCTGTTCGCAAAGCGTGTGGATGCCCTGCAGCGGCGGAAAGCCGCGCCGCGCGGGCACCTGCGCCGCGTTTGGGTGGGGGTGCTGTCGCACGCGGGCGGGTGTGGTGAACAGGCACCAGGACCTTGCGCCGCGAGGTTTCGGCGCTGCTTCACCCACCCACACGCTTTGCGAACAGCGCGGTATTGCCGGACGGGGCAGCGGGCGGGCGCAGCACCCCAGCGTGCCGGCGACGCCGGGCTCAGCCACGCCCCGGGGAGGGGCTCAGGCTGGGTGCCGCCGCAGCAGGTCGGTCAGGGCCGCTTCAATGGTGGGGAAGCGAAACTCGAAACCGGCGTCCAGGGCCCGCTGGGGGATGACGCGCTGGCCGTCCAGCAGCAGCGTCGACATCTCGCCCAGCACCAGCCGCAGCGCGGCCGCCGGCACCCGCAGGAAGGCAGGGCGCCCGAGGGTCCGGGCCAGGGCGCGGGTGAACTGCCGGTTGGTCACCGGCTCCGGCGCAGTGGCGTTCAGCGGGCCCCGGATCGCTGGATTCTCGGCGGCGAAGATGATCAGGCGGCAGAGGTCGTCGATGTGGATCCACGACACCCACTGCCGGCCGCTGCCCAGCACGCCTCCCAGTCCGAGGCGGAAGGGCAGCAGCATCCGCGGCAGGACCCCGCCGTCGCGGCCCAGCACCAGGCCGATCCGCAGCAGCACCACGCGGGCGCCCGCGTCTTCCGCCGGCCGGGCCGCCGCTTCCCAACGGGCGCAGACCGTGGCCAGGAAGTCTTCGCCGGGAGCGTTGCGCTCCGTCAGGGGCAGGTCGCCGCTGGGACCGTAGTAGCCGACGGCGGAAGCGTTGACCAGCACGGGACGGCACGCCGCGCCGGAGGCGTCGGGGGCACCCGGCGAAACCCGGTCTCCTGCGGCCTCAGGATCGCCCAGAGCCTCCACCAGGCGGCGGGTGGCCCCCAGGCGGCTGTTGAGGATCTCTTCCTTGTAGGCGCGGGTCCAGCGCCGGGAGATGGTGGCGCCGGCCAGGTTCACCACCACGTCGGCCTGGGCCACGGCACGCCGCCAGGCGGGCTCGTCGCCCCAGGACACACGGCGCAGGGACCCGGCGGCGGCAGTCCCCTTCTGGGGCGGCGTCGAGCGCGGCGAGGGCGGCGGCGACGATAGGGACGGCGGCGGCATCGTCGTCCCCCTCGTCAGGATCGTCACCTCGGCGCCGCGGGCCAGCCAGTGCCGGGCCAGGGCGGAGCCGATGAAGCCGCTGCCGCCGGCGATGCATACCCGGCGCGGCACTGCGGGCTCCGCGGGACGCTCCGGGCCCGGCTCGCCGCTCACCGCGTCGACTCCCTGCCGAAATACGGCTTGCGCTCCAGGCGGTGCAGCGCCTCGATGAAGCGCACCGTGCCCGTCCGCGCCCGCATCACCAGGGAATGGGTGTAGGCGCCGTCGCCGGTGAAGCGGACGCCCCGCAGCATGTCGCCGGCGGTGATGCCCGTGGCCGCGAACATCACGTCGTCGCCGCAGACCAGGTCGTCCAGCATCAGCTTGCGCCGCACGTCGCCCACCATGGCCTCCGCCCGCTCCCGCTCGGCGTCGTCGGTGGGATGCAGGCGTCCCTGCAGCTCGCCGCCCAGGCAGCGCAGGGCCGCCGCGGCCAGCACCCCCTCGGGGGCCCCACCGATGCCCAGCATCAGGTCGATGCCCGTGTCGGGCAGGGCCGTGGCGATGGCGGCCGACACGTCGCCGTCGCTGATGAGCCGGATGCGGGCGCCGGCCTCGCGCACCTGGCGGATGATGTCGGCGTGGCGGGGCCGGTCCAGGATGATGACGGTCACGTCTTCGACCCGCTTGCCCAGGGCCCGGGCCACCGCCTTCAGGTTCTCGGCCACAGGGGCGTCCAGGTCCACCTGCCCGGCGGCGGCGGGACCCACGGCGATCTTGTCCATGTAGATGTCCGGGGCGTGCAGCAGGCAGCCCCGGGGCGCCACGGCCAGGACGGCGATGGCGTTGGGCAGGCCCTTGGCCACCAGGTTGGTGCCCTCCAGCGGGTCCACGGCCACGTCCACCTCGGGCCCCCGGCCGGTGCCCACCTGTTCGCCGATGTAGAGCATGGGGGCCTCGTCCATCTCGCCCTCGCCGATGACCACGGTGCCCCGGATGTCAACGGTGTCGAAAAGAGCCCGCATGGCGTCGACGGCGGCCTGGTCGGCGGCTTCCTTGTCGCCCCGGCCCATCCAGCGGGCGGCGGCGATGGCGGCCGCCTCGGTGATGCGCACGAACTCCAGCGCCAGTTCCCGTTCCACGGCCGATCTCCCCGGCGCCTCAAGCCTTGCCGGCCGACCCGAACAGCCGGATCTTCTCGCGGACCCGTTCCCGCATGGCGTCGCGGCCCGGCCCCAGGATCTTGCGGGGGTCGATCTCGTCGGGCCTGGCCTCCATCACCTGCCGGGCGGCGGTGACGAAGGCGTGACGCAGTTCCGTGTCGATGTTGATCTTGGCCACGCCCAACTCGATGGCTTTGCGCACGTGGCTGTCGGGCACGCCGGAACCGCCGTGCATGACGATGGGGATCGACACCAGTTCCCGGATCCGCCGCAGGCGGTCGAAGTCCAGGCGCGGCTCGCCCTTGTAGAACCCGTGGCGGGTACCGAAGGCCACAGCCATGAAGTCGATGCCGGTCTCCCGGGCGAACCGGGCCGCCTGCTCCGGGTCCGTCAGGGCTGCTTCAAGCTCGCTGACGGCGATGTCGTCCTCGATGCCCACCAGGCGTCCGATCTCGCCCTCCACCGACACCCCCACGGCGTGGGCAATCTCCACAATCCGCGCCGTCTCGGCGATGTTTTCCTCCAGCGGGTGGTGGGACCCGTCGTACATGACCGAACTGAACCCGTACCGGATGCAGGCCATCACCTGCTCGAAGTCGGTGCCGTGGTCCAGGTGCAGGGCCACCGGCACCGACGCGGCCTCGGCGGCGGTCCGGGCCAGGGCGACGATGTAGCGGATGCCGGCATACTTGATGGCACCCTGGCTGGCCTGCAGGATCACCGGCGCCCGCTCGGCCTCGGCGGCCTCGATGATGGCCTGGACGATCTCCATGTTGTTGACGTTGAAGGCGCCGACCGCGTACCCGTCGCGGTAAGCTCGCTGGACGATCTCGTGGGCGGGTACGAACGACACGGTGAAGCCCTCCCTAGCCTTGATGGGAACGCCCGCAGGGTCCTTTCGTCCATCCCTCACGGCCTTCCTGTGACCATGTTAGACTAGCCGCGGAGTTCCCACCCGGAGGTGAGCGCCGCTGGCTGAGTCCATCTCCCTGGGTGCCATGATGCTGGCCGTGGGCCTCGCCCTGCTCACGGGCGTGGGCCTCTCCCTGCTGGCCAGCCGCTTCGAAGTCCCCGCGCTGGTGCTCTTCCTGGGCTTCGGTATGCTGATCGGCAGCGACGTGCTCGGCTGGGTGTATTTCGACGACGCCGTGCTGGCGGAGCGGCTGGGCAGCGTGGCCCTGGCGGTGATCCTCTTCGAGGGCGGCCTGCGCACCCGCTGGTCCCAGGCCCGGTCGATCCTGGCACCGTCGCTGTCGCTGGCCACCGTGGGCGTCATCCTCTCCGCCCTGATCCTGGGCGTCTTCATGTACCTGGTCCTGGACCTGGACTTCGGATATGCGCTGCTGATCGCGTCCATCGTCGGCTCCACCGACGCCGCCGCGGTGTTCGCGGTGCTGGCGGGGACGCAGTTGCCCCGCCGCCTGGCGACGCTGCTGGAGGTGGAGTCGGCCTCCAACGACCCCATGGCCATCTTCCTGACCACCGTGCTGCTGGAACTGCTTCTGGCCGGGCAGGTGCAGCCCGGGGCGGCGGCGCTGCTGCTGGTGAAGCAGTTCGGCCTGGGTCTGCTGGTGGGCGTGGTGCTGGGCCGCCTGGGCGGCCGCCTGCTGAACCTGCTCCGGGCCGACACCAGCTATCCCTACCTGCTGCTGACCCTGGGCGTGGGGCTCACCACCTTCGGCCTGACCTACATCCTGGGCGGCAGCGGCTTCCTGGCGGTGTACGTGGCCGGGCTGCAGATTTCCGAGCGCCTCAAGGTCTACCGCACCACGGTGCTGCGCTTCCACGAGGGCGTGGCCTGGGTGTTCCAGGTGTTGATGTTCGTCCTGCTGGGCCTCCTGGTCTTCCCCAGCCGGCTTCCCGGCGTGACGCTGCAGGGCCTGGCGGTGGCCGCCGCCCTGATGTTCCTGGCGCGGCCCCTGGCGGTCTGGCTCAGCACGCTGCCGTGGAAGTTCAGCCGCCAGGAGCGGCTGATGATCGGCTGGACCGGGCTGCGCGGCGCCGTGCCCATCGTGCTGGCCACGTTCCCGCTGGCGGCGGGCCTCGAGGGCAGCGACTTCATCTTCAACGTGGTGTTCTTCGTGGTGCTGACCTCGGCGCTGATCCAGGGCGGCACCCTGTCGACGGTGGCCCGCTGGCTGCGGCTGGAGGCCGACCTGCCGGCGGTGCCCGCCGAGGTGCTGGAGTTCACGCCGGTGGGCCAGACCAACGCCGACATGCTGTCGTTCCAGGTCACGAAAGAGTCGCCGCTGCTGGGCAAGGTGCTGGGCGAGGTGCCCCTGCCCGCCGGCGCCACCGTCAGCGCGCTGGTGCGCGGCGAGCGCATCGTCGCGCCCCGCGGCAATACCCGCTTCGAAGAGGGCGACCACGTCTACATCCTGGTGCAGCACGAGGACCTGGACACCGTCCGCGAGTTGATGGAGGGCCCGGCCGGGGAGCCGGCGGAGGACCGGCAACCCCAGGAGTCACCACCGGGCCAGGCCGGGAGCCCGCCGACGGCGGCCGCAGCCGAGGCACCCGAGGAAGGCGAGGTCGCCGCCGCCCCGAGGACCGGCGAGGAATAGCGGGCGGGAGCCGGGCGCCCCCCTGCAGGGCCATACCAGCTCCCGTCTTGTTGCCGCTCCCCCTTGACGCGCCGAACGTCTTCACGGACCTGGGTTTCGTGGTGCCGGAAGAGTTTGATCCCCTGTTCGGTGACCAGTTCTACGCCTGGATCAGCGCCGAGCAGCTAAACATGTTGGAGCTGGTGGACGTGGTGGTCTGGAGCCAGATGGCCTGGTCGCCCGGCCGCCAGGCCATCGAGCAGAACCCCGTGTACGCCTCGCTGAACGCCAGTACTGCCGGCGGAGTGACCCGGCCGCTGCGCGGGTCGGGGGAGCGGCGCCGAGGCATCCCGCCGGAAACAAAGAACCGGAAAGCCGGGTCTGTCCAGGCTTTCCGGTTCCACCTGTGCGGCGGAGAGGATTTGAACCTCCACTCCCGCAATGGGAACTAGCCCCTCAAGCTAGCGCGTCTGCCGATTCCGCCACCGCCGCATACGCGACCGGAGCCTTGACGGCTCCGGCTACCATTGTGCCGAAGGTGGGATTCGAACCCACACGGGCGTACGCCCACGGCGCCCTGAACACCGCGTGTCTGCCAGTTCCACCACTTCGGCACGGGATCGATTGAGCGTAATGAATCTTAGCACATGCCGCGCCGGCAGGCAACGTCCCCGCACAATTTGCCGGCAGGCATGCCGGCGGCCGCGCGGTCCCCATGATACGCCGGATCCGTTCACCGCGCCAGCAGCCAGAGGCCAAAGTACACCAGCAGGCCGACGCCGATCAGGGCCCCGACCACGGGCAGCAGCAGCTGATAGGCGGCGATGGTGAAGGCCAGCACGTCCAGCCACCCGAACTCGGGCGGCTTGTCGTCGGGCTCCGGCTCAACCCGCCGAAGATCGGGGCCTCCTGCCTGCGGCAACGGCGTCGCCTCCTCGTCGCGGCCATCCGTCGCGACCATCAGGCCATTACGACCATTATACGATAGGGAAAGCGCCGGCCCGGTCCCGCCGGAGGCGCGGCCGCCGTCATAGCGACGGGTAAAGCAGGTCGTAGACGCGCTGGCCGTCCAGCACCCGCCGCACGAAGCGCCGGGTCTCGGGGAAGGGAATCTCCGCCAGCCGCGAGTCCAGGGACCTGTCGCGGGCCGCCGCCCCGGGCCGCTCGCTAATCCAGCGGCTGACGTTGCCCCGGCCGGCGTTGTAGGCGGCCAGCGCCAGCACCAGGTCGCCGTCGAAGGTGCGCATCAGGTCGGCCAGGTACCAGGTGCCCATGGCGATGTTGGTCTCGGGATCGTGGAGGTGGTCGGGCATGAACCCTTCCATGCCCATCTGCCCCGCCACCCACTGGCCTGTCGCCGGCATCACCTGCATCAGGCCGAGGGCGCCCCGGGGCGAAACGGCCTCGGGATTGAAGCCGCTCTCGACGCGGATGACCGAGGCCACCAGCGCCGGATCCAGGCCGTGCCGCCGGGCATTGGCCACGATGACGTCGCGGTAGTCCAGCGGGTATGCCCACCGCAGCAGGGACACGGCCACCGCTGCCGCCACCAGCAGCCGCAGCGCCAGCCCGAACAGGCGGCGGCGTTTCGGACCACGCCCCCTCATGGCGCCGCGGCCTTCCCGATCAGCCGGCTCCAGGCGCGCCGGACCTGGGCTTCGGTGTCGGCCCAATCGCCGCTGTTGTCGATGACCACGTCGGCGCGGCGGGCCTTCTCCTCGATGGGCCACTGGGCCCGCATGCGGGCCCGGACCCGCTCCGGGTCGGTGCCGTCGCGGGCAGCGGCCCGGGCCACGGCCACGTCGTCGGGCGCGTAGACCACCCAGATCTGGTCGAAATCGCCGGCGCGGCCGGCCTCGAACAGCAGCGGGATGTCGACCACCACCGCGGGCGGCGGCTCGGGGCTCTGCGCCAGTTCAGCGATGCGCCGGTCGGTCTCGGCGCGGACGGCGGGATGCACCAGCGCTTCCAGGTCGCGCCGCGCGGCAGGGTCGCTGAACACGATGTCGGCCAGCGCCCTGCGGTCGATGGTGCCGTCGGGATGCAGGATGCCGCGCCCGAACCGCGCCACCACGCCGTCATAGGCGGGGCCGCCGGGTTCCACCACCCGGCGCGCGATCTGGTCGGCGTCGATGACGGCCGCTCCCAACTGGGCCAGCAGCCGGGCCACCCGCGACTTGCCCGTCCCGATCCCGCCGGTCAGTCCGATGCGCAGCACGGCCCGTTCCTCTCACCCCCGGGCTCAGTCGCCGGTGTCGATGCGCTGGCCGCGGAGCTTCTCGATGGTGGAATCGCGGAGGTTCTTCTCGGAGTGGACCACCAGGCGCCAGCGCCCGCCGTCGACGGCCCGGGCGTGCATCTCGCCGGTCACACCGTAGTCCTGGCGGAGGCGCTTCATCATGCTCTCCACTTCGGCCTCGCTGTCCAGCTCAATGACGAACGAAACCATGGACCAACCCCCGTTCGCGCCACGCTGCTCATTCTAGCACAGCCGGGCTCCGCGCCCCCTGCGCGGGCACCGCCTGGCAGCGGGGGCACAGATGGGTTCCCCGGCCGGCCACGCGGATCTTCTCGACCGGCGTGCCGCAGCGCGGGCAGGGCTCGCCGTCCCGGCCGTACACCGCCAGATGCGGGCGCATCTCGCCCGGGCGGCCATAGCCGTCCACAAAATCCGACAGGGTCGTGCCGCGCCGCTGGACCGCCCGGTCCACGACGCTGCGCACCGCCTCCACCAGACGCCGGATTTCGCCGGGAGCCAGGTCACCCGCCGGCCGGGCCGGGTGGATGCCGGCGGCAAACAGCGCCTCATCGACGTAAATGTTGCCCAGGCCGGCCACCACCCGCTGGTCCAGCAGCAGGGCCTTGATGGGTGCCCGCCGGCCCCGGCAGCGGGCCCGGAGCCAGCGGGCGTCGAAGCGCGGATCCGCCGGCTCGGGGCCCAGGGAAAACAGGCCCGGCGGATCGCCCGGTGCGGTCCTTGCCCCGGCCGGCGGCAAAGCCCCCGCCGACCGGTGTCCTTTGCCCTGAGCCCGCGCCGCACGGCCCGCGGGGCCGGAAGCGGCGGCACCGCCGGAAGCGGCGCCGCCGCCGGAAGCCGCGGCACCCCCCGAAGCCGCGACAGCCAGGCCGGCCGGCTCCAACACGCTGGGCGGAAGTTCCGCGGCCTCGAACAGGTACAGCCGCCCGAAGCGGCGCACGTCGGCGTAGCGCAGCAGGCGGCCGCCGTCCAGGTGGAACACCACGTGGGTGTGGGGCGGCTCGGGATCGTCCGGGCCGGCCAGGACCAGCCGGCCGGTCATGCGCAGGTGCACCACCAGCACCAGGGGCGCGGGCCGCCGGCCGGGCTGCGCGCCGCCCCCCTCAGCGGCGTCCCCGCCGGCGTCCCGCGAGCCCGGCTCCAACGCCAGGAGCAAATACTTGCCCCGCCTGCCCACGCCGGTGAAACGGGCCCCGGCCAGCCGGGCCGCGAAGGTGCGGGCATCGGGCCGGCCCACCACGTCCTGGGCACGCACGTCCACACGGCGGACCACCGAGCCGGCCAGTTCCGGGGCCAGGGTGCGGCGGATGGTTTCGACTTCGGGAAGCTCAGGCACCGGCGGTGTCACCGCCGGGCGCAGGCGGCGCGGCCGGCTGCCGCGGGCCCGTGAGAGTGCCCACGTCCAGCCGCGTCATCTCGTACCAGTCGCGGCCGAACCTGGCATCCACCACCAGGGGTACCCGCAGGCGGACGGCGCCGGTCATGACCTCCACCACCATGCGGGCCACCGGCTCCAGCTCGTCTTCGGGCACCTCCAGGATCAACTCGTCGTGGACCTGCAGCAGCAGGCGCGCCCGCCGTCCCTCGGCCCGCAGGCGCCGGTGCACGCCCACCATGGCCGCCTTGATGATGTCGGCGGCCGTGCCCTGGATGGGCGTGTTCATGGCCGTGCGCTCGGCGAAGGAGCGGCGGTGGAAGATGCGGCTGCGGATGTCGGGCAGGTAGCGGACCCGGCCGAACAGGGTCCGCACGAACCCCTGCTCCCGGGCCTGGGCCACCGTGCGGTCAAGGTAGCGCTTGACCCCCGCGTAGCGGGCGAAGTAGCGGCTGATGAAGTCGCGGGCCTCCTCGCGGGGGATGTTCAGCTGGCGGGCCAGGCCGAAGTCGCTGATGCCGTAGACGATGCCGAAGTTCACCGCCTTGGCCAGGCTGCGGTGCCGGGACGTTACCTGATCCAGGGGCAGCCCGAAGACCTCGGCGGCGGTGCGGCGGTGGATGTCCTCGCCCGCCAGGAAGGCCTCCACCATGCGCGGGTCGCCGGACATGTGGGCCAGGACCCGCAGTTCGATCTGGGAGTAGTCGCAGGCCAGGAGCACGTGGCCCGGCGGCGCGATGAAGGCCCGGCGCAGGCCGCGGCCCGGCTCGTCGCGGATGGGGATGTTCTGCAGGTTGGGGTCGGTGGAGGCCAGGCGCCCGGTGGACGCCACCGTCTGCTGGAAGGTGGTGTGGATGCGGCCGTCGGCCTCGATGGCCGCGTCCAGGCCTTCCACGTAGGTGCCCATCAGCTTGGCCAGCGTCCGGTGCTCCAGAACCCGGGCGGCGATGGGATGCTCCGCAGCCAGTTCCTCCAGCACCTCGGCGTCGGTGGAGTAGCCGGTCTTGGTGCGCTTGATCACCGGCAGTTTCAGCCGCTCGAACAGCACCTGGCCCAGCTGCTGGGTGGAGTTGATGTTGAACTCCGTGCCGGCCAATTCGTAGATCTCGGCCTGAAGTTCCTGGACCCGGGCCTGGATGTCGCGGCCCATGGCCCGCAGGGCGTCGCGGTCCACCAGGACGCCGGCGTGCTCCATGGCCGCCAGCACCTCGGTCAGCGGCGCCTCGATGCGCCTGAGCAGCAGGCCCAGTCCCTGGCCGACCACCTGGGCGTGGAGGGCCTCGGCCAGGCCGGCCAGCAGCGCGCTCTGCCGGGCCGCCACGGCGTCCAGGTCGTCGGCGCTCACCTGCTCCAGGGGCAGGCCGCCGCGGCGGCCGCCGGCGGCGGCCAGGTCCTCGGGCTCGGGCACGTCGGCGCCCAGGTACTGCCGGGCCAGGTCGCTGACCCGGTAGGCGCTGCGGGAGGCGTCCAGCAGGTAGGCGGCCACGGCGGTATCCAGGACCGCCGGCGGCCGGCTGTCGGCAGGTTCAGGCTGGGGCGGCATGCCGTCCGAAGCGTCGAAAGACGGCTCCGGGACCCGCGCGGCCAGAATGTCGGGACAGTCCTGCCAGAGACCGCTGCAGAGGCCGCGGGTGAGCAGGGGCTTCAGGTCGTGGACCACCACCTGCATCTCGCCGGCGGCGGCGCGCCGCAGCAGGAGATCCAGCACCCGCAGGGCGGACCGCTCGGGCAGGCCGCCGGGCTCGCCGCCTGTCTCGCCGCCGGAACAGTGGACCACCCACACATCGCTGCCCGCCGCCACCGCCAGGTAGCGGAGCGGCCACCGGCGCGGCTCCGTCCCCGCCAGGCGGTAGGTGACGGCGGCTGCCGGGACCGCGCCCAGGGCCGAAACCGCCTCTTCCAGCGCCTGTTCGCCGGCCACCCGGTGGATCCGGATCTCGCCCCCGGGCGCGGCGGCACCGTCCCCGCCGGCGCCCGCCGGGCCCCTGCCCCGCTGGATGCCCAGCCTGTCCAGGAGGCTGCGGAACTCCAGCCGGGTGAACAGGTCCCGGGCGCGGTCGGGATCGGGGTCCCGGCGCTGGAGGGCTTCCAGATCCACCTCCAGCGGCACGTCCGTCTCAATCCGCGCCAGCACGCGGCTTTGGCGCGCCGTTTCCGCGTGCTGGCGCAGCGCTTCCGCCAGCTTCTTGCCGCTGACCCGGTCCACGTTGGCCAGCACGCTCTCCAGATCGCCAAACTCCGCGATCAACTTCACGGCCGTCTTCTCGCCCACGCCGGGCACGCCGGGAATGTTGTCGGAGGCGTCGCCCATCAGCGCCTTGACATCGACCAGCTGGGCCGGCTCCAGGCCGTACTCCCGGCGCACCTCGTCCAGGTCCCAGCGGCGCAGGTCGCTGATGCCGCGGCGGGTGATCAGGGCCTGCACCCGGTCGCCCACCAGCTGCAGCACGTCGCGGTCGCCGGTGACGATCAGCACGTCCCAGCCGGCCCCGGCGGCCCGGCGGGCCAGGGTCCCCAGCACGTCGTCGGCCTCGTAGCCCTGCCGCTCCAGGACCGGGATGTTCAGCGCGGCGCAGGCTTCCCGAACCAGGGGAAACTGGCTGCGCAGTTCATCGGGCGTCTCGGGCCGGTGGGCCTTGTACTCCGCGTAAACCTTGTCGCGGAACGTGGGGCCGGCGGCGTCGAAGACCACCGCCACGTGGGTGGGCCGCTCCTCGTCCAGCAGCTTGAGCAGCATGGTGAGAAAGCCGTAGACGGCGTTGGTCGGCTGCCCATCGGCGGTCTGCAGCGGCGGCAGGGCGTAGAAGGCGCGATGGACCAGGCTGTAGCCGTCAACCAGCACCAGCTTGGCCACCGTCAGTCGTCACCGCCCTGGTCTCCCTCGCCCGGCCCGCCGCCCCGCCGGCCGCCGTACTCGGCCGCCGCCTCGGCGTATGCGGCCAGGGTCGCCGCCACCCGCCCGTGGATGGTGTCCGGCGGGAAGTGGCCCTCCTCGTCGGGCTCGCCGGCGGGCATCCCCGTCAGCAGTTCCAGCCCCTGATCGATGTGGTCGATGGCGTAGATGTGGAACTTGCCCTGGCGCACCGCCTCCACCACCTCGGGGTGCAGCATCAGGTTGTCCACGTTCTGGCGGGGGATGATCACGCCCTGGGTGCCGGTGAGGCCGCGGGCCTTGCAGGCCCGGTAGAAGCCCTCGATCTTCTCGTTGACGCCGCCCACCGGCTGGATGCGGCCGAACTGGTCCACCGAGCCGGTCACCGCCAGGTCCTGGCGCAGCGGCACCCCCGAGAGGCTGGAAAGCAGGGCGTATAACTCGGCGCTGGAGGCCGAGTCGCCGTCCACGCCCTCGTACAACTGCTCGAAGGTGATGCTGGCGCTGAGGCTGAGGGGCCGCTCCCGGGCGTACTGGGCCCCCAGATACCCGGCCAGGGTCAGGACGCCCTTGTCGTGGATGGCCCCCGACATCTCCACCTCGCGCTCGATGTGGACCAGGCCGCGGTCGCCCACGTAGGTGCGGGCGGTGATCCGCGACGGCCGCCCGAACTCGTGGTCGCCGACCCAGCTGACCGAGAGACCGTTGACCTGGCCCACCACGGCGCCCTCGGTCTCCACGCGGATCTTGCCCCGGGCGATCAGTTCCTGGACCTTCTCCTCGATGCGGTTGTTGCGGAAGGTTCGTTCCTCGATGGCCTTCTCCACGTGCCGGGCGCTGACCAGCGGCGCGTCCTCCATCTCGGCCCAGGCCGCCGACTCGTAGAGGATCTCCACCACCTCGTTGAAGCGGGTGGTCACCTTCTCCTGGTCGTCGGCCAGGCGCGAGGCGTGTTCCACCACCCGGGCCACGGCGCTGCGGTCGAAGTGGCGCAGCCCCTCCCGCCGGCAGAGGGAACTGATGAACATGGCGTAGTGCATCATGGTCTCCGGCGTGCGGGGCATTTCCACGTCGAAGTCGGCTTTGATCTTGAAGAGCTTGCGGAAGTCCTCGTCCACCTCGTGCAGCAGGTAGAACAGCGACGGCGTGCCGATGAGGATGACCTTCACGTCCAGCGGGATCGGCTGCGGCCGGATGGTCCGCACCGGCACCAGCCGGTACTCCTCGCCGATGGCCTCGATGCGGATCTCCTTGGTCTTGAGGGCGCGCTTCAGGGCGTCCCACGAGGCCGGGCTGCTGAGCAGGTCCCGGGCCTGCAGGATCAGGTAGCCGCCGTTGGCCTGGTGCAGCGCGCCGGCCTTGATCATGGTGTGGTCGGTGCGGACGGCCTGGCCCGGGGCGCCGGCGTACTCCTGCTTACCCACCAGGTTGTAGTAGATGGGGTGGGGCTCCACCACCACCGGCGCACCCTTGGTGCGGCTGTGGTCGACGATGACGTTGACCCGGTAGCGGTTGAAACCGTTGTCGCCCGGGCCCCGCGCCAGCGCCTTGAGCATGGCCACGGGCCCGGCCTCTTCCTGTTCGGTGGCGCGGAAATCGTCGAGCCGGTGCAGCACGTCCTCCCGGACGTCGTCGAAGTATTTCAGCAGCGCCTCCGCCTCGGGGATCCCGCGATAGCGTTCCTTGAGCTGGTCGATCATGGGATCCACCACGGCCATGGCGACCGCCCGCTCCAACTGCTCCAGTTCGCTGCGGGCTTCCTGCTCGATGGCCCGCAGGCGGCGGATGGCCTCGCTGACCTGGGCCTGGACCTCGCGGCTGCGCTCTTCGAGGTGGGCACGGATGGGCGGCGGCAGGCGGTTGAACTCGTCGGGGGTCATGGGCACCCCGTCCGCCCGCAGCGGGATGGTGAGGAACCCGGTGGCCACCCGGCGCAGGGCAAAGCCCTGGGCGCGGGCGGCGCGGTCCACGTTCTCCAGGACCTGCTCGCTGCGCTCCTGGAACTGCCGCACCACCTGCTGGCGCTGCTCCTCGTAGTAATCGCTGTCGAAGGCCTTGCTCAGGTCCTCGCGCAGGTCGGCGATGAGCCGGTCCATGTCGGCCCGCAGCCGCCGTCCCCACCCCGGGGGCAGGGCGATGGCCCGGGGCCGGTCGGGCTCGTGGAAGTTGTGGACGTACACCCAGTCCTTGGGGACCGGCTGCTCCGCGGCGGCCTGGGCCGCCACCGTCTGGGCGTAGGTGGTCTTGCCGGTACCCGGCGGGCCGGACATGTAGATGTTGTATCCGGGGCTGCGGACCCGCAGGCCGAACTCCATGGCGCGCACGGCCCGCTCCTGGCCCACCATGCCCACCAGCGGCGGCACCTCGGCGGTGGATTCAAAGTCGAAGGCATCGGGATCGCACACGCGCCGCAGTTGGTCCACCGGCACGCGGTACGCATCGCCGTTTGCAGCGGTCATGCTGGCGCTCTCCCCCTCGCGGCGCCCGGGCCGAAAGCCCGGGCACTCTTGAAGGGTTCGCAGCCGGCCGGCCGTTCCCTTGCGTCGGGTATGGGCCCGGCCGCTGCGGGCGGGTTGGGCGGGGTCACGGCGGGGCGATGGGGACCAGGGCAAAGCGCTCGATCCAGTGGAGGACGTCAAGGCCGGCGTGCAGGGGCAGGCGGAACGCCTGTCCCGCCGACCGCTCCTCGACTCCGGGCAGGCCCGGGAGGCCGGCCCGCATGGAAAGCGGGCCCGTGGCCGGCGAGCGGTCCCGAAGCGCCCGGGCCTCCAGATCCGTAATGGTGAGAATCAGGCTCTCGGCCTCCCGGCCGGCGGTCCTGAGCGCCGCTTTGACCTGGGGCGACAGGGGCCGGAGCTGGTCGAACAGCAGGTACAGCGTGCACACCCGCCGGCTCTTGACCATGACCGGTATGGCGATGAGGGACGCGAAGGGGATCCGGGCATCGGCCTCGGCGTTCATGTTGTTGAGGTCCAGGCAGTACGGCTCCGAGGGCCGAGGGACCCCGGCGTCACCGGCCAACCCGTCCAGGATGCGCCGGGCCGTCTTCCCCGTGGTGCCCAGCACCGCCGCCACCGGTCCGCCGGCATCGTCGCCGCACTCCACGAACCCGGCAGCGGCCCCCGTGCAGGCGGTAAAGAGCCCCAGCAGCCGCGGCAGCACCTCGAGGACGGCCTGGCCGTCGCCGGCAGGCCCGGGCAGCATGCCGCCGCTACAGGGCGCTGGGGACGTGCCCTGGGCGGGACCTTCGGCGGCGTGGGCGCACATCCGGTCCTTGCCCAGGCGCTTGGCCATGTAGAGGCAGGTGTCCGCAGCCTGGACGATGCCGCTGCGCTCCGCTTCGGTTGGGGCCGCCGCAACCCCGATCGAGACGGTGATCCTGCGAAGCCCCAGCACGCGGCCGGAAACTTCCCTGCGGATGCGCTCGGCCAGGGCCAGCGCGGTTTCCTGGTCCGTCCGCGGGCAGATGACGGCGAACTCCTCGCCGCCGCAGCGGGCCACCAGGTCCCCCTCCCGGACCTCGGCCGCGATCAACTGGGCCAGCGCGGCCAGGACCCGGTCACCTGCCTGGTGACCGAAGGAGTCGTTATAGGGCTTGAAATCGTCCACGTCCAGCAGGAGCAGGGCCATGGGCAGCGCCGCGCCGGCCAGTTCGTCGTAGAACGCGCGGTAATTGAGGAGGCCCGTCAGGGGATCCCGCTTCACCTGGGCCTGCAGGTGCTGAAGCCGGAGCAGCAGCATGCGGGCGCAGCCCCTGCCGCCGCAGGAACAGGGCGAAGTTAACGGCGGGGTAAGCTGCGAGCAGGGCCACGGCCACATGGATCCAGGGGGCGCCCGGACTGTAACCTGCCGGACGTCCCTGCAGCGCGTGATGGGCAAGGATCAGTTCGGCGGTGAGCAGCACCAGAGCCATAAGCGTGCCCCAGCCCACGCGGTAGAGGTGCGTGTGGAACTCCTGCACCAGCGGGTCGGAGGCGGGAAGGGCCCGCAGTTCCCGAAGGAGGTAGACCAGCCCGCTTCCCCAGACAAGCAGCAGAAAGGCGATCATGACTTGTGCCGCCACATGCAGCACGGGACTGGTCTCCTCCCCCGGGGCACGCCCAGCCAGATCGGGCGTCCGGCCAGCGGCGGCGCGCCTGCCGGCGACCAGCGATCCGCCGGCGCCCGCAGCGTGAATCACGGCCTGCAGGAGCCTGCATTACCGTTCTCGGTTGAAACGGTGGAATGTGCACCGCGCATCGTCGTGAAACGAACGGGCCGCCCGCGGGCCGTTACGGCGCCACACGAAGCGTCATGCGCTGCCGGGCCTTCCATTGGCCGTCGGCCATGTCGTAGTCGCCCAGTTCCAGCGTGAAGTCGTCGCCCGCCGGCAGCGGCACCTCCAGCGCCAGGTCAAAGGACCCCCAGTCGAAGCAGCAGGCCGCCGCCGTCGTCGGCTGTTCCAGGACCACCAGCCCGGCTCCGTCCATGACCCGGGCCACCAGATTGGCCTCAAACAGGTTGCGGGCGTAGCCTCTGACGTGGAAGGAAGCGGGTACCGCCGAACCGGGCGCGGGGTCGATGACGACGACGGTATAGCCGGCCGGCAGCGTCGCGTCGGGAAGCCCGTGGGCGTTGAACAGCCGGGGCAGGCTGCGGTCGATGAGATCGAAGCGCCAGCCGTCGGGCTCGATGTCGACGGCGTCGATGGACGCCACGGCCACCGGTTCCGCCCGGGCCGCATCGTCCACGTGGGCCACGTTGACGACGACGACGGCACCGGAGGCATCGGCGCCCGCCCCGGCGGTGCCGCCGCTGCCCGGCACCAGGTAGACGTTTTCGATGGCCACGCGGTGCTGCGGGGCGCCGGCCTGGTTGTAGGCCACCAGCACGTAGGTGCGTCCGCCGAAGGTACGGGCGATGCCGGCCTGGGAGTCTCGATGCACGTCGACCCAGGCCCGCACGTCGGCCGGCAGATCGTCGAGGTCCTCGTGGCGGAACCCAGGAGCCGGCTCCTCGTTTACCGGCGAAGAGCCGGTTCCGGCCGCGCGGGCGGCCTCCAGT
This sequence comes from Bacillota bacterium, assembly GCA_017577485.1. Lineage (GTDB taxonomy): Bacteria > Bacillota > Sulfobacillia > Thermaerobacterales > RSA17 > RSA17. Next base: position 851 of record PKRI01000022.1, on the reverse strand, counting down.
TCGGACTGGAGGCGTTCAACCTGGGCCTCGAGTTCGCGGATCCGCTCCGCCGTTTCGCCGCCGGAACCCAGCATCCCGGCACAAGCCGCCAGCACCAGCGAAAGCACGGAAATCGCGGCCAGGATGGCAGTTGCGGCCTTGCGCACGCCCGTCACGGCTCAGCCTCCCTGCTTGCTCCCGTCACCGGCTCTTGCTTGCTCCCGTCACCGGCTCTGTGGTAATTTCAATGATGCACCATGCGGGAGTAGCTCAGTGGTAGAGCGTCTCCCTCCCAAGGAGAAGGCCGCGGGTTCGATTCCCGTCTCCCGCTCAGGTGGAGAGCCGGAAAGCCATACAAGGTTTTCCGGCTCTTGCTTTCCTTACGGGTCCTACCGGAGCCGGAGGACGCAACGGGCGGAAGCACTCGCGACAAGTATCCTTGCTTGGTTTTCATCACGGGCCCCCGCGTACCAGCGACTGCATGTGACCCACTTGGCATCCTGCCTCTCCTTGCTTACGGCAGCACTAGTTGTTAACGAGAAGGTCGCCGGTTGAATTCCCGTTTCCCGATCCACAGCTTAGCCGCATGGAGCGCAACAGGGAGCGTCGTGTCCGGACGCGGGCGCAAGAACAACGACCAGGGACAGCGCATGGAGGTCTCTAATTGGTGAAGCACCCGAGGCGAGCCATCCTACCGCGCACCGCAGCCCTCCTTCTCCTGCTCCCGGACCTCCTCGACGCCTGCGCCCGTTCCGGCGCCGCCCGGTCCGACCCGTGGCCGGCTTCGGGATCGGCCTTTACTGGCTCGAGCCCAAAGTGGATACCGCGCTCCTGCTGGAGCGTGAGTTCGCGTGGCGTGGAGAGGCGCACAT
>PKRI01000021.1 GCA_017577485.1 Bacillota bacterium | reverse complement strand
TTGTCGACTCTACGGGCGGCCTATTGGTCTTGCCTTTTTTTTTTTTGTATGTTGCAGGACCCGTCCTCCAGCCCCCCTCCTTTTTTGGCGGCGCGCCTCAAGGTGGTAAAAAGCCCGGCCCCGGGCCCCCCCGAGCCCCGGGAGACGCCCGCCGAGCCGGTGAAGCCCGGCCAGCCGTTCATGCCCGTGATCCCCGGCGGGCCGGGCTGGAGCATGCGCCCCGGCATGCCCGGCGGCGTGCGCTGGTGCTGACCGGGCCCTGTATCTGACCAGGCCCTGTGCCTGATGGAATGCTGGCGCTGCGCGGAGCAGGGGCCCCGGCCTCCGGGCCGGGGCCCCTGCCTGCGGGCGCGGTCAGGCGGCGGCAGGCCGCCCCGGGCCCGGCGCCGGACGGCCGGGAGCCACGGCCGGGCGGGTCAGTGCACCGTGAGCCGACGGCCGTGACGGCCTTCGTGGGGCGAGCGCTTCGGCGCCCGCACTTCCAGCACGCCGTGCTCGAAGCGCGCCTCGGCCAGTTCGGCGTTGACCTTCACCGGCAGCGGGATGGTGCGGCGGAAGGCGCCGTACTGCCGCTCGCTGCGGTAGTAGCCGCGGTGCTCGGCCCGGCGGTGGGAACGGCGTTCACCTTCCACCGTCACGCTGTCCTCGTTGATCCAGACGTTGAGGTCCTCAGGCTTGACGCCCGGCGCCTCCACGCGGACCACCAGGTGGTCGCCCTCTTCGGACACCTCCACCGAGGGAACGCCCCGCCACTCCCTGGGAAAGAACTCCGAGAACACGTGCCAGGGCGAGTAGAACGTCGGCCCCAGGGACGGGAAGCGGGGGGCATCGCCGTCGGCCACGTCCCGCTCCCCGCGCCGGTCGGCGTCGTCGAAGGTGTCTCCCATCAATTTTGACCTCCCGGTCTGGTGCCTGCTCCGCCGTTTCTCCTTCCCAGGTACAGGGGAAGGTCAGGGGCGGGCTGCCCGCGCCGCCCCGGGACAGTTTTCCCGAGGCGGGCCGGCCGGTATCCGGGTTGCCACGCCGGAGCCAGCGGCGGTTTACGCGCCGCCGTGCGCGGGGGAGTCCGCCGCGCCGTCGGCGCCGCCGGCCGCAACCGGAGCCGCGGCGGCGCCTCCCAGTTCCCGGTACCGGAAGCAGGAGATCAGGTGGTCGTTGACCATGCCCACCGCCTGCATGAAGGTGTAGCACATGGTGGGGCCGACGAAGCGGAAGCCCCGCCGGCGCAGGTCCCGGCTCATGGCCTCGGATTCAGGGGTGCTGGCCGGTACGTCCTCCAGGCGGCGCCAGGCGTTGATCCGGGGCCGCCCGTCCACGAAGCGCCAGATGTAGGCGTCGAAGGATCCGAAGGCTTCCGCCAGCCGCAGGAAGGCCCGGACGTTGGTCACCGCCGCCTCGATCTTGGCGCGGTTGCGGATGATGCCCGGGTCGGCCAGCAGCGCCTTGATCCGGGCCTGGTCGAACCTGGCCACCTGCTCGGGATCGAAGCCGGCGAAAGCGCGGCGGTCGTGGACCGGCACGCCCCACTCCCGGTCGTGGTAGGCCACGTAGAGGTCGTCCATCCCCCGCCAGGGGCAGCGGGGCAGGCGGTGAGGCGGGAATGGAGCCTGCCGGCGGCGGTCCATGCCGGGCCTCAACCGGCGGTGGGGCCGGCCCCGGGCTCAGGGCCGGCGGCTGCCGACGCGCCGGCACGGCCCTGCGCGCCGCCGGGCGCGGGCGCCGACGCCACGGCCTGGGCCAGGCGCTCCCGGGTGATGGCCATGTGGGACGTGTGCCAGTGAGCCTTGCCGTCCACGATGAGGATGGCCTGCGGCGATTCGTGACGCACGTCCAGGCGCTGGGCCAGTTCATTGGACACGGGCCGGTCGTCCTGCACGATCAGGTGGGCGCAGTAGACGCCCGACGACTCGGGCCCCTGCAGGAAGGCCTGCCACTGCTCCCACGCCATGGCGCTGATGCCGCAGGTGGCGCTGTGCTTGAACACCAGGACCGGTTGGGTGCGCGACCGGTCCAGGATCTCATCGACGTCGGACACCGAGCGCAGCCGGTGGTTCGGGGTCATGCCGGTCCCTCCCGAACCCAGTGTATCACCGGGCGACAGGCAGGGGAGCAAGCGGCCTGCAGCGGCTTCATCCCGATGTGCCCACACGCCGGGCGTGGTAGTCGGCCAGGCCCATGGCGCAGACCTCCACGTCCATGTCCAGGGACGCGGCCAGTTCGGGCGTCCACTCCAGTTCGTAGGCCTGCAGGTCGCTGCGGACGTGCCGCTCCAGCCGGCGGCGCACCTCCCCGGCAGGCAGCGGCGCCTCCCCGCCGTCCAGCAGGCCGACGAAGGCGTGCACCTGGCCGGCGATCCGGTCCAGCAGCACGTCCAGCGGGCTTTCCAGGCGCCCGAAGTGGGAGAAGAGCACGCCTTCCGGCCGCAGCGCCCGGACCCGGTCCACCGAGGCCAGCATGGCCTCGGGGTCGAACTGGTTGGGCACTGTCGAGGGCAGCACGTAGTCGCGGCCGGGCCGGCAGGCGGGCAGGTACCGGACCCCCAGTTCGTCGCCGGGGAAAAGCATGCCCGTGCCTTCGTCCAGGATCATGTGCTGGTGGCGGGCGTGGCCGCGTCCCTCCAGGAAGCGCAGCCGGTGGCCGCCGCCCAGGTCGATGGAGTCGCCGTCGTCCACGGCGTCGACGCGTGCCTCGGGAGCCGGTTCCGGCAGGCCGAACAGCCGCTCAAGGCGCTGGCCGAACACGGCCCGGGACCCCTGCACCAGCCGGGTGGGGTCGACCATGTGCCGGGCCCCCGCACGGTGGACCACCAGGCGCGCCGACGGCAGTTCCTTCAGGAGGACGCCGGCCCCGCCGCCGTGGTCCAGGTGCACGTGAGTGACGACCACGTAGGCCACGTCGGACCGCGGCACGCCCATGCGGTCCAGGGCGTCCAGCCAGATCTCCACGTCGCGGGCGCTGCCCGACTCGATCAGGGCCGGGCGCGGCGCCGCCACCAGGTACCCCGAGAAACGGCCGGGCACGCCGCCCTGCACCAGGTCCACATAAAAGGTGTCTTCCGCTGCGGGTTTCATCTCCCGGTCAGCAGGTTTCATCTCCCGGTCGGTCACGGCGATCCCTCCCGTTCGGGTTCATGTTCCGGCTCGCGCTGCGGTTCGCGCCATGTCCGGTTCCGTGGCGTGATTTTCCACCTACAGGACCGGAAAACCCTGCAGTGCCCGGCCGGCGCGGGCCCGCGGCCCCACTCCTACCAAACGTTCGTTCAGAATTCGTGGCCTGCGACAGGGGAACGGGACTTGCTGGCGAAAAAATGCTTCGTTGTTCTCGGCGCCGGCGGCGCCGGCCGCAGGCGCCACGCATCCAGTTTGAGAGGGGATGGGATTCGTGGGCATGACCGAAATGAGCCTTCGCTCCCACACCCGCAGGTTCCGGCGCATGGGCGGGCTCGCCCTGGTCCTTGCGGCCGCCCTTCTGCTCCTGGCCGCCTGCGGCGGGGGTGGCGGCGGCCAGACCGGCGGCTCCGGCGGGTCCGACGGTGGCCAGACCGGCGGCGGAGCCGGGACTTCCGGCGATGAGATCGTCATCGGCGTCATCGGGCCCTTGACCGGCGACTACGCGGCCGAAGGCCAGGGCTTCAAGAAGGCCATCGACCTGCTGGTCGAGGAGCTCAACGCCCAGGGCGGCGTGCTGGGCCGTCAGGTCCGCGTCGAGTACGCCGACACCGGCAGCAAGCCGGACCAGGCGACCCTGGCTGCGCAGGAACTGGTCTCCAAGGGCGTCGTGGCCGTGGTGGGCGCCTACGCCTCCAGCGAGACGGAGCCCGCCATGGAGATCTTCCACGAGGAGGGCATCCTGCAGATCTCGCCCGCGTCCACGGCCACGCACCTGACCGAGAAGGGCTATGAGAACTTCTTCCGCGTGGCCTTCCTGGACAGCGCCCAGGGCATGTTCGCGGCCCGGATGCTGGTCCAGAACCTGGGCGCGCAGCGCGTGGCCATCATCCACGACAACTCCACCTACGCCTACGGCCTGGCGGAGTGGACGCGCCAGTTCGTGGAGCAGGAAGGTGGGGAGGTCGTCTTCTTCGACGCCCTGAACCCGCAGGAGACCGACTACACGGCGCTGCTGACGGCGATGCAGCAGGCCAACCCCGACGCCCTGTACTTCACGGGTTACTTCAGCCAGGCGGGCCTGCTGATCCGCCAGGCGCGGGATTTGGGCATCGACATCCCGATCACGGGCGGCAACGCCACCAACAACGACGAGGTCATCAACACGGCCGGCGAGCACGCCGAGGGCTTCATCACCACCACCGAGCCGCTGCCGCCGGACCTGCCCTACGACAAGGCCCGGGACTTCGTGGCCAGGTACCGCGAGAAGTACAACGAGGATCCGGTCAGCATCTGGACGGCCATGGCCGGTGACGCCTTCGACGTCATCATCGAGGCCATCCGCCAGACCGGGTCCACCGACTCGGCCGATCTGATCGCGTACCTGCGCGACGAGCTGGAGGGTTACCCGGGCATCACCGGCCCGATCACCTTCGACAACAAGGGCGATCGCGAGGGCACCATCTACGCGGCCTACCGGATCGAGAACGGCGAGTTCGTGCTCTACATCGAGCCGCAGTTCTGATCCACCGGACGCATAACACCACAGAACCGCCGGCGTGCGGGCGTCGAGGCCGGCGCCCGCACGCCGCGCCAATAAGCGTTCCAGCGGAGGGGTCGGTCGGACCCGTCGGCCGACCCCTCATCGCTGAGGCGCCGTCTGAAGGGGGCAGGGGTGGGGTTCGTTGGACATCTTCCAGCAGGTGGTCAACGGCCTGACCGTGGGGTCCATCTACGCGCTGGTGGCGCTGGGCTACACCATGGTCTACGGCGTGCTCAAAATGATCAATTTTGCCCACGGTGATTTGTTCGCCCTGGGCGCCTACCTGGCGCTGACCCTGTTCGGCGTCACGACAGCCGCCTCCAGCGGAAGCGGCTGGCTGGCCCTGCTGGTGGTGGCCCTGGCGGTGGCGCTGGCCGTGGGCGCGGCCGGCCTGGCGGCGGAACGCATCGCCTACCGCCCGCTGCGGCACGCCGGCAGGCTTCCTCCGCTGGTGTCGGCACTGGGCGTGTCGGTCTTCCTGCAGAACGGCATCATGCTGGTGTGGGGCGCCCGCCCCCGGGCCTTCCAGCACAATCTCAGCCTTGAAGCCGGGCTCACCCTGTTCGGGGTGCGCATCAGCGCCATGCAGATCATCATCCTGGTGTTCGCGCTGCTGCTGATGGTGGCGCTCTACCTGTTCGTGCAGCGCACCAAGGTCGGCGCGGCCATGCGGGCCATCGCCGTCGACCACGAAACGGCCCGGCTCATGGGCATCGACGTCACCCGCATCATTCAGCTGGTCTTTTTCATCGGTCCCGCCCTGGGCGGCCTGGCCGGCATGATGGTGGGCCTCTACTATCACCAGTTGAACTTCACCATCGGCTGGAGTTACGGCCTCAAGGCCTTCACCGCGGCCATCCTGGGCGGCATCGGCAACATCCCCGGCGCCATGGTGGGCGGCCTGGTGCTGGGCCTGGCCGAGGCGCTGGCCGCCGGGGTCTCCGGGCAGTGGAAGGACGCCATCGCCTTCGTGGTACTGATCCTGATCCTGGTCGTCCGGCCCACCGGTCTGCTGGGCGAGCGGGTCGCGGAAAAGATCTAGGAGGGAAGGCCCATGGTCGGCCGCTTTACCGAAAGGTTCTCCACGCCCGGCGCCCGCAGGGCCGGAACGGCGCTGGCCCTGGCCCTGGCTCTGGCCTTCCCGCCCCTGACCGCGGCGCTGGTGCCCGACAACCGCTACTACCTGGAACTCGGCTTCCACTTCTGGCAGTACGCCATCCTCGGCCTCTCGCTGAACGTCATCCTGGGCGGGGCCGGGCTCTACAACCTGGGGCACGCCGCCTTCTATGCGGTGGGCGCCTACACCACCGGCATCCTCAACACCAAACTGGGCATCCCGACGCTCTGGCTGCTGCCGGTGGCGGCGCTGACCGCCGCGCTGTTCGCGGCGGTGATCTCGCGGCCCATCCTGCACCTCAGGGGCGACTACCTGCTGATCGTCACGGTGGGCTTCGCCGAGATCGTGCGCATCGCCCTGCGCAACAACGTTTTCGGGCTGACCGGCGGCCCCAACGGCATCCTCGGCATCGACCGGCCCGAGTTGTTCGGCATGCGGTTCAACACGCCGCTGCACTTCTACTACCTCAGCCTTTTCTTCGTGGTGCTGACGGTGTTCATCGCGGTGCGCCTGGAGCGGAGCCGGGTGGGCCGGGCCTGGAACTTCATCCGGGAGGACGAACTGGCCGCCGAGTCCATGGGCATCGACACCACCCGCTACAAGTTCCTGGCCTTCGTGACCGGCGCGGCGCTGGCCGGCATGGCCGGCAACGTCTATGCCGGCAAGATGACCGTCATCGCCCCGGAGAGCTTTTCGTTCTGGGAGTCGGTGGTGATCTTCGCCATCGTCATCCTGGGCGGCACCGGCTCGATCCCGGGCATCTTCCTGGGCACCTTCGGCATGGTGGTGCTGCCGCAGCTGCCGTTCCTGCGCGGCCTGCAGGACGCGCGCATGCTGGTCTTCGGCGCCGCCATGGTCCTGATGATGATCTTCCGGCCCCAGGGGCTCTGGCCCAGCCGGCGCTGGAGCCTGGCCGTGGGCCGCGGCCTGGAGGAAGGCGGGCCGGCTGAAGGCGGACCGGCGCAGGGCGGCCCGGCGGCCCCGACGCGGGCGGCGGCGGGAGGTGGCGGGCAGTGAGCATCCTCCTGCAGGTGGAGGGCCTGACCAAGCGCTTCGGCGGCCTGTTGGCCGTCAGCCAGGTGAGCTTCGAGGTCAGGGAGCGCGAGATCATGGCCCTGATCGGGCCCAACGGCGCCGGCAAGACCACGGTCTTCAACCTGATCACCGGCATCTACCGGCCCGACCAGGGCGACGTGCGCCTGGCCGTGAACGGCACGCTGCAGAGCGTGGTGGGCAAGCGGCCCTATCAGATGGCGGAACTGGGCGTGGCCCGCACCTTCCAGAACCTGCGGCTGTTCAAGAACCTGACGGTGCTCGAGAACGTCATGTCGGGGCTGCACCACCGAACGCGGTCCGGCATCTGGGCGTCCATCGTGCGCACACCCGCCCAGCGGCGCGAGGAGGCCTGGGTGGTGGAGCAGGCCCAGGAGGCCCTGCACCGCCTGGGGCTGTGGGACCTGCGCAACGAATTGGCCCGCAACCTGCCTTACGGCCAGCAGAAGCGCCTGGAGATCGCCCGGGCTCTGGCGGCCCAGCCCCGCCTGCTGATCCTGGACGAGCCGGCCGGCGGACTCAACGAGCAGGAGACGGCCGAGTTGATGGAACTGATCCAGGACCTGCGGGCGTCGGGCATCACCATCCTGCTCATCGAGCACGACATGAAGGTGGTCATGGGCGTGTCGGACCATATCGTCGTGCTGGACAACGGTATGCGGATCGCCGCCGGCACGCCGGCCGAGGTGCAGTCGGACCCCAAGGTGATCGAAGCCTACCTGGGCCGCGACGAGGATGATCAGTGATGGCGCTGCTGCGACTGGACGACGTCCACGTGTACTACGACCACGTCCATGCCCTGAAGGGCGTGACGCTGGAGGTCCACCAGGGTGAGATCGTGACCCTGCTGGGCGCCAACGGGGCGGGCAAGTCCACGACCCTGCGGGCCATCTCCGGCCTGGTGCGGCCGCGGCAGGGCAGCATCACCTTCGACGGCCGCGATCTGACCCGCATCCCGGCCCACCTGCTGCCGGAACTGGGCATCGCCCACTGCCCCGAAGGCCGGCAGGTGTTCGCGCCATTGACGGTGGACGAGAACCTGACGCTGGGCGCGTACCGGCGGAAGGACCCCCGCGCCGTGGAGGAGTCGCGGCGGTACGTGTTCGACCTGTTCCCGCGGCTCAAGGAGCGGCGGCACCAGCTGGCGGGAACCATGTCGGGCGGCGAGCAGCAGATGCTGGCCATCGGGCGGGCGCTGATGTCCAACCCGAAGGTGCTGCTGCTGGACGAGCCCTCGCTGGGCCTGGCGCCGCTGCTGGTGCGGCAGATCTTCGCCCAGATCAAGGAGATCAACCGCCAGGGCGTCACGGTGCTGCTGGTGGAGCAGAACGCCCGGGCCGCGCTGCGCCTGGCGGACCGGGCCTACGTGCTGGAAACGGGCCGCGTGACCCTGCAGGGGCCCGCCGCCGACCTGCTGGCCGATCCCCGGATGCAGGAGGCCTACCTGGGCGGCCGGGCCGGCTAGGCGGCCCGGCGGGGTAGGCGGCCGCGCGGGGTGGGCGGCAGGGCCCTCACACCACGCCCCGGACCCGGCCCTGCTCGTCCACGTCGATGCGCAGGGCGTTGGGCTCGGCAGGCAGGCCGGGCATGGTCATGATGTCGCCCATCAGCACCACCAGGAAGCCGGCGCCGGCCCGGACCTCCACGTCCCGCACCGTCATCGTGAACCCCCTGGGCGCGCCCCGCAGGCCGGGGTCGTCGCTCAGGGAGTACTGCGTCTTGGCCACGCAGATGGGCAGGCTGCCGAAGCCCTGATCCTCGGCCCACGCGATGCTGCGCCGGGCGGCGGGCGTGAACTCGACGCCGCCGGCGCCGTAGATCTCGGTGGCCACCGCCAGGATCTTGTTGGCGATGGGATCCTCTGGCCGGTAGACCTGCGGCGCCGGTTGGTGAACCGCGGGAGTATCGGCGGCCTCGATGACCAGTTCCGCCAGGCCCACGGCACCGGCTCCGCCGTCGGCGTAGCCCGTGGAGCAGGCGGCCGGCACCGACCAGGCCGCCGCCGCGTCCAGCACCGCGTCGATCTCTGCCGGGCTGTCGCTGGGGAAGCGGTTGACGGCCAGCACGGGCCGCAGGCCCAGGCGGCGCACGATGCCCACGTGGCGCTCCAGGTTGGCCAGCCCGCGGCGGACGGCATCGGGGTCCGGGCGGGCCAGGTCGCCTTCGGCCCCGCCGTGGTGCTTGAGGGCGCGGACGGTCACCACCACCACGGCGGCGTCGGGCTGCGGCCCCCCGTGGGCGCCCACCAGGTTGACGAACTTCTCGGCGCCCAGGTCGGCGCCGAAGCCCGCCTCCACCACCACGAACTCGGCCAGCGACCGGGCCAGCGCCAGCGATGCCAGCGACGTGGTCCCGTGGGCGATGTTGGCGAAGGGACCGGTGTGGACCAGGGCCGGACCGCCTTCGGAGGTCTGCACCAGGTTGGGCATCAGCGCCGTGCGCAGCAGGGCGGCCATGGCGCCGTCGGCGCCCAGGTCGCCGGCGGTCACGGGCCGGCGGTCCCGGCCGGAGCCCACCACGATGCGGCCCAGGCGGCGGCGCAGGTCGGCGGGGTCCCGGGACAGGCCCAGGATGGCCATGACCTCGGACGCGGCGGTGATGTCGAACCGCTCCTGCCGGGGCACCGCGCCGTCCAGGCCCACCACCACGCTGCGCAGCGCCCGGTCGTTGACGTCCAGCACCCGGTGGAAGGTGATGCGGCGCACGTCCAGGGCCGGCTCGCGGCCCCGGAACAGGTGGTTGTCGATGAGGGACGCCAGCAGGTTGTTGGCGGCGGTGACGGCATGGAGGTCGCCGGTGAAGTGCAGGTTGATGTCGACGGCCGGCTCGACGGTGGCTGCCCCGCCGCCGGTGGCGCCGCCCTTCAGGCCGAACACCGGCCCCATGGAAGGCTCCCGCAGGGCCACTACGGCTCTGCGGCCCAGCCGGCGCAGGGCCATGGCCAGGGAGATGGACGTGACGGTCTTACCCTCTCCGGCGGGCGTAGGATTGATGGACGTGACCAGGATGACCCTGGCGGGCCGGCGCCCGTCCCCGCCCGCCGGCGGCAGGGCATGGGTCCAGGGGTCGATCTTGGCCGCGTACCGGCCGTAGGGGTGCAGCGCTTCGGCGGGTACACCGAGGTCGGCGGCTACGTCGGCGATGGGCCGCAGCGTCCTGGGCTGCGGCGATGATGCGTCGGTCATGATTGCCAAGCCCCCCGAGCATTAGCTTACCCTGTCCCCGGGGACCGGGTGGGTGGAGGTCCCGCCGGCGAGGACGGGGCCGGTCTTACGCGGCCGCGCGCCGGCCGCCGATCCTGTTATCGGGAGGGACGGTGCGGGCAGTTGGGGCCGCTGCAGGCGGGCGGTGATGATGCGGCGGAGGCCGGTGATGTTAGGAGCGGGAGGTGAGGCCGTGGACCCGGGAACGGGAACGATCCGCCTGGAGTTGGGCCGGGCGCCGCTGCGGGTGGCGGACGTGGTGGCGGTGGCCCGGACCCCGGGAACGGGTCCGGAGGCGCGGGAAGGCGCCGTCCGGGTGACGCTGGCGCCGGAGGCTGCGGCGGCGGTGGAGGCCTCCGGGCGCCTGGTGTCCCGGATGGTGGATGAGGGCCGGGTGGTCTACGGGGTCAGCACCGGCTTCGGGCACCTGGCGGCGCGGCGCATCTCGCGGGAGCACCTGTCGGAACTGCAGGTGAACCTGCTGCGGTCCACCGCCGCCGGCGTGGGCAAGCCTTACGCGGGCGAGGAAGTGCGGGCCATGATGCTGCTCCGGGCGGCGTCCCTGGCCCACGGCTTCTCGGGCATCCGTCGCGAGACCCTGGACCTGCTGCTGGCCATGCTGGAGCGCGACGTGGTCCCGGTGGTGCCCGAAAAGGGGTCCGTGGGCGCCAGCGGCGACCTGGCGCCGCTGGCCCACCTGGCCCTGGTGCTGATCGGCGAGGGTGAGGCGTGGTACCGGGGGCGCCGGCTGCCGGGCCGCGAGGCCCTGGCCGCGGCCGGCCTGAGGCCGGTGGCCCTGGGTCCCAAGGAGGGCCTGGCGCTGATCAACGGCACCCAGGCCATGACGGCGCTGGGCTGTTTCGCCGCCTGGGACGGCCTGGTGCTGCTGCAGTCGGCCGACGTCGTGGCGGCCCTGACCTGCGAGGCGCTGCGGGGCATCGTCGACGCCTACGACCCGCGGATCCACCGCCTGCGGCCCCACCCCGGCCAGCAGGCCACCGCCGCCAACCTGCGGCGGCTGCTGGCAGGCAGCCGCCAGGTGACCCGCCAGGGCGAACTGCGGGTCCAGGACGCCTACGCCCTGCGCTGCGTGCCCCAGGTCCACGGCGCCGGCCGCGACGGCCTGGTTTACCTGTGGCAGGTGCTGGAGCGAGAGATCAACGCCGTCACCGATAACCCCCTGGTCTTCGCCGAAGACGGTGAGGTCCTAAGCGGCGGCAACTTTCACGGCCAGCCCGTCGCCCTCGCGCTGGACGTGGCCGCCATCGCCCTGGCCCAGGTGGCCGCCATCTCGGAGCGCCGGACCGAGCGCCTGGTCAACCCGGCCCTGAGCGGCCTGCCCGCCTTCCTGACCTCCCGGCCCGGCCTGCATGAGGGGTACATGATCGCCCAGTATACGGCGGCCGCCCTGGTATCGGAAAACAAGGTCCTGGCCCACCCGGCCAGCGTGGATTCCATCCCCACCTCGGCGGGCCAGGAGGACCACGTCAGCATGGGCAACCACGCCGCGCGGAAACTCCGCGACGTGGTGTGGAACGTGACCCGGGTGCTGGCCGTCGAGGCCGTCTGCGCCGCCCAGGCCGTGGACCTGCAGGACGCGGCAGCCAGGCTGGCGCCGGGCACCCGTGCCGCCTACGACGAGATCCGGCGGGCGGTGCCCTACCTGGACGAGGACCGCGTCCTCACTCCCGACATCGAGGCGGCCGCCGCCCTGATCGGCAGCGGGCGGCTCCTGGCCGCCGTCCAGCGGGTGGTGGGACCCCTGGACGGCGGTGAGGGGCTGCGCCCCGGGACCGCGGCGGGCGGCCCGGACTCCCTCCCGTGAAGACGGGGGAACGGCACAAGACCGGCCGGATCATGACCCGAAGTCAGGTTTGACCCGACTCTGGGGCCCGGGTTCGGGGCCGGGTCCAGACCCGTCCCCGGCGCAGGTCCGGGTGCACGTCCAGGGCACGAGGCGAATATCAGGCTTACATGAGCCAAGTCACCTGTTCACAAGGACGAGAAGTCTGATGTCAGCCCTCTTGGTTGACGATAACCCGCCGGGGCAGGGCAAGTTTACGTAAGTAGGGCCGAGAATCGGGCGTGATCCGTCGCCAACGGGCCAGACGACGGCCAGTAAGCATGATTTTCGACTGGCGAGCTGCAAGCCCGTCCTCCCACCGGCTGGAGGCCTGGCGACACCGCCTCCAAGATCATTGTGAGTGCGGGTGGAGGAAGGAACTGCTAGCCGGCGCGCCGTAGGAGCGCCTGGATTCCATTGAATGGGAGAGATGCGCCCCGATGGAGACGCTGCTGGCCATCGGCGGGCTGGCTCTTCTGGACAGCATCAACCCTTCGGCGCTCCTCGCCACCCTCTACCTGTTGAAGCGCTCCCGGCCGGCCGCCGCCGTAACCACCTACATGGCGGGGGTGTTCGTCACCTATTTCACCGTCGCGGTGCTGCTGATGCTAGGGCTCGAGGCATTTGTCCGGCGCTTCGAGGACGCGCTGTACAGCCCCGCGGCCTACGCCGTGCAGTTGCTCCTTGGTGCTGCGATGCTGGTCTACAGCTTCGTGGCTGACCCGAAGAAGGGGGCAGGTCCCAGGCAGGATCGCATCACCGGTGTGGCGGGTTTTGCCGCGCTGTTCGCCCTGGGCGTGGTCATCACCCTGGTCGAGATGACCAGTGCCTTTCCGCTGTTTGCCGCCGTCGGCGTCCTGACGTACCAGCAGTGGCCCATCCGTCTCTGGCTGCCCGTCCTGGTGGGTTACACGGTGATCTTTGTGCTGCCCCCGTTCCTGCTGCTGTTCCTGCACCAGGTGGTGGGCCGGCGGTTGGAGCGGAGGTTCGCCGGCCTCCAGCAAAGGCTGGAGCGGGCGGGCCACGAGGCGGTCCTCTGGATCATCGGCATCATCGGCTTCTACCTCACCATGGACGCGGTGGGGTACTTCCTGGTCCATTTCAACCTCTTCGGGCTTGGGGAGCGCCCACCGGATGAAAGCCTGGGGCCCTGGCCGTTCCTGGCCTCTCTGCCCCGGCAGAAGGGCGTGTAGGAGGGCCCTGAAGTCCCGCCTGGGAGCAGCGGGATCGGGTATCGTATTGCCCGGACAACCGGAACGGAGGGCTAGCCGTGACCCGTTACGACGCCATCGTCCTGGGCCTGGGCGGCATGGGCAGCGCCGCCCTGTACCACCTGGCTTCCCGGGGCCTGCGGGTGCTGGGCCTGGAGCGCTTCGACATCCCCCACGACCAGGGATCGTCCCACGGCGTCAACCGCATCATCCGCCTGGCCTACTGGGAGCACCCGTCCTACGTGCCGCTGCTACGGCGGGCGTATGCGCTGTGGCGGCGCCTGGAGCATGAGTCGGGGGAGCGCATTCTGGTCATCACGGGCAGCATCGACGCCGGTCCCGAAGACAGCGCCACCTTCGCCGGCGCCCTGCGCTCGGCCCGGGAGCACCACCTGGAGCACGAGGTGCTGGACGCCGCCGCGCTGCAGGAGCGGTTCCCCGGCTACCGCCTGGCCCCCGGCATGCTGGCCCTGTACCAGCCCGAGGGCGGTTTCGTCATGTCGGAGCGGGCCATCGTGGCCCACGTGAGCCTGGCCATGGGCATGGGCGCCGACGTGCGGGCGCGCTGCGCCGTGACGGGTTGGGAGCCCGAGGGCGGGGGCGTGCGGGTGCACACCGAGCGGGAGTCCTTCACGGCCGACCGCCTGGTGGTGGCGGCCGGCGCCTGGGCGGGCCGGCTGCTGCCGGAACTGCGGGACGTGGCGGTACCCGAGCGGCAGGTGCTGATCTGGTCGCGGCCGCTGCGTCCCGAGTTCTTCCGGCCGGGCATCTTCCCCGTCTTCAATATGGAGGCGCCGGAGGGACGGTTCTACGGGTTCCCGGAGTACGGCATCCCCGGCTTCAAGCTGGGCAAGTACCACCACCGGGGCGAGGTCACCGACCCCGACGCGGTGGACCGCGACATCCATCCCGAGGACGAGGCGGTGCTGCGGGAGGCGATCCGGCGCTACTTCCCCGACGCCGACGGGCCGACCCTGAGCATGAAGACCTGCATGTTCACCAACACGCCGGACGAGCACTTCATCCTGGACCGGCACCCGCGGTACCCGCAGGTGGCGGTGGCGGCGGGCTTCTCGGGGCACGGTTACAAGTTCTGCAGCGTGGTGGGCGAGATCATGGCCGACCTGGTCATGGACCGCACCCCGCCCTTCGACCTGAGCCTGTTCAGGATGGACCGGTTTGTCGGGGGTGCTACCGGGGGCGGCGCCTGAGGAGCGCGCCAAACCTCCCCCGGGGTGGGGGACCCCGGGGCCGGGGCTCAGCGGTCCCAGGCCCGGGCGTCGGCGGGGAACCGGTAAAGCGAGGGGCACACCGCCCACGACCAGCGGACGACGGCCTGGAAGTGGAGGGGCGGCGGGCCGGAAGCCAGGGCGACACCGGGCAGGCGGGGATGAGCCAGCAGGGCCTGGACCATCGCGGTCAACGTCCAACCGCCGTCAACGTCCAGATGACGGTGAAGCGGGGCCCAAATGGAGCAGGGCGCCGAGCCAGTGGGCCAGCACGATGTCGGCCGCCCGCGCCGCCTGGGGGCCACGGCACCACCTTCCCATGGGGGTCAACCCCGTCGTTCCGGCGGGTCGAACAGGTTTTCGGGCACGTCCGGATTCCACTCGATCTCCAGGACCCTCATGTAACCGGCCCGCTCGCCCCGGTACCACTGCTCCCACACCATGACCACGCCGGTCAGCGGGTCGATCCAGTGGCGCTCCACGTCATGCTCGGCCCATACGATGTCGACCACCTGGGTTTCGACGCCCAGGACCGTTTCGGTGCCCCGCTGGCGGGCCTTACCTTCCAGGACGAGCGTCGCCACGGCGTTGGCGCGGGTCGGCTGCGTGATGGGACCGGGAACGAGGCGGCGCACGCGCTGGCCACCCGGCCATGCCCGCGCACCGTCGTACATCCGCCAGGTGCCGATATCGTCTGGGTCCTCGCTGTCGATGACCTGGACAAACCACCTGCCGGGCTCCTGCCAGTACAGTTCGTAGACCACCGGGTGTTGCGACGCTGAACCTGGCAGCGACTGGGCTTCGAAGACCATCCGCACCGACGGCCACCGGTACCACGGCCTCGCCCGGAGGCCTCCGGGAAGTACGACTTCGCGCCCCTGATAAAGGTAGACGCCGGCCACGATCAGAAGCAGGCCGAGAGCCGCCGCCGTTGCCAGCCGCTTCCGCATGGATCCTCGCAAGCCAGCCACCCCCTGGGTGCGGTTTCCCGATTCCATTACATGCCAGGTGAAAGGCTGTGTTCAACCGGGTCCCCGTGCCCTGGAGGTGGTGCCGGCACACACCCCGCCTCCCGCGCAGCTGCGGCGGTGCCTGGCCTGGCGGCGGAGACGAGCCGGGACGGTGCGGCAGAGGTGTGCCGGGACGGCGCGGCGAAGGACGGTTGCCCGGGGTGATGCCCGTGGCGACCGACTGGCGCAAGGCGTACCGCAGGCTGGTGCTGAGCGAGCCGGAACCGGGGCTGCTGGAGATCGTCCTGAGCAACCCCGGCCGCCTCAACTCGGTGGACGCCGAGACCCACACGGAACTCACCCGCATCTGGCGCGACATCGACGGCGACCACGACATCTCGGTGGTGCTGGTCCGCGGCGAGGGCAGCGCCTTCTCGGCCGGCGGGGACTTCGACCTGGTCGAGGCCATCATGCGCGACGAGGCCACTCGCATCCGGGTCTGGAAAGAGGCCCGCGACCTGGTCTACAACGTGATCAACTGCTCCAAGCCGGTGGTGTCGGCCATCGAAGGGCCGGCGGTGGGCGCGGGCCTGGCGGTGGCCCTGCTGGCCGACATCTCGGTGGCGGGCCGCAGCGCCCGCCTGGTGGACGGCCACACCCGCCTGGGCGTGGCCGCCGGCGACCACGCTGCCATCGTCTGGCCGCTCCTGATCGGCATGGCCCGGGCCAAGTATTACCTGCTGCTCAATGAGCCCGTGTCCGGCGAGGAGGCCGCCCGCATCGGGCTGGTGTCGCTGGCCGTGGACGACGGCAAAGCCTACGACACTGCCCTGGGCATCGCCCGCCGCCTGATGCGCGGCGCTCCCACCGCCATCCGCTGGACCAAGTACGCCCTCAACAACTGGCTGCGGATGGCCGGGCCCATCTTCGACGCCTCCACGGCCCTGGAGTTTCTGGGCTTCACCGGGAGCGAGGCGGAAGAAGGGCTCCGGTCCCTGCGGGAGAAGCGGCCACCGCAGTTTCCCGGCACCGCGCCGCTGTAACGGCCGGCCGCGGGTCGAGCCCCTGCCCCTGTGATGTAGGGCGTCCCCAGTGCCCTAATTCTCGCGGAACCGGGGGTTCGCGCAGCAAGAGGCATTCTCAGTTCCTTAACAGGCGCTGCCGGGGCCCGCGGAGCGGGTGTCGGGCCGAAATTAGGAACCTCAGATGCCTTTTCAAACCCGCAGGCGGCCCGGCGGGCGGGAGTAAGGCGTCCCAGGCGCCTAATGCCGGGGCCGAACCGCGTGCAGGGCCGCGTCCAGGTTGGCATCGGGGCTGTCCACCGGGATCACGCAGCCCGGTGCCACGATCAGCCGCCCGTCGGGGACCTGCCGCAGGGCGTCTTCGACCTCCGCCCGCACGTCGTCCGGGGTTCCGGTGGCGATGACCCCGTGGTCGTTGATGCCGCCCACCAGCACCCGGTCGGTGCGGAGGCGCATCTCGGTCAGGGACGGTCCCACCCGCCGGTCATGCCAGTTGAAGGCGTCGACCGGGTAGTCCAGCAGGTCATCCAGGTAACAGTCCTCGCCGTGGATGTGGAGGATCAACGGGCCCTGGCCGGCGGCTTCCAGGACCTTCAGGTCATAGGGCCGGCCGAAGGCGAGAAAGTCGCTCCGCGAGATCAACCGCGACGTGGCCGACAGGGTGGAGAAGAAGACGGCGTCGGCGCCGGCGTCGAAGACCGCCCGCGCGTAGGCGGCCAGCGTTTCCGTGATGGCCTCCAGGCCGCGGTGGACGCTGCCGGGGTCCTCCACCAGGTGCCGGTAGACCGCATTGCCCGACAGGGCCGCCGCCGCCGACAGCGGGCTGAACAGGGTGGCCACCAGCGGCACGCCGGGACCCAGGTCCTGCCGCAGCAGGCGCAGCACCTGCAGCTGGTCGCCCAGGAAGCCGGCGGTGGGGTCCGGCGAGTCCAG
Organism: Bacillota bacterium; assembly: GCA_017577485.1. Lineage (GTDB taxonomy): Bacteria > Bacillota > Sulfobacillia > Thermaerobacterales > RSA17 > RSA17. The sequence goes on along the minus strand of PKRI01000021.1, from coordinate 16,837 downwards.
CCCGCGCCACGCCGAGGCCTCGTGGACGGCGGGGTGCCGCCGCTGGTAGACGCCCAGTTCGTTGACCTCGCCGGGGTCCACCGTGAGCCCCCAGGGCTGGGCCAGCGATCCCGCCGCCGGGGTCACCTTCAGGAAATCGAAGGGGAAGCGCCGGTACCAGCGGGCGTGGGCCCGGGCCAGGACCTCGGGGCCGGCCAGGTCGTCACCCGGGAAGTGCCGCCACAGGGCCACCAGCGGCCCGCCCACCCGGCCCTCCCAAAAGGCGCGGAAGCGCGCCGCCGGTTCGTCCGTAAACCCTTGGGACAGCCGCTGATCAGCCGACACCGCGCATCTCCTCCTGCTTCCCAGGGCCCGGCCGGGCGCCTGCGGGCGTCATCCCGGCTTGCTCCAGCCTCGGCGCCCGGCTCATCGAAGTTTACCCCACCCACAGGCATTCTCGGGCGTACCCCGGCATCCTTTGGGGTGACGTCCCCTTTGGAGCGGCATCGGCCCGCGGGCCCTGAGCGCGCCCTGGTCAACGGGCGGGACTACCTGGCGTGGGAAGAGGTGCTGCGAGAGGCGCCGGCGGAACACCTGCGCCTGCCCTCCCACTGGGGGTACAGGACCGGCGACTGCCTGCGCCTCCGCTTGTACCTGGAGGGTGACCTCATACGGTGGCTGAGCCTCACCCTACCCCTCTGGGGTTGGGCCGAGGCCGGCACCCTGCCGCCTGCCGGGCGGAGCGCCGGGGCAGCGGGGTAGCGCGAATGGTGGGCGGGGTGCGGTTCCGATCGGGACCTCCCGGGGCTGATTCCGGGGACCTGATAACGAACGCAGGGTTTGGTAAACTCGGGTGCGATGATGGACCGGACCGACACTGCAGGGAACGGCCGTCGGGAACCAGCCGGCGACGCCGCGCCGGAGCCCGGGACAGACCGTGGCCACCAGGCCCGCGTGCTGAGCATCCAGGTGGGAAGGCCCCGCCTGTACCCCGACGACGGCATGGGCCGCATCTGGCGGTCGGCCATCGCCAAGGCGCCGGTGGAAGGACCGGTCTGGCTGGGGCCGGCCAACCTGGACGGCGACGCCCAGGCCGATCTGGAGAACCACGGCGGTCCCGACAAGGCGGTGCTGGTGTACGCCGAGGCGGGCTACCGTTACTGGGCGGAGGCTCACGGGCTGGCGAGCCTTGGGCCCGGCTCCTTCGGCGAGAACTTCACCGTGGCCGGCCAGTGGGAGGCCGACGTCTGCCTGGGCGACGTCTACGAGATCGGCGGCGCCCGGGTGCAGGTCAGCCAGCCCCGCGTCCCGTGCTGGAAACTGGCCCTGCACACCGGCGTCCGCGACATGGTCCGGCTGGTGTCGGCCAGCGGCCGCGGCGGCTGGTACCTGAGGGTCCTGCAGGAGGGGTGGGTGGAAGCGGGCCAGGTTCTCCGCCTGGTGGACCGCCCCTGCCCGCGCTGGACCGTCCTGGCCGCCAACGACGTCATCCACGGCCGCACGGGGCGCGCCGAACTGGCGGAACTGGTGGACTGCCCCTGGCTGTCCTCCTCACTGCGGCAGGAGCTGGCCGCGAGGCTGCGGGGCTAGGCTCGGAACCTGAAGGAACCTGAAGGCGGTTTCTTCCGAAGGGAGCGCGGGGATGAGGTCCGGCGTTGCCGGTCCCACCGGCAGGGGCGGATGGATGGCAGCCGGCCTGGTGGCCCTGGTCACCTTTGCGATGGTGGCGTGCGCGGCGAGCCCCCCGCAGGCGCAGGAACCCGAACCGGCCCCTGGTCCGGATTCGGGCGCCGGCGGCGCTGCGGCGGGCTGGACCGTCTACACCAGTACCGCGTACGGCGTGAGTTTCCGCCACCCGGCGGGCTGGGAACGCGACCCCGCCTACGACGAACGGCTGGCCGGTCCGGACGGCTTCGTCCAGGTGGGCGCGGTCAGCGCCTGCGGCCGCACGGCCGGCGAGGTGGCCGAGGAAGAGGCCGGCCACCGGCTCAACCCTTATGGACGGGACTTCCTCATTGAAACGTTCACGGCTGCCGGGCAGGAGGGGCGGCTCATTCTGCCGGGCTCCGACCAGCCGGTGGAGATGAACCGCCAGGCCGCCCTGGTCCTGCCGTACCCCGCGCCGCGGCGCATCGGCGAGGATACCTACTGCTACTTCATCCTGTGGGCGGATGAGGGCCACGTGCGGGCCCTGGCTGAAACCCTGCGCTTCCTCGAGGGTTGAGGCGCGGCGGGCTTCGGCTCGACGGCGGTTCCCGGAGGGTTGGTCCGGCCGGCGGCGAATGTGCCGGCCAGGGGAGGGCGCCCGCGCCGGACCCGCGCGCCCGACCTGCGCGCCCGACCTGCGCGCCCGACCCGCGCGCACGACCGCGGCGGACCGGCGGCGGCGCGGCCGCCGTGGCCTGCCGCACGGTCACCATCGCAGTCTCACACCCCTGGGAAGGTGAAGCCATGTCCCCCGCTCCTGCTGCGGACCCGACCCTGTACCACCGGCCCGCCGAACTGCTCCAGCGGCTGATCCGCTTCAACACCGTCAACCCGCCCGGCAACGAGGCCGAGTGCATCGCCTTCGCCCGGGACCTGCTGGCGGCCGCGGGCGTCGACAGCCTGATCCTGGCCAGGGACCCTGGGCGCCCCAACCTGGTGGCCCGCCTGGAGGGGAGGGGCGAGGCGCCGCCGATCCTGGTTTACGGGCACGTGGACGTGGTGCCCGTCACCGGGCAGCAGTGGTCCCGGGACCCCTTCGCCGGCGAGGAGGCCGACGGCTTCATCTGGGGCCGCGGCGCCCTGGACATGAAGGGCGGAGTGGCCATGATGCTGGCCGCCTTCCTGCGACTGGCGGCCGAGGCCCGGGAGGGACGCCGCCCGCCGGCCGACGTGATCCTGGCGCTGGTCAGCGATGAAGAGGGGGGCGGGGACTGGGGCGCCGCCTACCTGGTGAAGGAACACGCCCACCTGTTCCAAGGGGTCCGTTACGCCCTGGGAGAGTTCGGCGGCTTCACCCTGCACCTGGGGGGACGCCGGTTCTACCCCATCCAGGTGGGCGAGAAGGCCATCTGCTGGATGCGGCTGACCTTCCGGGGTCCCGCCGGCCACGCCGCCTTCGGGGTGCGGGGGGGCGCCATGGCCAGGCTGGGCGCGGCGCTGTCGACCCTGGACGCCCGGCGGCTGCCCCTGCACGTGCTGCCGCCGGTCCGGCAGATGCTGGAGACCATGGCCGCCCACGTGGACGAGGACCTGGGCCGGCTCCTCCGGGACCTGATGGATCCCGAGCACTCCGACACCGCCGCAGCGGCGCTGGCCCACTGGGGCCCCTTCTTCAAGGGGGCGCTGCACAACACCGTGAGCCCCACCATGGTCAGCGGCGGCGACAAGATCAACGTCATCCCCGCCGAGGTAACCCTGTCCTGCGACGGGCGGCTGCTGCCCGGCTTTACGCCCGGCGACCTGATCGCCGAGATGCGGGCGCTGCTGGGCGACACCTTTGAGGTGGAGGTGGAGCGCCACGAGCCCGGGCCGGGTCCCGCCGACATGGGCCTGTTCGACACCCTGGCGCAGGTGCTGCGGGAGGCGGATCCCGAGGGCATCCCGGTGCCCATGGTGCTGCCCGCCGCCACCGACGCCCGGCACTTCGCGGAGATCGGCATCCAGACATACGGCTTCACGCCCATGACGCTGCCGCCGGACCTGGCCTTCCTCAGCACGGTCCACGCCGCCGACGAGCGGATCCCGGTAGAAGCGGTGCAGTTCGGGGCCGACGCCATCTACACGGCGCTGCAGCGGGTGGGGCGGTGACCGTGCGCAGCTATCCCTTCCTCTGGGTGGACGTCTTCACCGACCGGCCTTTCGGGGGCAACGGGCTGTGCGTCGTCTTCGACGCCGAGGGGCTCTCCGACGAGGAAATGCAGGCCCTGGCCCGCGAGACCAACCAGTCGGAGACCACCTTCGTGCTGCCGCCCACCCGTCCCGGTGCGGACTACCGGGTGCGGATCTTCACCCCCGTCCGGGAACTGCCCTTCGCCGGCCACCCCACCCTGGGGACGGCGGCGGCCCTGGTGGCCGCGGGCCGCCTGTCCGGGTCCCGGCTGGTGCAGGAGAGCGCCAGCGGTCTCACCGCTCTGGACCTGGACGGCGACCTGGTGGTGATGGAGGCGCCGCAGCCCCGCCTGGTGACCACGGTGCCGGCGGAACGGGTCTCGGCTTTGCTGGGCGTTCCGGTGCGGGATGCCGAGGTGATCGAGGCGGGGGTTACCCACATGGTGGTGGGGGCCGAGGCCGTGGACGCCCTGGCGGCCCTTCAGCCGGACCTGCCCGGCCTGGACCGGCTGAGCCGGGAGTCGGGCTTCGTGGGGACCGTGGTGTTCGCGTCGCGGGAGGGGGACGGGTCCGCCCGGCCCGTCATCGGGCGGGCCCGCATGTTCGCCCCTTCCGCCGGGGTGGTGGAAGACCCCGCCACCGGCTCCGCCGTGGCGCCGGTGGTGCTGTGGCTCCAGCGGCGAGGACGGCTGCCCCAGGGAGCCTTCGCCTACGAGCAGGGCGTCGAGATGGGGCGGCCCAGCCTGCTTTACGTGGACGTCCTGCCCGGCGGCCGCATCAAGGCCGGCGGCCGCGTGGTGATCCTGGGCGAGGGTGTGTTTCGGCTGCCCTAAGCGATCGAGCCGGCCTTCTTCCGCAACCGGCAGCTGGTGCTGGCTTACGGGGTGAGCTTCTTCAGCGGCATCCTGCTGATGAGCGTGGTCTTTGTGCCGGCCTTCGCCGAGCTGGTGCTGGGCCTAGGCAAGGGAGCCTCGGGTTACGTGGTGACCCCGCTGGCCCTGGCGTCGGCGGTGGGAGCACCGCTGGGCGGCATGCTGGTGGACCGCCGCGGTGCCCGGTCGACCATCGCCCTGGCTCTGGTGGCCTTCGCCGCCGGCGCCCTGCTGCTGGTGACGTGGGTCGACAGCCTGGTGACGCTGATCATCGCGCTGCTGGTGGCAGGTTTCGGCCTGGGCATCGTGCTGGGGGCGCCGCTGAACCACCTGGTGCTGGATCAGGTGGACCCGGCCCGGACGGGATCGGCCGTGTCGGTCCTGAGCCTGCACCGGTCCATCGGCACCACCCTGGGGCCGTCGATCATGGCGGTGTTCATGGCGTCCGCCAGCCGGGACCTGCCGGCCGCCCTGGGCGGCGCCCTGGGCGGCGTCATGCAGTCCTACCTGAGCCAGCATCCGGACATGGCCGGCCCGCTGATGAACTTGCGGGAGCAGATGGAGGCCTCCTCCGCGGCAAGTGCGGGTTCCTCCCTGGACACCTCGTGGCTGGACCAGTTGGCCGCGGTCCTGCCTGCCGACCTGTACGGGCAGCTGGACACGGCGGTTCGGCAGGTGCTCAAGACCACCATGGAGCCGGCCTTTGAACACATGTTCCTGGTGGGTTTCATCGCCAGCCTGCTGGCCCTGGTGCTGGCCCTGTTCTTGCGCCGGGGTTCGGAGCGGCCTGCGGGCACCGTCCCCGCCGCGGGCCATGAAGGGACGCCCTCGACGGAGGACTGACGGGCAGCCGGTACGGGCGCGAGGGCGGCGGCTTGCTGTGCGGGCCGTCGCCTTTGCGCCCGGCGGGGCGGGCGTGCGGGTCCTAATCCAGCACCAGGATGGTCCCGGCCGCGGCCTGGGCCGGGAAGGAGTCCAGGACGGGCCCGTCCACCCAGATCCGCACCTGTTGACCGGCCGCCGGGGACCAGGTCTCGGCCCGGACGATGCCGCCGTCCTGCCGCTGGAAGACCTTCGTGCGGGTGGTGATGCGCACGCGGAAGTCCGGCTCGGGACTCCGGGCGGTGTGGACCAGCAGGACGCGGCCCTGTTCTTCCACCGCGGCGATGCGGCCTTCAATGTCGGCGGGGCGGGAGGGAGGACCCTCTCGGCCGGTCAGGAAGAACGCGGCCAGGGCCGCGATGGCCGCGATGAGAAGGATGAAGAGCCAGCGCCTCTTGCCGGTGCCCATGCGTCTTCACCTGCCGCTCTGTTGATCCGCGCCCGGCTGTTGGGACGCGGGTTCGGCGGTGAGGGTTCCCGGCCCGGGGGCCGGGGAGAGAAAGGCAGGGTAAGTCGGGTTTTGGACCTGGTGGAGGCCGTTCGGGGTCGCCGGGGCTAAGTCGTGCCAAACCTGGCCTTAGTTCTGTAAACCCGGCCGCGGTTTCGTACTTTCTGTAAACACTCAGCGCCATTCTTCGCCCTACTTTTCCGGAAACGGCCCGCGGGCCCGGAAATAGTCCCAATATTGGACTCAGGGCGGGACTCCCGGCGCGCCGCGGACGGGTGAAGCGGCGGGCCTGCCGCCTGCGTTGACACGCCCAAGATCGTCGCCGTATCGTTGGCGCGACGAAGACGGTCCGACGAGGCCGGCAACCCGGAATACCAGCGGGGTGACCCCATGCCCATCATCGAAGTGGACGGTTTGGTCAAGCGGTTCGGCGAGGTGGAGGCCGTCCGCGGCGTGAGCTTCGAGGTCCGCGAAGGCGAGATCTTCGGGTTCCTGGGTCCCAACGGGGCGGGCAAGTCCACGACCATCAAGATCCTGGCCACGCTGCTGCTGCCCACGGCGGGGACGGCGCGGCTGGCCGGGTTCGACGTGGTGCGCCAGCCCAACCAGGTGCGCCGCGCCATCGGCATGGTGTTCCAGGATCCCAGCCTGGACGACCGCCTCACGGCCGAGCAGAACCTGCGCTTCCACGCCATGCTCTACGGCGTGCCCGGCGACGTGGCCCGGCGGCGCATGGACGAACTGCTGGAGATGGTGGAACTGGCCGACCGGCGCGGCGCGAAAGTCCGCACCTTCTCCGGCGGCATGCGGCGCCGCCTGGAGATCGCCCGCGGCCTGCTGCACAGTCCCCGGGTCCTGTTCCTGGATGAGCCCACGGTCGGGCTCGACCCCCAGACCCGCAGCCGCATCTGGGAGTACGTCCGCGACCTGCGGCAGCGGGAGGGCGTCACCGTCTTCATGACCACCCACTACCTGGACGAGGCCGAGCACTGCGACCGCATCGCCATCATCGACCACGGCCGCATCGTGGCCCTGGACACCCCCGCAGCCCTGAAGAGCCGCGTGGGCGGGGACGTCATCACCATCGTCACCCCGGACCCCCAGGCCCTGGCCGAGGGGCTCCGCCGGCGGTTCGGCGAGGACAACGTCCGGGTGACCGGTCCCCGGCAGGTGGTGGTGGAGCGGGACGCGGGCGCCGAGTTCGTGCCGCGGGCGGTGGCGGCCTTCCCGGGCCTGGTGGAGGCGGTGACGGTGCGCCAGCCCACCCTGGACGACGTGTTCCTCAAGCTGACCGGGCGGGCCATCCGCGACGAGGAGGCGTCGGCCGTCGACCGCATGCGCATGTCGGCCCGCTTCCACGGGAGGGTTCGGCGGTGATGGAACGGCGCGAGTCCCTCGACCTGCTGCATGAGGCCCGGGCCGCTTACGTCATCTGGCTGCGGGACCTGATCCGCTTCGTCAGCGAGCGGTCACGCCTGGCGGGTGCCCTGGGCCAGCCCCTCATCTACCTGGGCGTCATGGGAACGGGCTTCGGCGCCACCTTCCGCGCCGCCGTGCTGCCCGAGGGCTTCTCCTACGTGCAGTTCATGTTCCCGGGGATCCTGGGCATGACCGTCCTGTTCACCGCGCTGTTCTCGTCGGTCTCGATCATCTGGGACCGGGAGTTCGGCTTTCTCAAGGTGGTGCTGGTGGCGCCGGTGTCGCGGCCGGCCATCGTGCTGGGCAAGGCCCTGGGCGGGTCCACCGTGGCGCTGCTGCAGTCGACGCTGCTGCTGGTCCTGACGCCGCTGGTGGGCCTCGACCTGGGGATCGCGGACCTGCTCCGGCTGTGGGTGGTCATGCTGCTGATGGCCTTCGCCCTGACCAGCATGGGCCTGGCGCTGGCCTCCCGCATGCCCAGCATGGAAGCGTTCCAGATGATCATGAACTTCCTCATCATGCCCATGTGGATGCTGTCGGGCGCCTTTTTCCCGCTGCGGGGCGTACCGGCCTGGATGGAGGCCCTGATGCGGGTGAACCCGCTGACGTACGGGGTGGACGCGCTGCGCGGCGTCATGTACGCGGGGACGCCCATGGGGGAGGCCCTGGTCATCCACAGTTTCGGGTTCGACCTGGCGGTGGTGGCCGCGGTGGCCCTGGTGGCCTTCGTGCTGGCGCTGCTGACCTTCAAAGGGCGGGAGTCGTGAGCCTCCGGAGGGAGGGGGCGGGTTCGCCGCCGGGCCGGGGCGTTTGGATGGCCCCAGGTCAGTAGCCCCGGGCGCGGGCAGTGACTCCCCGGCCATGGGCGCCGGGCACCGCCCCCGGCGGCGAACCCTTGCCTGTGCGGGGATGTGCAGGGAAGCGTTCCTGCAAACCCGCCCTTCCGATCCGACCTTATGAACCGGCCGCCTCCACCGAGGCCGGCGACGGCACCGAAGCCGGCTCGTGGTTGTTGACGGCGAACTCGGGATAGGCGCTGACCCCGTGCTCTCCCAGGTCCAGGCCGCGGGCCTCCTCGTCAGGCGACACCCGCAGGCCCAGCAGCGCCCGGCAGACCAGGAACGCCAGCCACGAGGTGACCCCGACAAACAGGAACACCGCCGCCACGCCCAGGGCCTGCACCGCCAGCAGGCCGGCACCGCCCCCGGTGAACAGCCCCAGTTCCTCGTGGAAGAGGCCCACGGCCAGCGTGCCCCAGGCACCCGCGATGCCGTGGACCGGCACCGCGCCCACCGCGTCGTCCAGGTGCAGCCGCTCCAGCAGCCGGCTGCCGGGCAGCAGGAGCAGGCCGCCCCCGGCGCCGATCAACACCGCCGCCGCCGGGCTGACGAAGGCGCAGCCCGCCGTGATGGCCACCAGACCCGCCAGGGCGCCGTTCAGGGCCTCGGCGACGCCGGGGTGCCCGTTCACCAGCCGCGACAGGAACAGCGCCGTCGCCGCGCCGGACGCCGCCGCCAGGTTGGTGGTCAGGGCGATCCGGCCGATATTGGCGTCGGTGCCCGCCAGCGTGGAGCCGGCGTTGAAGCCGAACCAGCCGAACCAGAGGATGAACACGCCCAACGCCGCCAGGATCAGGTTGTGGCCGGGGATGGGCCGCACCTGGCCGTTGGGCCCGAAGCGCCCCGCCCGGGGACCCACCAGGGCGATGCCTACCAGCGCCGCCCAGGCGCCCACCGAGTGCACCACCGTGGAGCCGGCGAAGTCCAGCATGCCCAGGGATCCCAGCCAGCCGCCGCCCCAGACCCAATGGCCCACGATGGGGTAGATCAGGGCGCTGAGGATGGCTGAGAAGGCCAGGTAAGCGGTGAAGCGGGTCCGCTCGGCCATGGCGCCCGACACGATGGTGGCCGCCGTCCCGGCGAACACCGTCTGGAACATGACGAAGGCCAGCAAGGGAACCCCCGGATCCACATGGTCCAGGCCGCCGCCCAGGAAGAAGCCGCTGGTGCCCAGCACCCCGGCGGCGCTGGCGCCGAACATCACCGCGAAGCCCACCGCCCAGTAGGCGATGGAGGCCACGGAGAAGTCCATCAGGTTCTTGAGGACGATGTTGCCGGCGTTCTTGGCCCGGGTGAAGCCGGCCTCCACCATGGCGAACCCGGCCTGCATGATGAAGACCAGGAACGCCGCCACCATGGTCCACACCGTGTTGATGGCCGCTGCCAGCGAATCAGCGCTCATCGCTCAGCCTCCCGTTCGCAAACCCACTGCGCCGTTGTCGTCGGGTCCTGCCACCGGACCGCCGCGGCACGGGTCGGTGGTAGGAGGTGGCCGGTGAGCCGCGGGCATCAGGACGAGCAGAAACAAAAAAGCCCGACGGGCACCGGCCCGTAGGGCATCCTCGCCAGCAGGCGGCCGCGCCGTTGCGGCGCGCCTCTTGCCATTAATTTACGGGCCGCCGGGAACCGTGTCAAGGGCGTAGCGGCCCACGCCACCGGCCCGGCGGCGTGCCAGGGCCCAAGCGGTGCTCACGGAGTGCGGATCCAGCGCCAGATCTCGGCCGGTGTGGCCGTCTTGCCGTACATCAGCATGCCCACCCGGAAGACCCGGGCCGCCGCGTACGTCACCAACGCCGCCGCCAGCAGCAGGAGGACGGCGGCCGCCGCGATCTCCCATGCCGGCACGTCGCCCATGCCCACGCGCAGGACGGCGATGACCGGGCTGGTCAGGGGGAACAGCGTGGCGGTCCTGGCGATGGAGCCGGTGGGGTTGATCATGACCGGGCCCAGGACCAGGAACGGCAGGAACGGCAGCAGGAACACCATGCCCTGCAGACTGCTGGAGTTCTGGATGTCTTCCATGGTGGCGCCGGCCGCCACGAACAGGGCGGCGTAGAGCAGGTAGCCCAGCAGGAAGAACAGGGCGATGACGGGGACCGACTCCAGGGCGATCCACCGGGTGATCTGCACCTTGAAGACCAGCCCGGCCAGCGGCAGGGCCACCGCCAGCCAGATGACCGCCTGCAGGACCCCCAACAGGAAGTGGCCGATGATCTTGCCGGCCATCAACTGCCGGGCGTTGATAGACGAGAGGACCACCTCGCTCATCCGGTCTCGCTTTTCCTGCAGGGCGCTCTGGAGCAGCATGGTTCCCGACGTCATGATCAGCAGCATCAACAGGACCACGGCGCCGATAGCGGTGGGCAGGCGGTGCCAGTCCGGCGCCGGGTCGTCGCCGGGCTCCTGGCCCAGCACGGTGCGGACCACCGCCGCCGGCGCCAGCAGCCGTTCTGCGTCGTCCAGGTCGAGGCCCACCGCGCCCAGGCGCCGGCCCTGGAGCAGCCGGGTCAGGGCCTCCTGCAGCCCGCCCGGCACCGGGCGGTCCCGGTCAGAGACGTAGAGATGGAGGACGCCCGTCTCCAAGAACTCGTCGTCGAGGACCAGGTAGCCGTCCACCTCCCCGGTATCGACCCGGGCCTGGGCGGCGCCGGCATCGCCGGCCGGTACCAGCCGGACCTGCCCGTCCGTAACCAGGTCCTCCAGCACGGCGTACCCGTCGATCCGGTCCACGACGGCGTACGTCTGTGGGGTGGGCCGATCCAGGTATCCCAGCAGGGCCGGGACGCCGGCCATCAACAGCGCCACCAGCGGGGTCAGCAGCATGCCCACCAGGAAGCTGCGGTTCCGTAGATTGCGCATGACTTCCCAGCGGATCACTTCCGACGTCCCGGGCCACCCCTTCATGCCGCCGCCTCCCCCCGGGCGATGCGCACGAAGATCTCGTGCAGGGAAATCCTGGCCACTGCCATTTCTTCGATGGGGGCATCGGCGGGCAGCGAAGCCAGGAATGCCGCCGGCTCCACGCCGGGCTTGAGCAGCACCGTCGCCCGGGGGCCGTCGTACTCGGCCGATTCCACCAGGCCCGACGCCGGGACGCGCCAGGCGGGGTCCCGCACCAGCAGGCGCACCCGGTGGACGCCGTAGGCGGCCTTGATCTCGGCCAGGGGGCCGTACACCACCCGACGGCCCTGGTGAATGAGGAAGATCCGCTCACACATGGCCTCCACCAGGTTCATCTGGTGGCTGGACAGCAGCACGGCGCACCCCTGGGCCGCCAGGCGGCGGATCTCTTCCATGAAGAGTTCCTGGTTGACCGGGTCCAGGCCGGAGAAGGGTTCGTCCAGCACCAGCAGCCGCGGCTGGTGGAGGACGGCGGCGATGAACTGGACCTTCTGGGCCATGCCCTTGGACAGCTGGTTGACCCGGGCCCGGGCCTGGGGACCCAGGCCGAACCGCTCCAGCCACTCCATGGCCCGGGCGCGGGCGGCCCTGCCCCTGAGCCCCTTCAGGGAGGCCAGGAACAGCAGCACGTCGATGACCCGGGCGTCGCGGTACAGCCCCCGCTCTTCGGGCAGGTAGCCCACCAGGTGGGCGGGAATCCGGCCGCTGCCGCCCGCCGCGGAGGCACCGCGCGGCACCGCGCCGGTCCCCCCTTCGGGCAGCCGGAAGAGAATCCGTCCCTCGTCCGGGGCGGTGATCCCCATGATCATGCGCAGCGTGGTGGTCTTGCCGGCCCCGTTGGGGCCGAGAAAGCCCAGGATCTCGCCGGGCCGCACCTCGAAGGACACGTGGTCGACCGCTGTCTTGCCGCCGTACCGCTTGACCACGCGGTCGACGATCAGCACCTCGTCCGGCACGCCCACCTTCCCTTCCCGAAAAGCAGTGCAGGGCGACGGGCCGGGCTTCACGCCCAGACCCAGAACCGCTCCTCCCGGAACATCCACTCGAAGCGGCGGCGCATGGTTTCGCTGGCGGCCAGGCGCTCGTCCCAGCCGGTGGTCTGCGACCGGTGGGCGGCGAAGGCGGCGCGCTTGACGTGGGCCACCTCGGCGATGTCGATGACCTGGATGGGCAGGTCCAGTTTCACCTCATCGGAACGGATGGCGGGCATCCACACCCGCGGCCGGGGGTCGAGACCGGCCCGGTCCAGGGCCAGCAGGGCGGCGCGGCCCACGGCGTGGTGGTCCGGGTGACCGCTGTGCTCGGGATGGAAGGTGATCACCGTCGAGGGCCGCACCTCGGTCATGACGGCGGCGATCCGGTCCGCCAGGGCGTCGGGGTCCTCGAACTCCACGGTCTTGTCCCACAGCCCCAGCAGGCGGACGTCGTCGACGCCGACGATGCGCATGGCCTCCGCCAGTTCCCGGCGGCGGATGAGGGGCAGGGTCTCGCGGGTGGCCATGGGCGGCCGGCCCATGAGGCGCCCCATCTGGCCCAGGGTGGCGCAGACGTAGGTCACCGGCACGCCGCGCCGGCGCAGGATGGTCATGGTGCCGGTGCAGCCGAAGGCTTCGTCGTCGGGATGGGCCAGCACCACCAGCAGGTGGCGCTCGCCGGCCAGGGGATCGGCGCTGCCCGTCATGCCTGGTCCTCCTCGGTGAAGGACATGGGGAAGGGGTCCCGGCTCAGTTCCAGGGCTACGGTCAGGCGGCCCTCATCGTCGTGGCCGGCCATGAGCAGGCGGCCCCGGTCGTCCACTTCCCAGTGGGTGAGACCTTCCGCCACCACCCAGCCGTCGGGGAGCCGCAGGCCCACCCGGTAGGGTCCGGACCCGCCCACGCCCGCACGCAGGTACCGGACCTGCACGTTGCGGGCGAAGGCGCCGTAGGTGTTCTTGGTGTAAGCCCCCATGGTGGTTTCGAGGTGCAGGTACAGCGGCTCGCCTGCCATCTGCTCGAGCCGTTCCTTGAGGGCTGCAGGATCGATGGGTTGCATCGCAGGCCTCCAGCGTCCTTAGTCCCCTTGAATTTTAGAGGAAGTCGCGCGGGTTGGGGTTCCCGGATACCGGTTCCCGCCGGCCGGCCGCACCGGCCGCCTCAGCGGCTCAGGATGCCCCGGGCCTCCAGCCACCGCATCAGCGGCATTCCCACCACCAGCACCGCGGCTGTCTGGCCCAGCCCCACGTACAGGACCGACGGGCCGTAGGGGAAGCCGGCGGCGTAGTGGAGGATGGCCGCCACGCCCAGGGCGTTGAGGACGATGGGCCACAGGGCGCCCAACCACAGGTTGGGCATGCGGGCGGTCAGCAGGCCCGCCGCCAGGGTGATCAGGCAGCCGCCGATGATGTCCAGCAGGCCGAAGCCGCCGTAGGCGTTGGCGATGGTGCAGCCCAGCCACAGCCCCAGGGCGGCGGGAGTGCCCCAGTAATAGGGGAGCAGGGTCAGGGCTTCGGACAGGCGGATCTGCACCGGCCCGTAACTGATGGGGGCCAGCGCCACGGTGATGACGGTGTAGAGGGCGGCGATCAGGGCGGCCCGCGCCAGGGCCCGGCGGTCCAGCGCCACCTGCCTCACCTCCTGAAGTCTTGAAGGATGCTCCCCTGCTCCAGCGGCCGTGCGCTGACGCGTTCCCAGGGTTGTTTTGCCTGCCGCCGGCCGGACCCTGCACGCCGCGCGCCCGGGTGGGCGCCTGCGATCCCGCCGGCGCCGCGCCCGCCCAGCAAGCCGGGCCCACCCCGCACGCACCCCTGCCGGTTTGACATAACCTGTGGGCAACACCGCCACCGCGGGAGTAGGCCCCGTCACCGGTGGCCGAGGGGGAACCGGATTGCCCACCGTCGGGATCCTGTTGGGTGAGCGGGACCTGCGCCGGGCCATGCGCGGCCTGACCCACGAGCGCCTGCCGGCCTACCAGCGGGCGGCGCGCCGGTGGGGGCTGCAGGTAGTGTTCTTCTCGCCCCGGGGCATCCGCTGGCGCGACCGCACGGTGCAGGGTTACGTCTACCGGCGGCGGCGCTACCGCCGCGTCCGGGTCCCGCTGCCCAGGGTCATCCACCGCCGGATCATCGCGTCCAGCGCCTTCAGCCGGCGGGTCGTCCGCCGCCTGGCGCGGCTGCCGGGCGTGCGCATGTTCAACCCGCCCATGAGCCGCCACAAGCTGGTGGTCCACCGCAAGCTCCGGCGGGTCATCGCCCGGGCGCTGCCGGTCACGCGGCCGCTGCGCCGGCCGGCGGATGCCCTGGCGCTGCTGCGGCGGTTCCGCTCCGTATATGTCAAGCCGGCCCTGGGCAGCGCCGGCCGCGACGTCCACCGGATCGACGCGCTGCAAGGCTTCTACCGCGTCGTGAGCTGGACCGGCGAGCGGCAGATCCTGGGCCGCGGCGGGCTGGTGCGGTGGCTGCGGCATCGCAGCGGCCGGGGGTACCTGGTCCAGCAGGGGATCAACCTGGCCCGGTACCGGGGACGGCGGTACGACATCCGCGTGTGGGTGCAGCGGGGTGCCGACGGCCGGTGGCAGGTGACCGGCATGTGGCCGCGGTTGGCGGCCCGGCACATGCCCGTCAGCAATATGGCCCGGGAGGGCCGGCGGGGTGACCTGGGCCGCGTGCTGAGGCGGAGCATTCCCAGGGTGCCGGCGGCGCTCCTGCGGCGGCGGCTGCGTCGGCTGGCGCTGGCCGTGGCCCAGGGGCTGGCGCGCAGGCACCCGGCGGTGGCGGACCTGGGCCTGGACCTGGCCCTGGACCGCCGGGGCAAGGCCTGGTTCCTGGAGGCCAACATGCGCCAGCAGCGGTGGGCGCCCAGCGCCCTGCGGCGCGCGCCGCGGGCCTTCATGCGCCAGTACGCCACGCCCATGGCCCATGCCGCCTACCTGCTGGGCCTGACCCGCCGGCGGCAGGAGGGCGCCGGCACCACCGCAGCGGCGGAGCCGGCGGCTGCCGCGGGACCCGGCGGAGGGAACCCGGCGGGGAACGGCGCGACGGCCGGCGGCGCACCAGCGGGGCCCGGGACCACCCCGGCCAGTCCCAGCGACACCTAGCAACCCCGGCGGACGCGCTGCCGGCAGGGATGGGCGGCGGCGCCGCCAACCTCCTCAGCATGGCCCTTCGAGTTGCAGTAGACATCGGCGGAACGTTCACAGATCTGGTCTACGTCGACGACGCAACGGGAGCACTGGGGCTGGCCAAGACCTCCACCACACCCGGACGGCTGCAGGAGGGCGTGCTGGCCGCGATCCGGCAGGCGGGTTTCGACCCCGCCGAGGTGGCTCGCTTCGTCCACGGCACCACGGTGGTCATCAACGCCATCACCGAGCGCAAGGGCGTGCCGGTGGGCCTGCTGACCACCCGCGGCATGCGCGACGTCCTGGAGATCGGCCGGGGAAACCGGCCCGACATCTACAACCTGCGTTACCAGAAGCCCCGGCCTTTCGTGCCGCGGCGCCTGCGGTTGGAGGTCCGGGAGCGCCTGGCGCCCGACGGCTCGGTGGTGGAGCCGCTGCGCGAGGACGACGTGGCGGCCGCGGCCGAGGCGTTCCGGCGCGCGGGCGTCCAGGCCGTCGCGGTGTGCTTCCTGCACGCGTACGCCAACCCGGAGCACGAGCGGCGGGCAGGGGACCTGCTCCGGCGGCTGCTGCCCGGCGCATTTGTCACCCTATCCCATGAGATCACCCGCGAGTGGCGGGAGTATGAGCGCACCAGCACCACGGTGCTCAACGCCTACGTGGGTCCCATCGCCTCGGGCTACCTGGAGCGCCTGGAGGCAGACCTGCGGGCCGCCGGCATCGGCGGCGCCCTTCACATCATGCAGTCCGGCGGCGGGACCATCACCTTCGCCGCCGCCCGCGAGACGCCCATCCACCTGGTGGAGTCGGGGCCCGTGGGCGGCGTGGTGGGCGCCGCCGCCCTGGCCGCCGAACTGGACCTCGGTGACGTGATCACCCTGGACATCGGCGGCACCACCGCCAAGTCCTCGCTGATCAAGGGCGGGGAGGTGGCGGTGACCACCGATTACCGCCTGGAGTGGACGCCCCGGTACGCGGGCTACCCGGTCAAGGTGCCGGTGGTGGACATCGTGGAGATCGGCGCCGGCGGCGGCTCCATCGCCTGGCTGGACGACACCGGCCGGCTCCACGTGGGACCCGAAAGCGCCGGCGCCGATCCCGGTCCCGCCGCCTACGGCCGCGGCGGCACCCGGCCTACCGTCACCGACGCCAACCTGATCACCGGCCGCCTGGACCCGGAGGCCTTCCTGGGCGGCCGCATGCGCCTGGACCTGGAGGCGGCGCGGCGGGCCTACCAGCCCCTGGCGGCCCATTACGGCATCGACGTGGACGCGGCCGCCCTGGGCGTGCTGCGGGTGGCCGATGCGGTGATGATGAATGCCCTGACGCTGGTGTCGGTCCAGCGCGGGTATGATCCCCGGGACTTCTCCCTGGTGGTGATGGGGGGCGGCGGGCCGCTGCACGGTCCCGCCCTGGCCCGGGAACTGGGCATCCGGAGGGTGGTGGTCCCCCGGGCGCCGGGGCATTTCTCGGCCTGGGGCATGCTGACCAGCGACCTGCGCCGGGACCTGGTCCAGACCTTCGTCACGGACCTGGACCACGCGGCCGCCGGCGACCTGGAGGCCCGCTTCACCGCCATGGAG